>JAFTYM010000019.1 GCA_017461585.1 Oscillospiraceae bacterium | reverse complement strand
GCTGGCGAAACTGGCCCCATCGGTCCTCAGGGACCCGCCGGTGAGACTGGTCCCGTCGGCCCTCAGGGCCCCGCTGGTGAAACTGGTCCCATCGGCCCGCAAGGACCTGCCGGTGAGACTGGTCCCATCGGCCCGCAAGGACCTGCTGGCGAGACCGGTCCTATCGGCCCGCAGGGGCCTGTTGGTGAAACTGGTCCCGTTGGCCCACAGGGTCCTGTTGGTGAGACCGGTCCCGTCGGCCCGCAAGGACCTGTCGGTGAGACTGGTCCCATCGGCCCGCAAGGACCTGCCGGTGAGACTGGTCCCATCGGCCCTCACGGTCCTGTTGGTGAAACTGGCCCCATTGGTCCACAGGGTCCCATTGGTGAGACTGGTCCCATCGGCCCGCAGGGTCCTGCCGGTGAGACTGGTCCCGTTGGTCCGCAGGGGCCTGTTGGTGAGACCGGTGCCGTCGGCCCTCAAGGTCCTGTCGGTGAAACCGGTCCCGTTGGCCCTCAAGGACCTGCCGGTGAGACCGGTCCCGTCGGTCCACAGGGGCCTGTTGGTGAGACCGGTCCCATCGGCCCGCAAGGACCTGCCGGTGGTGTGCTTAATTTTGCAGATTTCTATGCATTAATGCCGCCCGATAATGCCGTAACAGTTGCTCCGGGTACGGATGTAAGCTTCCCGCAAGATGGCCCAAACAGCGGATCGGATATTGCCCGAACCGGACCGGATTCTTTCAACCTTGCGCTGATCGGCACCTATCAGGTGCTATTCCAAGTAAGTGTAACGGAAGCAGGTCAGTTGATCCTGACTTTGAACGGTGAAGATTTGGAATACACCGTGGTAGGTCGTGCGACCGGAGCCTCCCAGATTATTGGCATGGCTCTCGTGACGACGACCGCAATCAATTCTGTATTAACTGTTCGAAATCCTGCCGGAAATGCAGCAGCCCTCACCATCACACCGGTTGCAGGTGGTCCGCGGTCTGTATCCGCGCACCTTGTCATCACTCAAATTCAGTGAGGTTTTCATCCTATGAAACATGTAAAACCCGGTCATACGCATCCTGTTGTATGCTTGGATGCAGGTCATTCAGGTGATTATAACCGCAGCCCTGCAGTTCCAGAGTACTATGAATCCGATATGAGTTGGACACTTCATCTGTTGTTGAAAACTGCACTTGAGCGTTACGGCATCGTGGTAAAAACCACGAGGGCAACACAAGATACGATGTTAGGCGTATACGAGCGAGGAGCGGCGTCCAAAGGCTGTGATCTATTCCTGTCTCTCCACTCCAATGCTGTTGGCTCCGATGTTAATGATACTGTAGATCGTGTTATGGTATATGTACCGCTGGACGGAAGCGGCGATGAAATCGGTCGGTTGCTTGCGGATCAGATCAGTCTTATCATGGGCACACAACAGAAAGGCCGGATCGCGACCAGAGAAGGCAGCAATGGTGATTATTACGGGGTAATCCGTGGTGCAGTCGCTGTTGGGACAGTCGGCTTGATTTTAGAGCATTCTTTCCACACCAATACGCAATCCACGCACTGGCTGATGAAAGAAGCAAATCTGGCCCGTTTAGCAGAGGAAGAAGCAGTCGTAATTGCTGAATATTTTGACGTACCTGCTCCCGATACACCCGTTGAACATGGTGTATTATACCGTGTTCAAGCCGGTGCATTCCGTGTCAGAACCAATGCCGAGGAACATTTAACGAAAGTAAAATCGGCAGGCTTTGACGCATATATCACATCTTCTAATGAGAATGACACATTGTACCGAATTCAGACGGGCGCTTTCCGTGTTAAAGGCAATGCCGAAGCGTATCTGTCCGAAGTCAAGGCAGCAGGTCTTGATGCGTATATCACCACACAAGCTATCAATGAACCTTCGTCCGAGCCGGAGAGTTACACGCTCAAGCAGTTTATTCTGGATGTTCAGACTGCTGTCGGCGCAGCGGTGGACGGCATTGCCGGTCCTGAAACGTTGAGTAAAGTCCCAACAATTTCACGTCTGGTCAACAGCACCCATCCTGCCGTTATACCTGTTCAGAAGCGCTTGTACACATTAGGTTATACCCAAGTCGGCAATGCAGACGGTATCGCCGGCAGCGGATTTGAGCATGCAGTAAAGGCTTTTCAGGCGGATAATAACGGAGAAGCGGACGGCGAGATTACTGCCGGAGAGCAAACATGGCGCAAGCTGTTGGAACTGAAGTAAACCACCCGTTGTCGATGCAAAAAGCACAGGGGTGCAGCTTAGTCACCGGCAAAACAACCGAACGAGCCACACCCCTAATCTTTTTATCCGAAAACAATGGAAAAAGACCCGGAATCTTTCGATTCCGGGTCTTTTTGGTGGAGATGAGGGGGATCGAACCCCTTACCTCTTGAATGCCATTCAAGCGCTCTCCCAGGTGAGCTACACCCCCACATTCAATTTAGTGCTTAAATAAATTATCACAAAAGCAAATCAATGTCAATAGGAAGCGTAAAAAAACAGCACCTGTTTTCACAGGTGCTGTGTGTTTTTACTCTACGTCTGCGTAGTCGTCAAACTCTTCTCTTGCAAAATAAACGCGCTTTTTCTCGTCGATCTTTTCCTTAACAACGTTGATGATCTCCATGAGCTCGTTCTTGTAGATGATGGCAAGAGTTACAGCGACGGCAACAGCCACAACTGCGATGATGATTCCGATAATGGTCTTTTTGTTTTTCATATATTAAACCTCCTTGAATCTGTCATAATTATGGTTATATTCTATAACAAACGCCTGTCAATTGCAACAAAAATGTTAAAAATGACTACCTGTGTTGCATTAATTTTTAACCTATGATATACTTTCTACATAAATTTTTAAGCACCGGAAGGAGAAAAATTATGGCACTTGGTGAGATTCAGTGGCTGCAGTTTAAAAATAAAAAGACTAGAGAGCGCGACGAGCGCGAATATGCTGAGTGGGCATTCCCCTACGGTAAAGAGCACGAGGAAAAGGTCACCGCACTTCTCAAAGAGCTTGACCCCAAAGAGTCTCCTCAGGTAGCAAAAGTATGCCTGCTGACTGCTAAGGAGATTGCGGAGCGCGTACACAAGATCATCGACATGCCTGAGCACAGAGACTATGCTATCAAGTGTCTCGCTAAGGATCTTAAGCGCTACAAGAGCATTTTCAGAAAACCCGAATACCGCGCAATTTACTGCGTTCTCGGCTTTATCGAGCTGGACATGACACCTGCCCTCAACTACCCCACCGCTGACGAGATCCGTATAAAAGCCAACGAGCTTCTGCCTGAGCTTTTGAAATACGGCAAATAAGATACAAATCCCCGCCTCTTTAGGCGGACTCACACAGGGATTTATACGGTTTTGAACAAATCTTTTTTTCCCACAGAAAATTTGTCGCCTTTAAAATACACAAAGTATTTCAGCATCCTCCAAATATATCTGTAAGAAAAAATCTTCAGTTCAAAACTGCAAGGCACTCCAAAACGAAAGATTTTTCGGCAAAACGAAGAAAGAAACCACGGTAAGGCTGACGCCTACCGTGGTTTTTTGATGAAGTATTGCTGGAAAAGATACGGTTTGGAGCGTGTAAATTCCTATGCGAGTCCACCTTGAGACGGGTATTTTTATTCTTTGGTTTGCAGAAGCTCAAGTACATTTTTGCGGGAAGCCAGTACTGACGCAACATAAGATGCAGCGAAAATTACGACCACATAGAGTACAATTACCAATAGCATTTGAGTGAGCACTCCTCGAGCAGCAAGTACCGCAACCGCAAGCGCAATACCGACAATGCATAAAATCATATGTTCAAGTACCATTATGGCTCTTACTCGGCGTTTGGACGTACCAAGCACACGCATTATGGCAATATCCTTGGAATTTTGAACTATCAGCATGCCGCACAGGAACGCACCGATTACCATAACAGCGGCTATCATTATTGGGTACAGGGTGTTCATAAGTTCGATGTTGTTTTTTACATTATCAAGCTTGGATGTGTCCATTACAAATGCAACTTCACCCGTTCCATTAGCATCCGCCAATTCCTCTCCAAAAGCACGGTACTCTTCAGCTTGCCAGTTATCTTCCAATACCGCCGTTACACTGGGAACAATTACCAGTTGTCCAAAGTCTTTACTGTTTTTAGTACTGCCCGGTAAGAATGCAATACTGTTTAACATTTTGTCCTCACCGGAAACACTTCCGATTATTGTAAAGTTTTCGGTATGATACTTTCTGAAGCGTCTGTATAACTCTTCGCCTTCAATCTCAAGTATCTCCTCGTCTGTGTATACTTCTCCATTACTTTTCAACGTTTCAAAATTTATGATTGCCCAAACAACCATTTGCTGATATGTGTCGTAAGACATTATCTCAACAACATCACCCAACTCATATCCGCACTCTTTCATATAGTCTTCGCCCATTAATATAACACTACTGAGTTTATGAGTTGAGGTATCATCATACCCTTCGAGATATGTTACTTTCGGTTCTGTTATACCATTCTCTTTCGCATACATATAAATGTCGCTGCAGACAATAGCTCCCTGTTTTGGCAAGAAGTCAATCATCAGATCAGTTTTACCACAGTAGTACAAGTCTTTTACGTATCCCGATTGCTGCAGCTTATCAACATAGCTCAAGTTGAGAAGTCCCGCATAGTTTGATCTTATCTCTGTACCGTTAAAAATCTCAAGATAAGAATTTCTCATTATAAGCAGCTGTCCCAAAAGATTTATAAGCAAAACAGCAATCAAAATAAACAGTACCGCTTTTCCCACCGTGCGGCGGATATGTCTTAAAACATATCGGAAAACAAACTTTCCTTTGTACTTTTTACCGCTTGGCACAAGGCGCTCAATACTTTCCCACTCACCCAAAACAACAGGTTCAGCAGGCTCTGCCACATAATTTTTCTTCTTTCTCTGTCTGCGGTGTTTTTGACTGTTTGCCTGCATAAGGGCAAGAGGTGATTTTTTGCTGAGGCTTGACACAGATGCAAGCATAAGAATAAGTGTTAGTGCTATTTCACCGCAAAGACACACAATGATCAGATACACAGGTATACTCAGATCAGCATCATATCCCGCGATTGCACTTATCGCCTGACTGTCGGCAATATTAAGCACAGTATAGATATACGCCGCTGTACTTCCTATAATTGCTGCGGCAGCCGCAATAACAAGAAGGGGCAGCAGTAATGCTCTTGCAGATTTTGATTTCGTCGTGCCCAAAAGACGCATTATGGCATAGTCGCGTTTTCTGCCTGCTACATACAGTACAGATACAAAATATGTGACCGCAAACACTGCAATCATAAGAACAAGCATCTTGATTGCAGCTATTCTTTCCGATGCCTTAATGGGTGAAATCAAATCCTTAAATCCACCGTCTTCAAAGTATACAGTGTATCCTTCACTCTCAAGCTTCGGCACTATCTCTTTTTCAAAATTCGGTGTCTCCCACGCCTCTTCTACAACAAAGCTTACCTCACCCGGATAAAACTTGTGATTTTCAAGTTCCGATTTTTCGACATTTAAAAGATGTTGAGGTACAAATACAGTATTTTTGCCATATGCCCATGCAGTATCAACTTCCATTATGTCAGCATATTTATTTCGGTTGTCTTTAAATATACCAACGATTTCAAGTTCTGCAGTAGTGTAAGAGGTTGACATTCTCTCCTTTACAACCGAAACTGCACCAACCGCTTTGTTTTGTGAAAACAGCTTATTACCAAGTTCTACGGTTATTGTGTCTCCGATTTCCACCCCATATTCAAGAGCAAAGTCGTGATGTATCACGCATACATTGTTTTCGTTTTCTGTATCTTCAAGTGTAAGCGCACGTCCCTCAGAGATGCCGATAGTCTTATCCGCAAAATATCGGATAGAATTCATATTCTTCGCATATACAACATCAAGGGTATATTGGTCTGTTTCTATAATGTTGATATATTCTCTAAGTGGCGCAAACTTCTCCGTTTCAAGATAGTTTTCAGGTTCACCCTTGAGAGAATACACAGCATCACACTGTCCGTATACGAATGGATCTGTCAGAAAATATGTATATGTGTCCTGCTGTACAAGCTCATCCTCATATCGCAGTACAAAAACATACCGCTCACCCACATTAAGTGTTTCAAGATATTCCGAATCATAAATGCTGTCTTTGGTCGCAACAGTTGTTGTTCGGTCGGCATTTTTCAAATAGTACAACTCACGGCCACCGTCTTCGAGCATATACGAAGCTTCACCCATGATAAAAATATCGTAATCACCAAATCCGCTGTTTCGTATGGGTTCTCCTCCAACAAGGCTAAGATCACTTACCACAAGTGCCATTGTTGTAGAATTATAGAATTTCACAGTTGCTTCAACAACACAGATATTTGTGTATTCATAATACTTAACACCTTCATCGAGGCGGCGGTATTCTGATACACCTGCTGTCATATAGCGCGTATCAATGTAGGTGACATACGGAAGCGCAGATAATGTATCAATCTGTTCTTGCGACAGCGGAGCATATCCCAAATTTTGATAGCGTTCATAGAATGTTGTCGGAAGTACACCTTGTGAAACTCTTTTATCTGAGTATATGTAGGCAGGAACACTCTCGTTTGTACCTGTAAATTTTCCGCTCTCAATATTAAGTATGCCGTCGTATAATTCAACAGCCTTTTCAGTTTCACGCTTGGCAACGGAATACTCAAGCACCTGTGATACGAGTGCAAATGTGACCGCTGCAAGGAGAATGAAGGTCAAAATTGTCCTTACGGGACTTCGGTATAGAGTTTTCAGCGACAGCTTCGGTCTCATTTCAGCACCTCCATAAAAATATTTTACACTTATATATGATGCGAAAAAAGCAAAATGTGACATTAATCTTCAAATTTTTCACATTTGTATATTTAGCTAAATTTGATTGTGTGATTTTGTACAAAAAGCACATAAAAATAATTATTCTTTATTAAGTAGAAAATATGTACTATTTTCTACCATTACACCAAACTATGACATAACAATCAGACAAAATATGTATAATTGCAAAATTGAAATAATCTGACAATTCAATTATAATATAATTGAATTGTCAGATTATGAACAAGTTTTATAATCAATATAATATAAAGGAGTTACTCTAATGATTGCAAAATTCGATCCCAAAGAGTTAGAAAAGAAGCCGGGATTTATTTTCGGTATGCCTGTTGAGCAGTTCAGCTTCCCCCTGAATCAGCACGATTCCTGCACAGCAGCTTTCAAGAGAGAGCCTTGGTGGCAGATGTATCAGGCATCTGACACAACAGTTTTCACACCCCACATCATTCCCGATGATATCGCACGCGGCTTTGTTTTCGAGGCAGAGACACCGAAGTATATGGACCAGAAGGGCGGCCCCGATATGTTCGGCATCGAGTGGGAGTGGGTCGAGCAGGCTGGCGGCTCTATGGTTCGCCCCGGCGTTCCCTTTATGGAAGAAATTGACGAGTGGCGTGAGAAGGTAGTATGGCCTGACGTTGATTCCTGGGATTGGGAAGGCTGTGCAAAAGCTAACAACGGCACATACCTCAAGCCCGAAAACTTCAACCAGCTGTGGTTCCACACAGGTTACTTCGAGCGTCTGATCGCTCTTATGGAGTTCGAAAACGCTCTTATGGCTATTTTTGACGAAGATTCCAAGGAAGAAGTTCACGCTTTCTTTGACAAGCTCACAGATCTTTACATCGACATTTTCCAGCACGTCGCTGACTATTTCCCCGATGTAAACGCAGTATTCTTCCACGATGACTGGGGCTCTCAGAAGGAAACATTCTTCTCCCCTGCACTTGTTGAGGAAATGATCGTACCTTACATGAAGAGAATCACAGATTTCCTCCACTCCAAGAACATTTTCTGCGAGTTCCACTCCTGCGGCAACAACTACAAGCAGGTTCCCAACATGATCAAGGCAGGCTGGGATATGTGGGCTCCCCAGCTCATGAACGATTGCTACAAAATCTACGACGATTTCGGCGATCAGATCATCATCTGCACATTCCCCATGAACATCCCTGAGGATATCATGGCACTCGGCTCCGATGCAGCACGCGGCGAAGCATTTGCAAAGCTTCCCGAAGAAGAGCAGCGCCGCATCGCTCGCGAGTACATCCACCGTACAAACAAGATTGGCAAGCCCAGCGCATATAACTTCTACGCAACTCACTTTGTAACACCTGCAGTTCGTGAAGAGATGTACGTTGAAAGCCGTAAGATCTTCAGCGGCGAGATCGAAGCATAAGCTCAATATTTATTTCTTATACAAAAAGCTCCGATGCAAAATGCATCGGAGCTTTAAATATTATTCTGCGGAGATTACGTAATAGTAAACGGGCTGTCCGCCGTAGAGAACCATTACGTCTGCATCGGGATACTTTTCAGAAAGCATACCTCCGACCTTTTCCGCATCCTCCTCTGTTACATCTTCGCCGTAATAAACGGTGATGATTTCGGGAGAGTGCTTTTCGAGGGCATCTGCTGTACCTGTTACAACATTTGCGATCTCGCTGTCATTGGAAACGAGAGATCCGTCAAGAAGTGCAAGATATTCACCTGCTGTAATGCTGTGTCCGTCAAATTCGGAGTCTCGGGCTGCATAAGTGACGGAAGCTGTGTGTACTGTTGCAGCAGCATCTGTCATCATCTGCTCGTTCTCCTCGGGAGATGCGCTCTCGTCAAATACCAAAGCGGCTGTGATACCCTGGGGAACTGTGCCTGTGGGGATTACGATTACTCTCTTCTCAGAGAGAGGAATGCTCTGCTGTGCTGCCATAACGATGTTCTTGTTGTTGGGAAGAACAAATACTACCTCAGCAGGAACGCTGTTGATCTGCTTTAAAATGTCCTCTGTGGAGGGGTTCATTGTCTGTCCGCCTGTTACGATAGCGTCAACGCCAACGCTGCGGAATATCTCTGCCATGCCCTCACCTGCGCAGACAGCTACAAAACCGTACTGCTTCTCGGGAGCTGCGACCTTATCCTCAGTCTCTGTCTCAGCTGTTGCCTCGACAACCTTTGCTGTATGCTGCTCACGCATGTTCTCGATCTTAACCGTCAGCAGGCTGCCGTATGTTAAAGCTGCTGTGAGAACATCACCGGGCTGGTTTGTGTGAACGTGAGTCTTGATGATCTCATCGTCATCAACAACAACGATGCTGTCGCCGATTTCGTTGAGGAAGCCGCGAAGGATATCGGGATCCTTGTTGTTCTCACGGCTTACGATAAACTCTGTGCAGTAAGTGAAGGTGATGTCCTCTGTGTCAAACTCTGTGAAGTCTGCTGCCATTTCCACATCTTCAACTTCTACGCGCTCCATGATCTCACCCTTGACAGCACGGAGCATGCCCTCAAGAATGTAGATAAAGCCTTTACCGCCGGAGTCTACAACGCCTGCTTTTTTGAGAACGGGGTTTAAGTTGATTGTATCCGCAAGAGCTACCTTTGCCTCTTCGATCGCATACTGCATTACAGCCTCAACATCTTTTTCGTCTTCCGCACACTTTACAGCTGCGGCTGCAGACAGACGGGAAACTGTGAGGATAGTGCCCTCTGCAGGCTTCATAACAGCCTTATATGCAGCCTCAACACCTGCAGACATTGCCTTTGCAAAGTCTTCTGCAGTTGCTGTTTCCTTGCCCTTGAGAGACTTGGAAATACCGCGGAACAGCAGAGAGAGGATAACACCGGAGTTACCTCTTGCGCCTCTTAAAAGTCCGCTTGCTGCAGCATCTGCAACCTTTGTTACGGACTCAGCGGAAATCTTTTTAACTTCGTTTGAGCCGTTGTTCATTGTAAGGCTCATATTTGTACCTGTATCTCCGTCAGGCACGGGGAAAACGTTAAGCTCGTTAATCTCGTTCTTATGCAGTTCGATTGCCGCAGCTCCGTTGTGGATCATATTGGCAAACACTGCACCTGTAAGTATCTCTGTCACGATCGACTCCTCCATTTATCCTTCGATGATTGAATCAACGTAAACATCAATGGTGTCGATCTTTACGCCGGTTGTGCTCTCCATCTTATAGCGCACTTCTTTCATAACGTTGCTGCAGAGAACAGGCAGATTTACGCACTGGTCTACGGCAATGTGAAGTTCTATGGAGATAGTTCCGTTGCTGTTGTATCTGATTTTTACACCCTTGCCCATTGCCTCTTTCTTGAGCAGATGAACAAGTCCGTCTGTGACGGAGTGGACTGTCATACCCTTAACGCCGAAGCAGCTCATGGCAGCTTCACCGGTAAGTCTTGTGAGTACTTCATTGGAAATCTGAATGTATCCAAGCCCTGTATATAACTTGACCATAAAAACACTCCCACCTTTGAAAATGTTACTGATTTAAAAATTTGCAATATTCGTTCATATATTATATTATATAACCATTGAAAACACAAGCTTTTTGTGTGTTGTTGATAGTTCAACTTTTTAATTTTACTATACATTTTACGATATTTCAAGGAGAAAAGCATGTCAATCGATAAAGTCAGAGCATATTTTGCAAATTTCGGTATGGAAAACCGCGTTTTGGAGTTCGAACTCTCCAGCGCAACAGTAGAGCTGGCAGCTATTGCCGTAGGTACTGCGCCTGAGCGCATAGCAAAGACCTTGTCTTTCAAGGGAAACGAGGGCTACATTCTCATTCTCTGCGCAGGCGATGCCAAGATAGATAACCGCAAATTTAAAGATCAGTTCGGCTTCAAGGCAAAAATGCCCTCTGCCGATGAGGTTCTGGAAAACATCGGACATGCCGTCGGCGGAGTGTGTCCCTTTGCAATAAACGATGGTATTGATGTTTATCTCGACGTTTCAATGCAGCGCTTTGAGACTGTATTCCCCGCAGCGGGAAGCTCCAACAGCGCAATAGAGCTGAACCTTGAGGAGCTTTACAAATACTCAAACGCCAAATGCTGGATCGACGTGTGCAAGCTGCCGGAGGTGGAAGCATGAGAATAATGGCTATTGACTACGGTGACGCAAGAACAGGCATTGCCGTATCCGACCTTATGAATATGATGACCGGAGATGCCTTTGTTATTACAGAATGGAACCCTGAGGTTATCGCAGAAAAAGTCGCAGCCGAGGCAAGAATACGCGGTGTGGGCACATTGGTTCTCGGTCTTCCCAAAAACATGGACGGCACCATGGGCGCCAGAGCAGAAAAGAGTCTTGCACTTTGCGAAATTCTGAAAGAGAAAACAGGTCTGCCCGTTATAATGTGGGACGAGCGCAGAACTACCGTTGACGCTCACAGAATTCTCCACAGCAACGGAAAGAAGATGAAAAACCACAGAAAAAATGTTGACGCCGTTGCCGCATCCCTCATTCTGGAAGGATACCTTGCAAGTATATGAACATAAAACTTTTAGCCCTTGACCTTGACGATACCACTCTTTCTACAGGCGGTGTGCTGACAGATTACAACAGGCAGGCTTTGCTGGATGCCATGGCACACGGCATTGAGGTTGTGGTCGCCAGCGGCAGAAACTACACTTCCCTGCCAAAATGCATAACCGAGCTTTCAGGCATACGCTATGCCATCGTCTCAAACGGAGCTTCTATCTATGATGTGACCAAAAATGAGCGCATTGTAGGTTTTCCCCTTCCAAAGGAGGCTGTGGCGCTGATTTTACGCGAGGTGAAAAGTTTTGAAGCCTGCCGTGCCGAGGTTATCATAGACAGTATAGCCTATGCACCTACAGATTATCTTGATGACCCTCTAAAATTCAGTCCTCCCACCATCTCACCTCATATTGTGGAGTATTTAAAGACCACGCGTCATCCTGTGGATGATTTTTACGGATTTGCAGAGGAAAATGCGCAAAACCTTGACTGCGTAAACATCACGTTTACAAGCGCAGATGACCGTATTGCTTTCCAAAAGCGTATTGAAGAGCAGACTGACGATGTCTATCTCACCAGTTCTATCGGTCATCTTCTGGAGATTTCCAATAAGCACACAGGCAAAGGAAGCGGCATGCGCAAGGTCTGTGAAATGCTGAATATTCCCCTGCCTGCAACCTGTGCCTGCGGAAATGCCGACAACGATATTGACATGATACTCAGCGCCGCTATTGGCGCCGCCGTTGAAAATGCAACGGAAAGCTGTAAGGCAGCGGCTGACATTATTATCCCCAAAAACACAGAAAACGGTGTGGGACAGTTTATTTATAAGCTTTTGAGCGAAAAAGAGAGTGAAGTCTAAAACTTCACTCTCTTTGTTTATCACTTTATTTCCTGTTCAAGATCGTCAAACAGATCACTATCAAAAAATTCTCGTATGCTTATCTCAAAACCGTCGCAAAGCTTCTTCAATGATACAACACCCGGATTTTTACTTTTTTCATTAAGCATGCTGTAAACTGTGGACGGCGAAACGCCTGCCGCAGTAGCCAACGCATTAACAGCTAAATGGCGCGCTTCGCATAACTCGAGAATGCGTTTTGCAACAGCTTCTTTTGTGTTCAATCCGCCTCCCCTCCTGTGCGATAAATCGTAATTTAAGTTTAGCCAAATTTACGATAAATCGTGTGGGATATATCGCATTTTTGCACAAAACAAGTTATAATTACGATATATCCCACAAAAGAGGTGAAAATATGCCAAGCTGTACATTTTTTGGGCACCGAGATTGTCCTGCTTCGATTGAAGCTCACCTAAGAGAAGTGCTTATCGATCTTATCGAACACAAAAATGTTAATGTGTTTTATGTAGGAAATAACGGCGCTTTTGACAAAATTGCCGCAAGAACTCTCCGTGATTTAAATACGATTTATCCTCATATTTCATGTTTCACAGTTCTTGCATATCTTCCGCAGAAGGATTGCAATCCCGAATACAACAGCACCATATTCCCCGAGGGCATTGAAAATGTACCGAAGCGTTTTGCCATCTCGTGGCGCAACAACTGGATGCTTGACCACGCCGAGTATGTTGTTACTTATGTATCGCGCTCTTATGGAGGTGCTGCAAAATTTGCAGAAAAAGCGTGTCGTTTATGCAAGTGTGTTATTAATCTACATTAAAAAGCTTAGGCGCGGTGAAATAAGAAAGCATATGTATTCTTATCTCACCGCGCCTTTTCGTAGTGGCTTTTTGCTTTATTTCTCTATCTTTGAAAGGTGCTCTTTCAGTATAAGGTTTATGTACTGCGAGAAAGATCTGTCGCAGTCTTCGGACAGCTTCTTTACCTTTTCGATGACATCTTCATCGAGGGTTATGCTTACCTTTCTTTTTAACGGTTTCATATCTTTATCCCCCTATTTTTATATTCCCCAGACAAGCCAGATGTAGACATATCCTGCAAGAACCGCAGCAAGAGTGAATGGAATTCCAATGCGCAGGAAGTCTGATGTTTTTACCTCTTCGCCGTTCTTTCTCAGAATTCCGATAGCCGCAATATTGGCGGATGCACCAATGGGTGTCAGGTTGCCGCCAAGAGTTGCGCCTGTTAAAAGTCCGAAATAGAAGACATTGGGATCCATTCCCGCACCGCCGTTCATAAGTAAGGCAATACTCTGTACAACAGGAAGCATTGTTGCAACGTAGGGAATGTTATCAATAAACGCCGAAAGAACAACGGATGCAAATACGATAAGTGTGAACAGCAGAAATGGATCGTCACCTGCGATGTTATAGAACAGACCTGCTACAGCGTCGATAACGCCAGCGGCTGTGATACCTTCGATTACGATAAACAGACCGAAGAGAAGGAGAAGTGTGTCCTTATCAAGGTCACGGATGACCTGCTTAAAAGGCTCTGAACCCTTCTGCTTTGCACATGCTCTGATAACACCAATGACACAGAGCACAACGCAGATAAGACCGCTTCTGAGATTATAAATCGCAAGAAGTGCGGGAGATGCAGGTGCGGGCAGGAAGGATGCGATGATGAGAAGGACGACAACGCCGATCATGAGCCACGAAGGAAAGAAATCCTCAACTACAGTTTCAACCTTTGCGCTTATTTTCTGCTTATCCTTGCGGAATAAGATAAGCAGAACGACAACAGAAGCAAGTGCGCCAAGCTCAACGCCCCAGAAAATACCCGGCTTTCCCTGCATCCAGAAAAAGTCAAGAAAGTTCATTCCTGCAAAGCCGCCGAGAAGCATGCTTGTTGTATCACCTACCATTGTAGCTGCACCCTGAAGGTTTGATGAAACAGCGATTGCGATTATAACGGGAACAGGTGATATTTTCAGCTTGCGTGAAATTGCAAGACCAACAGGTGCGACCATAAGAACAGTAGCAACATTATCAACAAACGCACTGACGATACCGGCAAACAGAGCAAGAGCCGTAACCGCCCACTTTATATTTGGAACCTTTGTTATAAGTATCTCAGCTAAACGGGCAGGCATTTTGCTCTCAATGAACAAAGTTACAATGCCCATTGTTCCGCCTATCATAAGAAGGACATTGTAGTCAACAGCTTTTAATGCTGCCAAAATGCCCATGTCATATACTCCGACAATTCCGAGGATAATGAATATAGCAGCTGTGGAAAGTGCTATCCATGGACGATATTTCTGGAAAGCAAGCATCAGCGCATACATTACAAGAAAAATTACCAGTGCGACGATCATTTTTATCTCCTTAAGCTTTAAAAATTCTGCCGCAGCGGTGGAAAAATCACAGCAAAAAAGCCGCCTATCTGCAGATACAAATACACTGCGGATAGACGGTGGACTGTCAGTTAGTGATAAAAATATAACCACTAAAACAAAAAGACAGAACACACGGTTCTGTCACAAAAGTGCAAAAACGCACTTTACCGACATAAATAAAGCCAAACGGCTTTATGACAGACTCCACCACTTACGTCAGTAATTAAATTACAGGGATATTATAGTATATAATACCACTAAAAGCAATAGGTTAGCCTGAGAAAATAAAAAAGGCGGTTCTTTCGAACCGCCTTTTCGGTAACTTATTTTACCATGGATGCAACTTCTTCTGCGAAGTTGTCCTGCTTCTTCTCGATGCCCTCGCCCTTCTCGAAACGTGTGAAGGACTTAACAACGATCTTGCCGCCGAGCTGCTTTGCAACTTCAGCAACGTGCTTTTCTACAGAGACCTTGTTCTCCTTAACAAAAGCCTGCTGAAGGAGGCAGTTCTCTTCGTAGTACTTGCCGATACGACCCATAACCATCTTCTCGATGATATTGTCGGGCTTATTTGCGTTCTTGGGATCCTGCTTTGCCTGAGCTGTGAGGATCTCTCTCTCCTTATCGAGAGTGGAAGAATCAACCTCGGACTTGTCGAGGAAGGAAGGACGCATAGCAGCGATCTGCATTGCGATGTCCTTACCAAGCTCTACAACAGCATCAGCCTCGATGCCTTCGAGCTCCATGTTTACGATAACACCGATCTTACCACCTGCGTGGATGTAGGGTACGTTTACACCTGTGTCATAGAACTTGAAGCGGCGAACGTTGATGTTCTCACCGATAACGAGAACCATCTCCTGCTGCATCTCAACAACAGACTTGCCGTCACCGTAAGGTGCAGCCATAAGAGCCTCGAGATCTGCGGGCTTCTCGCTAGCTACAACTGCTGCTACGCCCTTAACGAAATCAAGGAACTTATCGTTCTTAGCAACGAAGTCTGTCTCAGCGTTAACTTCAACAACAACGCCAACACCACCAAATACGTCTGCATAAGCAACGCCTTCAGCAGCGATTCTGCCAGCCTTCTTCTGTGCAGCAGCAAGACCCTTTTCACGGAGCCAGTCTACTGCCTTATCAATATCACCGTCGGTAGCCTGGAGTGCCTTCTTGCAGTCCATCATACCAACGCCTGTCATCTCTCTGAGAGCCTTAACGTCCTGTGCGGTAAATGCCATTATTCTGCCTCCACTTCTGCAGCAGCCTCAACAGCTTCTGTCTCTACCTCTTCTGTACCCTGTCTGCCTTCAACAACTGCGCTTGCCATAGCACCTGTGATCAGGCGGATAGCACGGATAGCGTCGTCGTTGCCGGGGATTACATAGTCGATCTCATCGGGATCGCAGTTTGTGTCAACGATAGCTACAACGGGGATGTTCAGCTTCTTAGCCTCAGCAATTGCGTTGCGCTCCTTGCGGGGGTCAATGATGAAGATAGCGGAAGGAAGCTTCTTCATTTCCTTAACGCCGCCCAGGTACTTCTCAAGCTTTGCGATCTCGTTTGTGAGCTTGATAACTTCCTTCTTGGGAAGCATATCGAATGTGCCGTCTTCCTGCATCTTGCGGAGCTGTGCAAGACGGTCGATTCTTGTGCGCATTGTCTTGAAGTTTGTGAGCATACCGCCGAGCCATCTTGCGTTTACATAGTACATGCCTACGCGCTCTGCCTCTTCACGGATTGCTTCCTGAGCCTGCTTCTTTGTACCTACGAAAAGAACTGTGCCGCCCTCTGCTGCTGTGTCGCGAACAAAGTTGTAAGCCTCTTCGAGCTTCTTTACAGTCTTCTGAAGGTCGATGATGTAAATGCCGTTACGCTCCATATAAATGTAGGGAGCCATCTTGGGGTTCCAGCGTCTTGTCTGGTGACCGAAGTGTACACCAGCCTCAAGCAGCTGCTTCATGGATACTACTGCCATTGTTTGTTTTCCTCCTAAATTTGTTTTTACCTCCGAAACCTTCATCCCCCACGCCAACCGAATCGGCACATGGCGAAAAGTCGGGTTTCGTGCGTAATGCCTTGGTATTATATCAAAACGATATATGAAAATCAATAGGAAAAATCAACTTTTTCTTATATTTTCCAAGGTTTTTTACATTATTCCCATCCACTTTAAAATAAGCAGCAGCGCAACGCCCGGAATTCCCAAAACTCCTGAGATTATGGCATTGAACCAGCTTATTTCAAGGGCAATTCCGAACAGGCTTCCGATGCCGTTGAACACAAACAAAAGCACAAATCCGACTACTGCGTTTATAAGTACTTTTGCCGCAAGCTTCAGAGATGCTTTGAATATTATAAAAAATATCACAAGCAGAGCAGCAACTGCCGCTGCTATCACCCATGGGTTTGCCGCAACGAACTCTACGCCCTGTACGATATCTTCAGCGTTCATCAGTATCAACTCCTCAAAGTTAGATTCTTTACAAGTATATACCATTTTAAGCATTATTTTTCCAGTATATTTTTATTTTCACAGTCAATAATACTATCAGCCGGTCGGCAGGACATCAGACCGGTGCCGAACATCTGTGGTGAATGAAATACTTCACCGGAGTTTGCAGATGAAAGACGCGGCGAAAGGTCACCTGCCTAAAGGCATGTACAGAGCATAAAATACTGTACAGGATGGTGCTGTCCCGAATATGGGACAGCACTATTATTATATTTTAATGTATAATACAAATTTCTGTTGAATATTTGTTTTCCATGCTATATACTATATAATTGGATAATTTTGTGAATTAACTCTACATATAGGGGAATTATAATGAAAAAAACAACAAAGAAGCAAGAATACGACAACAGCAGTATCGGCGCTTTGGTCGGTGCCGAAAGAATAAGAAAACGCCCCGGCGTTATGCTTGGCTCTTCCGATATCGTCGGATGTCAGCATACTGCTTTTGAAGTACTTTCAAACTCCATAGACGAAGCAAGAGAAGGCCACGGCACCGAGATCATCGTTACCCGCTACATGGATCACTCCATTGAGGTAGAGGACTTCGGCCGCGGCTGCCCTGTTGACTGGAACCCTGTGCAGGAGAGATGGAACTGGGACCTTGTTTACTGCGAACTTTACGCAGGCGGTAAGCTGGACGATGAAAACTACGGCTACTCTCTCGGTCTTAACGGCCTCGGTGCCTGCGCAACACAGAGCTCTTCCGAGTATTTTGACGTAACCGTATGGCGTGACGGCTTTAAATACTCCCTGCACTTTGAAAAGGGTTACATCGCAGGCGACATGATAAAAGAGCCTTACAAGGGCAAGCGCACAGGTACGCTCACCCGCTGGAAGCCCGACCTTGAAGTATTTACCGACATTGATATTCCTGTTGAGTTCTTTACCGACACACTTAAAAAGCAGGCTGTCACAAACTCCGGCATTAAGTTTATTTTCCGCAACCAGACCGAAAATGGCTTTGAAGAGACAATATTCCTGTATGAAAACGGTATCTCCCAGTATGTGGACGAAATCGTTGACATGCAGTATATCTCCGCTCCTGTTTATATCGAAACAGAGCGTGTCGGACGCGACCGCGAGGACATGCAGGATTATAAGGTCAAGATCACCGCTGCGTTCTGTTTCTCAAACAAGATAAACAAGATCGAGTATTACCACAACTCCTCATGGCTGGAGCACGGCGGCTCTCCCGACAAGGCTACAAGAAGCGCCTTTGTCTCCGCTATTGACGCACAGATACGCAAAACAAACAAATATCAGAAAAACGAGAGCAAGATCACTTTCACAGATGTTCAGGACTGCCTTGTTCTCGTAACCAACTGTTTCTCCACACAGACCGCATACGATCACCAGACCAAAAAGGCGATCACCAACAAGTTTATTCAGGAGGCAATGACGGAGTTTTTCCGCTCTCAGCTGGAGGTCTATTTCATCGAGCATCCTCAAGAAGCTGAAAAAATCGTCGATCAGGTCCTTATAAACAGAAGAAGCCGTGAGGCTGCCGAAAAGACACGTCTCAACATCGGCAAAAAGCTCTCAGGCAATATTGACCTTGCAAACCGCGTTCAGAAGTTTGTTGACTGCCGCTCCAAGGATGTATCCAAGCGCGAGATATACATCGTTGAGGGTGACTCTGCTCTGGGCGCATGTAAGCAGAGCCGTGACGCGGAGTTTCAGGGCATCATGCCCGTACGAGGCAAGATCCTCAACTGCCTCAAGGCCGACTACACCAAAATCTTCAAAAGTGAGATCATCACCGATCTGCTGAAAGTCTTGGGCTGCGGTGTTGAGGTTGAAACCAAGAAGAACAAGGAGCTTTCCAGCTTCAGCCTTGCTAACCTTCGCTGGAACAAGGTAATCATCTGTACCGACGCCGACGTTGACGGTTTCCAGATAAGAACACTTATCCTGACAATGCTGTACCGTCTTACTCCCACACTTATAGAAGAGGGCTTTGTTTACATCGCAGAGTCTCCCCTCTTTGAGATCAACAGCAAAAACAAGACATATTTTGCATATTCAGAGCGCGAGAAGGCTGAGATCTTAGCTTCTCTGGACGGCGCCAAGTTCACCATCCAGCGTTCCAAGGGTCTTGGTGAAAACGATCCTGAGATGATGTGGCTCACCACAATGAACCCCGAGACACGCAGACTTATCAAGGTCATGCCCGAGGATGTGGAGAGAACAGCAGCAATGTTTGATCTGCTCTTAGGCGACAACCTCCAGGGCAGAAAACAGCACATCGCCGATCACGGACACGAGTTCCTCGATCTGGCAGACATTTCCTAAAAAACTAAGGAGAAAGAGTTTCAATGGCAAAGAAGAAAAGCACTGAAAACACTCCCAAGAGAAAAGATAATCCCAATGTTATAGGACTTCGTGCAGAAGTCCTTGAGCAGCCCATCACAGAGACACTTGAGACCAACTACATGCCCTATGCCATGAGTGTTATCGTCTCCCGTGCTATCCCTGAGATAGACGGCTTCAAACCCTCTCACAGAAAGCTGCTGTACACTATGTACAAGATGGGTCTTTTAACAGGCGGCAGAACAAAGTCCGCCAATATCGTCGGTCAGACAATGCGCTTAAACCCCCACGGTGATGCAGCTATTTATGAGACAATGGTTCGTCTTTCCAAGGGTTACTCAGCCCTTTTGACACCCTTTGTAGACTCCAAGGGTAACTTCGGTAAGGTATTCTCCCGAGACATGTCTTACGCTGCATCCCGTTATACAGAGGCAAAGCTTTCCGATATCTGCTCTGAGATTTTCCGCGATATCGACAAGGACACCGTGGACTTTGTGGACAACTATGACAGCACCACAAAAGAGCCCACGCTCCTGCCCACGGCTTTCCCCAATGTTCTGGTCAGCGCAAACACAGGTATCGCCGTCGGTATGGCGTCCAACTTCTGCGGCTTTAACTTGACCGAGGTCTGCCAGACCACTATTGAGTACTTAAACGACCCCAACCACGATATCATGACCACCCTTTTAGCGCCCGACTTCCCCACAGGCGGCGAGCTTATCTTCAATGTAAACGATATCGCCTCCATCTACGAGACAGGCCGCGGCAGCGTAAAGGTGCGTTCAAAGTGGAGATACTTAAAAAGCGAAAACCTTATTGAAATTTACGAGATCCCCTATTCCACAACTGCCGAAGCCATCATCGACAAGGTGGCCGAGCTTCAGAAGGCAGGCAAGGTAAAAGAGATCTCCGATATGCGAGATGAGACAGACCTTTCAGGTCTTAAGCTGGCGATCGACTTAAAGCGCGGAGCTGACCCTGAAAAGCTGATGCAGCGTCTTTTCCGCATGACTCCTTTAATGGACAGTTTCTCCTGCAACTTCAACGTCCTCGTCGCAGGCATGCCCCGTGTTATGGGTATCCGCGATATTCTTTCCGAGTGGTGCGCATGGCGCATGGAATGTGTCAAACGCCGTGTATACAACGATCTCACAAAGAAAAAGGACAAGCTGCATCTGCTTCTCGGTCTTGAGCAGATACTGCTGGATATCGACCGCGCAATTGAGATAATCCGCAACACCGAAGAAGAAGCTGAGGTTGTCCCCAACCTCATGATTGGCTTCGGTATCGACGAGATACAGGCTGAATATGTTGCTGAAATAAAGCTTCGCAACATCAACCGCGAATATATCTTAAAGCGCACACAGGAGACTTCATCCTTAAAGGATGAGATTGCAGACCTTGAGGATCTTTTAAACAGTAAGCGCAGAATCAAAAACGTAATTATTTCTGAGCTGAAGGGCATAATTAAAAAGTACGGTCAGCCCAGAAAGACAGACATCGTCTACGATGATGAGATCGAAGAGGTCGAAGAAGAGGTTCAGGTAGAGGACTACGCAGTTCACCTGTTCCTTTCCAAAGAGGGCTACTTCAAGAAGATAACTCCCCTTTCCTTACGCATGGGCGGTGAGCAGAAATTCAAGGAAAATGACAGCCTGCTTATGACCTTTGAGACGTCCAACAGAAACGAGCTCCTTGTATTTACCGACAAGTGTCAGGTTTACAAGACAAGAGTTTCTGATTTTGACGATACAAAGGCATCGGCATTAGGCTCTTATCTCCCCTCTGTACTGGGAATGGACGAGGGCGAAACTCCCCTTTATATGATGCTCCCGGGAGATTATACGGGACAGCTCATATTCTTCTTCGAAAACGGCAAAGCAGCAAAGGTAGAGCTTTCCGCATACGCCACAAAGACAAACCGCAAAAAGCTCACAGGCGCATACAGCGACAAGTCTCCCCTGCGCTCCATCGTACCTATAAACGGGGATATCGACCTTGCCGTATACTCCACAGACGGCAGACTTCTCATCTTCAACTCTTCTCTTATCGCAGCAAAAGCCACAAGAAACTCTCAGGGCGTTGCGGTAATGGCACTTAAAAAGAAATACACCCTTGACAAGGCAATGCTTCTCAAGGATGCTACCGTCAAAAACTTCTCACGATACAGAGTAAAAACCGTTCCTGCCGCAGGTGCGATTTTAAAGCCTGAGGACATGGAAGAAAAACAGATGGATCTTTTTGATATATGAAGAATTTAAGAGTTGAGCCTAAACGGCTTATTAAAAACCTGATACTGATGTTTATCGGAAGTCTTGTATACGCAGCAGGCTTCCAGTACATCCTGCTGCCCAACTCCGTCCCCACAGGCGGCATCGGCGGTATTTCAATGATCATTAATAAGTTCACAGGCTTTCCCATCGGTACTCTTATCATCATTTTAAATATTCCGCTTTTTATTCTGGCATGGAAAAAGCTGGGCTTTAAGTTTATGGTTTCCAGCGTTATGGGTACCATCCTGTCCTCTGTATGCATTGACCTGCTGTCACTCTTCCCCCATACTCTGACACAGGATCCTTTCCTCACCAGCATTTTCGGCGGTGTCATCTACGGCGCAGGTCTCGGCATCATCTACCGAGGCGGCGCCACAACAGGCGGCTCTGATATTATCGCAAAGCTTATCCGTGTCCGCTATCCCTTTATGAACTTCGGCACGGCTATGCTCATTCTCGATATTATAATCATCAGCCTTTATGCCGTCATATTTGACAAAATGGAGAGTGCAATGTATGCTCTCATTACAATGTTTCTCTCCTCAAAGGTCATTGACCTTGTGCTCTACGGCGCAGATGTTGCCAAGCTGTGCATAATCATCTCTGACCACGGAGATGAGGTGCGCGATTTCATTTTCCAGTCTCTTGACCGCGGTGTAACATTTCTTCACGGTTCAGGCGGCTATTCCGAAAAGGACAAGAAAATAGTAATGTGCGCCATCAGACCCCAGCAGATAGTAGAGCTTCGCGCATCCATAAAATGTATAGCTCCCGATGCGTTTATCATCATAACAGACTCCCGTGAAGTTTTCGGAGACGGCTTCTCCGATATTGCCGATATAAAATAAGGAGGCTTAACGTGGGCAGAAAACTCCTTTCATCTTTTCTCGCCGTGATGCTTCTTCTTTCCTGTACAGGCTGTGCCTCCATACTGGAGGGAGAAGTTACTGAGATAACTCCATATTCACAGAGCGGAGATACCTCTATGCCTGACAGCGCCATAGAAGTGTCTACATACGACAGCTTCAGGCAGGAAGTATACAACATGGTGAAAAGTCACACAGAGACTGCCACTTTCCGCATCACCACTTTTGACAGAGAGGATCTCGAAGGTTCAGTAAACGAGATATGCCGTGAGCTGTCATCCTCCGACCCGTTGGGCAGCTACGCAACATATTATATCAGCTGCCAGATAACTCCCATCGTCGGCTACAAGGATGTCACAGTCAATATCGTCTTTAAAAAGGATCTCAGCGATATCTCAAATATTTCAACAGTATCCACAGAGCGTTATCTTCAGGTACTGCTTGAGTCCTCCCTTACAGACTACGCATCCTCGTGCACCTTCTACACAAATCTTCCGCCCGTAACGGCAGACTATATCAAGGAGATAGTCCTTGAGCAGTATTACTCCAATCCTCTCAACGTAATAATAGTGCCCGACATTACCGTCACCTCTTATCCTGAGGCAGAGGGCAACAGGATAATGGAAGTGTCTTTCGTTTTTAACAACTACACTCGCAGCGTACTGACAAGTATGGACAACGATTTAAGCGACGAGATACAGAATATTATCAGTGAGCTGCCCGACGCAGACGACTATCAGCTTCTCTCCGCCGTGTATAACCACATGGCAGGTTCTTATCTCTACCTTACAAACGCTGCCACAAAGCTTGCATCCACGGCATATAACGTCATTGTCAACCGCTCCGGAGATTCCGAAGGCTTTGCCATGGCATTCAAGGCGCTGTGCGATAAGCTGCTTATAGATTGCACAGTTGTTTCGGGCAAGTACAGGGGTGAGGAGCACTATTGGAATATCGTCACCATTGATGGCGGCAGCTATCACATTGACGTGACCACACTTCCCGCAGAAGAAATCACAACGTTTTTGCGCGGCGATGAATCCATGCGCGAAAACTACTGGTGGGACAGCAGCACAGTTCCTCTCTGCGCTGCCGACTATATCGTTGCAGAAACTGAAACTCCCGTAACCGAAACGGAGACGGATATTCCTGCAGATGAAGAACAGCCGTAAAACAATAAAAGGAGCTTATATTATGAAAGTAGAATTCAGACACAGCTTCAACGGATTCAACCGTGAAGAAGTAATTGATTACATCCGAAAGCTCACACACGAAAAGACTCAGGCTGAGAAAGCCGCTGAGGATAACGCTTTGGCAGTCGAAGATGCAAAAGAAGCAATAAGAAACCTGAAAGACAAGCTTTTCGAAGAAGAGGAAAAGAAAACTGCCGCAGCTGATGAGTTCAACGCAGCAATTGCCGAAAAGGATCAGCTCATCCATGAATTGAGAGAACAGGTCCGTGAGCTCACAGAAAAGCTTGACGCTGCTGACGGTGAAAAGAGCCGCAGACTTAACCCCATCAGAGTTAAAGCAGGCGGTGTTGAAGCTGCCATCCGCACCATGGGACAGCAGCTTACGGAGTTTGGCAAGCGTCTGGAGCTGGCACATACTGAGATTGAGGAAGCCGTAGTTCTTATTGACCATTACACAAACGGAGCAGATGAAAATGGCAACTATTGATGTACATACATCGGAGCTGTGCAAGGTGATTTCTCAGCTCCACGCAGGAGACAGAGTTCTGCTTACGGGAACTGTTTACACATCCCGTGATGCAGCACATAAAGAGCTGTTTCGTCTGCTTGATGAAAACAAAGAGCTTCCCTTTGACGTAAAGGATGCCGTCATCTATTACGCAGGTCCCACTCCCGGAAGAGACGACTGCGCCACAGGCTCATGCGGTCCTACCACATCTTCACGAATGGACGGCTTTGCACCAAGGCTTTACGATCTGGGTCTTGCAGCCACAATCGGCAAGGGCGAGAGAAATCAGGCTGTTATAGACTCTATCGTCCGAAACGGCGCTGTTTACCTCTGTGCTGTGGGCGGTGCAGGCGCGCTTATTTCAAAGCACATCACCGCCGCGGAAGAGATTGCGTTTTTGCATCTCGGATGTGAGTCAGTAAAAAAGCTTACCGTTGAAAAGCTGCCCCTTACCGTTGGCGTTGACGCATTTGGCGGCAACATTTTTAAAGAAGCACGGGAAAAATATAAGAGATAATAAGAAAAGCTGTCGGTTAGTCCGACAGCTTTTTTGTTGTGGTAATGAGTTTGCCTCATTTAAGCTTGCACAACGCAAACGCCAATGTTATCATTATAACAAATTCGCGAGATTTACTTCTTGTTCTATAGACTACAAACAGAAAGGAAATCAAATTATGGACAAAAAAATAGACATTGGTTCAGCCGCTAAAGCAGTTGGAAAAGGAGCAAAATCTCTTTTTGAAAAAGCAAAAGACGGACTTGTAAATGCCGTCGACCAAAATGACGACGGTAATTTTGACATGAGTGACGTTTCTGCAATCGCAGAAAGCATCGAAACATCTGCCAAAAATACTGTCAGTGCATTTAAGGCAAGTGCAGAAGCATGGAACAGAGAAAAAGAACGACAGCTTCTTCAGCCAATATTCTCGGATGACTTGGATAGTGCTGATTTTACACTTACTAAAATGATACGCGTTACAGAAATTGACAAAAGACGAGCTGAAAGTGAAGTATGCAAGGGATCAATTGGTTATATTTCCGAGCAAAAAGATCTTAAAATTATTAATATATTTAAAGACAAGCTTGACGTGTTCGGATTGACTTTTTATCCCGATGCTGATTGCGAACTTTACTATGTCGATCCCAGTGACAGGGACAAGTATATCGCACTGGATGATTACTTCAGTTACTTAAAAGTTGCCCGTGTAAACGAGCTGCAAAAAATTGCTCAAGATTTAGGTGCAAAGCATTTCAGAGTTACTTATAAAGAACAGAAAAGCAGTTTTTCAGCAAACTCTGCAAAGGCAAAGGCAAACGCCAAAATATCGGGTGTTTCAGTTACCGCTGACGCGTCACACGACCTCACTTCTACAGCTGTATCAGCAGTAGAAGTTGCCGCAGAAATGGATTGTCCCGGACACGAACCTTCCGAACCAACATTGCATTATCTTCAGCGTGAGCCCAGTATACAATCTCTGATTACTCTGAGAATGGATAAAGATTCCCCTATCTCTCACCAAAAGTACACTTTGAAGTTAAGCAACTCTTCCGGTATAAAAGAGAAAGATGCCATTAAGATTGACGCCGCATTAAAAGCAATGAAAATTTCCGGAAATACCACAGTTACCAGCGAAGTACAAAACGAATCCCGAAGATTCTTTGAGTACGAAGTTGATTTTTAGAGTTTAAATTCACATAACGGGAGGGCACAGAGACCCTCCCCTACAAAAACGCCTCTCCTTACGTCATATACTGAGCAAGTAATTTCAAAATAAAAAAACACCCGTACGAATGTACGGGTGTTTTCATGCTTCTTGTGAAGCGCAAACTTACTTGATTTCGATTGTTGCGCCAACAGCTGTGAGCTGCTCCTTGATAGCTTCTGCATCTTCCTTGGAAATGCCTTCCTTAACCTTTGCAGGAACGCCTTCAACAAGAGCCTTAGCTTCAGCAAGGCCGAGACCTGTGATACCACGGATCTCCTTGATAACCTTGATCTTCTCAGAGCCGAAGGATGTCATAACAACATCAAACTCTGTCTTCTCCTCTGCAGCGGGAGCAGCTGCGCCGCCTGCAGCGGGAGCAGCCATAGCAGCAGCAGAAACACCAAATTCTTCCTCAAGAGCGTGAACCAGCTCAGAAAGCTCAATAACTGTAAGAGCCTTAACTTCTTCGATAAGAGCGACAATCTTTTCGCTTGCCATAATTAAAATCCTCCTGTAAGTAATTCAATAATAAATAAATAATGATTATTCCGCAGCAGCTTCTGCTTCTACGGGGCCACCCAGCTTCTCTGCGATAGCCTTGATAACAACTGCGAAGCTTGTGATGGGAGCCAGCATTGTACCAAGAACCTGTGCCTGAAGTACGGGCAGTGCGGGGATGCTTGCGAGGGCATTTACCTCATCGAGAGAGATAACCTTGCCGTCCATGTAACCGCCCTTGATTTCGAAGCGGCCGTTGAGCTTGTCAGCATATTCCTTGATGATCTTTGCGGGAGCAACGGGATCGTCTACGCTGACTGCGAGAGATGTTGTACCGTTGAGCAGGGGATCCAGCTCATTAAGACCTGCGTTGTTGATAGCGAAGCGGAGAAGTGTATTCTTTACAACTGCGTAATCAACGTTGTTTTCGCGGAGCTTGCGGCGCATCTCTGTGTCTTCAGCAACTGTAATACCGGAATAGTCTACGATAACACCGGCTACAGAACCCTGAAGTTTTTCTGTAAGAGCAGCAACGATTGCCTGCTTTTCAGAAAGAACCTTTGCGTTAGGCATACATTTTCACCTCCGAAAATATTGGTCAAAACGCGTCCAAATAAAAAACCCTTACGCCAAGACGTAAGGATACAAAGCAAACATATCATGTAAGCTATCCTCGGCAGGACTTACGGGCCTTTACCCACCTGCTGTCTTTGGAACGCTCGATTATGATAACAGATATTATCATTCATGTCAACACTTTTTTCAATATTTTTCAAAGAAAAACCCTGTATTTTACAGGGTTTTTCTCACTTTTCTCATAAGCTATACATCAAGCTGTTCGCTGCACTCCAAAATTGCCATATCGGCGTATGTTTCGCGTCTAATTACACATCTTGCGCTGCCGTCCTTTACGAATACGACAGGAGGTCTGCCGATGCGGTTATAGTTGCTTGCCATAGAGTAGCCGTAAGCACCTGTGGTGTAAACTGCCAGCACATCGCCCACTTCCGCTTCCTGAACCGCGATATCCTCGATTATAACGTCTCCGCTTTCGCAGCACTTACCTGCAACGGTGACAACATCGCATTTTTCTTCGTCCATGCGGTTTGCAACATCGCAGTTGTACTTCGCCTGATACAGCGCAGGGCGGATATTGTCGCTCATACCGCCGTCGATAAAAATATACTTCTTGCTGTATGTATTCTTAAAACCGCCGATCGTGTAAAGTGTTATGCCCGCCTCGGCAACGATGCTTCTGCCCGGCTCGATAAACAGCTTTTCAAGGGAAACACCGTATCTCTCAACTGCACTTTCTGCAGCTGTGATAATAGTCTCACAAACCTCAGGCACGGGAATAGGTGCGTCATCTTCCGTATATGTAGCCGCAAATCCGCCGCCGATGTCCAGCCAGGGGATTTTTACTCCCTGTTTTTCAAGGTCTGCCATAAGTCCGACCATTGTATCTATCTCTGTGACAAAGGCACCCTTATCAAAAATCTGGCTGCCTATGTGGGCATGGAAGCCCTTAAACACAAGTTTGCCGCAGGCATTGATTTTCTCTATCATCCCTAACATAACTTCAGGCTTGTCTATGGAAATGCCGAACTTGCTGTCCCTGTCCGCTGTAACGTCATACTTATGTGTATGGGCGGAAATGTGGGGATTTATGCGGATGACCGCCTGTGTGCTCATGCCTGTTTCGTTTGCGATTGCGATCACATTTTCAAGTTCGATTTCGCTGTCTATTACGAATGTGCCAACGCCGCTCAAAAGCGCCTGATGTATCTCAAAAGGCGTTTTGTTGTTTCCGTGGAAGAATATCTTCTCCATGGGAAAGTTCGCTCTGAAAGCAATATCAACCTCTCCGCCCGATACTGTGTCAAGTCCGCAGCCTGCTGCCTTTACAAGCTCCAGCATGGCAGGACAAGTGAATGCCTTGCCTGCGTAAAGCACCTGTGTTTCAAACTTATCTGAAACCAAGTGCTTCTTGAAAGCAGCAAGCTTGTTTTCCATTTCAGTCTGACTGAAAACCATTACAGGTGTGCCGGTAGCTTTTGCAAGGCTCACCATATTTACGCCGTCGATAATAAGTTCTTTGCTCATTGTGTCACCCTTTGAAATCTGCGCTATTCGGTGAGCTCGCCCACCAGATCTATCTCCATGTATTTCTTTACCTCTTCAGCTGAATATCCGCAGCTGAACAGATAATAAAGTTTAGCAACAGCAGCCTCTGTTGTCAAGTCATGCCCGGCTACAGCACCCGCTTTTTTAAGTCCCGAGCTTGTCTCATAAGTTCCCAAAGAAACTGTTCCCTGCGGGCATTGCGAGCAAACCACGATTACTGCTCCGTGGTCAAAGGAGCTTTTGATTATGGGAATAAGCTCTCCGCCGTTTCCGGGGACATTGCCCGAACCGAAGGTCTCAAAGACTATGCCCTTCAGGTTTTCAGTTATCATGGACTCAAAAAGTCCGAACTGGATGCCGGGGAAGATTTTGAGAACGCCGATTGGCACATCGTCCAGCTTCTGCAGCTCAAATTTTCCGCCTGTGGGCTGTCTTAAAAGGTTGGGATTATATTTTATGGTTATGCCCGCGTCTGCAAGATAGGGGTAATTGCAGGATTTAAAGGCGATAAGCTTGTCTGCGGAAAACTTTGTGGCACGGTTTCCGCGCATGAGCTTGCCGCCGAAATAGAGGCACACCTCTTTTACAACAGCATCCTTGGCAATGACCAGAGATGTGATAAGGTTGTCTCTGCCGTCGCTGCGAAGCTCGCACAGAGGTATCTGCGAGCCTGTGAGAACAACAGGCTTGTCCAGATTTCTGAGCATAAAAGAAAGCGCAGAGGCTGTATACGCCATGGTGTCTGTTCCGTGGACGATTACAAAGCCGCAGTAGTCATCGTAATTGTCGCGTATGACCTCGCCTATCTTGTTCCAGTCGTTAACGGTGATGTTTGAAGAGTCTAAAATAGGGTCCATCTCTATCATATCCCATTTTGGCATATTCTCGTGTTCCAACTCTTCGATACGCTCAAGCTCTGTGCGGAAATAGCCTTTTATGGGTGTATATCCGTTGGCGGTGAGTGCCATGCCGATTGTGCCGCCTGTATTCAGAATCAGTACTTTATCCATTTGACTTTTCTGCCTTTACAAGTGAGATCACGTCTTTAAGATTATCTGCGGAAACACAGCTGCCGCCGTTATCAAGCATATTGATAATGCGTCTGTTTTCCTCTGTATCTGCAGTAAGCTTTTTCTTTAAAATCTTGGACATAACCATCATGCCCAGTTTGTAACCGCCCTTAAGCTTTTTCATATCAAAGCCGCCCTGAATTGTAAAAACGGCAACATCATTGGGGATGGAATGAGTTTTACGGACAGATTCCGTGAGAGAGCCGCTGGCAGCAAGACAAACGCCGCAGACAGCTTTGATCTTATAGAGCTTTGCAGCTTCTTTGTAGCCAACTACGCTGCCTGCCATGAGCCAGCCCAGGTAAACTATCTCCGTGCCCTCTTTCAGCTTTCTTCTGGAATCCTCAAGAGAGTATACGGGAAGGTCTGTATGATCGTGCAGAAGCTTTGCATAGTCTGCTGTGTAACCTGTGTTTGATGTATAAACTATCGCCTTAATTGCCATTTCAGTTCTCCTTATCAAAATATTCTTCGCGGGTCAGTTTTGTATAGTGCTGAGTCAAAAGTTCTCCCAAAACCTCAACATTATCCTCTGAAAACTGATATTTAAAACCGCACTTTTCCTGTACTCTTTTTGATTTTTCATTGCCGTCAAAATAGCAGCACCAGACAGCTGTGCAATTAAACGTGTCAAAGCAACGGCTTAAAAGAGCATGTGCCGCCTCGGGGATAAGTCCTCTGCCCCAGTAGGGCTCGCCTATCCAGTAGCCTATCTCAGCCTCTGTTTCCGAAATCTTGCAATTGCTGTTTTTCGCAAACATTATACCCACACTGCCCACGGGTTTACCCGTCTCTTTCAAAACAACAGCATAAGTTTCCAGCCCCGACAGTACCGTGCGGATTATTTCGCGGCTGTTTTCCACCGATGTATGTACGGGCCAGCCTGCCATGGGGCCGACTTTTGGGTTTTGCGCATATTTATAAAGCTCCTCGGCATCAGACTCAAACCATGGTCTGAGAAGCAGTCTTTCTGTTTCCAATACCATTTTATTTCTCCTCATTCAAAGAAAGAATACAGCTTTTTGTTTTTGAGAAATACCGACAGCAAAACGGTACCTGTTACAGCGCCTACGACCGCCTGCATTCCGTTGCCCACAAGGTCTGGTATCGCAACACCTGCGCCGAAAACCGCAAGCTCAAACAGGAAATAACCTGCTATCATGATTATCTCAGCTGCAACAGCGGACAAAGCTGTTTTTAAAACCGATGTTTTACCGTTTTTGGCAGCTATGTAATATACCGCAAGCGCCATTAAGCCTTTGATTATAAAAGTAACAGGCGCATATACGGCATAGCCTAAAATAATATCAGACAGCGCAGAGCCAATGGCAGCTGACGCAAAGCCCCACCACGAGCCGATAAGTCCGCCGCAGATGATGACAAAGCAATCTCCAAGGTTTGCAAAGCCGCGCCCGGGCAGCGGAAACGAGACTACCGCAGTCGCCGCGCAGACAATTGCTGCAAATATGGATGAAAGCACAAGTTTTTTAATTTTCTGATCTTTCATAAAGTAAAACCTCCTCTGGTAAACCGGCTTCTACTTTATCTGTGATTATAACACCATGAATTCTTATGTCAATGCAAAACACTTGCGGTTTTGCAGCACTTGTTTTATACTCTATATAGTTTCTTTTTGGAGTGATCTATATGTACAAAACCCTGTATGAACAGGCAAAAAATATAACAACAGAGCTTTGCGAAAAGGCCGGTCTTAAGAAAGGAAATATCATGGTGGTCGGCTGCTCCTCCAGCGAGGTGGCAGGCAGCAGAATAGGCACCGATTCAAATATTGACGTCGCAGGAGCCGTTTTTTCGGGCATATACGACGTTTTGAAAGAGAAGGGTATTTACCTTGCCGCACAGTGCTGTGAGCACTTAAACCGCGCCATAATCATCGAGCGCGAGGCGGTGAAGGACAGCGACATTGTCAATGTTGTTCCCCAGCCTAAAGCAGGCGGTTCTTTTGCCACAACTGCGTACAAAACCTTTTCTGACCCTGTTGCTGTTGAGGAGATAAGAGCCGACGCAGGACTTGATATAGGCGGCACCCTTATCGGCATGCACCTTAAAAAGGTCGCTGTCCCCATAAGGCTTTCTGCTGACCATCTCGGCGAGGCAATCATCCTCTGCGCCCGTGTCCGCCCGAAGTTCATCGGCGGCATTCGCGCTGTTTACGACGAAAATCTTCTGTAAGAAAATCCCTTGACGAAAATGTCAAGGGATTAATTTTTTATTTAAGCAGCAACGCTCATTATCATATTATACCGAGTTTTCCCAGAGTGTCTAAAAACTCATTAATATCATCCATTGCCTCTTTTGGCGATACATCATATTCCGCAACAACGCGTTCACATATTTCCTCCGCGCCGCTTACATCAGGCAGCATGTCCCATATAAAGGCACCAAGCTCATTTAAGGCATACAGTCCGTTTGAATCATACACAGCCGCGCCAACGGGGACCAATATCGTATCTCCCGCGATCTCTCGTTTTATAACTTCCTTTTTGATGACCATTACAAATTCCTTTCCGAACAATACTCCTGTGTTATTCTTACCGTTTCACAGATCTTCTCGCAAACATATTCGGGAACTGCATCAAATGCCCCCGTCTCTGCGCTGCACACAGCAGCGCACACGCCGCAGATATCCTTATATCCGCAGGCAGCACACTTGGACGGCATGCGTATCTCAGCAGTTTTCTCGCGGATGGTCTTCCACGCATTGTCAAAGCCGACCTCAAGCGGGTACGCCGCAGGCTCTGTCATAAGTCCGCAGGGCAGCATTTTGCCATCCCATGTCATCCAGAAGCTGCTGCTTCCGGCTCTGCATCGAACTCCCTCTCCCTCCTCCATTGGGCAGGACAGAGGTTCGTCCGAAATGCATTTTGCCATATTTTCCGCGCGCTGTGCAAACATCTCGTCCGTCAAACGAAGCTTATCCCACATTACGGTGTATTTTGCCGCATCATGTGCTGACAATCGATCATTTGCCTCGCATCCGTCGCCTTTTATACGTACGGGCGGATACATGTAAGTTGTCATTTTCACGCCCACATCCAGCTCTTCCGCATCTTTATAAATGCGCTCAAGATCACCGCAGTTATACGGAGTTACCGAGAGATTAAGGCTCACTTCCACCCCTGCGTTTTTAAGCGTGCGGATATTCTCCTTTACCAGTTCATATACAGGTCTGCCGCACATGCGCTCATACGTTTCATTGCAGCCGCCGTAGAGAGATATATTGAACCTGAAAGGCGGATCTTTCAAAAAGCGCTCAAGTATCTCACCTTTCAAAAGTGAGCCGTTTGTATTGATTGAGATCATTAGACCCATCTTTTTCATGCCGCCGTATATCTCAAAAAAGTCCTCACGCAAAAGGGGCTCTCCGCCTGTTAAAAGCGCAAAGATCATACCGTTGTTCTTTGCGCTCTCTGCGATTCCAAGCCACTGCTCAGCCGTAAGCTCCTTTCGTCCGCTGGCGGCTATCTGCTCTTTGCTGTGGTGGATATAACACATTGGACAGTTGAAATTACATCTCGCCGTAAGCTCAAAATTCCCCGCTATGGGAAGTCCCAAGGCTCTGCCGCGGCTATGAAAATATGTTGAAAACTGAGGTTCGCTGGTTCTGCGTATCATTTCCGTTCCACCTCCGCCAGTATGTTTTCCAATGCCGCAACTGCCGACTCATCGGGTGTGCACATAAGATGAAAAACGGGAACACTCTGAGCTGCGCGCGCGACGAGGTCAGATACTGTTTTTACATCCTCTTCATCCCATGTATTTATGCTGCAGCCCTCCCAGATCCTTGAAAAAGCTTCATATCCATGAAGACGGCGTATTTTCGTCGCAGGCGCCTGTCCGAGATACACAACAGCCGCAAGGGGCAGGTCACGATTTATGCAGTAGGACGAACTTCCCGCAAAGGGAATTCCGCAGGCATATACGCCGCTCTCTGTGCACCGAATCACCGCGCGGTCACCGTTTATGATCTCCGCACCGCGCAGATTTTTCCACAGTTCCGCCTGAGTGGATTTGCCGACGCCGGACGGAGCGGTAAAGATTATCGCTCTGCCGCCTATGTCCACATAAGAACAATGGAAAACAAATCCGCCTGCTCTTGGTACAAGGTGCTCTGCGCCGATACAGTTCAGAACAGTTTTCACCCCCACTTCGCGGGGAAAACGTGCCTTAAGCAGCTGCACTTCATTGTTTTTTCCGCAGCTTTCAACGCGGGCATACGCGCCTTCCCATGTGTCTTTTACAGAGCCGAAGTACTTGACTGTTAGCTCTCCTTCTCTGTATACGCGCAAACCGGGGGCTGTTCCGGCACAGTTTCCTGCAGGGGCGTCTATTTTGTCGGTAACTTCAAACACAAACACGCTTGGGTCGCTGCCTTTTTCCGCAGAAAAAGGCTCAAGCAGGCGCTCGTGTGTGTATATATTATCTTTCGGGATGATTACCGTTAAATCAACTCCCGCAAAGCTGTAATACTTTTCCATATCGTCAACCGCAGGTCACAAAGACAACAGCGCTGCTTTCGGTGTTAAAATGAGAAGCTGCGCCCTGTCTTATCTCGTCTGCCTTCAGGCCTCCCGAAATTCTGACGCGGTATGTAACTCCGCCATAGAAAATGCCGTCGCTCTCGGTCTTGTAATAAACGAAAATATCTTCCGTTATATCTTCACCGGAAATATTTGTCACGTTGATAACACCGTCAAGGCAAACTATTTCAAGCTTATCCTCACACATGGTAGGCACAAATCCAAAGAATGCCACATTTTCGGTTTTTGCCTCACTGAACTCAAATTCATCACTATAGCTCATACGGTTTCTCTCAGGTACGATCACCGTATCGCCGGGCATAAGTGTTGACAGAGAGAAGCGAGCTTCTGTAGTACCGTCAGTAAGGATAATATCCATCGTCTGAATATATTCGCTTCCGTTGTTCGTCACTTTTATCGCCATGACATCAACGACAACTTCGTCGGTCTTGTCCTCTGCATAAGGTCCTGCGTATGACAGCAGGCCGTCAATACATATACCGCTGCCGAGGTTATATGCCAAGGACTCATCCTTCATGGTCACAACAGGCACAGATACTGCTGTATCGGTATTCTCAGTTCCCCCTGTATCGTCCTGTAAATCCTGCGCTGCAGATGCATTGCGTATCAGTACCGCAAGCACAACAACTACAACAATAAGCAGTACGCAAACTACCCACGGGAGTACTTTGCCGCTATTTTTACCCTTTGCCTTATGTTTGTTCTTACTCATAGGGTTACCTCGCACTATTAAGGAAAGCCACGCCATTTGGCGTGGCTTTCTTGAGTTGATTAAGAGTTAAAGAGATTCTGACCTTGGGAAATGTGATAGCATATACCGTTATGTATTCCATCTCCGCCTACATCTTCGACTTCGATACCGCCTTTGCAGCCGTTCATGGTGTCAAGAAATACTACTTTGCCCGAAAAGTCCAGACCGCAATCATCGTTGCTCTTAAGGTCAGTATCCACTTCACAGTCGCCTGCAATATTTGTGCTGAGAATGAAGCTCTCAAACATGATTTGGGGCTTGTTATATACTTTTTTCATGTTTATTCCTCCCTCCTCTTAGTTGAACAACCAGCCGAACAGATTCTTAAAGAAGTTAGCAATAGCATTGACAACTGTCTTGACTGTTGCGGCAAAGCCGGACTCAGTTTCTTCTGTCTCTGTGTCATCGGGTTCTGTTACATCGGACTCTGTATCCTCTGTTGTTGTGTCCTCGGGTTCTGTTACATCGGATTCTGTGTCCTCTGTTGTTGTGTCCTCGGGTTCTGTTGCGTCGGACTCTGTATCCTCTGTTGTTGTGTCCTCAGGCTCTGTTACATTGGATTCTGTATCCTCTGTTGTTGTGTCTTCGGGCTCTGCAGCGTCGGATTCTGTGTCCTCTGTGGTTGTGTCCTCAGGCTCTGTTACGTCGGACTCTGTGTCCTCTGTGGTTGTGTCCTCAGGCTCTGTGCTCTCAGGGCTGTATGCTCTGAAGCTCATAAGTGCAAATCCTGTTGTCTCCGCATCCATCCACAGCAGATTTGCAGCTGCGACATCGGAAGAAGCCTGCTCTTGTGTTACCTTGATATTGGTCAGAGACAGGATGCCGCCTGATGTATTTTTAATTGTAACAGTACCGTACTTTGCATACTTGAGGATGCTGTAGTACATGTCTGTTGCGGTGGAAACAGTAACGCTCTCGCTGATGGTATCTGTGCCGTTTGTCGCAGAGATCGTATATGTTACGGGATCACCGTTTGCCATCTTGATACCCAGCTGAACATCTGCAGCGCCTGTGGTAACAACATTAAATGCGATTGCCTGACCATTCTTCAAATACAGTTCATTATTGGGTCCGTGGTTTACGTAGTCTGCAATGACAGAAGTACTGTCTGTGCAATCAATAAATACAGCGCCGTTAATTGCACTGCCTGTAACTGTTACTGTGCCGTCAGCATTTTCTGTAACTGTATAGCCGGTAGCTGCGATGATATTGTTTCTCAGCTCTGTGTAAACAGGTCCGCTTTCGCCGTCTGCCTTGTAAGCATCATTTGCTATTTCATTAAGGTTTCCTGTGGGATCGTAGATGCGGATAGCATCAAGATAGAAGTCGTAACTGCCGCTGCCTGTATGATCAAAGTATTTGTTATAACCTGCTGTGATCGTTACCTTATACTGAGCGTAAGGCAGATCAAAAATCTTGATAACAGGAACCTGATAGATCATTGTGGGATCGTTTACAGCATTTTCATTAACTGTACCATCATGATTCATACCGTAGTATGTGTCAACAAATGTAGTTTTTACATTTTCACCGTCTGCATTAAATACCTCAACCGTGATGCTGCCCGTTGTGTTGCTTGTCATGGAGACAACATCAAAGCCTGTACCCCAGAATGTGAAGGTTGCCTCACCGCGCTTATCTGCGTTGACGGTTATCTTCGCTGAGTTGTTCATGGAGTATGTGGACAGAGTTTTGTATGCGCTGTCGTATCCGTAGATGTTGTCAGCGTCATATCCGCTGCCCAGCTTGTTTTCACCGGGACGGTCTGTGTCCTGATGCTTTGTTGTAGATACGGAGTTTGTATCCCAACCGTTGCCGAGAGTTCCTGCGTATACGCCTTCATCATTCTTAGCGTATGTTGTCAGCGTTACGAAGTCATCCTCATAGTAGACAGTTGTTGCAGGGATAACTGTAACGGAAGAGTACATGCTTTCTGTCTTCAGTACGTTATTCGAATCGTAGTAGTTTACATCAGCTTCATAGTAGAACTTAGCAGGCTCAGTAAACTGCATGCCGTATGTCTTATCAAGAGAGAAACGAACTGATGTAATGGAATTAGCTTCAACAGTTGCAGTACCGATCTTGTATCCGTCGATTGTAACATCAGCGCTTGTACTCTTAGCCGCTGTGTAGTTACCGCTGTTAATCTCAACGTCTGCAGGAGCATCTGCACGGACACCGACAACACCTGCTGCCATAGCGTCGTTTGCAGTTACATCGATAACAACGTCGAGACCGTAGTCAACAACAACTGCATCTTCCGCGAGTTCAGGCTTCCAGACAACTGCGAAAGCAACTGTTGTGTTGTGGAAGTCAAAGCCTTCGTGTACTTCGCTGCCGTCAGTCTTTTCAACGATTGTATAAACAGCGCCGTTTTCGTCTACATAGTAAACGTAGCCGTCAATTACAGTTGCGTTTGTGGTAATGCCGCCCTTGCTCTGGATATACTCTTCTGTAACCTGTGTCTCACCGTCTACAGGAGTATAGCTATTGCCGTTAAGGTTAACGGTGTAAAGAGTTGCGCCTGTTGCAGCATCGATACTTGTAGTGTATGTTGCGCCTTCGATAGCCGCACTCTTACAGAAGTATGCTGTTGCCACCTGAGTATCATCGTAGGCGATATATGCGCCGGCACCGTTGTACTTGTTTGCGTCTGCCTTTGTATTGAATACATAGGTAGTATTTGCATTAGTCCAACTGTTTGTTATTGTGTTGTACTCGTCGGTTACATCACCGCCGATTACAAAGTGGTTATTCAGGTTGACCTCGGATTCATCTTCATAAACGTGGATGGAGTATGATGCGTCATTGTCGTACAATGCATATACATCGGGAACTATATCTTCTGCCAGATAAGATGCATCCAGACCTGCAGCCTGCTCAAGGTCGTTCCAGATAATATGGTGAGTATATACATCTGTTACGTATACAGCCTCTGCAAAGGGAACTACCTTACCTGCGCGGTTAACAGGCTGACCTGCCTCGTTTACCAGATAGAATACGTAAGAAACCTGAGCACCGTTCCATGTCATCTGAGGAACGGGGAACTCCTGCTGAACAGTATTTCCCTTATAGTTTTCATAGGTAAGTGTTGCGTATTCGTTTGTGTAATAAGTACCTGCAGGGATCTGCTCGCCGTTCTTGATTTCTTCTTCAGACAGACCGGAAGAGTTGTCAAGATATGCGAAGTACTGGAGAGCAAGCTCTGTAGTTGTGAGCTTTTCTGCCTTCCAAGTCAGATACTCGCCGCTGTCATCAGACTTATACTCAAAGTAAGTACCGTCGATTGCAGTAATTGTTACACCATCTGCTGCAAACGTTATATGGCTGCAAGTATCGCCGCAGGCTGCACCGTCAACTGTATGGCTCTTAAGTGTGCCGTCTTCATTAAAGGTGAAGTTTTCAAGAACTGTGGGATCGCCTGTACGGTTCTTGTTCTCATCGAGGGTGTACTCTACAACCTGAATATAGAAATTGGTTGTATTATCAAGCTCTTCTGAAGTAAGTGCATTATCTGTTCCGTAACCGGGAACGGAGAAGTTGATAGTGTAGTTTTCACCTATCTTATCTTCAACAACAATATTTTTTGCAGCTTCAAGGATTTTCTGTGCGATGCTGCTTAAAGCACCAGTAATCGCAGAAGTATCACTGCCATCCTCAACCACATATGCGTTGTCAGAGCTGGATGCGATGTTCTCCATGATGGTAGCACAGTTGGGATAACTGTCAGCACTCAGACCTGTCAGGACGGAGAACATGGTAACACCAGCGTCCTTCATCAGAGTAGAGTAATACTCGTGAGTGTAGGTAGCGATGGTTGCAAAGTTGCTGTCACTCTGGTTGGCGCCGCCCGTTGCGGATGCAGAAGATGTGGTATATTCAGTAGCAGTACCAGCCTTCACCGCGTCATAGTTTGTAATGTACTCATAGGAAGTAGGACCACCGTCGGAGACGAATACGCAGAACTGCTGGCGGTCATTGCCTGTACCGTCGGTCTTGGCAGCAGCAAGTACATCTTTACACTTCTCAAGCGCCGCATCATAGGGCGTACCGCCGCTTACCTGATCTTCGCTAGCGCCGCGAACTGCGGTGCAGAAGTCGTCCCATTGATCAGCGGTGATAGTGCCCAGCTCCCAATAAGTATAGGGAGACTTGGAACCGCTGTTGAACGCCATAACGCAGATACGGTTATCGTTGAATGTACCGTCCTCGTTCTTGACGATCTGCTCAGCAAAAGCAATAGCGGATTCCTCTGCGGCTGCCATTGCTGTGTCGGACATAGAACCGGTCATATCCAGCATGATGACAACATCGATTTCGGAACCTGTTGTATAGGGAACGCCGGTCATGGAAAGCTCGACCTTGGCGATACCTGTCTCGGAGTAGTTACCGACTGCAGTTGCTGTCTTGTCGAAACGGACAGAACCTTCGTTGGGGTACTCGGGGAAGTCGTCTGTGCCGTCACCGGGAACTACGTACTCAGACTCTGTAACGGAAATTGTAATTGTGTCTTCACAAAGTGTCTCGCCGTTTTCATCAAGGTAACGTGCGGTTACTGTGAATGTACCGTAGTTTTCGCCTGTGAATGTGAGCACACCTGTGTGCTTGTCGATGGTTGCGATAGTTGTATCGGAGACCGTCCAGTAGATTCTGTCGTCTGCAACGTCCTCAAGATCCTCGCCGTCGGGATTTTCGCTTGTGTACGCTTTGATAACAGCCCATACGGAGTAAGTGTCGTTTGCCTGAACGCCCTTAAGCGCAACGGGAGCTGTGATCTCCTCACCTACTGTTACGGATGCTGTGTAGTATGTTGTGCCCTCTACATACTCTGTTGCAACGGAGTAAACACCGTCTGTCAGAGTGTAGTATGTCTCACCTTCTGCAAACTCTGTAATGGAAGCCTCTGTGTAGGCAACCTCAGCTTTGTGCAGATCAATGGTGTAGTAGGGTGCGGAAGCATAAACGGTGATGTAGTTATCGATCGTATACTCATTATTGTCGCCCCATGTATAGGAAACCTTGACCAGCGCTTTACCGATTTCACCTGAGAATGTGACAGTACCGTCCGCAGAGATGCTGGTAATAACTCCGTTGGGGTCACCGGTTACAGAACCGTTTGTATAAACTTCATAAGATAATGTACCGCCCAGAGCAGCAATTTCGTCTGCTGTAAGTGTGCTCTCGCTGCCGTTACTGTCGGTAAATGTAATATTGCTGCTAAGTGTTGTTGTGGTGGTTCCGTCTTCATCTACAACAGTTTTGACTTCTTCAGGGTTACCTGCAATAGCGTATGTACCTGTTGTGGTGGTATCAATCGTTATTTCTGTTGGTACATAGAAATAGATGCTTCTGCCGGATGTATTACCATTATTACTGCTGGTCCATGTCCATCCGTTGTTGTAACGGAGGTAGTACGTAGTTGAATTCCAGTTTCCAACTGAAGTTGACAGACGATTATTGCTGGTGGAGTAACTCCAGTTTCTGGATGTAGTGCTTAAACCAAAGGTATATGACTGATTCCAGTTATTGCCTGATGTAGTATAACCTAAATAATATCCACCGTTTTCAAAAGTATAGCCGCTGCCAACTTCCCACAGCTCATCAGCTGCATCATTAAGCTCGATGTATGTCTCGGAGTCACCATCGCCATCAACATCGCCTGAGCTTACTGTTACACCTGTTGCAGCAACAGAGCCATTGTTGTTAGCAAGTGCCTGTCTGTCTCCCGCAGAGTTAGAGTTAACAATCAGATATGAGTTGCCGGCAGAAATACTGCTTGTTAAAACATATACAGTCTTTTTTGTTGTAGAGCCTGTGGTTACTTCCTCAGTATTGGGATCTGCAACCTCGATTTCGGTAGACTCACCTACAACGTATGTAGAGAAGTGAGTTGTTGTAAATGTTACTGTACCGTTGTCATCGAGCGTTGCATTCATCGGTTCAACTGCAGAGCCGTCCTCGGAAACGTAGTAAACAACAGGGTTTGCTACACCGTCGGGAACGGGAAGTATAACTGTCTTTTCGGTTGCGGTCTGAGTATAACCGCTTTCAAAGTTCAGAGAGATATCATAAGCAACATACTTATCACCGCTGATAACGTATGCAACAGCGCTCTTGACATTTTCATTTGTGCTCTCTGCAACGTTTGCGCTTGTTACGCCGAAGTCAGCGCTGCCGACCTGAACTGTTACGCCGTTTACTTCGAACTCATTGTTCCAAACATCAACGTAGAATGATGTGGATATGCCCTCAAATGTAAAGATTATCTCTTCTTCGCCGACCTCACTTGTGCTGAATTCGTTGAAGTTTGAAAAATCATAGTCGTATACGGTGAGCATGCGGATAAAGTCCTCAGCGCCGTCCATTTTATATGTGACCTTGATCTGCGCCTCGGTCATGTCAATGCTGTCGTTTACGAAAACATCTGTGGGGATATTGGAAAGCTCTACAGAGTAGATCTCATAGCCCTCGGGAACTACGGGAGAGCCGTAGGCAAATGTGCCGACATACGCTGTTGTAAACTCGACATATTTGTTGCCCTGTGCATCGGTCACAACTTCACACTCGATCTCAACTGCTTCCTCACCGTCAAGGTAATATACCTTAAGGTTGGTAGTATCCATATTTTCGACCATTGCGATGGAATACTTTACCTCGTTGCCTTCAGTATGACCTGTAAGAGCGATTTCCAATGCCATGTGGTCTGTAAATGCGTTGTTGAAAACATCGTAATCAAAGGACATGTTTGTCGCAGAGATATCTGTCAGACCTATAGCTGTTGCCTGTACGGAAACTGTATCAGTATCGTCCCAGCATGTAACTGTATTTAATGTTGTGGAGGGATCTGTAACTGTGATATTGATCGTCGCAGTAAGCTCTTCATAAGCCGCAGTTACGGTCTGTGTGCCCGCAACGCTCATATCATAGCCTGTAAGTGTTGCGTCCGCAGTTACATCCGCAGTTGTGCCGTCAGAGTATGTGGCGGTTACTGTGAGAGCAAGCGCATCGCCTACTGTGTACTCTGTTGTACCGGAGATTGCGATAGAGCTGAGTGTGGGCGCAACACGGGTGATGGCAGCCATAGCTGTGCCGCTTCCGCTTGTTGAGTACTTCTGCAGTACGATCTCATTATCTGTGATGGATACAAGCGTTGCCTTGCTGTTCTGGTTCAGATAACCTGCAGTAGCGTATGTATAATAAATTGTATCGCTTGTGGTGCTGCTGCCGTTCTGAATTTCCATAGTATCGCCTACATTGTAGACATACTCGTTTCCGTCTACAGTATGGTTATGACCGTGGAAGAATACGATATCGCGCTCAACGGTTATGCCGCCGCCTGTTGCAACTTCATTCAGCGCCTGATGCCAGTAGTAAGCACCATCGTTGTCGTCACGCTTTGCGTGAAGAGGATAATGAGATACAACGATAATAGCCTTGGACTTATCAATAGCAGAGCCGTTTGCCCAATCAACAAACTTCTGAGCCTGAGCAGACCAGTTGCTCTCATTAGAGTCCTCGGAGATGCAGTACTCCTCTACACCATAGACGTAGTACTTGTCACCTGCGTAGATTTCTGCGCAGCCGCCCTGATAAGGCAGAACGATGCCCGCATCATCAGTTACGTTCATATCGTGAATGCCCGCAACGATGTCTACATTAGCAGCAGACAGACTGGTTGTAGCACCTGTTGCCTCACCCAGCACCTCGGAACTGTTGTAAGCAGGATGAGAGTTACCTGAGCCTACCATGTCGCCGCCAAGTGCAAGATAATCAATCTCATTCTCGCCGATATTACTTTCAATATTATTGATAATGTTACCAATAATAGAAGTATTGGCATGGCGGTCTGTTGCGATGAACAGATACTCTGTGTCGCTTGCAGCAAATGCAATAGCGCCCATGGGCAGTAAGCCGACGATGAGCATTATGCACATGAAAAACGACAAAATTCTCTTCTTGGTCATAATTTATACCTCCACTTTTTCAAAGTGTTTATTTAAATCAAAAACGCCGTGGGGTGTTTTCGAAATAATCCTTATTTAATACCAGCGTCTGTTCTTTCTGGCAGGTTTTCCTGCACATACGGGACAGCCGCATTTGTCCGCGCCTGCTCTTGAGTAGATAACAGCCTTCCACTCGTGTCCGTCAGAGCAGCGCCACCAGACTCTCTTTCGTGAGCCTGCGGTCACCATGGTGGGCTCAAGTCCCTCATTCATGGTGGGGTGCCATTGCGCCGCAACCAGAGGCTGAACTGTTTTCAGATCGTTAAAGCCCTGCAGAACTTTGTGACCCGTACAGTAGGGGCAGCCTGTTCTCTCAGCAGTTCTGCTTGAAACCGCACTCTGCCACTCATGTCCCAGCTTGCATTTCCACCACACTCGCTTGTTGCTGTATGCGGAGACACTGTCAGGACGGAGTGTGCCGTTTTTTTCAAAATCCCATTGCTTTGCGATCTCAGGGAAATTGCTCTCAAGGTCATTTTCGCCTGCAACTACGGTTTTTCCCGTGCACACGGGGCAGCCGTTGCCTGCGGTTCGTGCGAATATCTCTGTCTGCCACTCATGACCTTTTTCGCACTTCCACCAGACTTTTCTGTTTGAGCCTCCCACCACCTGTGACGGCTTAAGCTTGCCGTTTTTTGTAGGATGCCATTCTTTTGCAAGGTGTGGATGGGTACTCTCAAGATCGTTCGTGCCCTGCACTGCCACCTTGTTTGCACATACGGGGCAGCCGTTGCCTTCCACGCGTGATTTTATCAGAGCTTTCCACTCGTGCCCTTTGCCGCACTTCCACCAGACGGATCTGTGGCTGTTCGGCAGAACGGAATTCGGCATAAGTCGTTCGTTTTTTGTGGGGTGCCATTGGGCGGCAACATCGGGGTAAACTGCCTCCAGCGACATCTCCTCAGAAACCTTTTTACCTGTACAGTAAGGACAGCCGTTGCCCTTGCCTGTTCTGGCGTAAGGTGTGCTCTGCCATTCGTGTCCCTCGCTGCACCTCCACCAGACTTTTTTAGAGCTGCCGTGTGACACATCATCAGGCGTCAGTATTCCGTTTTTGGTGGGATGCCATTGCTCAAGCAGGGCTTCTTTTCCGCTCTTCAGGCAATATTCCCTCAATGTTTCATGCATTTTTATACTTCCGCCTCGTCTGCACTATGTAAGCTTGATTTCGTTTGTCACATAATCAGCATTATGTGACTTCGAAAATACTATTATTAAAAAATACGCATAATAAGACGGATAAAATTATACACCAGCGCATATCAAAAAGCAAGGGCAAGTAAGCTAAAATAAACATTAAATTGTTGGTATTTTTTGCTTCTTTAAAAAAGCGCATAATCACTACACCCTCATTCACTAAAAACGTAATGGGGGTGTACTTTTTATGTCTTCAGCGCCAAAACATTATGTGCACCGTGCGATATTTGTCACATAATGCTGATTATGTGGCTTTTTTGTTTTTATACAACCAGCCCAAGCCGTTCTATCTTCTTAAGATGCTCCTCTCCCGTGGTCATAATATAAATTCGCGTTGTGTTTATATTGCTGTGCCCCAGAACGTCCGCCAGTTGGGCTATATCTTTTTCCACTATGTAAAATGACCGTGCAAACAGCTTTCGCAGATTGTGGGGAAATACTTTTGATTCTTTGACGTTTGCAGCTTCGCACAGGCGTTTCATCTGCCGCCATATACAGCTTCTGTCCAGCGGCGCTCCGTTTTTGCCCACAAAAATCGCACCTTCTGTAATTTTCCTCTTTCTTGCATAATCCAAAAGCAGCTTCCTGAGCTTACCGGGGATCAGTATTCTGCGCACTTTGCTTTTGCAATTAATATTCACCTCACCTGCCGCAACTGCCTCAGCTGTGAAATACTTCAGCTCAGAAACTCTTATACCCGTTCCGCAGATCGTCTGCAAAACCAGATTCAGCTGTATATTTTTCTTTGAAGCCTCAAGCAGACGCAAATACTCCGTTTTCTTGAGTTCTTTCTCCTCTGCACAGTACATCTGCTTCTGAAGCTTTAAGTTTTTGACCTTACAGTCGCTCCAGCCCAAAAAGTCAAACAGACTGTTTACTGCAGCCAGCATGGAATTTACCGAGCGAACGGCGTAGTTATTTACAAGGCTGTTTTTCCATGCCACAACCATTTCCTTTGTAACCGGTTCACCTCCTGTATATACTTTAAATCTGCGCACATCCCTGATGTACTTTTCACAAGTCGCTTTGCTTTTTTCTTCTGTTATTAAAAACTCAGAATAGCCAATAATAATAACATCAGTCAGAACTCGTCTTTCCATATTTTCTCCTCCGCATTAAGACGGCGCTCCCATTTTACCTGTTACGGAAGCATATTTGTACAATGTGCCTTGGTTGAGTAAATCGCCTATATGACTACTTTAGCGCCATACTCCCGCGCCCTTTTCTCTTGCACAAAACTATATCAGACATTTTTATTTTTGACACATTTGATTTATTTTATTTTATTTTATCAGCTGCCCATAATAATTATCAAAAATTACATATCTCCGAAACCGCATAATAAAACTTTGGCGGGCAAAGATAATGTCGGGAAAGATCCCATAAAAAGAAAAGGAGATGTAAGAATTATGTCTAAGAGTTCTAATCAGATCATGAACCCCAACGCACGCGAGGCTATGGACCGCTTCAAAATGGAGGCAGCCAGCGAGGTTGGCGTAAATCTTCAGAACGGCTACAACGGCGAGCTCACTTCCCGTCAGGCTGGCAGCATCGGCGGTCAGATGGTCAAGAAGATGATCGAAGCTTACGAGAACAACCTCAGCAAGTAACCGAAAAAACCGTCGTATCTGCTAACACAGATACGGCGGTTTTTAATATTTTGCACTATCTTTCCGTTGCAATTTGTCCGTTTATGCAGTAAAATATTCAGGTGATTTTTTGGGAGGCGGTAGTATGAAAATCGGCTTTGATAACGAAAAATACTTAACACTTCAGACCCAGCGCATCCGTGAGCGAGTTGACTCCTTCGGCGGCAAGCTCTACCTTGAATTCGGCGGCAAGCTTTTTGACGATTATCATGCGTCCCGTGTTCTGCCGGGCTTCCATCCCGACAGCAAGATGCAGATGCTTCTTAAGATAAAGGATGAGGCTGAGATCGTCATCGCCATCAATGCAGGTGATATTGAGAAGAACAAGGTCAGAGGCGATCTGGGCATCACCTATGATCTGGACACAATGCGCCTTATTGACGCTTTCCGTGAGTACGGATTTTACGTCGGCAGCGTTGTCCTCACTCAGTTTGCAGGTCAGGCATCTGCTGAAAAGTTTGAGCGTAAGCTGCAGAATCTGGGCATCAAGACATACCGCCACTACACCATCCCCGAATATCCCACAAATATCTCCCTTATCGTATCCGATGAAGGCTTTGGCAGAAACGACTATATCCAGACCACCCGTCCTATCGTAGTTGTCACAGCTCCCGGCCCCGGCAGCGGCAAGATGGCAACCTGCCTCAGCCAGCTCTACCACGATCACCTTCGCGGTATCGGCGCAGGCTATGCAAAGTTTGAGACATTCCCCATCTGGAACATCCCCCTCAAGCACCCTGTAAACCTTGCCTACGAAGCCGCTACCATAGACTTAAACGATGTTAACATGATCGACCCCTTCCATTTGGAAGCTTACGGCGAAAAAGCGGTTAACTACAACCGTGACATTGAGATATTCCCCGTTTTGGAGGCTATGTTCCGCAAGATCCACGGCAAGTGCCCCTACAAGAGTCCCACAGACATGGGCGTCAATGCAGCAGGCGATGCCATCATAGACGACGATATATGCTGCGAGGCATCAAAGCAGGAGATCATCCGCCGTTTCTACAACACTCAGTGTGCTGTGAGAAAGGGAAACGCAGATCCCTCTCAGGTGCAGAAGCTTGAAGTTTTGATGGAGTCTCTTGATCTTGAGTGCTCTGCCCGCAGAACTGTCCCTGCCGCTCTTACCGCAGCGGAAGTTACAGGCGGACCTGCAGCAGCTATCGAGCTGCAGGACGGCACACTTATCACAGGAAAGACGACAGACCTTCTGGGTGCTGTCTCCGCAGCACTTCTCAATGCACTTAAGCATCTTGCAAAAATTGATGACAAGGTGGAGCTTATCTCCCCTGCAGCCATCACACCTATACAGAATCTCAAAACACAGCACTTTGGAAGCCGCAACCCCAGACTTCACACAGACGAGGTTCTTATCGCCCTTTCAATGAGCGCTGTGGACAACCCGGTTGCCGCCCTTGCCCTTGAAAAGCTTGATGAGATAAGAGATTGTCAGGTACACACCTCTGTTATCCTCTCCTCTGTTGACGAAAATGTATTCAAAAAGCTGGGCGCACAGCTTACCTCAGAGCCTGTTTATCAGAACAGCAGACTTTATCACAAATAAAATAAATCCTGTATCTCAAGGAGATACGGGATTTTCTTTTATCTTAATCCAAGACTTGAATTCAGCATTCCTGTACTGTAAAGGAACAGCACATCGCTGCCATTTGTGAAATCAATGAGACTTCCAAGAAACGCGCTCTGCACATAACGGATGTCAATTACCGTTACCTTTGCATAACCTTCTGCAAATAAAGGCGCAATGCTGCTTCCGAAGGAGTCTCTGAAAATATAGAGCTCTCTGTCGGTTTCCGCATTGGGGTTTTCAATGGTGACAAAGGGATTTGCTCCCGACAGGTACAGGTCGTAAGCATCGCCCTTTTCCGCTTTTTCAAAGTCGTACATCACACCCGGCTTTGCTGTGCCTGTATCGTAGCTCGTGACAATACAATTCTCCAAAATCTCATTTGTGAGGTACACGATGGTGTCAGGCTTTAAAGGCAGCGCAGACTGACCCACATAAACGCCCTCAAATGGAATGTTAAGAACGTTCTCCGTATATTCCGCATCAAGCTTTACACCCATTTTGTCAGCGATGTATGCCGCAATTCTCGGCAGATTTTCCTGACGCCAATGGGAATCGGTGCAATAATAGTCGTCAAGGTAAAGCTTATCGTAAATGTCGATATACTCCATATACTGAGTTTTATCCAACATATAGCCTGTGAGCTTTGCGTAATCAAGTGCGGGATATCCGTTGCTTTCTGCCATAAAATAGTTCTTATCGGGCACTACGGAGAAATAGATGTTCATATTTTTGTCCGCAAGATAGGTGTCGTACAGATACTGAAACCGTTCTGCGGCATGGTCAAGCATGGGATAGCTTGCCTCGCCGTCCAGCTTTGAGATGTGACCTTCTGCCATGTAGAGGTCATTTGTCTCGGCACGGCCAAACACATAAAACTGAGCTGCAGTTTTTACGCCTCTGAATGTATCTCTCAGAGGGAACTGATCCTGCGAGTATGTGTCAAAATCCTTCATGAATTCGACATTTAACAACCTCTCCCATGTGATTTCGGGGAAAGATGCCAGCACACGTCTTTCATCGTTGGAAAAGTCCTTATCTCTGCCGAACCAGCAGGCAAAAGCAAGGGCAAAAAGCAGTACCGCGAAGACGGCGGTCTGAACGATATTTTTTGTTTTCGTTGTCATGTCGCACCCCTTAGCCTGAGCAATACAATCCAAACACGCCTGATAGTGTGTCTGATAGGCTCAGTCTTTATTTCATTCATTGATGGACCTTACCGCCCATCTGCTTCATTCAATTTCTCCTGAACCAATCATCCAGCTCTATCAGGTCGTAGATTTTTGAGCTGTCAGTTCGTTTTTGATGCGAGGCATCGCTTTGCAGACGGGATTTGTTCCCGTTAAAAAGCGATAACGATGCATCGGGGCGAACAGGCATCTCAAAAACGTGTTGGGGATTGTATTGCTCAGGCTTAAAAACGGAAATACAGGAACGGGCTGAAGGAGCCGTCCACAAAGTAAGCTGTTACCATAATGAGCAGTACTGCAAGGAATACTATCTCTGCCACGTTCATCACAGACTCTTTCTTCTCGCGCAGCTTTAAAGCTATGTTCTTCATGAGAGGTGTTGCACCGACAATACCCATTATGAGGAGAACGCCGTAGTCTTTCAGACAGTACACAGTTTCCTTTGAAATCAGGGGAATTCCGCCTGCACCGAAGAGGCCGCCGATATCAGAGAAAATTCCGCGCATATCCGCTGCGTTGAAGATAACAAAGCTGATTATTACGAGAAACAGGGTGTAAATATGTCCGATGACGGGGTTTTTCTCCAAAAACTTTGCCAAAAAGCGTTTTTCGATCATCAGCAGTATACCGAAGTACAGACCCCAGATCACAAAGTTCCATGCAGCGCCGTGCCACAGGCCTGTGAGCATCCAGACAACGAGCAGGTTAAGTACCAGGCGGTATTTACCTACGCGGTTGCCGCCCATGGGGATGTATACGTAGTCACGGAACCATGAGCCCAGGGACATGTGCCATCTGCGCCAGAATTCGGATGCGCTTTTGGATATAAACGGATAGTTGAAGTTTTCCAGAAAATCAAATCCGAATATTTTGCCGAGACCTATCGCCATGTCGCTGTAGCCTGAGAAGTCAAAGTAAACATGGAGGCAGAAGGCTATGGCGTACATCCAGTAAAACAGGACGGATTTATCGCCCGATGCTCTGAACACATCACACAGGGCAAACATTGCATCTCCTATGAGCACCTTCTTTGCAAGACCTATTATAAATCTGCGGATACCAAGAGAGATATACTCAAAGCTGTGTGTTCTCTCGTTAAGCTGCAGTGCCACATCGCTGTAACGGACGATAGGTCCTGCGATAAGCTGAGGAAACAGCGCAACGTATGCTGCCAGCGTTATCGGATTCTTCTGAGCAGGGACATCGCCTCTGTACACATCTATGGTATAGCTTAAAAGCTGGAATGTGTAAAAGCTGATGCCGATGGGCAGCGCTATTTTAAGCAGCGGTACAGAAAGTCCTGTAACGGCATTGAAGTTATCAATAAGAAAATCTGCGTATTTGAAGTATCCCAAAAGTCCGATACTTACAACAACAGACAGCGTCAAAAACCATTTTGATGCCGCCCTTCCGCGAAACTTTTCAATTAGCAGACCGCAGACATAGCCGAAGACTATGTTGATGACCATAAGTATTACGTAACGAGGCTCGCCCCACCAGTAGAAAAACAGACTGGAGAGGAGCAGTACGGAGTTTTTAAGCTTTTTCGGTGCGATGATATAGAGTATCAGTACGCACGGCAAAAAGTAATACAGAAAAGGAATGCTTGAAAAAAGCAAAGTATTTCAGCTCCTTTTTACATTAATATGGGTGCGGTGTGATTTTCACCGCACCCGTTTATACCAGGTTGAATGTTTTTTAGCCTTCGATGGACTTGGGGCACATAAGGAAGAATACCTTGTTGCCTACAGAACCTGTAACTGTCTCTTCAGCCTCAACGCAGATGTTCCATCTGGGATTTGCGTTTGCCTCAAGGTCAGCGATAAATGCATCAACATCAGCGCCGTCTGCAAGTGTGAATACATAGCCAACGAATGCGATGGAGCCGATCATGGGAGCGAACATTACGCCCTCTTCAAAGCCCTTAACCTCAAAGTTGTCAAAACCGGAGAGGAAACCTTCTTCAACGGGCATTGTTGCAGGACCGAACTGGATAACAGGGTCGGAGATAACTGCGTTTGCGATCTCTTCAGCTGTCATATCGGGGTTTGCCTCTGCTGTTGCCTTGAATACACCGAGAAGTGTTGTGCCAAGTGTGTCGCCGGAAGCTGCACCGTCATCTGCACCTGTGTCATCTGCAGCTGTACCGTCTTCAACAGTACCGTCACCTACTGTACCGTCACCTACTGTACCGTCACCTACTGTACCGTCACCAACCGTACCGTCACCAACCGTACCGTCGCCTACTGTTGTGTCGTTTGTTGTTGCGTCGCTGCCTGCGGGTTCATCCTTCTTGCCGCAGGAAATAAATGTAAATACCATAACAAGTGCAAGGATAAGTGCGAGAATTCTTTTCATTTTTATACTCCTTTAAAATCAGTTGTTTTCTTTATTTATCGCAGCAGAGCATCCAGCCTGCCGTCTCATCAAACAGGAGAGTAACTTCCGTTACACCTCTGCTGTTTTCAAAAGTTAAGACATAAGTCTTTTCCGTGTCTGTGGGAACAATGTCCCATATTATGCTCACCTTTTCAGCGTCTGTTTCGCCTTCTGTAAGCTCACCGTTTTCATCATAAACATAAACGGTTCCGTCTGCGCTTGATATAACTGTCTTGCCCTCAAGCTCAGCTTCAAGCTCTATGCCGAACACTCCACGTGCGCTCATTGCGGAAACTGCAGAGTAAACAGGCACTCCGTTTTCTGTTATGACCTGTCCGTCTGTATATATTGTCGTCGCACCGCCCATTGACGAAAATACAAGGGAAAGCGCAATGATCACTACGAGACACGCAGCAAGACCTGCATATCTGTAAGCCGCAGTACGGCTCTTTTTCTTTGTTCCGACAGAGCTCAGCACTTTTTCGCGCATTTCCTCCGGAGCGGTTATATTCTTATATGCATTTACCTGTTCATTACTGAACATTATTCCACCTCTCTTATAAGCTCCTGCAGAGCTTCTCTTCCACGTTTAAGCCGCATTTTCACAGCAGAAACGGATATCTTCAGAACTGCTGCCGTCTCCTCAACGGAGTAGCCTTCAAGATAGTGCAGAATAACTGCCGCGCGGTTTTTAAGAGGGATCTTTTCAAGACATTTCATAATGTCGCTGTCACTCTCCTCATGCTTTGCGGCAACATCGTATGCTTCCTCCAGGGGAATATGTGTCCGCAGCTTTCTGCGGCGCAGCATATCATTGCAGCGGTTCACCGTAACACGGATGAGCCACGCTTTTTTATGCTCCTCATCCCTATATATATCCGATGCAGTTGCGTATTTTATAAATACGTCCTGCACGGCATCCTGAGCATCTTCGTTATTCTGAAGATAGGACAGCGCCAGTCTGTACAGCATATCCGCATGCATATCATATACGGCTTCTATGTCGTTTTTCAGGCTAATAATATCTGCCACTGACCTGCCCTCCTATCATAAACACGTTTCAGAAACAAGAAAGGTCACATTTTTTTGAAAAAATTTTTTAAAGATTTTCTGCCTCTTCAAGCCACACTCTTGCCGATGCATCGCTTGGCATCTTCCAATCCCCGCGGGGAGACAATGTTACAGAGCCGACCTTAACTCCGTCAGGCACGCAGGAGCGCTTGAACTGCTGGGCAAAGAAGCGGCGGATGAAGGTTTTAAGCCAATGCTTTATTGTCTCATCATCATAAGCACCGCGGAATGCATGCTTTGCCATATAGAATATTTTTGAAGGTGTAAATCCAAAGCGGATCATATAGTACAGGAAGAAATCGTGGAGCTCATAAGGACCCACAAGATCTTCTGTCTTTTGGGATATCTCACCGTTTTCCGCAGGCAGCAGTTCGGGACTTACAGGTGTGTCCAGAATATCACGCAGGCTGTTTGCAACGCCTTCATTTTCCGCTGTTTCTGCGCAGTAGGCTGTCAGATGACGCACTAAAGTCTTGGGAACAGACGAATTCACGCCGTACATGGACATGTGGTCACCGTTATATGTTGCCCAGCCGAGAGCAAGCTCGGAAAGATCGCCCGTGCCGATAACCAGACCGCCGTTTTTATTGGCTATATCCATAAGCACTTGTGTGCGCTCTCTTGCCTGAGAGTTTTCAAAGGTAACATCAAGAGTGTCCTTATCGTGTCCTATATCCTTAAAGTGCTGCAAAACGGCATCTGTAATATTCACCTCAGAGAAGGAAACTCCAAGTGCCTCGCACAGAAGCTGCGCATTGGACTTTGTGCGGCTTGTTGTACCGAAGCAGGGCATTGTAACCGCAAGGATATCTGTTCTGGGTCTACCCAGCATATCGAGGGCCTTGACCGTTACCATAAGGGCAAGAGCAGAGTCAAGTCCTCCTGAAATGCCCACAACACATGTCTTACAGTTTGTGTGCTCTATACGCTTTTTAAGTCCCGATGCCTGCATCATCAAAATATCACGGCACACAGACTTGCGCTCATTTTCACACTCGGGGATAAAAGGCAGCATGGGAATGTGTCTTTCAAAAGTGCCTTTTTGATTGTCAACGTGAAGCTCGGGCATCTCCCAGCCGTTAAATCCGCTGTTATCCTTTTTGCTTTTACGGCGGTCATGTATAAGTCTTTCAAGATCAATTTCGCACACAGCATCCTCACCGTCAAAGGGGCGCGCCTCGGCTAAAATAGTGCCGTTTTCGGCAATGATGCAATGACCGGAATATACCATATCCGTTGTGGACTCGCCGTAACCTGCGTTTGCATAAATATAAGCGCAGTTTTGGATTCCCGAGACGGCCTTTGCCATGATGCGTCGGGAGTCTGCCCTACCCACATACTCAGGCTCTGCCTTGGGATAAACGGCAATAAGCCCCTGTGCGGAGTTTACGGTAAAGGAGAAGTCGCTGTGTTTTTCAGACTTGAAAACGAGCTTTGTGTCAACAGGCACAACGTAGTTTTCCTTATACCATATTACACGGTGCTCTTTCGGTTCAAGGAATAAATCATCACCAATTTTGGGAACAAGTCCCCATAATTCGCCTTTTGAAATAACAGCAGAGCAGTTTAAAAGGCTGTTATCTACAGACACAGGCAGACCTAAAACTGTTATGACCTCAGCAGCCTTTGTTCTCTCGATAATATCCGTCAGCGCATTTTCAGCTGCCTTTAAAAGAGCAGACTGATAGAACAGGTCACCGCAGGTAGCACCTGTAATGCACAGCTCGGGCAAAACAAGAAGCTCTGCACCTCTCTCATCCGCCTCGAAAATCTTTTCAATTATTCTCTCTTTGTTATGCTCACAGTCCGCAACCTTGATGTTGACGGAAGACGCCATTACCTTTAAAAAACCGTGCTTCATTTTCACCACTCCGGCACTTCAAATTTCTCTAACGTATTATTATAACAGATAAATTTTCAAATTAACATATATTTACATAATTTCCTTTTTCATAGTCATTTTGCATATATTGCACCCATCGCTTTTGTGCTAAACGTGCAAAACTTCGCATTATTTTGGTTAATATGCACAATTTTACACATCAGTTTTTATAAACTTCCAACAAATATCAATATTGATTTTTCTGTAAAACTTTAGTATCATAAAGTCAGAACTTAAGAAAGCAATTTCATAAAGTTCTATTCTCCTTATTTTTTCCTTTTTTACTTTTCCATTTTTCCAACTTAATCCTAACTTTATGCTTACTCCCACTCGGGGAGGCAAAGCGGTGTGCAGACCGCTTTGCAGGACAAAACCGCCATGTGCAGATGGCGGTCTTTGTTTTTTATACGGCAAAAGCCTGTCGCTTAAGCGGCAGGCTTTTTTGTTATTAGTATGTTTTTCAGCGCCTCTCCTGCCCTTACATACGGAACCGTGTAAGTGAACAGATCAGGCTCTTCACTAAAATATCTGCGGTTCATTCTCTGCAGAAAATCCATCGTCTCATCATAAAGTTCCCTGTCGTCTCCGCGCTCACGCAGTATCTCCGCAAGACGCACCATCTGCGGAACCGCTGCAAGTCCGAGATCTTCCATCGCCTCGGCGTCAACAGTTTCAAGTGTGCCGCTTAAATATCTGTCCACATTGTACTCAGCGATAAAGCCGTCTGTATTTGGAACGGCAATTGCCGCAAACATTACGACCAGAACAGCTATGGACACAGCCACAACATTGAGTTTTTTGACAAACTGCTTTACCGCAACAAGTATAAATATCACTGCCAGCACAGCCATAAACCAAGCTGCATGAACACGCTTGGGAGTAAGTCCGTAGTAGTCGATATACATCACAAGCTTTGAAATTGCAGTTGCAATGAGAATAAGCGTAAATACAGAGAAGATAAGAGAGATTATCTTAAGAAGAACCGACATTCCCTTATTTCTTCTGCGCATGAATACGATGACCGCGGAAATTATCAGCAGATTGATGACCGAAACTATACACAGCTGGAAAAAGCCTTCCCTGGCATATTCGGCATAGCTGAAAGCTTCCGGCAGGACCCCTGTAAAGCCTGACATGTAATAGCTCCATTGGGAGATAAAGAACACAACGTACAAAAACAGTACAGGCAGCACAGCGGCGATCACAGTAACCGCAGGTGCTATTTTCATCTTCTGATATGCATTGCTGCAGCTCTCCGCCGTCATGTGGGTGCTGCACTTATTGTCAGAAGCCGAGACGAACGCACCAAACAGATACATTCCCACAGGTACACCGAAGATTATACTTGTGATGTGGGAGAAAATGTCAAAACCGTCAAAGTCAAAAATCTTTTTCAGCAGGTTCCAGAAGTTATCGTCGTATGATAAAAGTCCCAGAACGATAACGGTAGGAATTGCGGCAATGGCTACACCGATTATGATTTTTAATACGAATTTGCCGCCCTTTTTGGCTTTGCCCGAAAACAGAGCCTTGAAAATTAGTCCCAGAGACTCAAAGGGCATTACGATCAGCGCTTTTATGAAATCTATCGCGATAAAATCCGTAAATCCCTTTTTTATTGAGTTGCCCGTGACGGCATAGAGATAATAGCAGTAGATGACAATTGCATAGGCGTATGCAAAAAAGCAGACCGTTCTGTTGGCGCTTAGGATGAGCGCGCTGGACACCAAAACTGCGGATATGGCAGCAATTATGGGCAGGGCGCAGAATTTTGCGCCTTTTACCTTAAGAACCACAGTTGAGGTTATGAACAGAAACAGAATGAGAATAAAACCGCCCAAGGGGTTGTTTCGCACGGGGAATGACTTGCAGAACAGGTATCCTGCAAACAGGCAAAGCCATGCAAAAACAGTTTCATAGCCTTTGTATTCCCTCGGCGGTTTTACGGGTACAGTCTCGATCACTATTTCATTATTTGAAATGGGAATGTTGTTTTCCATTAGCTGACCTCCTTAAACTGCTCTGACACTTTATAACCCGCAGGCATCCAAAGCTCATCCATTACGACGCCTACTTCTTTGCAGTATGCTCTGAATTCTTCTTCGTTTTCATAGGGTCCCGCAAGCTCATCCGTTTCTGTATTCAGAAGGTAACAGACGGTGTCGCGGGCTCTTATCTCATCTTCGGTTGCGGATGAGCCTTCCGTTTCAATTCCTTTTATGCAAACATATGGCTCGTGGATTTGAAGAGATGTCACAAAGAAATTGTTTATTACAAACTGCCCCTCTTTCGTAAGGGCAATGTGATGACTGTTAATTCTGTCTATTGAAAATCCACCGGGCAAATTAATTTCCCAATCACCATTGCATCCGCAAAGGGTAATAACCAAAAGCACCACAGAAAACAAAACAGCAATTCTTTTCATATTACTCCTCGTCGGGAACAAACTCTATAATGTCCCCTACCTGACAGTTCAGCGCTTTGCAAATTGCATCCAGCGTGGAAAAGCGGATTGCTTTTGCCTTGTTGTTTTTAAGAATGGACAGGTTGGCAAGGGTGATACCCACTTTTTCCGACAGCTCGTTTAAGGACATTTTCCGCTTTGCCATCATTACATCAAGATTTATTACAACCATGGCATGCTCTCCTTAAACTGTCAGATCGTTTTCGGACTTTATCTCGGTTGCCTCTTCAATGACATTTTTCACAACGCGCAGACAGGTGCCCAGAAACAGAGCCGCAAATGCAACGATAAAAGCAAGCTGGAAGTAAATGCCGATTCCGCAGAAGGCTGCGCACAGCAGGTAGCAGCACCATGACACACCGCGGATAAAAGCTACGCTCAGAGAAGTAAAAACTTCTCCGTCACGCACACGCAGAAGCAGCATGAACATTAGTCCATCCGCCAGTATGACAGCCGCCAGGACAACATAAGCCATGACATGGACAAACACGCGGCCGAAAGCCGTTATCTCATCGCGGTTTCCGATATTATCGGGAGTATCTATAAGCATATCCACCAGCATAGGCATGATAAACACAGCAGCGATGCATATAAGAAACAGTATTACGGATATGACGATGGAAATATTGATTGACAGTTTTCTCGGTATTTTAAGCATTTTCTCTGCCCCTTTCCGATTATTACAGCACCATAATATTATGCTGTATATCTGTTTGTCAATATATTTTTATCGAAATTCGATAAATCTTAAGAATTAGAAAAGCACCGACCAATTAGGGTGTACCCGATAAGAAAACATAAGGTTTTGCCTTTATCTATTCGGCTATAATGCAACTTAAAAAATCCGCCAATACATACCAGTATTGGCGGATTTTTGTAAATTGATTCTATCTCGAATAGCTTGTGGCAAAACT
>JAFTYM010000018.1 GCA_017461585.1 Oscillospiraceae bacterium | reverse complement strand
TATCTATTCGGCTATAATGCAACTTAAAAAATCCGCCAATACATACCAGTATTGGCGGATTTTTATAAATTGATTCTATCTCGAATAGTTTGTGGCAAAACTGCAAGCACTTAAAAAGATAGATTTTGTTCGTAAACGAGGAAGAAAAGCGATGTAATACTTTGTGTCTTACGAGCTTTGATAACGATGTTTACGGGCAAAGGATTTCTTTTTAAGCTTATGTTTTCTTATCGGGTACACCCTTTTGTTCGGGGGATATTTGTGTTTACCAGTACTGACCGATATCCATTGCGGCATTGTAGCCAAGTCTGTTTGCCTCGTAAATGTTCTTGGGGAACAGGCAGTCGCCGATTTGGTAGAAGATAGGAGCGGACAGAGCAAACGCCTTTGCCTCTTTCTGCTTGCCCTTCATGCCGACGGCGTAGATTACAGTATCAGCATCGATTTTGACTTCGCCCTCTGCTTTTTCACAGACAACGCCTGTCTCGTCGATGGATTTTGCCTTGCAGCCTGTGTTTACGCCGATGCCCAGCTTCTTTATCTCGACATCGATGGACATGCCCTGAATGAAGTTGTCGCCGCAGTTGAGCTTATCAGCCATCTCGATGATCTCAACCTTCTTGCCGAGACCTGCAAGGTAAATACCCAGCTCAGAGCCAACAAGACCTCCGCCGAGGATGGCGACCTTCTCGCCGACCTTCTCGGGATTTACGTAAGCCTCTTCAGAACCCATAACGTTCTTTCCGTCAATGCCTGGGATGTTGGGGACGACAGATTTTGCACCGATAGCTGCGATGATAACGTCGGGCTTAAGAGCCTCTGCCTCTTCAGGCGTGAGCTCTGTATTCATAACAATCTTTGCCCCCGACTCATTAAGCCGTCTGATCTGCTGCTGTATGTAGTCGTGGAGGTTTTTCTTGAAGGGTACTTTCTCTTCGCAGAGGAGTACGCCGCCAAGACGGTCGGTCTTTTCATAAAGAGTTACGCTGTGACCTCGCTTTGCAGCTGTGATGGCTGCCTGCATACCGCCGATACCGCCGCCGAGAACGAGAATATCCTTCTTCTTCTCAGCTTTGCGAGGCTCTGTGGAGTATTCTTCCTCACGACCGATCTCGGGATTGATAGCACAGCTGTACTGACCGAAATTCATAAGATTGGAGAAGCAATGGAAGCATCTGAGACACTTGTTTACCTCGTGTGTGTTGCCTGTGCGTGCCTTGTTGGGCAGGTCGGGGTCTGCGATAAGACCGCGTGCCATGTTGACGATGTCAGCCTTGCCGGAGGCAATGATCTCTTCCATAAGCTCAGGGTCAGACAGAGCACCGACGGTGGAGACCTTGGACTGCTTGATGTGAGGCTTTATCGCAGCAGCATAGCGTACATTTACACCATGCTCTGCGAACATGGGAGGATGAGTTACGGTAAACACCTCATCGAGATATCCGTGTCCTGCGGAAACGTGGATGATGTCGGGATAGCCGTCAAGTGCCTTTGCCAGCTCAACGCCTTCGTCGATGTCATAGCCGCCCTCAAAGCCCTCGGAGCCGCTGATACGCATTTCAACTACAAAGTTGGGACCACAGGCTTTTTTGATGGCCTTACATACTTCTCTGGGGAGTCTGACGCGGTTTTCAACGCTGCCGCCCCAGCGGTCTGTACGCGTGTTGAACTTGGAGGACATAAACTGAGTGAGCAGCCAACCGTGACCGCCATGGATTGTTACCATGCCGAAACCTGCAGATTTTGCCCACTGGGCAGCCTCGACATAGCTGTCGATAGTCTCAGCTAATATCTCCTCTGTCATGGGGAGAACATGAACACCGTCATACCAGCCTTCAACAGGACCGTAGATTTGGTTGCCCATGTCAGCTCCGCGCTTTGCATAGCAGCCGCCGTGCTGAAGCTCGATAGATGCAATGGCGCCGTGGCGGGAAATAGCGTTTGTGACGTATCTGAAGAAAGACGTGCCGCGATGATCGCCTACAGGGATGGGATTGCCGCCGTAGTTAAGACCGCGCTTGTTGTCAACTGCGCGCTCACCCATGGCAACAGATGCCGCACCGCCGATAGCCTTGCGCTCGTAATAAGCGGCGATCTCGGGCATGGGCAGCTCCTGTATGTCAACATATGAAGAGCCTGTAGGGCTGGCAAAGATCCTGTTGCGGAAAACAGTATTTGCTACGATTATGGGTTCGAACAGATGGGGATACTTATGTGCGCTCATGATATTGCTCCTTCCATATTTTTATTTATGGAACAATGATACCATCTGAATTGCTTGGGCGCAATAATATATTCGGAGTATATCTGAGTTGTCAGTTATTATCTTTTCGTAAAAACTCACGGACGCCGATATATATTAAAAATATTCCAAACATAACTTTTAAGACTTTCGAGTTTATATGTGATGAAAATGCCGATGTTATAAGCGCGCTCAGAATACCGCAGATGCCGGCAATTATAAATGCCTTTTTATCTATGAGCCTGTTTTTTATGTGTGAATAAAGTGCTGCTGACGAAGTGGGGAGGAAGTATATAAGGTTTACACCTCTTGCGTCGCTGTGTGATAAACCCTGTATTGCTGTCATGAATACAATGAGCAGCGTACCGCCGCCGATGCCCCAGCCTGAGAGAATGCCTGTTATCAGGGATGCAATGAAGCTTATAATAGGTTTTTCACTCCTCCGTAGATCACGAATAATGCAAATATCCGGCGCATCCATTTGACGGATACTTTTTTGAATACTCTGCCGCCGATAAAGCCGCCCAGCAGGCCGCCTAAAGCGTAAGGGACAGCGGACAAGAAATCAAAACCGTGACCGAAAATATAAACCAGCGCAGACGACACAGAGACGGGGAGTATCACGGCAACAGATGTAGCCAAAGCTGATTTGTAGTCAAGCCCAGCCCATTTGGATAAAAGCGGCACAAGTATCATGCCGCCTCCTGCACCGAATATGCCGTTTACAATACCTGCGGCAGCGCCGATGATTGCACATTTTATGGGAAAATTCATATTGTTTTATGCCTTTCTCATGTATTACGACCATTAAAACTCACTTTTACGAGTTAAATCTTTAGATAATTAACAATTGACTTTGAAAAATGCTGTGATAATATAAATTCATACTGTTATATTGTCCTGATTTTAGTAATTTATAAGGAGTGTTGGGAATGAAAAAAATAGCCGTCCTCGGTTTTGGAACAGTTGGTTCGGGTGTGGTTGAAACCATCGACATTAATGCAGATGTAATTACTCAGCGAACCGGCGGCATCACCGTAAAGTACATAGTGGACGTGCGCGATTTTCCCGACAGTCCCTATGCTGCTCTTGTAACGAAGGATTTCTCCGTTGTTGAAAATGACCCTGAGGTTTCTATAGTTGTAGAGACTATCGGCGGCATCGGTGTTGCGTATGACTTTACAAAGCGCAGCCTTAAAGCAGGCAAGAGCGTTGTAACATCCAACAAGGAGCTTGTCGCAACATACGGATATGAGCTTATGGCTCTTGCAAAGGAAAACGGCGTAAGCTATCTGTTTGAGGCAAGTGTAGGCGGCGGCGTTCCTCTGCTGCGTCCTTTAAAGACATGCTTAAACGGTGACGTTATCAAAGAAATCTATGGTATCTTAAACGGTACTACTAACTATATCCTCACACAGATGTTCCAGAACGGTGTGTCTTTCGCAGAAGCTCTTGCAACTGCACAGGCACTTGGCTACAGCGAGGCAGACCCGACGGCTGACGTTGAAGGTCATGACGCCTGCAGAAAAGCCTGCATCCTCACTTCTCTTGTAACAGGCACCCATATCACTCAGGATAAGGTTCCTGCAAAGGGTATCAGCGGTGTAGCTCTTGAGGATGTTGAGTACGCAGCACAGCTTGGATATACTATCAAGCTTTTGGGCAGATGTGTATTTGAAGGCGGTAAGGCATATTCCTACGTTGCACCTCATCTTGTAAGCCGTAATGAGCTCGTTTCCGGTGTAAACGGAGTTATGAACGGCATCGTTGTTAAAGGAAATATCGTCGGTGAGACAATGTTCTACGGTGCAGGAGCCGGCAAGATGCCCACAGCAAGTGCAGTTGTTGCAGATGTTACTGCGATTGCAACGAATGTTCGCGCAGGAGAGTGCTTTGAGTGGTCTGCTCCATCTGATGTATCGGGAGATCCTGCAGAGCTTAAGACAAAATGGTTTGTCCGCGTCCGCGGAGAGCTGGAAGCTGAACTTGCAGGAACTGCAGACGGCGTATCGGCATACGTAACAGCCGAAATGTCCGAGAAGGAACTGCAGACAGTTCTCTCAGGTGCGGAAGTTGTTTCAGCTTACAGAATGATCGGATAATGCTTAGAAAAAGCATCGACATAGACACGGAGGAAAAGTTATGGCACTTATAGTACAGAAATTCGGCGGAAGCTCAGTTGCGGATGCCGAAAGAGTCAGACGTGTTGCAGGCATAATTGCCGATACATACGCAGAGGGCAATGATGTTATCGTTGTACTGTCTGCACAGGGCGACACAACCGATGACCTTATAGAAAAGGCAAAAGAGATAAACCCCAATCCATCTAAAAGAGAGATGGATATGCTGATGTCAACAGGTGAACAGATATCAATAGCACTTATGGCTATGTGTCTTGAAAAGATGGGACTTCCCGTAATTTCACTTACTGGCTGGCAGATCGAAATGAAGACCAACTCGGATTACAGCAATGCAAGAATCAAAAAGATATCTACAGAGCGTATCCGTAATGAAATAGGCAAAAGAAGAATTGTTCTTGTTGCAGGCTTTCAGGGTGTAAACAAATACGATGATATTACGACCCTTGGCAGAGGCGGCAGCGACACTTCGGCCGTAGCGATCGCTGTTGCGATGAATGCTGATGTTTGTCAGATATATACTGATGTTGAAGGTATTTACACAGCAGACCCGAGAAAGATACCAGGTGCACTTAAGCTGAACGAGATAACCTACGATGAAATGCTGGAGCTTGCCTCCATGGGTGCTCAGGTATTGCATAACAGAAGCGTAGAACTGGCAAAAAAATACGGTGTTGAAATGGAAGTCCTGTCGAGCTTTGTAAGAAAGCCCGGCACAAGAGTTAGGGAGGTAATGAGTTCCGTGGAGCAGAGATTTATCAGCGGTGTGGCAAAGGATACAAATGTAGTCAGCTTTGCACTTATGGGTGTTAAGGATGAGCCCGGTGTTGCATTTAAAATATTCAGAAGACTTGCTATGGAGAAGATAAACATTGATATCATTCTTCAGTCTGTAGGCCGTGGTCATACACAGGATATCAGCTTTACTGTTGCTTCTTCTGACAGAGAAAAGGCAGAACAGGTACTTGTTGCAAACAAGGCTTCCATCGGCTATGAAAAGCTTAATGTAACAGAAGAGGTTGCAAAGGTAAGCGTTGTCGGCGCAGGTATGATGTCAAATCACGGTGTTGCCGCAGCAGTATTTGAGGGGCTTTATAATGCGAAGATCAACATCATCATGATCTCCACAAGTGAGATCAAGGTCTCGGTCCTTGTTAACGAAGCAGATGCAGACCGTGCAGTTGCAGCCATCCATGCAAAGTTCTTTGAATAAACAGGTGCTGTGATGTTGGATAGAGAATTATTGGAAAGTCAGCTGGCAGAGCTTCCGCTTTACGGATACTTCTTTGTTGACACATCCGAGCTGGAATTTTCAGAGCGCATCAGATATATCTGTGAGCATGAATGTCCAATGTATGGAAAAACATGGGCATGCCCTCCGGGAACGGGTATGGTGCCTGAATGTGAGGCGAAGTGCAGAAGCTATAAAGATGCACTTATGATCGCCACGATAACAGAGGTTTTTAATATTGCAGATATAGAGGAAACTCTTGCAACGCGCCCTGAGCACGAAGAGATAACCAAAATGGCTGCAGATATGGTGCGACAGCAGTGTGATGATGTGTATGTTCTCTCGTCAGAGGCATGCGCCATATGTGAAGAGTGTGCATACCCTGATGGGCCCTGCCGTCACCCTGAACTTATGAACCCCTGTGTTGAAAGCCACGGAATAATCCTTACTGCACTTGCTGAGAAATACGGCATTGAATTCCAGTACGGCGGTAATATAGTAACCTGGTTTTCGTTAATTTTTTATAAATAACAGCAGGGCGTTTTGCGTTAGTTTGCAAAGCGCCCTTTTGTGTAAATTAAAGTGATGGAGAATAGTATGAAGGAATACGGAGATAATTTTATTATCATAACGGATGAAGAGGGAAACAATTACGAACTTGAGCATCTGTTTACTTTCGAACATGCGAATGAGGACTATGCTGTCTTTATGCCCACAGGGGAAGATGACACGGATATGATCCTGTTTCATATTGTATATGAAAACGGAGAGGAAGAGTACGAAAACATAGACGAAGAAATCTATGAAGAGGTTTATGAGCACTTTATGGAGATACTTTTCGAGACGGAGTAAATTGCAATATAAAAAATTTTGCTGTGTGTTGAAATAACAGCTGTATAATGTTATAATAAAGATGCCCTGCTTTGTTGGTGTCAGCCTTTTTAAACCCACATCTCTTAAACGGGATTCCGGAACTCTTTTGATGGATTGCAGGCCTCCCGGCGACTTGTCCCGGACGTTGGAAGCAGTATAAATCAAAAGGAGGAAACCCACCTGCATATAGTGTGCAGGTTATAAATCGGCTGCACGGCACGGCGGGGTATCTGTGTGTCTGCATAAAAATTGTTAAAAATATAAAAACCTTGCATTTATGCTTGAAAGGCGTTGGTATTTCAGTTATAATACCAACGTTGTTTTGTAAAACATAGCCTGAGCGATATAATCCTAACCCGTTTTGAGGTGATTGTTCGCCCTGATGCATCGTTATCACTTGACCCGGAAGCAAATTCCGGCTGCAAAGTGATGCCTCGCATCAAAACGAACTATCAGCTCAAAATCTTCGACCGGATAGAGTTGGATGATCGGTTCAGGCGAAATTGAACGAAGCAGATGGGCTGATGCCCATCAATGAAAGAAATGAAGCCTGAGTCGATCAGACACACTATCAGGTGTGTTTGGATTATATTGCTCAGGCTAAGAAAAGGAATGAAAATAATGAGCAGTTCAAAAGCAAAAAGAGAGCGCCAGTTGGCAAAAGAGCAGGGCGGCGTAAACAAAAGAGCTGCGGAAGAACTTGAACGTCAGAAGGCAAAGAAGAATACACGCAAACTTATAGTTGTTGCTGCTGTAATTATCGTTGTGCTTCTCGCGATCGCAATTGTACTTAATTCCAAGTTTATCCGCAGAGATTACACCGCAATTACCATCGGCGATATGGAGTTGTCCGTAGCAGAATACGAATTCTTTTACTATAACTGTTTTTATGAGTATTATTCTTACGTATACTCAAGTGAAATGGCTACTTATGCTACAGAGCTCCTGCCTCAGTCCGGTGTTCCTCATGCAAGTCAGGAATACAAGGACGGCGAGACATGGAAAGACTTCTTTGATAAGTACACATATGACACCCTTACCCGCTATGTAGGTATCTACAAGCAGGCAAAGGATGCAGGCTTTGTTCTTTCCGATGAAGCAGTTGCAGAAATCGATGAAGAGATCGCAGGCCTTAATGAGTCTGCACTTATGTACGGTTACACAGATGTCGAAAAGTACATAACAAGCCTTTACGGCAGCTCTGTGACAATGGATATCCTCAAAGAGTGCACAGAGTTCCTGCACTATGTTCTCGAGTATGAAGAGTACTATAATGATAGTCTTGTCTACACAGACGATGAGATCGATGCACAGTACGAGTCCAAGAAGGATATGTACGACCTTTATGAGTACAGATACTTCCTCGTAAGCGGCGAAGACATTGATAAGTACTCCTATGAGACAGATGAAGAGGCTGAGGCAGCTCAGACAGATGCACAGCAGGCAGCGCACAGCATAGCTGAAGGCTATGTTGCACGCATCAACTCCGAGGAAGACTTTATCGCTGTTGCAAAGGAGCACGACTCTGAAGCTTACGGTGAAGAAGATTCCACACTCCGCCGATATAACGGTAACCTCCTCGGCAGTGTTTATGGCGATTGGCTCCGTGAATCTTCCAGAAAATACGGTGATATTACACTTGCAGATATGAACACAGGTACTTACGTTGTATTCTTCGTTGGACGTGAGGACAACCATTATGATACAGTAAATGCAAGAATGCTTGTTGTTCCCGTTGATTCTGTTAATGCTGATGACTATGCAGATGAAGAAGACGACACAGCATACAATGAGGCTGTAGAAGCAGCTAAGGAAGATGCACGCGTTGAGGCAGAGGATATCCTCCAGCAGTGGAAGGATGAAGGCGGTACTACAGAGCTCTTTGACGAGTACATTGATGAATACTATATGAACTACGCATACGACGGTGGTTTTGAAGAGAACATTTATCAGGATAAGTACAGCAAAGAGATCAATGACTGGCTGTATGACCCCGCAAGAGCAGAGGGCGACACAACAATCATTTACTCTGAGAACATGGCATCTTACTACATCATCTGCTTCTCAGGAACAGGCGATGTATACGCAGAGGCAATGGCAGAGGATGATCTCCGTCAGGCAGATGTTGATGTTTGGGAAGCTTCCCTTACAGAAGGTGTAGAGATCACAAAGACATGGCTCTACTCCCTTGAAAAGGCAGGAACACAGCTTGTTGGCTGGCTCCAGTAATGTATTATAAGAATATCCCGGAATCTACTTCCGGGATATTTTTTATGAGTTAAAGTCCTCTATGAGCTTTAAAACATCTTCGTATGAGTCAACGCTTATGCCGCTTTCCAAAAGAGCTCTGTCCTGCTGACGAAGATCCGGTACTGCAATACCGGTATCGGTTGACTTGCCGTCTTTATAAATGACTATTTCGTCATTTTCGAGCCGCAGCATATATTCGGGAGATTTTGCTATGACAGGTTCTGCTGCCTCGCTTGGCAAATTTTCGCTGGATACTGCATATATTAAAAATGAAAATGCAAGTATAATTAAAACGGACAGGATGGCAGCTCTGAATTTGTGCTTCATGATTCGCTCCTTTTTTACTGTTTGAACTGAAATTACGGGCAGTTTACAAAGAATTGTCCCCTGACAGGCTTAAAAATATCCTAAAAGTTTATAATTTTATAAATAATTTACTTTTTAGCCATAAAAAGTTGACATTGTGTGGTACAATGTTATGTAGCTTATTTGAGCTTAATCTCACCCCGAATGGAAGGTGTATTATTTGTCCAGAAAAGGCATGAGAATCGCAAAGGATGTGGCTGTAACAGGTGCGCATACCGTAAGCGGTATCATCTCTATGATATTTAAAATAATAGGGACTGTGCTTCTCGTTGGCATCACATCTCTTTTGGTTTTTGCGTGTATTTTTTCAATTTACTGCAAGACCACATTTTCTACAGGTGTAGACGTTGAATATGAAGAGTTTGCTCTTAATCTGTCCAGTGTAATATATGCAAAGAACCAGGAGACAGGTGAATATGAAGAGCTTGTTACTCTCGCCAGCTCAGAGTACAGAATGTGGGTTGACTATGAGACTATCCCCAAGTATGTCGAGCATGCTGTTGTAGCTATTGAGGACAAGCGTTTTTACGAGCATCAGGGTGTGGACTGGTACAGAACATCGGGTGCCTTTGTAAACATGTTCATAGGTATGAAAAATACCTTCGGCGGCTCTACGATCACCCAGCAGCTTATCAAGAATGTTACAGAGAATAACGATGTAACGGTTCAGCGAAAGCTCCTTGAAATTTTCCAGGCACTTGAGTTTGAGAAGAAATATGAAAAAGACCAGATAATGGAGTGGTACCTAAACGAAGTATACTTCGGCCACGGCTGTTACGGTATCGGTGCTGCAGCGAGATATTATTTCGGCAAAGAGGTTTCCGAGCTGACCATCGCAGAGGCTGCCTGCATCATAGGTATCACAAATAACCCCTCTCTGTACAGCCCCTTTATCAGCCCCGATAACAATAAAGAGCGTCAGGAATCTATCCTTTTTGAGATGTACGATCAGGGATATATAACCTTAAGTCAGTATAACACCGCGAAAAACACTCCCCTTGAATTTGACGAGGGCGATGATGATGAAAACAGCGATATTTACTCATGGTTTGAAGAGGCAGTCCGTGACGATGTTATTGCCGATATCGCTGAAGTTAAGAACGTTTCCAAAGAAACAGCAGAGCTTCTGCTTCTCACAGGCGGATATAAGATCTATGCAACCGTAGATACACGTATACAGGCGATAATTGATGATGTATACGGAAACCCCGATAATCTGTCCCATGTATCAGGCTCCAGCCAGCAGGTACAATCTGCAATTGTAGTTATGGATCCTTATACAGGTGATATTGTCGGTATGTCCGGCGGTGTAGGTGAGAAGACAGGTAACCTTGTATGGAACAGAGCGACGGACTCTCTCCGTCAGCCCGGTTCATCTATCAAGCCCATCGCTTCTTATGCACCTGCTATTGAATACGGTGTTGCAACTCCTTCAACATTCTATGAAGACAGCGAAGATGTAAAGCTTGACGGAACACGCTGGATGACACGTAACCATAACTGGAAATATTCCGGTGTTATTACGGTCCAGGATGCTCTTATGAGATCGGTCAATACTGTTGCAGCTCAGCTTGTTGATGATTTGGGTGTTGCAAGATCCTTTGAGTTCCTGCGTACAAAAGCAGGTATTTCCACACTCACCATTGAGGATATGGACTATGCGCCTCTGGCTGTCGGCGGTATGTATTACGGCGTAACCGTAAGAGACATGACATCTGCATACTCCATGTTTGTAAACCGCGGTATAAGATCCACCGGAAGAACATATACAGCGATTTATGACAATGACGACAAGCTTGTTTATGAGAACAAGACCGAGCAGGTAGTAGCTATCAGCGAAACTACTGCTTACTGGATGCGAGTTATGCTTCAGTATGCCTCCAGTTACGGTGCAAGCGTAACTAATATGGCGAACATGCCCACAGCAGGCAAGACAGGTACAACAAGCAGCAACTACGACCGTTGGTTCGTCGGTTTCACTCCTTACTATGTTGCTGCCGTATGGACAGGTTACGATAACCCCACAACACTGTACTGCAGCGGCAACCCTGCTGCAAAGATGTGGAGCCTTGTTATGAAACGTGTACACGAGGGACTTGAGTATCAGAAGTTCTTTGTTCCCGAAAGTACATGGCTCAGACCTGTTAAGGGCGTTGTGCCCATCGATGTTTACGTCCGCGGCGTGGATGAAGATGGCAACATCCTTTACGAGGAGCACGCAAACGAAGGAAAGTCAATGGTATCAGAGCGTGAGATCGACCTTGTAGCCAGAGCTGTTGAAGGCTATACACTTATCGGCGATAAGAAGATCACACATACCGTTGTTGATTCCGATGACGGAAAGAACATCATCGAGTTTGTCTACAAGTCAAACGAGCCTGAACCTGAACCGGAACCTGAGGATCCGGGAACAGGTGAAGAAGAGGGCGGAAGCGACCTCGGAATATTCGGCTAAATTAAGGTGCACATCCTTAGGGTGTACCCGACAAGAAAACATAAGGTTTTGCCTTTATCTATTCGGCTATAATGCAACTTAAAAAATCCGCCAATACATACCAGTATTGGCGGATTTTTGTAAATTGATTCTATCTCGAATAGCTTTTGGCAAAACTGCTTGCACTTAAAAAGATAGATTTTGTTCGTAAACGAGGCAGAAAAGCGCTGTAATACTGTATGTCTTACGAGCTTTGATAACGATGTTTACGGGCAAATGATTTCTTTTTAAGCTTATGTTTTCTTGTCGGGTTCACCCTTTAGGATGTGCACCTTTTTCTTATCTGTCTATATTATGCATAATACATTGACTTTAAAGGCATTTGCGTGTAAAATGTATATGCATGATTGCGACTAAAAATAATTCAACCAGGAGTGAAACAAATGCTTACACCAAAAGAGAATTACCTCAGAGTCCTGAATAAAGAAATTCCCGAGTATATTCCCGTTTATACTTTCGGTAAGATGCCCGGTGATACAGAAGAGCCTGCAAACGCTCTTATCGAACCTGCCATTGTTATCGAGCACAGACTCGCAGGCGGCGGCAAGGATATCTGGGGTGTTGAATATGTTCCCACAGCTGAAACAGGTAACGCACTTCTTCCCAAGCCCAATGAGTTTATTCTTGACGATATCACAAAGTGGCGTGATGTTATCAAGGCACCCGACCTCGACAATATCGACTGGGAAGCTATGGCTGCAAAGCAGCTTGCTAACGTAGACCGCAGCCAGACTGCTGTTGCTTTCGGTCTCCATGTTGGTTACTTCCAGAACCTCATGGCATTTATGGGCTTCACAGACGGCCTCATGGCTCTCTACGAAGAGCCCGAAGAGTGCAAGGCTCTTCTTGAGTACCTGTGCGACTTCTACTGTAAGGTAGCAGAGAAGTGCATCGACTACTACAAGCCTGACATCTACACAATGATGGACGATACAGCTGCATGGGCTAACCCCTTCATCTCTCTTGATATGTATAAGGAATTCTTTGTTCCCGTATATGACAGACAGGCAAAGTTCGGTCGTGACCGTGGCCTGCCCATCACATTCCACAACTGCGGTAAGTGTGAGCTCTTTGTTGATGAAATGGTTAAGTTCGGCGTAACTTGCTGGGATCCCGCTCAGACATGTAACGACCTTCTCGGCATTAAGGCAAAGTACGGCAGAGATCTGGTTCTCACAGGCTGCTGGGACGGCAAGGGCAGACTCCTTGAAGACGATGTAACTGATGAAGAGATCAGAGAAGCTGTAAAGACAACTATCGATACATATGCTCCCAACGGCGGCTATGTATTCCTCGGCAACTTCCTCGGCGCTATCGGTGACGAGAAGGTTGCTCATAAGAACAAAGTCGTTAAGGACTTTGTTAAGGAATACGGCATGAACTACTACAACAAGTAAGTTTTAAGCCGAAATTAATATCGTACTTAAACTGAACACGGCATTCCTGCAATAATGCCGTGTTCATTTGGTATAAATTGGAAATGGAGGAAATAATAATGCTTACAATTAAAGACAACCTCAGAGAAACCCTTAAAGGCGGCAAGCCTGATCGTTTTGTTAACCAGTATGAGTATCTCGCAATGGTAGTAGACCCCATCACAGCAAACATCGGTCCCAACATCAAGCCCGGTGAGACAAAGACAAACGCATGGGGCGTAAAGATCTGCTTCCAGGAAGGTACTCCCGGTCCTTTCCCCGTATGTGAAGGCGAAGACAAGCTTCTGAAGGATGTTACACAGTGGAGAGAAGTTCTCAAAGCTCCCAGAACAACATTCACAGATGAAGAGTGGGCTCCCTTCCTTGCAATGGCAGACCAGATCGACAGAAACGAGTACTTTGTAACAGCTTGTGTTTACACAGGTATCTTTGAGAAGCTCCACTACTTTATGGGCATGGAAGATGCTATGATGAACTTCTATGAAGAGCCCGAAGAGATGGCAGCTCTCATCGACTGGCTTGCAGATTGGGAAATCGAGTGCGCAAAGGACATCATCAAGCACTTAAAGCCCGATGCCCTGTTCCATCACGACGACTGGGGCTCTCAGCGCTCCACATTCCTCTCTCCCGCAATGTTTGAGGAATTCATTGAGCCTGCATACAAGAAGATTTACGGCTTCTGGAAGGAAAACGGTGTTGAAGTTATCGTTCACCACTCCGACTCCTACGGTGCAACTCTCGTTCCCAGCATGATCCGCATGGGTATCGACGTATGGCAGGGTGCTGTTTCCGACAACAACATCCCCGAGATCCTCAAGCAGTACGGCGGTCAGATCACAATTCAGGGCGGTCTTGACAACGGTAAGTACGACACACCCGACTGGTCTCACGAGAAGATCCGCGCAGGTCTTGTAGAGCTTATTGAGGCAACAGACGGTGCCAAGTACCTCATCCCCGCTATGACAATGGGCGGTCCCGAGAGCACATATCCCGGCGAGTATGAAGCTGTTACAGAAGAGCTCATCAAGCTCAGCGGCGAGTACTTCAAGTAAGATAATCTTTTCAGGCAGAGCGAGTGAAAACTCGCTCTGTTTTTTGTGCCGTTGACGATAGTTGGATTTAAGAGTAAAATATAGACAGCATATCCGAAAGGAGAAAACAGATGCCTTACGATATTAAAAACAGACTTAAAATCGCCGTTACCTCCCGCGCTCTTTTCCAGCTTGAACGCGAAAACGAGATATATGAAACTCAGGGAGTAGAGGCTTACGAAAAATATCAGATTGAGCACGAAAACGAGATTTTAAAACCCGGTGCAGGCTTTCAGCTTATAAAGGCTCTGCTGCGACTTAACGAGACTCCGGGCATGGAGGAAAGTGTGGAGGTCCTTATTGCCTCCAGAAACAGCGCAAACACCAGCAACCGTGTTTTTAACTCCATCGAGCATTACGGACTTGATATTACCCGCGGTATGTTCTCGTCAGGCTCTGATATTGCAAAGTATCTTCCTGTATATGATATAGACCTGTTTTTAACGGCGAAGCCCAATGATGCGCAGGCGGCAATTGATGCAAAAATACCTGCTGCGACTATCGTCACAGACCACGCCAAAGATTACGATACAGATTCTGAAATAAGCGAGATCAAAATCGCATTCGATGGCGATGCAGTCCTGTTCTCCGATGAGTCCGAGGCGATTTATAAGCAGTTTGGACTTGATGCCTTTGCAGAGCATGAGAAAAAGCTTGCTGAACTGCCCATGGAAGAAGGACCTTTTGCAAAGTTTTTACGCGCAGTCACAAAGGTGCAGAAAAATCAGGATAACTCTCCCATAAAAATCCGCACAGCTTTGGTAACCGCCAGAAATGCCCCTGCACATAAGCGAGTTATCACGACGCTGCGTGCATGGGATGTCCGCATTGATGAGACGTTTTTCCTTGGCGGACTTCCGAAAACAGATATTTTAAAGGCTTTCGGTGCCCATATTTTCTTTGATGACCAGAAGGTTTACAGCGAGTCAGCTGCCAGCGTTGTACCGTCTGCAACTGTGCCTTATCTTTCCACAAGCATGCTGTTCACCGAGTAAATAGGTTGACATTTATTTGTATTAAAAATATAATCAACACATAAGAAATATTTAATTGGAGATGACCAAAAATGACATACAATATGACAATCGGCGGTGTAGAGCACGCTCTGCCCATCTGCAAACTGAATGATGATCTTGCAATCGGCGCTTTCGTTATTTTCGGAAACGTAGAGCTTACCTGCGCTTGCGCAAAGGCACTTTTAGAAAAAGCTCCCGAGTTTGACTATATGATCGCTCCCGAGGCAAAGGCAATTCCCCTTATCCACGAGATGGCACGTCAGAGCGGCAGAAACGACTATTTGCTGGTTCGCAAGAACAAGAAAGCATATATGCAGTCTGTTTTCGAGGTTGAAGTACAGTCGATCACAACGGCAGGCACACAGAAGCTGTACATGGACGGCGCTGATGCTGAGAAGATGAAGGGCAAGAGAATTCTTGTTCTTGACGACGTTATCTCCACAGGTGAGTCTATCCGTGCCGTTGAAGAGCTTGTCGAAAAAGCAGGCGGCATCGTAGTTGGCCGCATGGCAGTTTTGGCTGAAGGCGAAGCTGCAAAGCGCGACGATATTATCTTCCTCGAGCCTCTGCCCCTGTTCAAGCCCGACGGAACACCCCTTCCGTTCTAATTTAGCTCGTAAAAATGCATAATAACAGGACGGTTTTGCCGTCCTGTTATTATAAGGAGAAACAATATGTTCAGAAAAATGAGAAGATATACACAGCAGCTTCCCGAAAATGAAGCTCTCGAAATACTTGTGAAGGGTTCTTCCGGAACACTTGCTCTGTTGGGCGATGAGGGATATCCCTATGCTGTGCCCATGAGCTATGTGTACACAGACGGAAAAATCTACTTTCACTGCGCAAAAGAGGGACATAAATTAGACGCAATAAAAAGCTGCAACAAAGCATCCTTCTGTATTATTGCAGAGGATAATGTTGTTGCGGAAGAGTTTACAACTTACTTTAAAAGCGTCATAGCTTTTGGTAAAATCAGAATTCTGGAAGATTTTTCTGAAATGCGTAGAGCAATAGAGATACTGTCAGATAAATACTGCCCTGTGGGAGAGGATGCACGCAATAAAGAAATTGAAGGATCATTTAACCGTCTCTGTATGCTGGAATTTACCATAGAGCACGTAACAGGTAAGGAAGCAAAAGAACTCCGGGCAAAGCGCAAATAAATAAATGAGCCATAGCTAATGCTATGGCTCATTTATTTATTTTGGGATTGTCAGTTCGATACAGAATATAATCTACAGAAACACCGTAATAGTCAGCAAAACGGATAAGCAGAGCGTATCCTGCTTCACGGCTTCCGTTTTCATACCTGCTGATACTGTTTTGATTTAGATTTAAATCAAGTGCAACTTTCAACTGTGTGAATTTTTTAGCTTCACGCAGCTCACGCAGACGGTTTTCGATATGCATCATCCCCCTTGACACAAGAATACCAAAATGGTATATTAACAATTATCCCGATTTGGTATATAATTAGACGAGATGATTTCTTGGGTGAGGGAATATGGGCAGCATCAGAAATTATATAAAAGAGTTTAAGGAATTGTGCCTTAATAAACCGGCTTCAAATACCGTTTGTTTTTCAGACGGCTCGACAGCAAAGTTTTCCGTGGGAATGGTATATTTTACCGACAGCGAAGAGGTTATAGGCAAGTACAGAAAAGTTTCTGAGTCTCCCGATAACTATGTTGTAGAGTGTAATGGTGAGCGTATCGGAACACTTGTGCTGGAGGGAAGGACGTGCAGAATTATCGGATGCGGCAAGTTGACCTATACAGCAAGGAGAAATATGATAAGGGATATGGACGGAACAGTAATTGCGTGGTATAACGGTGATGCCGTTGGGGCAGCAGCTGCATTTCTATGTCTTAAATGAAAAAGCCATGAGTTATAAAAACTCATGGCTTTTAATTATCTCAGATTTTCAAAAAACTTTTTCAGTACATCGGTACATTCGTCGTCCAGAATACCGCCGACGATTTGTGGAGAGTGTCCGTAGCGCTCCATAAACAGATTTATAACACTTCCGCAGGAGCCGGAGTGCTCCTCGCGGCTGCCGTAAAACAGCTTTGTAACGCGGGAATTTATAATAGCTCCTGCGCACATGGGACAGGGCTCAAGTGTCACATACATGCTGCAGTCGTGGAGTCTCCATGTGCCGAGGTACTTATTGGCTTCTCTTATAGCCTCAACCTCGGCATGTGCGGTTGCGTCGCAGTTTTGCTCACGACGGTTTTTACCTCTGCCGATTATCTCGCCTTCGGGTGAAACAATAACGCAGCCAACGGGGACTTCGCCCTCAGCGGCAGCCTCCTTTGCAAGCTCAAGCGCCTGCATCATATATTCTTCATGAGTCATATTATTTAGCTCCAAGAATTTCACAGTAATAATCCGCAGTGCCTGTTTTGCCGACAGCGGAGAAGGAAACGTTGTCAAAATTTAAATGCTTTTCGGCAAGACGCTTGATATCCTCTTTTGTAATTCTGTCGTAGCATGCGCAGATCTCGTCCACATCCTGCGTGCGTCCCGAAAACAGCTCACCGCGGCCTAGTCTGTGCATGCGTGTGCTGGTGGACTCAAGTCCCATAAGAATGTTGGATTTTGCCTGCTCGCAAACACATCTGACCTCGTCGTCGGTAACACCTTTATCTGTAAAGTCGGTGATTACATCCTTAATAAGTCTTATTGCTTTTTCCTCCGTATCGCGGGACAGGGCGGTGTAAACAGAGAAAATGCCCTCTTTATAGTAGTTGGAACAATAGGAGTAAATGCTGTAGCAAAGTCCCTTATCCTCTCTGACGGTCTGGAAGAGCCTTGAGGACATGCTTCCGCCAAGGATGCTGGACATCATAACAAATGCGAAACGGTCTTCAGAGGCGATAGAAATGCCCGGAAAGCCAATGCAGATGTGATTCTGCTCAATATTCTTGCGTTTTGTGACTATTGCAGGCTTGTATACAGCAGCTTTAAGCTTGTTGTTCTTTTTCTTCTCAAGACTGCCGAAGTTTGCGGCTATTCTGTCAATGTCAGCACTTGTAAAGCTGCCTGACAGAGCGATAACAACAGAGCCTGCATCATAGTGCTCTCGCATGTATGTCTTGAGGCTGTCACTTGTCATGGCAGAGAGAGTTTTCTTGGTGCCGAGAACAGGGCGGGCAAGGCTGCTGCCCTTAAACACAGCGCCGAAATGTCTCTCGGCAACCAGATCATCGGGAGTATCCTCGTACATGTCGATCTCTTCAAAGATAACACCGCGTTCACTCTCAACGTCCTCTTCGGAGAAGTTAGAGTTAAAGAACATATCGCAGAGAATGTCTGTCAGCTGACCGAGGTGCGTGTCGAGAACACGTCCGTAAAAACAGGTGCACTCTCGGGTTGTAAAAGCGTTTATCTGACCGCCGATGCTGTCAGACTCCCAGGCAATTTCCGCGGCTGTGCGGTTTGCAGTTCCTTTAAATAGCATGTGCTCTATGTAGTGTGAAGCGCCGTTTTCTGCAGCGGTTTCAAAACGTGAGCCTGTACCCACCCAGATACCCATGGATACAGAGCGAACGTAGGGGATGTTTTCGTATACAATTCTAACGCCGTTAGGCAGAGTGATTTTTTCGTACATATGTATCTCCAATAAAATAATAGGGCTGCTCTTATTATAGCAAATAATACTACAAAGGAACAGCCCCAAATATTTACTTTATTCTAATGAACTCAAATTAGTCCTCAAGACCCATTTCTTTACGCTCTTTGATAGCGTCCTTTCTGGAGAGGTTTACGCGTCCTCTTTCGTCGATCTCTGTGACCTTTACCCATGTCCAGTCGCCAACATTGAGAACGTCCTCAACCTTAGCAACGCGCTTGTTTTCAAGCTTGGAGATGTGGATCATACCGTCCTTACCGGGAGCAAGCTCGACGAATGCGCCGATGGGGAGGATACGAACAACCTGACCGTAGTACAGAGCGCCAACTTCGGGCTCAAATACAATGTTGTCGATTGTCTTCTTAGCTGCACGGCAAGCCTCGATGTCGATAGCGGAGATGAAGATGCTGCCATCGTCCTCAATGTCGATCTTAGCGCCTGTGTCTGCACAGATCTTCTGGATGACCTTACCGCCGGAACCGATAACTTCACGGATCTTGTCGGGGTTGATCTTCATGGAGATCATCTTGGGCGCAGAAGCAGCAAGCTCTGTTCTGGGCTCGGAGATAACGGGGAGCATGATCTCGTCAAGGATCTGGATGCGAGCTTCACGTGTGATTTCGAAAGCAGATTTGATGATCTCAGCTGTAAGACCGTCGTTCTTCAGGTCCATCTGAATTGCTGTGATACCCTTGTGTGTACCCGCAACCTTGAAGTCCATCTCGCCGTGGAAGTCTTCAACACCCTGAATGTCGATGAATGTTGTCCAGTCGTCGCCGTCTGAGATAAGACCGCAGGAGATACCTGCAACGGGAGCCTTGATGGGAACACCTGCGTCCATAAGAGCAAGTGTGGAGCCGCAGATAGAGCCCTGAGAAGTGGAACCGTTGGAAGAGAGAACCTCGGAAACTACGCGGATTGCATAGGGGAACTCTTCCATGGAGGGGATAACAGGCTCAAGAGCCTTTCAGTAAGAGCACCGTGACCGTACTCACGACGGGATGTGCTTCTGCTGGGACGAGCTTCACCAACGGAGAAGGAGGGGAAGTTGTAGTGGTGCATGTAGCGCTTGGACTCTTCGTCGAAGATTGTGTCAAGCTTCTGTGCAGAGGAGATAGTTGCAAGAGTTGCAACGGAGAGAACCTGTGTCTGACCACGTGTGAACAGACCGGAGCCGTGTACTCTGGGCAGAACACCAACTTCAGCAGCAAGAGGTCTGATCTCGTTCATTGCACGGCCGTCAACACGCTTGCCCTGCATGAGCCAGTTCTTAACTACCTTCTTCTGAATCTTGTATGTGATCTCGTCGAGCTGAGCTGTGATTTCGGGATATTCCTCGCCGAACTGCTCAAGCATCTCGTTAACAACAACATTGTAACGCTCTTCACGAACGTTCTTGTCGTCTGTGTCCATGCAGTACTGGACCTTCTCATAATAGTTCTCTACGATCTTCTCAAAAAGCTCTTCGTTGAAGGAAGCCTTCTCGTATGTGAACTTGGGCTTGCCGATTTCCTCTACCATCTGGTTGATGAGAGCAACAACGGGCTTTATTGCCTCGTGAGCCTTCATGATACCCTCAAACATAACATCCTCGGGGATCTGGTCGCCGCCTGCTTCGATCATAACGATCTTGCCCTCTGTAGCTGCGATTGTGCAGTACATATCGGAGATCTCGCGCTGCTCGCAAGTGGGGTTGATGAAATACTCACCATCGTGGTAGCCGAGACCAACACCTGCGATAGGACCGTTGAAGGGAACATCGGAGATGGAAACAGCAGCAGATGCACCGATCATAGCTGCGATCTCGGGAGAATTGTTGTGGTCAACTGCCAGAACTGTGCATGTAATGATAACATCGTTTCTAAGGTCGGAGGGGAAGAGGGGACGCATGGGACGGTCAATCATACGGCTTGCAAGAATGCCGCGCTCGGAAGGACGACCCTCACGGCGGAGGTAGCCACCGGGGATACGGCCTACTGCGTAAAGCTTCTCCTCAAAGTCAACGGAGAGAGGGAAGTAGTCGATGCCGTCTTTGGGACGAGCGGATGCTGTGCAGGTTACGAGAACTGTTGTCTCACCGTAGGAGACGAGAACAGAAGAGTTTGCCAGCTCTGCAAGCTTGCCAACCTCAAGAGTGAGGGGACGGCCTGCAAGCTCCATGGTGTACTTCTTGTTGTTGGGAAATTCTCTGTGATGAATAATCATGGATTTTGCTCCTTTCTTCAGTAGGGGAGCACCAGCCCTTAGCACTTGAAAATATGCCCGAAAACTCAGACCCATTTTCAACTGCTACGAGCTCGGCTGCTCCGTTAAAAATGTGTATTATTCCATAACAGGGCTGGTCTGACTTAAAAAGTCAAACCAGCCCCGTGATGATTTACTTACTTTCTGATACCAAGCTTTGCGATGCAAGCTCTGTAACGCTCGATGTCAACCTTTGCAAGGTAGTCGAGGAGACGACGACGCTTACCGATCATCTTGTACATACCGAGACGGCTGTGGTTGTCCTTCTTGTGAACTCTCAGGTGCTCTGTGAGCTGGTTGATGCGCTCTGTGAGGAGTGCGATCTGAACCTCGGGGGAACCTGTGTCTGTCTCGTGTGTCTTGTTGCTTTCGATGATAGCTGTCTTCTGATCCTTTCTGATCATTGTAAAACATTCCTTTCTTTTTTATATTTCCCGCTGACTGAGTATCGGGTCGAAAAGATGCCTTTCTGGCTGAATCCCGAAACTAAGTGCATGGGCATGCTCAAATATATTACCACAGCAAACTTTGCTTGTAAAGTAATTTTTTCTTATATTTATAAATATTATACGCAAAAATCACTTTCCAAGGAAAATCATAAGCGCTGCGAGATCGGCAGGGGATACACCCGAAATACGGGATGCCTGTCCCACGCTGCGGGGACGTATCATGTTAAGTTTTTCGCGAGCCTCCATGCGGATGCCGTGAATGGAGAGATAATCTATATCCTCAGGCAGCAGACGGGATTCCATCCTGCGGAACTCTTCTACCTGCTTTACCTGCTTTTCAATGTAGCCGGAATATTTGAGAGAAATTTCAACCTGTTCTTTTACTGCGGCAGAAAGCTCCGGACGGTCCTTGTCAAAGGGAGCGGTGCATTCATAGTCGAGCTGGGGTCTGCGGATAAGGTCTGCGATGCTTACGCCCGAATGGGGCGGAGTTGTGCCGCGGCTTTCCATAAGAGCGCACAGCTCGGGGGTAGGACCTGTGTGTGTCTTTTCAAGGCGCTGTATCTCGTCGTCTACCTGACGGTACTTTTCAAGTACAGCCTCATAAGCTTCGTCGGACACCAGACCGATATCGTGACCGATTTTGGACAGACGTATGTCGGCATTGTCCTGTCTGTGCAGCAGACGGTATTCGCTTCGGGAGGTCATCATGCGGTAAGGCTCGTTTGTGCCCTTGGTCACAAGGTCATCCACAAGTGCGCCGATGTAACCCTGATCACGGCTAATTACCATAGGCTCGCGACCGAGAATTTTAAGAGCAGCATTGACACCTGCCACAAAGCCCTGCACCGCAGCCTCTTCGTAACCTGAAGAGCCGTTAAACTGACCTGCACCGTAAAGACCGCTGACTTTTTTGACTTCCATTGTCGGCAGCAGCTCAAGGGGGTTGATGCAGTCATACTCAATGGCGTAAGCGCATCGCATCATCTCTGCATTTTCAAGACCGGGGATGCTGTGAAGCATCTGAAGCTGCACATCCTCTGGAAGGGAAGAGGAAAATCCCTGAATATACATTTCCTCCGTGTCAAGACCCATGGGCTCAACAAAAAGCTGGTGACGCTTCTTATCGGGGAAACGGTCTATCTTAGTCTCAATAGAAGGACAGTAACGGGGGCCGATACCGTCGATAGTTCCGTTGTACAGAGGACTTCTATGCATATTTTCAATGATGATGCGGTGAGTCTCCTCATTTGTATAAGTCAGCCAGCAGACGGCTTTATTCTCAAGAGGATGCGTTGTGGAGAATGAGAAGGGCTGGGGATCGGTATCGCCCGGCTGAAGCTCCATTTTGGAAAAATCGATGCTGCGTGCGTTAACTCTGGGAGGTGTACCTGTTTTAAAGCGGCGCATGTCAAGACCCAGTTCAGAGAGCTTTTTACCCAGATGAGTTGCGGCAAACATACCGTCGGGACCGCCGTCCTGTATGCAATCGCCGACAATGGTGCGACCTGCGAGATATGTACCCGTGCAGATTATGGCTGCCTTGCAGGTATATACAGCGCCGTTCTGAGTTTTAACATATGTTACTTTTCCGTTCTCGATACCTATGTCGACTATCTCGGCCTGTTTTACGGACAGATTCTCCTGACGCTCCATGGTGTGCTTCATGACCTTCTGATACTCTCGTCTGTCAGCCTGAGCACGCAGGGAGTGAACCGCAGGACCCTTGCCGCGGTTTAAAAGGCGGTACTGTATGCAGGCTTTGTCTGCTGCTTTTGCCATTTCACCGCCGAGCGCATCGAGCTCACGCACAAGATGCCCCTTGCCTGTGCCGCCGATGGCAGGGTTGCAGGGCATATTGCCCACAGCGTCCAGATTTATGGTAAAACAAACTGTGGAAAGTCCAAGACGCGCAGCTGCCAAAGCGGCTTCAATTCCTGCGTGACCTGCGCCGATAACTGCTATATCAAAATTTCCCGCTACAAAATCCATATTCAATGCTCCTTGGGAAAGATTTTTACTCTAACAAAATATTATAACAATGATATTCACGCAAGGCAAGAAAAACGTAAAATTATGGGTGGTTTTCTCCCAGAAAACTGGTAATGTTTTTTGCTAAATGCAATTGAAAAAAGAAATGTTAATTGTTATAATTATAAAGTTGTTTAATATTATGGAGGCACAGCGAATGAACAAGAAAAATACAAAGTTTAATTACGGCTGGGTAATTCTGACAATTCTTTGTCTTGGCCTGGCTTTAGCAAACTATTCTCAGTATCAGGTATCCGCGTTCGGTACACAGATAACAGCTGAGATGAACCTTACCGCAACACAGTTTTCAACAATTGCCACAGGACCGCTGATTCCCGGCATTTTTCTCAGCCTGGTTTCCGGCTTGCTTGTTGATAAGTTCGGTGCAAGAAAGATACTGACCATCAGCGTTATTATCACATGCCTTGGTGCTGTAATGCGTGTTTTTACAACAAGCTTCCTGCCCATGTATCTGTGCATGATCTGCATCGGTGTATGCGCAACATTCCTTAACGCAAACACACCTAAGATCCTCGGTCAGTGGTTCTCTCCCACAACCATGTCTCTTGGTATGAGCTTCTTCCTTGCGGCTTCCAATATCGGTATCACATTGGGTCAGGGAACATCCTCCCTGTACAGCGGCATGAAGGGCGCGTTTATCGGTTCTGCTGTTATGGCAGTTATTATCCTTCTTCTGTGGCTCTTCCTTATGCGTGAAAGACCTGTTGCACAGAGTGAGACAGAGGAAAAGGTTTCAATTATTGAAGGACTCAAGGTTGTTGTAAAGTCCAAGACAGTATGGCTCGTAGCTGTTACGCTCTTCCTCTCTGCAGGCAGCATGACTTCTCTTTCCAACTTCCTGCCTCAGGCACTTCATGCAGAGCAGGGATTTTCTGAGGCAACTGCCAGCGTTGTAACAATGGCACTTACATTCGGATCCATGGTCGGCTGCTTTATCACACCCTACATATATAAGCTCTTTAAGAGTCAGAAGCTTTTCTTTATTGTTTATGGTATTGTTGGCGCACTTGGATACGTATTTGCATGGCAGCTCACATCCAACCCTGTTATCACATTTATTCTTCTGTTTATTACAGGTATCGGCTGCAATGGCTTTGCACCCATGATCATGTCCATGCCTGTACAGGATCCCAAAATCGGAACAAAGTACGGCGGAACAGCAGGCGGCTTTGTTGCAACAGTTCAGCTTGGTGGCTCTGTTCTTATTCCTACATACGTTATCGCACCCATCTGTCAGACAGCAACCGGCGTTAACTTCCAGCTTATGTTCGGTTTGTTCGCGGTAATGATGATCGTATTCATCGTATGCGCAATGTTCCTTCCCAATAAGAAGGAAGCAAACTGATGAGAATTTGTGTGTACGGAGCGTCGTCTAACGACATAGACGCAAAATATATCACCGCAGGAGAAGCTTTTGGCAGAGCCATGGCAAAAGCAGGACATGGCCTTGTGTTTGGCGGAGGTGCCAACGGAATGATGGGCGCCGCAGCAAGAGGTGTGTCAGCATGTGACGGTGAGATTATCGGAATTGTACCCAGATTCTTTGATGCTGACGGTATGCTTTATGATAAATGTACCGAGATGATCTATACAGATACCATGAGAGAGCGCAAGCAGATCATGGAAGAAAAGGCGGATGCGTTCGTGATGCTTCCGGGTGGTATCGGAACTTTTGATGAGTTTTTTGAAATACTGACTTTGAAGCAGCTTGGAAGACACGCAAAGCCTATTGGTATATTGAACGTCTCAGGATACTACGATGATATTCTTAACATGCTGAAAAAAGCTGTTAGTGAGCAGTTTATGACTCAGAGCACAATAAATCTGTTTGTTATCTCAGAGAATGAAAATACTCTAATATCCATGCTGGAGCAGCAGCTTAAAGAAAACAATGCTCCTGCAGTATTTAAAAAGTTGAATTAAGAAGGTGAAACTATGCTGAGTGATGCGTTTGAAACCATAATTGAAGAAGATTTTGCCATAGCTTATCTTAAACTCTTAGGACAGATGTACTATAAGCAGATAACCGTAACTATGCTTGTAGAAGCTGCCGGATACGGACGCGCCACATTCTATGCATATTTCAGCGGTCTTAAGGAGCTGCGTCAAAAGCTTAACGCTTATGATCTTGCGGAGACTAAGAATATTTTTGAAACTGCAATGAATATAACCGATGAGCATGAGCGCATCGAATTCATGCTGGAGCGTCTTATCCCTCATATGAAGATGTTCTGGCCCCTTATTTGTGAGAACAACATGCCTAATCACATGGAAGACATGAAGGTATGCGTTTATGATCTTTTCAGAGACAGATTTGTTGAACGCTTCAAAGACACAAAGTTTGATGATGTAATTGTTGAGAGCTTTTGCGTTTCCGGTATGCTCCACATGATCAAAAAGACTTTTGAGGTTGGAGACGATGTTAAGAATCCGCCTGCAATAGTAAGTATGATCGAGTTTATAAACCACATGTTATTCTAAAAATAAACAGCACAGAGAATCAGGGTGTACCCTATCTCTGTGCTGTTGTTTTTATATCAATTTAAACATCTCGTTGATAACTTCGTTAGCGTCAAGCTCAAGAGAGGTTATCTTACCTTCGATTTGAGAAGGATAACCTGTCTGTGCAGTTCTGCCGTAGGGGTAGTCTTTATAAGATGTGTTTATACGGAAGAGATATGCATTATCAATATGATAGGTGATGTTCTCAAAGGGCCATCTTATTACACCGGGAGTGTTGAAACCTACGCCAAGCTCAATAAGACATATACGCTTGTCTGCGCTGGCCTCCACAAAGTCGATATAGCGCTGCTGGTGAATTTTATAATCGTCACCGCGGAAACAGATGTCTGCCAGCTCGCCGCAGTAGGGACAGCGGGGAAGAGCCTCAGGAAGACACTCGAATGTTTCGTGGTCAATATTTTTGAGAATATGCTGCAGGTACTCGTGGTTGTTCCATGTTTTCTTTGTACATCTCACAGAGCAGCCCATATTGTCATAGTTGCCCTGGAATTCAAAAACACGTTCCATGGGAAAGCCTGCACGCATAAACTGTCTGTCAGTATTTGAGGTAACAATGAAGAAGTCACGGTCTTTTAAAACCTCAAGAAGTGTTGAATACAGCTTTGCCTGAGGAAAAATATTACGCACATAGTTGATATGAGTAGCCCAGTAAGCCCATTTGCGCCCTGCGGTCCACTCATCATCGCCTCTGCCCACAAGCTCATAAGCAAAATGAAATCCGCGCTGCGCCATTTCGGGGTAGTGCTTTTTAAATGCCTCCTGATCCATATAGCTAAGACCTGCAGCAGCAGAAAGTCCTGCGCCTGCACCAATCAGTATTTTATCGCTTTCATCCATTTTTTTAAGGATAAGCTCCGCAGCCTGAGCTGCTGTATAGTTATTCTGGTTCATGTTTTACCTCCGAATATTTTTTCAACCATTCTACATTTTTTGACAAGGTTGCACAAACTCTATTTCGTATAATTGACATAAGCATATATAAACGCAGATGTCAAGAAAAAATTTCGTTTTTATAAGTAGAAAATTTGAGGTCAAATTTATTGAAGTTGACTAAAATTAACAAATGTGTTACAATAAGAAACAGAAATTCAACAACAATTATTACACGATTATTGGCAGCGCGTTTTTCTATGCTGCTGACTACGGTTTTGCACTCGTCGATGCATTGCCAAAATAACCTGTGTGGAGGATTGTAATGAGAAAATCAGTTAGCAGACTTGTAGCTGTTTTGTGCGTCTTTGCACTTTTCGTATGCCACTTTGCAGGCTGCGGTGACAGTTCTGAGGAAGTATCTGTTCCTGAAGTGCCTGAGGTACCTGCGGTTGCAGATAAGCCCGTACAGAACAAAACAGAAGAGCCGGATAACTCATGGGTTGACGAGCTCAGCGCCAAGTCTAAAGATCCCGAGGCGGAAGTTGAAACAGAATACAACGGCGGCGGAATGGCGGCTGTCGGTGTAACTGACGCTTCTTTGCCTGAACCGTTTAATTTTGACCATACCGCAGATACGACTCTTGCAGATTTGATAATGGTGCCGCTGTTATCAAGAGACCGCAGCGGATATGTGATACAAAACGGAATTGAGGGCGAAACTATCGCTTTCAGAGATAACGAGTATACATATAATGGCATTGCCTCTGTTACAGCAGAGGGAAACACACTAAAATTTACGCTTAATGAGGATGTATATTTCAGCGACGGCGTGAACCTTACAGCTGACGATGTTATCTTCACAATGTATGTGCTTGCTGACCCTGCTTACGACGGAAACAATACTTTCGGTTCACTTCCCATCGTCGGTATGAATGAATATCGCGGCAGCATGCAGCAGAAGTGGTGTGCTATACTTGGTGATTTGGCAAGCGGTGAAAACTCGGGCGGATACACCGAAGAAGAATTTGCGGCATTTGAGTCGGCGTTTACGGAAGCAGGCATCATTTTTACAAAAGATATTGTACAGGGATGCATAGAGAATTTTGCCGATGAATACGGCTCTGATGTAATGGAAGTTTCGTCTGACAAGCTCATGGCAAATGAGGGACTTCAGATAGCATTCTCCCAATATTTCTGGGATTATTCAACAGGCTACGGAGATGACGGCCTGTGGTATGACGTATCGGGAAAGTCGTATGACCTTTCTGAGACTTATCCTACAATAGAGGAATATTGGCAGCTTATCCTTGATAATCACGGATATGATATCAGCAATGACGGCATCAACTATGAAAAAATAGGTGACCGCAATTTTGAGGATATACTCATTTCAATAATAAGCGAAAAGTATCCTGAGCTGTTGGACGCAACGGCAGATGACGGTGCAGCAGACAATATAAAAGGTATTATCAAAACAGGAATGTATTCCTTTGACATAATACTCACAGAGCTGTCGCCGAACTACTTAAACAGCTTCTGCTTCTATGTTGCGCCCCTCCACCATTACGGAAGCAGAGAAGAGTATAAATACTCTGAGAACAGATTCGGCTTTGAAAAGGGTGATCTGTCAGAGCTGCGCGCGAAAACAACAGCTCCGTTGGGAGCAGGTGCTTATAAATTTGAAGGTGTTGACGAAAACGGTGATATTTCCCTGAAGCGCAATAAGCTTTATTATAAGGGCTGTCCCAACGTAGATACACTTGTCATAACAGAAAATACTGCGGCTGCAGATATTTATTACAGAGCTTACGCAGGTGAAGGCGCCTATACCGGAACATATGAAGAGGCTGAGACAAACACATACGTTATAATCGGTATGGACGCAGAACTTGTCAGCGTAGGTGGAGAAAAGCTTTCTGATGCTTCCGTAAGCCTTAGAAATGCATTTGCGACCGTGTTTGATGCATACCGCGAGGCTGCCGTTGAGCAATGGGAAAACAAAGGCGTCGAAAGCGCGATGGACGATGCCTCATGGTCCAATGATTTTGATGCTGTGACAAGAAATACCAAGATGAAAGTAATTGCTCTTCTCAAGAATGCAGGATTTGTTTGGGATGAAAAGAAGGAGATATTTACCGAAGCTCCTGAAGGCGCATCCATGAGTTATGAGATAATGCTATACGGCTATGACGCTGCTTATATAGTGATAACTCATGCAAAGACGCTGCTTGCAGAATTGGGCATCACACTTGAGATATCCGAGCAGACCACATTGGCTTCTCTTGAGAGCATGATCGAGGTTGGCGAAGCTCAGATGTGGGTAATGCAGATCGATGATTTTTCCACAGAGTATATTTACAATGTACTGCATACAGAGGGCTCAAATAAACTGTTTTCTGTATCATCGGAGGAATTGGATGAAAAGATAGAAAGGGCAGACAGCCTGTTTGTGAATGAAGAAAGTGCAGAAGCTTATGAGGAGATCATAACAGACGTACTGGAACTGGGAGTAATAGTTCCGATTTACAAGCGCGTAGATGCGGTTATCTATTCCGAAAAAGTAGTGGCAGACAGTATAGCTCGTGAGATCACGGCATATTGGACATGGGTAAGGGAAGTGCATCTTCTCGAAATAGAAGCAAAATTAACGCCTGTATCATAACGATACAGGCGTTTTGCTGTTTTAAAATATCGGGAGAAGTCCTGCCAGAAATCCGTATACAACGCCGCTGCCGTAGAGCATGGCAAGAATTTTAAAATTCTCTCTGGGGTTTTTGTTGGTACGGAAGAGGATGAGAAGACCTACGCCCGAACCTGTCATAAGACCCGACAGCATAGCACCCGTGCTCATGCCGCCCTGAAGGTACAGCTCTGTGATGGCGATAGATGACGCACAGTTGGGGATAAGACCGATAATGCCTGAAAGAAGCTCACCTATAACAGGCTTGTTCATAATAAAGTTTGCAAGGCTGTCCTCGCCGATGTATTCAATAACAGCGGTGAGCGCGAAATTCACAAGGAATACAAACAGCAAAATCTGTCCTGTGTGCTTGAGCGCCGAGAGGAAAATGCCGTGCTCGCAATGGCAGTTTTCGTCCTCACACAGGTCGTGAATGTCGGCATGTCTGTGCTTTGTGAAAAGAAGATCCACAAGCAGACCTGCGATGACTGCGGTAACGACCTTTACAGCAAGTATTTTGAGAATGAGCGCTGCGGGTACCTGACGGGAGATGAGAATGGGCAGCATCTCATCAGAGGTTGAGAGAAAGACAGCCAGCAGAGTACCGCGGGTAATAAGACCGCCTGCAAAAAGGTTGGACATAGCTGCGGAAAAGCCGCATTGAGGAACAATACCCAAAACACCGCCCAAAACAGGACCCAGATTACCGGCGCGGTTTATAACAGATGCAGCCTTATCGCTCATTTTGTGCTCAAGATATTCCATAAACAGATATGTGAGCAGCAAAAACGGCAGCAGCTTTAGTGTATCAAGGACAGAATGTTCCAAAATATGTAAGAATTCGTGCATATAAAAACTCCGTATTAAAAATTATGTGCAATACATTATACAGGATTTTACGGCTTCTACACAAGTGCAGATTGAAAATTTTTCTTTCTGATGGTAAGATAAATAAAAAATACGGGAGGTAAAAAGATGCATATTCCCGAATGTGAAACTACAGATATAAGCATCCTTACATTTGAAGATGCATGCCGTCATAAAGAAGACAGTGCAGATTATGACCGTGAAAAATGGCTCTACATACCAGATTTTTATTCCGAATACCGATATATTCTCGGCACAAGCGGTACCCGTCCGCTGATAACCATAGGCATAAACCCCTCCACCGCAGAGCCGGATAATCTTGATAATACTCTCAAATCCGTAGAGCGTATCGCTCTCGGCAACGGTTTTGACTCTTTTATCATGTTCAATGTCTATGCCCAGAGAGCCACAGACCCCGACCAAATGGATAAGTGCTTCAATGAGGCTCTGCACCGTGAAAATATGCTGGCTTTTCGCTGGGTTTTAGAGCGCAGCGGTGAAAAACCAGTTGTGTGGGCAGCCTGGGGAACTATCGTTGAAAAGCGCGATTACCTTAAAAAGTGCCTGCAGGACATGGTAAGCATAGGTGAAGAATTTGGCGCAAAATGGGTAATGGCAGGTAAACCATCTAAAAAAGGTCATCCCCACCATCCTCTGTACCTCAAAAAAGACAGTATTGTTGAAGATTTTGATATGGAAGGTTATTTGAGTAAGATATGACAATACATGATATGCAAAATCTTTGCCGCAGTACCATGAATTATGCTGCGTCAGTTATAAAACCGGGCATGAAGCTCACAGAAGTTAGGACTCTTTGTGAAGACTATATGCTCAAAAACGGTGCAGATTCTTTTTGGTATTGGGATGTCGGTGCGTTTATATTCAGCGGTACTGATACAGTTTTATCGGTGTCAGGCAGAGAATATACTACGCCTGATGCGATCGTAAAAGATAATGATATTGTTACGATAGATCTTAGCCCGCAATGCAACAATGTATGGGGAGATTATGCACGAACAATCATCGTTGAGAATGGTTGTGTAATTGCAAGTACAGAAGATATTTCCAATGATGAGTGGCGTGCAGGCTTACAAATGGAAAAACATCTGCATAAAGTCATGCGCGAGTATGTGACAACTGAAACAACATTCGAAGAGTTGTTTTATTACATGAATGATGTTATTGCAAACAGAGAATTTGCAAATCTGGACTTCTTGGGCAATCTCGGGCATTCAATTATTAGGAATAAGAATGACAGAATATATATTGAAAAGGGAAACAATATAAAGCTTTCTGAAGTTGAAGCATTTACATTTGAACCACATATAAGCAGACCAAACTCAGTATTCGGATATAAAATGGAGAACATTTATCGCATTGAGAATGGCACGCTGATTGAACTATAATGCACAGAGGCTTCCCCTTGAGGGGAAGCTGTCAGCGACAGCTGACTGATGAGGTGTAGCTGCCCGCAGGCAGCGTTATTCCTTAAGCGGAAGGCTTATAGACAAAAAAGGCATTGAACCAATAGGTTCAATGCCTTTATCTTATTTGCCTTCAAGCATTTCTTCAACGTCGGTCATACGACCGAGAGCAAGTTCGGAGGAAATAAAAACCTTGCCGCACTTGGGGCAGCGGGGTAGATCCTCGCTGAAGTTGTGCTCTAAATATTCGAACAGAGTTTTTTTAGTCTGCAGCTCTTCACCGCATTTTCTGCATATCCATTTATTTGCCATGTTGCTGCAACCTCCTACTCTTTTTCTCTGAAATGCATACGGTGACAGTAGACATTTGAAACATCAAAAGCATCACCGTTTTTCTTATACTCGACCCAATATGTGAGTACGGGCTTTACAAGACAACCGAGATAAGTTTCTGTATCGGGGGAGTAGAAGCCCTCACCGGACTCCTCGCAGCTCCAGATAGTCTCACGGACATTTCCGTCTGTTATCATCTTGTCCTCCATCTTAAGTCGGACATCGTCGGAAATGTTGATTTTAACATCATCCCAAGGCTTATCAGACGGGACAAATTTGAAGTTTTTGTACTTATCCAAAAGTCTTACTTTCGCCATAATACCGTTCCTTTTCTTTTCCTCGAGATGTGGTGTGTTACCTGCGTCAAAGCCGAATACAGCTTCCAGAATATGCTTTGTGTCCTTACCCTGTGCCTTAAATACCTCGCGGCAGTTAACACAGTAGACGAGGTATGGATGCTCGGAATCTGCAGCTCTGTTTCTTGTGATGTCTTTATAGAGAGCAAAGTCTGCCAGCTTAATGTGACCGCCGTTGCCGCAGCACTGACCGTCAGAATCATAATCTGAAACCTCAGTACCGCATCTACCCGCAAGATTGCGGACAGCGTTAATAACGCTGGGGGTCACATAAACAGAGCAGGGATCAAATACAGAGATTTTCTTAAATTCTGACAAATCACCGCAAAGACCCTTTTCGTCCATGAGTGTATAGAGTGAAGTGACTGTGATTTCGGGAAGTACCATTTTCAGCATCTTTGTGCAGGATGTGCATGCTGTTACAAGTGTAGGTTTGCCAAGCTTTTCCCATTCTGCTCTGATATGCTCGGTGTTCTCATCTAAAAGTACCTTATCACCGCCCCAGTAAGAGGGGGCGCCGCAGCAGGAAGAGATAATGCCTGCGCCATAGTTGTCGTGCAGGAACTCATAAGCCTTCTCAACGTAAGCCGGATCAGCGGCTGCAAGTTGACAACCGGGGAAGAATGCGTATTCACATTTTTCCTCGGGTGCAAAGGAATATGCTGCTTCGCCTGAGAAGAACTTCTGACTTTGTACCCAAAAGTCATGGAAAGCAGGGGGATAGTCGTTGCGTTCTACGCGGCTTTGACGGGAGAAGCAGAACAGACCGGGGAGATCGGTGTTCTCGGGGCAAACATCTGAACATTTACCGCACAGATTGCATGCGTAAACAGCCTTTGTAGCGCTATGGGTTGTAATGGGAGGACGAACCTGCGAGTCCATATAAACCTCTGTAGCGAGCTTGGTGGGCTTTTTCTTGTATTTGCGCATAAATTCGCATATCTCAAGACAAGCCTTGCAATCGCATTGCAGACACCTTGCAGCCTCGGCTTTTGCCTCGTCCTTTGTATATACCTCGCCGCTTTTCGCGGTAAGAGGAACAGATGCAGCGCCTGTGTGCTTTATAAAGCGTGTACAGTTTGAAGTATTCCACTCTTTAACACCGAAGTCAGGTGAACCTGAGAGAATGTAAGCTTCAATGAGATTTGCAACTGTGATGCCCTCGGAGAGTGCTTCATAGTCTGTGCATCCACATACCTTACCGCAGGCAAAAAAGCCTTTTTCCTTTGTCTGGAAGGTTTTGGCATCTCTGGAAGCTGCAAGATCAAACAGGTCAGCTCCGGCACCAGTTGCAATCAGTACTGCGTCAAAGCTTTCAAGCTCGGAAATGGCTGTAACTTCATGTTCAAGCTTAAATACGACGCGGTCAGATATGAATTTTGCACTGATGTCCTCAGCAAATTTTGTAAACTCGGGATGATTTTTGAGGCTTCCGCCAACAGAATCAGACTTGTCATATACCACTACATTAAACTGTTTCTGAGAGAGGAAAAATGCTGCGGTAAGACCGCAGATTCCCGCGCCGACAACAGCAATGCTCTGAGGCTTTACAGAAACTGAAAAAACTTCAGGAGAGTGGCTTTTTGCGTATTCTATACATGCCATTTCTATATCGGAAATTGCGATAGGTTCATCTCCCACCAGCTTGCGCTGACATGAATCTGCGCAGCTTTTGGGGCAGATGCTGCAGGCGATATATGGGAAAGCCACGGTATTCATAAGATCCTTATAGCAGGAGTCCCAGCGACCTCTTGCGGCTTTTTTGAGAAAGGAGCGCAGGTCGATATGATAGGGACATGCGAAGGTACAGGAGGCAGGTTCACCGTTGAAACATCCTTCTGTAAATTTTAAAGCTTCTGATTGCAGCATAAGGATAACCTCCTTGTTAGGCTAAAGGGCGGGCGTCATCAGACGTCCGCCCTTTGAATTTAAATGCTATTTACGATTACATGGGGTTGTCTGCGATCTCGTCGAATTCATCGTCGAGGTCAGAACCAAGGAAGTACTTAGCAGGTGTCAGATCTTCACCCTTCTGCAGTTTCTCCCAACCAGCCTTAACCTTATCAGGTGTAGCGGGAAGGTCGTATACACGAACGCCTGTAGCGTTGTTGATAGCGTTGATAACTGCCATATGACCGGAGGACTGGAACAGCTCTGTACAGCCGGAAGAACCGTAAGGACCGTTTGCTCTGGGAGTCTCCTTGAAGATGACGTTGAAATCATCGGGGATAGCATCGATTGTGGGAACACCACAGCCTGCGATGCTGCCGGACTTCTTCTGGAGGGGATTGTAATCCTCAGACAGAGCGAAGCCGATGCTGTGAGAGAGACCGCCGTAAGCCTGACCGAGAACAGCAAGCTTATTGCCGATTGTGCCGAGGTCAGCAACTGTTGTGTACTTGAGAACCTGTGTCTTACCTGTGTTTACATCAACTTCAACAAGACACATGTTGATGCCGTACATGAAGATGGAGTCCTTATCACCGGAGCCATCGTTGGGGTTGAGAGCGTGATCGATACCCTGGTTGAACTGGTCATAGTGACCGATGTAGCTTGTGGGGATGCCCTCTGCTACCATCTCGTCGTAAGTGCGGTATGTACCGTCTTCCTTACGCATAGCAGCCATGAGCTTCTCTGCGCCATCCTTAATAGCGGAACCTGTCATAACGTGCTGACGGCTTGCAGCGGAAAGACCGGAGTCGGGGCATGTCTTTGTGTCGTTCATGCGGAGAACGACCTGTTCTGCCTTAACGCCCATGGGAGAAAGTGCCTTAACAGCGTGTGTCAGAGAACCGATATCGCCGCCCTGACCAACATCTTCCCATGTGTTGGAGAGCATGAACTTGCCGTTGGGAAGAAGCTCAATGCTGATCTCGGAAGAGTCGATAGCACCTGTTGTAGCAAGGAATCCGCCGAGGGACATACCAACACCAACATGCTTGCCCTCTGCCTTAGCTGCATCAGCGATAGCCTTGTACTCTGTGTAAACAGGACGAGCCATCTCCATCAGTTCGGGGTAGATGTACTCCTTGTAGGGGCGCTGGTTGATAGTTGTGTCGCCTTCGCGTGCAATGTTGTTAAGACGGAACTCGAAGGGATCGATGCCAGCCTTTTCAGCAGCCATATCGATAAGAGCTTCAGTTGTTGTGTAGATCTGGGGAGAGCCGAATCCACGGTAAGCTGTGTTGAAGTTCTGGTTGGATGTAGCACCGCGAGCCAGACCACGCATGTTGGGGATGTTGTAACCATGGAAACCGATGGAAATCAGGTTGTTGAAGATCATGGGAGCAACGCCTGTGTATGCACCGTGGTCAAGAACTACGTCATACTCACAAGCTGCGATCTTGCCGTTTTCATCAACAGCGATACGGCCGTTGGAGAATGTACCGGAACGCTTACCGGAAACGTGGTTGAACTCCTCATAGTTAAGGCTGATGCTGCAGGGTCTGTCAAGGTGCTGCATAGCTGTAACAAGGATAGCGGGAACAGGGCTTGTGATACCATAGCCGAACATACCGCCGGGAGCATTGGAGATAACTCTCAGGTTCTCGGGAGCAACGCCAGTAGCGCCTGCTGTAGAACCAAGTGTCTCTGTCAGGTTCTGGCACTTGATCTGGATAACATACTTGCCGTCCTCATCAATGTAGCCAACACCCATATCGGGCTCGATGGGCAGATGGGGCTCGTGCTGAGAAGAGAAGCTGCCTTCTGCAACGATAGAAGAGTTATCAAAGATCTCGTTAACATCGTCGCCCTTCTGAACAGGAGCAACAACGTGGAAGTTGGGCAGAGTATTGTGGATCTGCATTGCACCGGGAGCAACAGCCTCGGGAGCAGTCATGTAGTAGGGAAGTACTTCAAGATCCTGCTTTACGAGCTTTGCAGCTGCGCGTGCATTTTCAACTGTGTCAGCAGCAACAACAGCAACTACGTCACCGATCTTGCAGATCTTCTCGCCTGCGATGATGGGGTGGTCTGTGATGCCCTGACCCTTTGTTCTGGGGTTGAACATGGGGAAAGCAAGGTTGTTGGAACCCTTAACATCCTTAGCTGTGAATACCTTGTAAACGCCTTCTGCCTGCTCAGCTTCAGCGATGTCGATGTTGTTGATCTTAGCATGGGGAACTGTGGAGAGAACAACAGCAAGATGTGCAAAGCCTTCGGGAAGTCTGAGACCGATGTCATCACCGAAATCTGTCAGACCGCAAGCCTTGGCAACAGCTGTGGGACGGGGACGGGAGGAACCGTAGATGTCCTTCTCTTCTGCCTCGTTATATGTAATGTCAGCCATGGTAGCTTCACCGCGCATAACCTTTGCAGCGAGCATAACAGCATCAACGATGGGCTTGTAACCTGTGCAGCGGCAAACGTTGCGGTTCTTACGGAACCACTCACGAACCTCTTCACGTGTGGGATCGGGATTCTTGAGGAGCAGACCGTAAGCAGAAACGATAAAGCCGGGGGAGCAGAAGCCGCACTGTGCAGCGCCTACGAAAGCCCAAGCCTGCTGCAGGGGATGCATGTTTGTGGGAGTACCGATGCCTTCGATTGTGATGATCTCAGAGTACTCTTCGACATTGCCGATCTTTACAGTACAGGAGCGCTTTACTTCGCCGTTTAAGATGATGGAGCAAGCACCGCAAACGCCTGTGCCGCAGCCGACTTTTACGCCTGTGAGACCATTGCGGCGGAGAACCTCAGCGAGGGTATCCTTCTCGGGGTCACAGAGGAAAAATCTCTCTACACCGTTAACAACGAGAGTTCTTCTGGTAAGTTTCTTCAATTCAATCAACCTTTCTGATCATACTATGATAGATGAAATCATTATAACAAAGGGTAAAATGCAATGCAATGAGTAAAAAATGATTAGTACTAATTACATAAATACATTATTTAACGGTAGATAAATTAATAAAAATATGAATAGTTTTTGTGAATTCTTTTGAAAATTATTACGATTTTTAGGTTGAAAAATCATTTTTGTAAAATCATAAAATACAAAAAAGTTAAAAAGTACATAAATTACGCAAAATTATTAATGTAAATACAAAACCGCGAAGATTTACAGAAATTTAAATATTTTTAATATATAATGTATATGAATATTGGGCGTGGTATTGTTGACAATATTTGATTTTGCTGATACCATGCACTAATGTGGAATACTGTGTATCCACACATAATATAATAATTGGAACATTCGATTATTCTTTTCGTCTCAATGAAAGGAAGGAGAGTACATAATGAAAAAGAAGATCATATCAGCACTGCTGACATTTGTCATGATTGTCACCATGCTGACAGCAATGTGCCCCGGGGTGCTGGCTGCTCAGACAGTAGAGCTGGAAGTTGGTAAGACCTACACCAACGAAGCACTCGCCCCTGTTACAGAGTCTGTTAATGTTGGATTAAACGAAACCACTTTTAGTGCAAACGGTATTACAGTGACAGCAGCAGTAGGAGATGACGGCAAGTCTGTAAATCTGACATATAGCGGAACTCCCGGAGGTGCCGGTGTTTTCAGTATTAAAGTTACTTACTATACAGGTGACAATACTGATGGCAGCACTCCCGCTGCAAAAGAGTATGTTGTAACATTTGACGCAAAACAGCAGACAACAGATGCACTGCTTCCCGAAATCACATCTGCAGAGCCTTCAAATCTTCAGATGACAATAAAGCAGACTGATGATGCAGTAAAGTTTACTGTAGAAGCAACCGGTAACGGTACCATCACCTACCGCTGGCGTGTAGACGGCATTGAAGTTGCTTCCGGAAATGTTTTCACAATTGTTCCCGAAGATATGACAGTAGACGTTCATACTGTAGAGTGTGTAGTAAGCAACACCATTGACAACACATCCAAGCATAATTCAGTTAAGTGGACAGTTACTGTTGAAGAGGGCGATGCTCCCAAAATCACAAGTGAGGTCACATCCGGCAAAATCGACGGCACAGGTTCTGCAAGCTTTGTGGTAACAGCTGAAGGCGATGACCTTAAGTACCAGTGGTATATGGTTTCCGGCACCAAGAAGGAAAAGGTAGTTGACGGTACATACGGTGCAATTGAGTATAAGGGTGCATCAACAAATAAGCTCACAGTAAAGTGCACAATGGCTCCCAAAGACGCTTCTACAAAGTTTATCTGTGAAGTCACAGGTGCCAACGGCCTTATGACAGCAACCGAGGAATACGTCCTCAAGATAACCGAAGATCCCGATGCTGAGAAGGTACAGAAGATCGAGATCGTTAAACAGCCCAACAAGACATCCTACGTTGTAGGTGAGACTCTTGATGAGGACGGACTTAAGATAAAAGTCATCACAGGTAAAGACGAGGAAGAGATCACAACCGGTTTTGTCTGCTCTCCCGCTTACCTTGAAGAAGAGGGCAAGCAGACAATTACAGTTTCTTACGGCGGAAAGACTGCTACATTCACAGTTACGGTTGAAGCAGCACCTCATGAACATGAGTGGTCTGACTGGCAGGTAGACAACTCTACTCCCGTAAAGGTATACAGAGAGTGTATCGCAGGTGACGATTGCACAGCAAAAGAGATGCTTTCAAAGGATACATTTATTGTAGAGTATCCCACCATTGCAGCAGAATTAGGTCTTACAATGGATGATAATGAGCCGGAAACAGACGATGAGCCTGTTGACACTCAGGAGCCTGCAGCAGACCCGGAAGAGCCCGATACAACTGAAAAGGAAGAGGAGAAAAAAGACGATAAGAAAAAGAGCGGAAACGGAATCCTTTGGGCTATCATCATAATCGCTCTTATCCTCCTTGTTTTAGTTATCTTCTTCTATTTCAAGATTTACAGAAAACCCTATAAAAAGCCCACAAACAGAAGATAAATGAATTATCACCGCAGATTTAGCTCTGCGGTGATTTTTTTATTGCTGTATTTAATATTAAGTGATAGGATTTAGTACAGAAGGGAAGTGAGTACCGGTGTATCTTGAAACAGAGCGCTGTGTTATATGTAAGTTTGAGCCAGAAAACGCAACGGAACTGTATAAAGTGCTGTCAGATCCAAAGGTAATGCAGTACATAGAACCTGCATTTGATATGGATAAAACAATACAGTTTATAACGGAATACGGGCTGTGCGAACATCCCCTTGTATACGCTCTGAAATGGCGTCAAACGGACGAAGTTGCTGGACATGTTATTTTTCATCCATACGATGAAAACGGCTTTGAAATAGGCTGGGTGCTCGGCCAGGAATATTGGGGAAAAGGGATAGCGGATGAAGTAACAAAAGCACTCATGCGATATTCAAAGAGCATAACAAAGACCTTGGTTATCGAGTGTGATGAGAGACAGGAGATAAGCCGCCACATAGCGCTGAAAAACGGATTTGAATATGAAAGTAAAACAGACGGTATAGTTGTGTACCGCCTGAAATTACAGCAATAAAAAAGCCTCGGGCAAATTGCCCGAGGCTTTAGAATTCATCTTAGAAAATGGAGATTGCTGCGATGAGACCAACGAATACGATGGAAACTGTGGAAACCAGCTTGATAAGGATGTTCAGGGAAGGACCGGAAGTATCCTTGAAGGGGTCACCAACTGTGTCACCGATAACAGCAGCCTTGTGGCACTCACTGCCCTTGCCGCCGTGCTTGCCTGTCTCAATGTACTTCTTGGAGTTATCCCATGCACCGCCTGCGTTGGACATGAATACAGCCATTACGAAGCCGATAACGATTGTAGAACCGAGAAGACCTACAACGCCTTCAACGCCAAGGATGATACCTGTAACGATGGGAATAATAACAGCCAGAACAGCAGGAGCAACCATCTCGTGGAGAGCACCCTTTGTGCAGAGGTCAACACAGGACTCGTAGTCGGGGTCAACCTTGCCTTCCATGAGGCCTGCTATTGTCTTGAACTGACGGCGAACTTCCACAACGATGGACTGAGCAGCCTTCTGAACTGCGCTCATTGTGAAAGCAGAGAAGAGGAATACCAGCATAGCGCCGATGAACATACCAACGAGAACGTTGGGGTTTGTGAGGGAGAGGTCCATATCGGGAACCTTTACCTTAGCAACATCAACATAGGAAACAAGGAGGGACAGAGCTGTGAGAGCAGCAGAGCCGATAGCGAAGCCCTTACCTGTAGCAGCTGTTGTGTTACCGAGGGAGTCAAGAGCGTCTGTACGCTCACGAACTTCTTCGGGCAGACCGGACATCTCAGCGATACCGCCTGCGTTGTCAGCAACAGGACCGTAAGCGTCAGTTGCAAGTGTGATACCGAGAGTTGCGAGCATACCAACACCGGCAATACCGATACCGTAAAGACCAGCATTGAAGTCTGCACCGCCGCCGCAGCAGAAGAAGCTGATGATAACAGCAGCAGAAACAATGAGGATGGGAGCAGCTGTGGACTTCATACCGAGGGAGAGACCGCCAATCATAACTGTAGCAGCGCCTGTCTCAGATGTAGCAGCAAGCTCCTGTGTGGGCTTGTATGTGTCGGATGTGTAGTACTCTGTGAAGTAGCCGATTGCACAGCCGCCTGCAAGACCTGCGAAGATGGAGATAAGAACACCAACCCAGCCGAGACCTGCAACTGCAACGCCGCCCATGATGAAGTATGTCAGGGGGATTGTCAGAACAGCAGCAAGAGCAGCAGCTACATATGTGCCTGTACGCAGAGTCTTAAGAAGCTGACGCTGGGAAGCGTTTTCGCCTGTGCGGATAAGGAAAGAACCGATAACAGAGCAGACAACGCCAACAGCAGCGAGAACGAGGGGGAGGAACATACCTGCCCAACCGTAACCTGCGGAAGCGCCGATTGCGAATGTAGCAAGGATAGAACCAACATAGCTCTCGTAAAGGTCAGCGCCCATACCTGCAACGTCACCAACGTTGTCACCAACGTTATCAGCGATTGTAGCGGGGTTACGGGGGTCATCCTCGGGGATACCTGCTTCAACTTTACCAACGAGGTCAGCACCAACGTCAGCAGCCTTTGTGAAGATACCGCCGCCAACACGTGCGAACAGAGCAGCAGCAGAAGCACCCATACCGAACATAACCATTGTCTGAGCGATGGTGTTTGCATCAGCTGCAAAGCCATACTTCAGAATGTGGAACCAGATGGAGATATCAAGGAGACCAAGACCAACAACTGTAAAGCCCATAACACAGCCGGAGGAGAAAGCAACGCGGAGACCGCGGTTGAGGCTCTCACTTGCAGCGTAAGCTGTACGAGCGTTGGAAGCGGTAGCTATCTTCATACCGATAAAGCCGGACAGGCAGGAGAAAATACCGCCTGTGATGAAAGCGAAGGGTACGAAGCCGGATACCATACCAAGAACAGCGAGAATTGCGAGTACGATTGCCATTGCAATAAAGAAGATTGCAACGGACTTATACTGACGCTTCAGATAAGCATTAGCACCCTTGCGGATCGCAGCAGCGATCTTCTGCATTGTGGGTGTGCCTTCAGAGAAGCTCAGTACCTTTTTGCCTTGGATAACAGCGAAGAGCAGGGCAATGACTGCACCTACAAAGCCAATCCAGAAAAAGTTTTCCAATGAATTCAGCTCCCTTTTAAAATATTATTTTGTATTGATGAATTCTAACCAATACATTTTACTAGACAAACAGAAATTTTTCAATAGACAACAAAATATTTAAATTTACAAAACTGCACAAAGTATTCATTGTTGTATTAGGGAAAATATATAAATAATTTTTAAATTTTGAATAAAATCACACATAGTAGCATGAAGTGCGCTGAAATAGTATTTAAAGGTCCCATAGAGTTTGCGCAGAGCTTGATTAATACCGGGAAATTATAAAAAGACTAACGAAAATATTGAAATATTATTATAAATATGGTAGACAAACACAAAACATAGGTGTACAATGCAGATAAATCGGAAACGGAGAAAATGTTTCCGGGCAGAGTAGGATCTCTTGCGTAAAGTGCCGTCTGGACGGGGAGTTGTCAGATGGACGAAGGCTATGCCACGGTTTGAGATTCGCATCCCGCTGCCACATACCGGAGAAATTAACCTCCTATATGTGGCTACGCCGTGGGCATACCCCGGCATAGGTATGTCCAAACACATGAATAGGAGGAATTTTTTATGTCAAAAAGTAAGATTCCCGTAAGAACACTGTGTCACGTCGCCCTGCTTGTAGCACTTGAGATAGTGCTCAACCGCTTCCTGTCTATTAACACAGCAGGCTGGAAGATAGGCTTCAGCTTTGTGCCCATCGTAATATGCGCAATGCTGTACGGACCCGGTTGGGCAGCCATTGCGTATGCACTGGCAGACCTTTTGGGAGCAATTCTGTTCCCCATGGGAGCATATCACCCCGGATTTACAATTTTTGCAGCTGTCAGAGGTGCCATGTACGGTTATTTCCTGTACAGAGGCAATATGAAGCTTGGCAGTCTCAAAATCAAGTGGGACAAGATCCGTCTTTTCCCCAATATCCTTATTCCCACCCTTGTAAACTGCATTGTTGTATGTATGTTTATCGACACAACATGGGTAGCAATGCTCTACGGCAGTAAGACATATTGGGGCTGGTTCATGTACAGACTTCCCCAGTTTCTGGTCCTTGTACCTCTGAACATTATTCTCATTCCCATACTTGATAAGCTGGCAACTCAGCTTGTAAAGCTGGGACTTGCAGGAAAGAAAAACAATAACTAAAGAGGGATAGAAATGAGCTACGAATCCACGCTTGAATATATTCACAATGTAAAATGGCAGAAGAGCAAACCGGGACTCTCCAGAACACGAGAGCTGCTTGCAGCGTTGGGAAACCCTGAGAAAAAGCTGAAGTTTGTCCACATCGCAGGAACAAACGGAAAGGGAAGTACCGCTGCATGTACTGCCGCAATATTGCAGGAGGCAGGTTATAAGACAGGTCTTTACACCTCTCCTTATATTATCCGCTTTAACGAGCGTATGCAGATAAACGGTGAGCAGATTTCTGATATTGAGCTTGAGGAGATCGTAGACCAGATCCGCCCCCATGCGGAAGCCATGGAAGATATTCCCACAGAGTTTGAGATGATAACCGCCGTTGCAATGCAGTATTTTTACAATAACAAGGTGGATATCGTTGTTTTAGAGGTAGGTCTCGGCGGAGAGCTGGACTCCACAAATGTAATCGAAACTCCCGAATGTGCAGTTATCACCGCAATAGGACTTGACCATACAGAGTTTTTGGGAGACACAACAGCGGAAATAGCAAAGACAAAAGCAGGTATTATCAAGGATGGCGGTCAGGTTGCAGTTTACCCTGCAGAGGATGATGTGATAAATGCCATTGCAGAAAAGTGTGAAGCTGTAAACGCAGAAATGACCGTTCTTGACCCCAACCTTGTAAAAGTTCTCGGTGTAGAGCTTGAGGGATGCCGTTTTGACTTTGATGATTTCAAAGATCTGTTTGTGCCCCTTGCAGGTACATATCAGCCCTACAACGCATCTCTTGCAATTACTGCCTGCCGCCTTCTTCAAAACAGAGGCTGGAACATCTCTGATGAAGCCATAGTAAAAGGTGTATCAAAGGTAAAGTGGCCCGGCAGATTTGAAGTTTTGCGCCATGACCCCGTTTTCATTCTTGACGGTGCTCATAACCCCCATGGCATCAAGGGCGCGGTTGAGAGCATAAAGGCACACTTTGGCGATAAGAAGCTCACATTTGTTATCGGCGTAATGGCTGATAAGGATGTTGAAAACATGATTGGCATGGTGGTGCCCCTTGCAAAGGAATTTTATACCGCAAGACCTGATAATCCCCGTGCAATGCAGGCAGACGAGCTTGCCCGCAGACTTGAAAGCTGCGGTGCCAAAGCGATTCCATGCGACAGCGTAAAGGATGCAGTTGACAAGGCAATAGCCGCTGCAAATAAAGACGGGGCAGTAGTTGCACTCGGTTCTCTTTATTTCTCCGCAGAAATAAGAGATGCTGTTGCAAAAAACATGGAGAAATAGTATAATCAATGCCGCTCTGAAAAGAGCGGCATTTTTCCTGTTAAGGTCGCTGATAATAATGATAAACATTCAGATACAGATATTCCTGACCATCGCAGTAGGATATCTCATAACCAAACTGGGACTTATCTCAAAAAGTACCAGATCCCAGCTTACAAATCTTGTTTTGTACGTGATTCTGCCGTGTAATATCTTCATGTCCTTTAATGTGGAGATGACGGCGGAGATTTTAAAGCAGTGCGCATCGGTGCTTTGCATATCTCTCGGTGCGCAGCTTATATATCAGGTGCTTATAAGACTCCTGTGGCGCAAACAGCCTGAGGGCAGACGCAAAGTCCTGCAGTATAACATTATTGTAAACAACTCTGGATTTTTGGGTATACCCGTTATAAAGTCTGTTTACGATGCACAGGGCGTTCTCTTCGGCTCCCTTGCGTTAATTCCGCTTCGCGTATTTATGTGGACATCCGGCCTTGCCTTGTTCACCCCTGCAAGCGGTAAACAGATGATAAAAAAGGTCGCTACACACCCCTGTATAATCGCTGTTGTTCTCGGGTTTATCTATATGTTCTCAGGAATTAAGCTGCCTGAGTTTCTTGTGATTACCGTAGACAGCATAGGAAACTGCGTAACCTCCATGTCCATGATAGTCATCGGAAGCATTTTGAGTGATGTTGACTTAAAGCATATTGCGGATAAAGACTGCTTTGTTTATTCTCTCGTGAGACTTATCCTTATCCCTGCAGGTCTGTACGGACTTCTCACACTCCTCGGCTTTGACGGAGCTGTACGCGGTGTAACAGTTCTCGCCTCTGCAATGCCCTCTGCATCTGTTGGTGCAATGCTTGCCCAGAAGCACGACACAGAGCCTGAATTTGCCGTTAAACTCCTGTTCGTCTCTACAGTTCTGTCGCTCGTAACTCTTCCCATCTGGTCTGCTATATTGAAATAGTAAAAATCCCTGAGGTAACCTCAGGGATTTTTTTATAATTTACCCGCCATATCCGTGAGCTTACGCAGACGGTGGTTCAGGCAGGATTTTGTTATAGGCGGATTATGCAGAGCTGCCAGCTCTGCAATACTGAGCTCAGGGTTGTCCGTTCTCAGCTTTGCGGTGTACTGCATAATGTCGGGCAGGGTAGAGAGGATAGATGCCTCCTCAAGCTTTGAAATGGCTTCAAGCTGAGCCTGCGCTGCCATAACGGTCTTTTTAACATTTGCCGTGTCGCAGTTTACCTGACGGTTGACGCTGTTCATCATGTCCTTTTCGATTTTTGCGGACATTATCTGCATGGAAGCATTGGAGGCACCCAAAAGTGTCAGCACATCTTCTATGACCTCGCTCTGCTTGAAATAGACTATGTAATTGCCCTTGCGGGAAGATTCACGGGGGGAAAATCCAAGCTCTAAAAGCAGGGAATAAGTCTCGCGGCTTACGCTGTGATGAGCGGTGACCAACTCAAAGTGGTATCTCTTGTTGGGGTCTGTAACAGAGCCGCCTGCCAAGAACGCACCTTTTACAAAGCTTACCTTGCAGCAATCCTCGTCCAGAACGCCGAGGTTTACATGGTGTACAAGGAGACTGTCAATATCGTATCCGTAAGCACCAAAAACTGCGGAAAGCTTTTCTTTATCGTTTATAACAAAGCTCTGTTTTCCGCGTGCACCTGTTTTTTCAGAGATGCTGTCAAAACCGAATCCGAAAGCTCTTTTGAAAAGCCTGGGCAATATCTGCGCAAAGGCAGGATTACCTGTGATGATTCTTATTTCACGGGCGGAAAATGTATTGCAGTAAAGAAGGATACCGTAGCAGGCGGCAAGTGCACAGCACTTTTTGCCTGTTATGTTCTCGCATATCTCTTTTTTTGTTTCAGAGGAAAAAGACAAGGTATCACTCCTTTTTGTTGTTTTTATATATGTCCATAATAACTGCTGCAAGTGCCAGAGGATTGTGACGGAAGTGCTCCTGCGAAAAGGAAATAGGTGCGCGGACGACCTTTATACCCAGCTTTGCCATTACCTCGTAGTCGCACTTGACCTCGGTTGAACCCTCCTGCTTATACTTTTGGACCATGGCTTCAGGTGCAGCATTTGAGTTTACGATGCAGTAATCCACAAGCTTGCAGCCGGAGTGCATCAAGAGTGCGGAAACATGGTCTGAGACAGTATAGCCTTCAGTTTCACCTGGCTGTGTCATAAGATTGCAGACGTATATTTTAGTGCCCCTGCACGTGCATATAGCATCGGTTATGCCGTCAACCAAAAGATTTGGTATAACACTTGTGTAAAGGCTTCCGGGACCTAAAACGATGATATCTGCCTCTTCAATGGCACGGATACTCTCGGGAAGTGCCTTGGGATGTTTGGGGGAGAGCGCAACGCTTGTGATCCTGCAGCCTTTTTTCAGCTTTGCGTAGTTTATGTTTGATTCACCGAAAATTCTGCTGCCGTCGGCAAAGCGGGCAGTAAGCCATACATTTTCATTGGTAACAGGCAGAACTCTGCCTGTTATGGCGAGAACGTCAGCCATCTTTGCAACAGCTTCGTCAAAGCTGCCGCTGATTCCGTGCATAGCAGCAAGGAACAGGTTTCCGAAACTCTGTCCCTTGAGGTGTCCGCCTGTAAAGCGGTAATTTAACAGTTTTGCCATGGTAGGCTCTGTATTTGAAAGGGCGAGGAGACAGCTGCGTATATCTCCCGGAGGAGGCATTGCCAATTCAGTTCGCAAAACGCCGCTTCCGCCGCCGTCATCCGTCACAGTTACGATGGCGGTGATATTGGGGGAAAAACGCTTCAGTCCCCGCAGCATGGTGGACAGGCCTGTGCCGCCGCCGATGCATGTTATTTTAGGAGCTGTATTATTCATAAATTACTCTTCTATATCGCGGTGTCTGTATTCAACGGTGTAACCCATATTTGAAACAGCTTCACCGATTTTTGCGGCAAGAGCTACGCTGCGGTGATGACCGCCTGTGCAGCCGAAAGCCACAACAAGGTTATGCTTGCCCTCTTCAATGTACTGGGGCAGCAGAAATGACATGAGATCTTTGATTTTATCAGCGAAAATATTGCTTACTTCGTGCTTGAAGATGTACTCGGAGACATCGCTGTCAAGACCTGTGCGCTCCTTCAGTTCGGGAACATAGAAGGGGTTGGGAAGAAAACGCACATCAAAAACGAGGTCAGCCTCGATAGGAACACCGTTTTTGTAACCGAAGGACATGCATGTGACCGTCATGGGGCTGTCAGATGTTGTAGCTACAAAGTTTTGATACAAGGTGCGCTGAAGCTTGCCGAGGGTCAGATTTGTGGTGTCAATAACATGGTCTGCACGGTTTTTTATGGGAGCCATGTATTCGCGCTCTTTTTCCACAGCTGCAAGAAGGTCATGACCGTCGGGGTCGAGAGGATGCTTGCGGCGTGTCTCTTTATAGCGCTTGACGATCGTCTCGGTCTTTGCTTCCATAAACAGAATGGAATACTTGCAGCCCAGATCGCTGATGTCATCAAGAGCGATAAAAAGCTCTCTGAAATCAGTAATTGCACGCACATCACTTACCAGCGCTACGCGTTCATAGCGTCCGCTGGTCGCAAGACAAAGCTCTACAAATTTGGGCATCATGCTGACAGGGATGTTGTCAACACAATAGTAGCCAAGATCTTCCAAAACTGCCGCAGCACGGCTCTTTCCGGCGCCTGACAGACCGGAGACGATGATTATATCCATATTATCCTCTGTAATTTCTATCTATGATCTTTACTTCTGTTTCAAGATAAGTGTCAAACTTTTCCTTGACCGTCTCTCTTACATGGCGTATAACGTCCATAACATCCTCAAAAGCTGCATTTCCGCAGTTAACAACGAAACCTGCGTGCTTTTCGGAGACCTGTGCTCCGCCAACAGTGTAGCCTTTAAGACCGCACTGGTCTATCATGGCAGCCGCATATCCGTTGGCAGGACGCTTAAAGGTACTGCCTGCGCTGGGCATATTGAGAGGCTGGCTTGCTCTGCGTTTTGCAGCGAGCTCATCCATCGTTGCGAGTATCTCGTCTTTATTGCTTTTTTCAAGCTTGATAACAGAAGAGAGAATGATGTCGCTTTTTTCGGAGAAAACGCTGTGTCTGTATGAGAAATCATGCTCATCGCCGAAAACTTCATAAATTCCGTTTTCACCCAGAGCTGTGGTCTTTGTGACGATGTGAGCCATCTCACCTCCGTAAGCACCTGCGTTCATGTAGACGGCTCCGCCTAAAGAGCCGGGGATACCGTGGGCAAATTCCATACCTGTCAACCCGTTTTTCTGAGCAAACATGGCAAGCTGAGCTAAAGTGATTCCGCAATCCGCCTCGATCTCTGTCTCGGAAATAAGGCGCACACATTCTGCTTTACCGTGAGTTTTGATAACAGGGAAGGGCAGCTCACAGTCTTCTGCGAGAATATTTGTTCCGTTTCCGATGATAAGGGGAGTTATGCCGTTATCTTTAAAGAATTTATAGATCCCACAGATAGCCTGTGTGCTCTCGGGGATAACGAGCATAGGAACGCATCCGCCGATTTTAAAAGAGGTATGCTTTTTCAAAGGCTCATCTTTTAAAACCACAGAGCCGGGATAGTTATCTGAGATAAATTTTTCTGCGCTTAAATAGATATCCATTTATCAGGAATTGCCTTTCATAAGATGATTGTTGATCTGCTCTGTGAATTCCTTGGCAGCGTTGAAGCCCATGATCTTCTGACGGAATTCCATAGCTGCGACCTCAATAATAACAGAGAGGTTACGACCGGGTCTGACGGGAACAGTATATGTTGTGACGTCAACACCGAGAATATTTGTGTAGTTATCCTTAAGACCGAGACGGTCGTATACTTCGCCGTCCTTCCAGGGCTCAAAGTTGACAACGAGAGCGATGTCCTGCCAGGGCTTGACAGCACCCATACCGAAGCTGCGGCGGACGTCAATAATACCTATGCCGCGAACCTCAACATAATACTTGATAAGATCGGGAGCAGAGCCCTGCAGCTTGTCAATATCTGTACGCTTGATCTCAACAGCGTCATCAGCAACGAGACGGTGACCGCGCTTTATAAGCTCAATGGCAGTCTCACTCTTACCAATGCCGCTTTCACCCATAATGAGAACGCCGAGACCGTAAACCTCCATAAGAACACCGTGACGTGTGATTCTGGGAGCAAGCTCAAGACCTACAGCGCGAATGATATTTGTCATTGCTGTTGCAGTTTCCATATCGGTAGAGAAAACAGTAACATCGTATTTCTCAGCAATCTGCAGCATTTCAATGCCGGGCTCGCGGTTTGCGGTTACAACAACGCAAGGGATGCCGCGGGCAAACAGGTCGCTGTACTTTGCGATGCGCTCATGATAGGAGTAGGGCTTCATGAACTCTATCTCCATACCGCCGATGATCTGAATTCTGTTGGGGTTAAAGTGTGTAAAGAAACCGTCAAGCTGGAGGCCGGGACGGTGGACTTCAGATGTTGTAAGAAGCTTTGTATCGTAATCTGTTGATTTATAAAGTGTTCTGAAATTAAGAGTTTCTGCTATTTTTGCCATTTTACAGGAGAATGTATGTTCCATAGTTTTCCCTCCAAATATCTGAGAGTTCACAGCGTAATTGCCCCATGTGAACTGAGAATTTGTATAAATTGTACACAAATCAGTAAAATTTTGCAATAGCTTTGAACGAAAACCCAATATTTCATTAAAAATAATTAATTTAAAAAAAGTATTGCATTTTTAAACACATTCTGCTATTATTATTTACGCTGTTTAAGAGTTAGTACATGCAAGGAGGTGCAGCAGATGGCTAAGTGTGAATTTTGCGATAAGGGTGTAACTTTCGGTATTCAGGTATCCCATTCCCACAGAAGAAGCAACAGAACCTGGAAGCCCAACGTTAAGCGTGTAAAGGCTATTGTTGATGGCTCTCCCCGTCATGTTTATGTTTGTACACGTTGCCTCCGCAGCGGCAAGGTAACTCGCGCTGTGTAAGCAAGTTAGTAACGTCCCTTAAAGCCCACAAATCTGTGGGCTTTTTTGCTGCAATAAAACAGTAAACTCCCTTCTCAACAGAGAAGGGAGTTTTTGTTATTCAGACGTTGATTGATCAGTACTTGATTGTGTGATGCTTTCAGAGTACTCTGCATCAAAATATGTTGTTGCTAATATAACAGCGTAATCCCACGTGGGTCCTACACGCTCGACGAATTTTCCGTTTTTGTCAAAGATAGTACATCCGCCGTAAGACTCGGTTTTACCAAATTTGTTCTCATAATCACCATAATATATAACGATCATGTTGCCGTTACTTTGGTATAGAATAATGGTTGTTCCGATTGGCTCATTCATAGTTCTGGGGAAAGTTAAATACTCGCTATCCGCGATATCACTCACAACATCTTCAATTTTAGAATCATCAAGTGTAGCAATCAATGTTACTTTGGTGAAATCGAAAAATGGGGGATTTTTACCACTGAGGTTATAGATTATTTTGGGGTTGTCGTTCTCGTAATGAACCAGTTCAATTTTAACTGTATTGCTGAGAAGTTCATCTGAATCGAAATAATAAGTTCCTGGGTCACAGCCCACAAGTCCTAACAGAGAAGCGAGTATAACTAAGATTATTAATAGTTTTTTCACAAGCAACCCTCCATCAGAAATATATGTCAATATTTTATCATATTAAAATATACCATGCAATAACAGGCACAGCATATTAAAATGCTGTGCCTGTTAGTTGTCTTATTATTAATGCGTGTTATTCCGAAAGCTCCATCCACTGTTCCATTTTCTCTTCAAGCTGAGCGTTTACTTCCTCGCTCTCCGCCTGAAGCTCGGTCAGTTTCTGATAGTCGGATGAGTATTCCTCTATAAGCGCCTCAATTTCTGCCTGTTTTGCCTCTAAAGCTGCAATTTCTTTTTCAAGCTTTGCAATAAGCTTTTCGCTGGATTTCGGCTTCGGTTTTTTCTGAACTTCCTTTTTGGGCTTGTCCTTTTTCTCCTGTGTCTTTACGACCTGTTCCTGCTTTTTCTCCTTGGCACAGGCATCGCGGTACTCCTCGTAAGTTCCGCGGAAGTCACGGATATTGCCGCCTGCAAGCTCCCAAACGCGTGTCGCAAACTTGTTTGTAAAATATCTGTCGTGGGAGACAAAGAGAAGTGTACCCTCAAACTCAGAAACGGCATCCTCAATCCACTCACGGGAAGCGATGTCCAGATGGTTGGTAGGCTCGTCCAAAATGAGAAAGTTTATATCATCCATCATGAGAATACACAGACGAAGCCGGCTCTTTTCACCGCCCGATAAGTCGCTTACGCATTTAAATACATCCTCACCGGAGAACTTAAAAGCTCCGAGTCTGTTTCGCGCTGTCTGAGGAGTACACTTTGCCTCATATATCATTGTGTCAAGAAGAGTGCGCTCGGGGTGGTCAAAGTGGACCTGCTGGGGAAGATATGCCACCTTTACCTGCGGGCCTTTTCGCAAAAAACCGCTGTCAGGACGCATCTCGCCCATAATGAGCTTAATAAGCGTGGATTTTCCCGTGCCGTTGTCGCCGATAAGAGCGATGCTCTCGCCGCCCTTGATCTCAAGCTCCAGTTCTGAAAACAGCGTCTTTTGGTCAAAGGACTTGGAGATGCCCTTCATTACAAGAACCTCGTCGCCTTCAAAATCTGTCTCTCCGAATCTTGCACGCATAGTCTTTTCCTTTGTGGGTTTTCCTGTCTGAACTATGCGCTCAATGCGGCTTTCGATGGCAAATGACTTGCGCATGAGAAGCTTGTTGCCCGTGCCCCATTGATAAAGACGGTCAGCAGCCTCCTGAAGGCGCTTTGCCTCAGCTTGCTCCTTCTCGTATTTCTTAAGCTGCTCTTCAAAACGGCGCTCTTTTTCCACAACGTAAAAGCTGTAGTTGCCGTTGTAGAATTCAGCCTTGCCGTTAGCTATCTCAACAATGCGTGTGACGGACTTGTCAAGAAAATGTCTGTCATGGGAGATTATGAGAACTGTGCCCTTGAATTTTGATATGTAATCCTCAAGCCACTCTACAGCGTTTGTGTCCAAATGGTTGGTAGGCTCGTCAAGAAGCAGTATATCTGTCTTTTCGAGAATAAGGCGAGCTAAGTTGATGCGCGTCTTTTCACCGCCCGAAAGAGTGGAGAAAAGCTGCTTTCTCTGGGTATCGGGAATTTCAAGACCGTTTGCAACGCGGTTTACCTCATAATCCATGTCATAGCCGCCGAGACGCTGATAGTCTGCCAAAAGCTTATCATAATCAGCCAGCAGCTTTTCGGAAAAGTTTGTCTCAAGCTCGGCTTCAATCTTTGTCATCTTATCTTTTACACGACGAGCTTCCTTGTAAGCATCACGCAGAACATCCTCAGCCGTATAATCGGCAGGGAAGACGGGAATCTGAGAGATAAGACCCATAGGCTTGCCGGGGGCAATTACAACATCGCCTTCATCGGAAGAGATTTCGCCTGCAATAATGCGGAACAGGGTGGTTTTACCTGCACCGTTTTTGCCCAAAAGTCCGATGTGCTCACCGCTGTTGATATCAAAGGTGATGCCGTCCAGTATATTTACGCCAACTTCAAAAGACTTGACGATTTTTTGTACGGAAATGTCGATCATTGTCTGTACTCCAAACTTTTGCCGCGGTTTTTAAAACCGCGGCATTTGTAATCAGGTTAAATCTTATCTACGCTGCCCAACACATTGCGGATCTTGTGAGTAACAAGAGCTCTGATATTGTCGCGTCCTGCGGTAAGATATTTGCGGGGATCAAAGTTTGCGGGATTGTTGAGAACGTGTGTTCTTACACCTGCGGTCATTGCAAGACGGAGATCTGTATCGATATTGATCTTGCAGACGGAAGACTTGGCAGCCTGACGGAGCATATCCTCGGGGATACCGATAGCGTCGGGAATGTTGCCGCCGTTTGCGTTGATCTCTGCAACATACTCAGGGGTTACGGAAGATGCGCCGTGCAGAACGATGGGGAAGTTGGGGAGGCGGCGGCTTACTTCTTCGAGAATGTCAAAACGAAGCTGAGGCTTCTGACCGGGCTTATACTTGAAAGCGCCGTGGCTTGTGCCGATAGCGATTGCAAGAGAGTCTACGCCTGTTCTTGCGACAAACTCTTCAACCTCGTCGGGACGAGTGTAGCTTGCGTCCTCAGCGGAGACATTAACGTCATCCTCGATGCCTGCAAGCTTGCCCAGCTCACCTTCAACAACGACGCCGCGGTCGTGAGCATATTTTACAACTTCAGCTGTGAGACGGATGTTTTCCTCGAAAGAGTGCTTTGAGCCGTCAAACATAACGGATGTAAAACCGCTGTCGATGCAGGACTTGCAGATTTCGAAATCTTCACCGTGGTCAAGGTGTACACAGATAGGCAGACCCGTTTCAGCTTCGGCAGCTTCAATAAGCTTCATCATATAAACGGGACCTGTATATTTTCTTGCACCTGCGGAAGCCTGCAGAATGATGGGAGACTTACACTCCGCTGCAGCTTCTGTGATGCCCTGAATGATTTCCATGTTGTTTACGTTGAATGCGCCTACGGCATAGCCTTCCTTGTAGGCTCTTTTGAACATTTCTGTTGATGTTACGATTGGCATTTGAAACGCTCCTTTGATTTAAACAAATACACAGTTATTTTATCACATATGCGCCTGTTTTCAAGGTTAAATTGAAAAATTGACGTTTTGAATATATTTGTTTGATTTATAGAAAATGCTGTGCTAAGATTTATTCATATTCAAAAAAGTGTTTTGGAGGTATAAACATGGGCGTTTTAAAAGGTGCATGTGTTATCGGTCAGTCTGGCGGTCCCACTTCTGTAATAAATGCAAGTGCTTACGGTGTTATAAAAACAGCGCTTGAGTCTGATGTTATTACTAACGTATACGGCGCTTCTCACGGTATCATCGGTATTTTAAACGATGAGCTTTACGATATGAGCAAGGAAGATCCTGAAGAGCTGAAGCTTCTTCTCAATACGCCTTCTTCCGAGCTTGGCTCCTGCAGATACAAGATCGCAGATCCTGATGTTGACGATACAGATTATAAAAAGCTTCTTGAAATTTTCAAGAAGTATGATATCCGCTACTTCTTCTACAACGGCGGAAACGACTCCATGGATACCTGCAATAAGGTAAGCCGCTATATGGAAAAGATGGGCTATGAGTGCCGTGTTATCGGTGTTCCCAAGACTATTGACAATGATCTTTTCGGCACAGACCATTGTCCCGGCTTCGGCAGCGCTGCAAAGTACATTGCAACATCTGTTGCAGAGGTAAGCCGCGATAACCGCGTTTATCCTACAGGCTCTGTAACTATTATTGAAATTATGGGTCGTCATGCAGGTTGGCTTGCAGGCGCAGCCGCTCTTGCTTCTGTCTGCGGAGAAGGACCTGACCTTATCTATCTGCCCGAAACCGTTTTTGATATGGATAAGTTCCTCACAGACCTTACAAAAATCTACAAGGAAAAGAAAAATTGTCTTGTTGCCGTTTCCGAAGGCGTAAGATATGCTGACGGTTCTTTTGTCTCCGAGGCAAAGACTTCCGCTACAGACGGATTCGGTCATGCACAGCTTGGCGGACTTGCCGCTATACTTGCAAATGTTGTCAAGGAAAAGACAGGCGCAAAAGTACGCGGCATCGAGCTTAGCCTTCTGCAGAGAGCGGGTGCACATCTCGCTTCCCAGACGGATATAGACGAAGCTTTTATGGCAGGTAAAGTTGCTGTTGAAAAGGCGGTCGAAGGCGTAACAGGTATGATGATCGGCTTTGAAAGAGACATGTCAAGCGGCTCTTACGAGTGTAAATACATTCTCGTGCCCCTTGCTTCAGTTGCAAATGCTGAAAACACAGTTCCGCTTGCATGGATAAACGAAGAGGGCAATGGTGTTACACAGGAGTTTATCGACTACGCACTTCCTCTTATTCAGGGGGAAAACAGCCGAGTAACAGAAAACGGACTTCCCAAGTTTGCAAAGCTTAAAAAGATAAAGGCTGAATAATAAAAATACGCGGTACAGAGTTTTCTGTACCGCGTTTGTTTTTATTTTGTGCCGAAAATTCTGTCGCCTGCGTCGCCCAGACCGGGGACGATGTAGCCATGGTCGTTGAGCTTTTCGTCAACTGCTGCTACATAGATGTCAACATCGGGATGATCTTCCTGAATTCTCGCAATACCTTCGGGAGCTGCGATGAGGTTAAGAAGTCTGATTCTTGTACAGCCGTATCTCTTCTTGATGAATGTGATAGCTGCAGAAGCGCTGCCGCCAGTTGCAAGCATGGGATCAACGATGAATACATCGCGGTTTGCGATATCGGGGGGCATCTTGCAGTAGTACTCCACGGGTTCAAGTGTTTCGGGGTCTCTGTAAAGACCGATGTGACCGACCTTGGCGGAAGGGATGAGGCTTATGATGCCGTCAACCATGCCGAGACCGGCTCTGAGAATGGGGACGATAGCCAGCTTTTTGCCTGCGAGCTGTCTTACCTTGGCAGGACCTACGGGAGTTTCGATATCGATCTCTTCGGTTTCAAGATCGCGTGTTGCCTCATAGCACATAAGGCTGGAAATCTCGGAGACGGACTCACGGAATTCCTTAACACTTGTGTTTTTGTCGCGGATGATGGAGAGCTTATGCTGGATAAGAGGGTGGTCGTAAATGTGTACTGTGGACATTATTAATTCCTCCTGTATTATTTTGCCTGTTTTTCTAGACGTTCTCTCTCGGCCTGAGAAAGACGTAAATAGTTTGGAATAAGATCGCCGGGATCGGTAAATTCACAGTTTTCAGCGGTTTTGCCTACGCCCCATGCGCTCTGTAGACGGACGTTGCCGGGAGCCAAAACTGCATCGATGCCGTTGTCCAAAAAGTAATTATAGCACAATATTGCGCCGTCTCCAACAAGGAAAAACAATTTTTCGCTGTTTTTCGCATCTTCTGAAAGCTCTTTGAGAGAGATCGCCCTGTCCTCTGTCAGGCGTACGATATTTCCGTTTTCGTACTTAAAAAGGCCGTTATAGACTTCGCTGCGTCTTGCGTCCATAACAGGGCAGATGACAAAACTTTCATCGCAGCAATGATGTGCCATAGCCTCCAGTGTGGATACGCCGCATATAGGTTTGTCCGCGCCCCATGCAAGACCTTTTGCTGCTGCAACACCGATGCGGATACCCGTAAATGAACCGGGACCTTTTGCGACGGCAATGCCGTCCATATCGGTGACTTTCATGTCAAGGCTTTTAAGCATATCCTCAGTCATGGAGAGCAGCGTGCGGCTGTGAGTCAGACCGCTTGCCTGATAATACTGAGCCATCAGCTCACCGTCTTTGAGATAAGCAACGGAAGCTGCTTTGGCAGATGATTCAAGTGCAAGAATTTTCATGATTCCTCCGGAATGTCTATAGTTATCTCGCGAGAGTTATCGTCAATTTTTTTGATGTAAATGTTAATTGTGTTTTCGGGGAAAGCGTCTTCTGTTATCTCGCTCCATTCAACAGCACAGATGCCGCCGCGGGCGAGATAATCCTCCCAGCCGATCTCAAAAAGCTCGTCAGAGCCTGAGAGGCGGTACATATCAAAATGGAACAGCGGTATTTTTCCGCCATATTCATTAACTATGGTAAAAGTTGGACTGGTAACACGCGCATCAAGCCCTAAACCCTCGGCAAGACCCCGGATAAACACAGTTTTGCCTGCGCCAAGATCACCGTGAAAAGCCAGTACATCACCGGGAGTGAGCTTTTCAGCAAGAGCTTTGCCTGCCTCAAAGGTCTGTTCCCATGAGCTCGAAATAATTGTCATAGTTCACCCCAAAAGCTTTGTTTTTGACAGTATATCACCAAGGAGAAAAATATGAAAGACAAATTTGAAAATTAAAAATCCATGAAGATTATTATTTTGGGTTTACTAAATCGTCTGGAGATGTTAAAATTCAATGTAAACTAATTTTTAGGAGACAGCCGTGAAAAAGTTTTGGCCCGTTGTCAGGGATTATATAAAAAAGTCAGATATGCTGATTCTGAGCATCGGCATAATCTGTACCATATACGGAATGATAATGATATCCAGCAGTTACCTGGGTACTCCGTCGCAGATCGTTATTCAGACAGTTGCTATGGTTTTGGGAGTATTTCTTTTTGTAGTGTTCTCAATAGTTGACGTTGATATTATCGCAGATAAGTCCGTGCTGCTGTATATATTCAGTATTCTGTTTATCTCCACTCTGTTTTTCTTTGGTGCAGAAGGTGATACAGGTAACAAAGCATGGCTTCGTTTCGGCGGTATCGGTGTTCAGCCTGCGGAGATCGTAAAGATCGCGTATATCATCATTCAGGGACGTCTGATGATCATGCTGCAGGAGAGAGACAGTATAAATAAGCCCTTATCCGTTTTGATACTTTTGGCTACATTCGGTATCCTGTTCGGACTTATTATCGTATCTTCATCAGACCTTGGTTCTGCTCTTGTTTACTTCTTCATCTTCGCGGTTATGCTCTTTGCAGGCGGACTCAGCCTGTGGTGGTTCCTGGGCGGTTTTGCTGCAATTGGTGCGCTTATACCCATCGCGTGGAAATTCATCCTTCGAGATGACCAGAAAAACCGTATCCTTGCACCGTATGACCCCAGTGTTGACCCTACGGGACTGGGTGTAAGATGGCAGGCAAACCAGAGCACTATCGCCATATCGTCAGGCGGCTTTTCAGGTCAGGGCTTTGGTCAGGGTGAAATGACCCAGACGGGCATGGTTCCTGCTCAGCATACAGACTTTATCTTTACCGTATCAGGTGAGGAGTTTGGCTTTATCGGATGCATGATCGTCCTTATACTTCTCATAGCACTTATCGTAAGATGCTTCCACGTTGCAGTTAAGTGCAATAACGCGCTTGGATATCTTGTTTGTACAGGTATCGGTGCTATGTTTATTGCACAGGTACTTGAGAATATCGGCATGTGCCTCGGACTTACTCCCGTTATCGGACTTACACTTCCGTTCTTCAGCTACGGCGGTTCATCGATTCTGACAAACTTTGCCGCTATCGGTATAGTTTCAGGAATCAAGATGCGATCGAGATCGCAGCATATCGGAAATTACTAAAAGAAAAGAGACTTTGCCAAAGGGTACACCCTAAAGGCGGACTCACATAGGGATTTATACGCTCCAAAACGTATCTTTTCCCGCAATACTTCATCAAAAAGCCACGGCAGGCGTCAGCCTTGCCGTGGTTTCTTTCTTCGTTTTGCAGAAAAATCTTTCGCTTTGGAGTGCTTTGCAGTTTTGAACTGAAGATTTTTCTTACAGATATGTTTGGAGGATGCGGAAATACTTTGTGTATTTCAAAGACGACAAATTTTCTGTAGGTAAAAAGATTTGTTCAAAACCGTATCTATCCCTATGTGAGGCCGCCTAAACAAAGTCTCTTTTTGCGTTGACACATTAAAAAAGAAATTTTATAATAAACTAAATAACCACGCATTATTAAAAATAAGGAGAAAAGGTTATGTCCAAATATTTCGGAACTGACGGCTTTCGCGGTAAGGCAAATGTTGACCTTAAAGTGGAGCACGCTTTTAAAATAGGAAGATTTTTAGGCTGGTATTACGGAAAAGAGCATAAGGCTCGCATTGTAATAGGAAAGGATACACGCCTTTCCAGCTATATGTTTGAATGTGCCCTTACAGCAGGTCTTACAGCTTCAGGTGCTGATACATGCATCATGCATGTTACCACAACACCGAGCGTTGCCTATATCGCAAGAGTAGATGACTTTGACTGCGGAATTATGATCTCCGCAAGCCATAACCCCTACTATGACAACGGCATAAAGCTCATTAATTCCAACGGTGAAAAGATGGAAGAGTCTGTCATTGCAGAGGTAGAAAAATATCTCGACGGCGAGTTTGAGATACCCTATGCGACCGAAGATAGCATTGGCCGCGCCATTGACTATGCTTCCGGAAGAAACCGCTATATTGGTTATCTAATCTCCCTTGCAACACACTCTTACAGAGGTGTGAAGATCGGCATCGACTGCTCAAACGGCAGCACATGGATGATCGCAAAAAGTGTTTTTGATGCACTTGGCGCAGACACTTATGTTATAAACAATGAGCCGGACGGCACAAACATCAACATGAACTGCGGTTCAACTCATATTGAGTATCTGCAGGCGTTTGTTAAGGAAAAAGGACTTGATGTCGGCTTTGCCTTTGACGGTGACGCAGACAGATGTATTGCTGTTGATGAAAACGGTGATGTTGTTGACGGCGATAAGATACTCTATGTATGCGGCAGCCTTATGAAAGATACGGGCAAACTGGGAAATACAAAGGTCGTTACAACCGTAATGTCCAATATCGGTCTGTATAAGGCATTTGACGAGTTGGGAATCGGCTACGAGAAGACCGCTGTGGGAGACAAGTACGTCTATGAAAATATGCGTGCAAACGGCCATCTCTTAGGCGGTGAGCAGTCCGGTCACATCATCTTCGGAAAGCTTGCAACAACAGGAGACGGTGTTCTTACAGCAATTAAGATAATGCAGGCTATACTGGCGAAGAAAACAACGCTTTCCAAGCTTACAGAGAATCTTCATATCTATCCCCAGCTTTTGAAGAATGCTCTTGTAAAGGATAAGGATGTTGCCCTGAATAATCCTGAGGTTCAGGCTGCTGCAAAGGCAGCGGAAGAACTGCTTGGAAATGACGGACGCATACTTCTCCGTAAGAGCGGAACAGAGCCGCTGGTCCGTGTTATGGCTGAGGCTCCTACAGATGAGCTTTGTGCAAAGTGTGTAGACAGTATTTTAGACGCTATAGACAAAGCCGGACTTCTCCTTGAGGTGAGATAAATGCTGAAAACAACAGATCTTTTGGATCTCTCAAAAACCATAGCTGCAGAGCTTTTTGAAAATGCAGAGTATCCCTGGCAGGTTTTGGGAAACATCAAGAGCTTTATATTAAAGCTCGGCGAGACCCTTCCTTCCGATAAGTTTGAAAAGCTTGGCGAGGATGTGTGGATTGCAAAAAGCGCAAAGGTTTTTCCCAGCGCATATATCGCAGGTCCCTGTATAATTGACGAGGATGCGGAAGTCCGCCATTGTGCATTCATACGCGGCAGCGCTGTTGTCGGTAAAAACTGCGTTGTGGGAAACTCGGTAGAACTGAAAAATGTGGTTCTGTTTGATAACGTTCAGGTACCCCATTACAATTATGTGGGAGACTCTGTTCTTGGTTACAAGGCACACATGGGAGCAGGCTCGATTACATCCAACGTAAAGTCTGATAAGACGCTTGTTGTTGTCCGTGAAGGCGAAGAGCGACAGGAGACGGGACTTAAAAAGTTCGGTGCTGTTTTGGGCGATAATGTTGAAGTTGGCTGCAACAGCGTTTTAAACCCCGGTACGGTAGTTGGCAGAAATTCCAACATATATCCGCTGTCAAGTGTCCGCGGAACAGTACCTCCCGGCAGCATTTATAAAAATGCAGATGATATAGTCAGTAAGAACTAAAAGAAAAACCGCAGGTCTTATGACCTGCGGTTTTGTTGTTATTTGTTTTCTGCAACCATGTTGTTGAGCCAAATTCCTTTTTTAACAAGTGTAATACCGCCCACAGATTTAATAAACTCAAAGCATTGAACGATAATGTACATAGCTACAACGCTCAGCGTGGTGAAGTTTGCCATGCAGTATGCGGGAGGAATGCAGATGATCCAGATAAACGCACTGTCAAACAGGAAAGTGATAAATGTCTTTCCGCCTGAGCGAAGAGTGAAGTAACAGCCGTGGTTGATAGCCTGAATAGGCATAATGCAGGCGCTGATTCGAAGGAATGTTGCTGCCAACTCACGAACATCGTCTGTAGTGTTGTAAAGACCGGGGAAGAGAGGTGCGAGAATAAACAGCAGACATCCGATAATGAAGCACGATATAAAGGATGTTGCGATGATCTTTGTGTCTGTCTCTTTTGCCTCATCCATTTTACCCGCACCCAGCAGATTGCCGACGATAATGGCTACTGTGTTGCCCATTGCCATCATAACAATGTTAAACAGGTTTGAAAGGGTAGAGGAGATGTTGATAGCCGCAATAGCTGTCAGACCGCGCATGGAGTAGCACTGGATAATCGTTGTTGTACCGATGGACCAAAGCATTTCATTGAGCATAAGGGGAGTACCCTTTTTGATGATCTGCTTTGTAAGGCTGCGGTCAATATGAAAGCCTTTGTATGCTCCTTTGATAAAAGGTGCTTTTTCGTGGTTTATATGTGTCCACAAAACTACGATGGCAAGCTCCACAAATCGTGAAAGTACAGTCGCGATAGCAGCACCGTTTACGCCAAGCTCGGGGAAACCGAGATTACCGAAGATAAGCAGCCAGTTGAAAACAAGGTTTACAAGAACAGCTGCAATGCCTGCGATCATGGGGAGCATGGTGTGACCTGTTTCGCGAAGAGTGCCGACATAAGACATGGTGATGGCAAAGGGGATAAGACCGAACATCATGATCTTGAAATACTCTTTACTGTACATAAGAGTCATTGCCAGATCTTCCGTGCCGTCTGACTCATGCAGATAAAGAGAAATAAGCTGCTCGTCAAAGAGATTGAATACTGTCAGGAAAACAACACTTAAAATACCGCAAACTATGAGCTTGAAGCGGAAGGTCTGACGCACACCGTCAGGATTGCCGGCTCCGTGGAACTGTGAGGTAAAAATACCTGCACCGGAAAGTCCGCCGAAGATACAGAGGTTGAAAACGAAAATAAGCTGGTTTGCAATTGCAACACCGGACATCTGCTCTGTGCCGACCTGACCTACCATAATGTTGTCCAAAAGGCTTACAAAGCTTGTGATACCGTTCTGGAGAACGATGGGCAGGGCAACAAGGAGCAAAGTCTTATAAAACTTTTTGTCTCCTATAAATTTTCTGATTCCCATGATTGATACCTCGATATGTAAGAATAGTCAGTTAAAGGCATTATACAACTCAAATCATATATAATCAAGTAATTTTATCCTTATTGAATTACCGGTTTTACTGTGGTAAAATTTCTGTATTGAAAATTTATGGAGGATGCTATGAACTGGATCGAAGTAACCGTATGTACCGTTCCCGAGAAACTTGACAGCCTTTGTGACAGCCTTGAAAACGCAGGTGTCAGCGGTCTTGTAATTAACGACGAGGCAACGGTAAATGACTTTTTGGATAAGAATAAAAAATACTGGGACTATGTGGACGATGAGGTTTTTGAAACTGTTCGCGGAGTTTGCTCCGTTCAGTTTTACCTTGAAGACAGCGAAGACGGCAAGATAGAGCTTGAGCGCATCAAAGCCGTTGTTCCCGGAGATTACAGAACTTCAATAGTGAAAAATGAAGATTGGGAAAATAACTGGCGTCAGTATTATAAGCCTATGGAGACAGGCGAAAAGCTGGTCATCGTGCCTGAGTGGGAAGATGTTCCTGCAAGCGGCAGAGTTCCCCTGAAGCTGGATCCCGGTCTTATCTTTGGTACAGGCTCGCATCCTACAACAAAAATGTGTCTTGAAGAGCTTGAGAAGATTCCTGCGGAAAAGGTTCTCGACCTCGGCTGCGGAAGCGGAATCCTGGGCATAGCATCAGTCCTTTTAGGCGCAAAAAAGGCGGTTGGATGCGATATAGATGAAAAAGCGCCACGCGTTGTAATGGAAAACGGAGCTCTTAACGACATTTTCGAGGACAGATTATCCGTCTATTCGGGCGATGTATTGAACGATAAATGGCTTGCGGAGAAAATCGCAGGCAAGTACGACCTTGTTCTTGCAAATATTGTTGCCGATGTTATCATCGCTCTTGCTCCAAACGTACCCCAATGGCTGGATAAAAACTCTGTCTTTATCTGCTCGGGCATAATTGAGGGCAGACAGTATGAGGTACAGAATGCGTTGAAAAAAGCGGGATTTGAAATACTTAAAGAGCGTCATACAGACGATTGGTACTGCTATGTATCAAAGCTCATGGAGGAATAACGATGGAACTTAGAGCAATAGTCCTTGCAGCGGGCAAGGGAACACGACTGAGAACTGAAGGCTGCGATCTTCCCAAGGTAATGCGTTTGGCTGCAGGCAGACCTCTCCTTGCGTACGTATTGGACGGACTTTCTTTTATCGACAAAAAAGATATAACCATTGTTGTAGGCTATAAAAAAGAAGATGTTATGGCAGGCTTTCCTGAGTACAGCTTTGCAGAGCAGACAGAGCAGCTTGGCACAGGTCACGCTGTAAAATCAGCTGCTGCAAACTTTGAAGGCTTTGATGGTGCTGTGCTTGTCTGCTGCGGTGATATGCCCCTTCTTAAAAAAGAGACTTACGAGGCAATGGCAAAGGCTTATGAAGAGTCGGACTCTGCCTGTGTTATCCTGACAGGTACATCTGATGAATATCTGCCTTACGGACGCATCGTAAGAGATGAAAATGATGAGTTCCTTATGATGGTAGAGGAGAAGGACTGCACAGAAGAGCAGAAGCAGATAAAAGAGCTTAACAGCGGTGTTTATATATTTGACAGCAAGAAGCTTTTTGCAGCTCTCGATAAGCTGAAGAATAACAACAACCAGAGCGAGTACTATCTGACAGATGTGCCTGTCATCCTTAAAGCGCAGGGCGAAAAGGTAACTCTGTGCTGCCGCCAGCTTGGCAGCGAGATAATCGGTGTCAATACTGTAGAGCAGCTGCAGCAGGTCGAGTCTATACTAAGCAGCAGAAATTAGGCTCAAAAATACTTGAAAAATTATATTGGGTAGTATATAATATATACTGCTTTTGCCGGTGTGTTGGAATTGGCAGACGAGGCGGACTCAAAATCCGTTGGGCTAACACCCGTGCGGGTTCGACCCCCGCCACCGGCACCACTCCCTGAGGATATTCCTCGGGGAGTTTTTTGTTTGCAATAACATAAAAGTCCCGTCGACAACGATCTTTTGTCAGCGGGATTATTTTTTATATTCAATTATATCGCTGATGTCACATTCAAGAGCTGTACATATTCTGTCCAACACGTAACTGTCATATCGCTTGACGCGATTTTTATAGTAATTGTCAATTATCTGATACTGAATACCGGTGCGTTTTGACAGTTCATAGCGGCTTACACCAAGTTTTTCGAGTAGTTTATCGAGCTTGATAAAAATCATGTCCAACACCTCTTATATAGATTTTATTGAACATATATCTGCTTGACAATTCATTTTAATAAATATATACTCGATTAAGTATATAATTTGTGGAAGATATAAAATTATACAGAAAGGATTTTTAATATGAAAAAGATATTGGTGTTAATTATTTCTATTGTAATGTGCATTTCTCTTGCAGCATGCGGATCCTCTGAAGAAACGGCACCTGAGGTCGGCTATGCAAATGCGGAAGAAGAGAACGCAAGCGCAGACACTTCCGGTGAAAGCATATCAGACATGGTTGATGATACAGCAGGCGAATCTGAGCATGAAATTGAACCTGAACCCGAAGAAGAATTCCCTGTAATCGGTACCTGGAAGAATACAGGTCATAATGCATACCTCAGAATCAAGGAGGGCGGCGAGATCGTTGTTGAAATGGTAAGTGAGTTTACATCCACAAGTACTGTAAACGGTGTTACTACAAGCTCTACATCATCTTCTATAACAACATCTTCCGCAACATGGTCGGTAGACGGTGATAACTTCATGTATAACCAAAAGGCACCCTACGCTATGGTAGTTGAAGGCGGAGAGTATAAGCTTGTTGGTGAAAAGACAACTTATGTACGTGTCGGTGACCTGGACTATGTGATCGGTGCAGATTCAACAGAATCAGAGCAGCCAGCAGCAGAAGCAATGCCCTACACAGTTGGTGAACCCATTGTTGCAGATGGTATTGACATGGTATTTACAGAACAGGGAATAGCTGACGATATCCGTGTTACAAGCAAATCCTCTGGAATTCAGATTACAAGTGGTCCTTCTCCCGAAGATGACAAGCAGTTTGTATATCTCAAGGGCACGCTTAAAAATACTGGTACAACTGCTGTTTGGGCGGCTATCGGCGGTAAAATAGTTATTGATGGATATGAGTACGATGTGAGAGTTGATGTTATCAATGAAGACGGAACTCCTGCAAGCACTATCGATCCTCTTGATACTGTAATTATTCTGCTTTATGCTCATGTTCCCACAGAGCTTACAAGCAGCTTCAGCGAAGCTGAAATGACATTCGGCTTCAACAATAACTTTGAGAATGTTGACATCACAAATAGTGATTATCTCTTCTCTTTCGAGTTTTAAGAAGACATTAGTAACACCCCTGCTTAATGAACAGGGGTGTTATTTTATTGTTCTCGACAGCTTGGCGCCAAAAGTGATATAATATTCAAAAATATAACGGAGGGTTAACAGATGTCTTTTGCCAGTATTATGATGAACTATATGTTTGCTAAAGGGGATGCAAAGCGCGACAAGGCAATACCCATTCCTGAAGGCGTAACAGAGTGTACCGATATCCAATATTATAACGGCAGCCGGTTTCTGACGGACGTGTACTATCCCGAAGGTACAATGGAAGCGCTTCCCACAATAGTCAGCATCCACGGCGGCGGCTATGTATACGGCAGCAAGAAGATTTACCGCCGATATTGTATGGACCTTGCAAGACGAGGCTTTGCGGTTGTCAATTTCAATTACCGTCTTGCACCAAAAAGCAAATTCCCGGCACCGCTGGAGGACACAAACCGCGTGATGGAGTGGATATGTGCAAATGCCGACAAATATTATCTTTCACCCGATAAGCTTTTCATAGTCGGTGACTCTGCAGGTGCTCAGCTTGCAAGCCAGTATGCAGCTATATGGTCAAATAAAGAGTACGCAAAGCTCTTTGACTTCACGGTTCCCGATATAAACATCCGCGCCCTTGGCTTAAACTGCGGAGGATATGACCTGACAGAAAACGCAAAACGGGAGCGCAAAGGTATACAGAAAGACTATCTTGGAAATTTAGCTCCCAATGATCCCAGATTTGACTCTTTAGGTGCAATAGGTGAGGGCTTTCCGCCTGCACATATCACATCTGCCCACAACGACTTTTTAAAGCCTGCGGCACAGCCTATGTGTGATTTGCTTAAGGAAAGAGGACTTGAAGCGGAGTGCCATATTTACGGCGCAGAAGAGAAAAAAGAAGTTGCCCATGTTTTCCACGTCAATATAATCCTTGACGAAGCAAAAGCGTGCAACGATGACCAGACTGACTTCTTTAAGTCAAAATTATAAAAAAATCCCCGTAATCGTAGTGATTACGGGGATTTTTCCTATATATCCAGTCCTGCGTGGTAAGCTCTGAAAGTCGCGTTGCGAATATTCATGGGTCTGTCGCAGTCGCCGATAACCTGCACATTGGGTGCAGTACCACGCAGAGCATCCACCGCATCGGTTCGAGCTTTCATACCCGATGCCAGAAGTATTGTGTCTGCTCCGATGAAAACTTCGTTCCCGTCTTTGTCCGTGCATACAAGTCCGTTTTCGGAAACTTCACTTGCACGCAGACCTGTGCGCACAGTTGTATGCTTTGCAAGCTCGCGCATCAGAGCAGGTCGGTGGCGGGGATTTGCGTCAAGCGCAACATCATCACGCATTTCGATGATAGTAACATCGTGACCTTCTTTTGCAAGGTAAACTCCGCACTCGCAGCCGGAGAGACCGCCGCCGAGAACACAGACCCGTTTTCCGATATCATTTTCACGTTTGTGAAGATCTGTTACAGAGATTACATTATTTCCGTCAATTCCTGCAATTGGGAGCGCTAAAGGCTCTGCACCGATTGCAACCACAAGCACATCGGGCTCAAATTCGCGCACAAATTCGGGTGTTACTTTGGTATTCAGCTTTACATCAACTTCTGCAAGCTCCATCCTGCGGCTCATTGTGGAAATGTATTTGGGAAATGCTGATTTAAAGGGTACGTTTTCCTCGCACTTGAGATTTCCGCCCAAGCTGTCGGACTTTTCGCAGAGAGTGACATCATGACCTCTCTGTGCAGCAGTAAACGCACATTGCATTCCCGAAGGACCGCCGCCTGCAATCAGTACTTTCTTTTTTGCAGTTGCAGGTGGCTCAAACTTTGCCTCGTACTCACGACCAATCTGCGGATTTATTGCACAGACACGTGTCTGCGTCAGCATACGCTCTGCATGACATACAAAGCAGCGCATACAGCGAAGAATCTCGTCTGTGCGGTTCTGTTCCACCTTTTTCGGCAGCTCAGGGTCGGCAAGAAGGGCACGAGCCATGCATACGATATCTGCCTTACCCGATGAAATTATCTCTTCCATCTGCTCAGGTTCATTAAGGGCACCAACTGTTGCAACAGGAATTTTAACGTGTTTCTTTATTTCTGCTGCGTATTTTACGTTGCAGCCTGCATCCTGAAACATTGACGGGTGAGTGACATGGAATTCAGGCTCACCGCCTGCCGAAACGTGGAGGATATCCACTTTATACTGTATGAGCTTTGCAAATTCAATGGCATCCTCAAGAGAAACTCCGCCCTCTGCCATTTCAATACCGCTGAATCGAACTTCAATAGGAAAACCTGCACCGACAGCTTCACGAACTGCATCTATTATCTCAATGGCAAGACGTGCCCGGTTTTCCATGCTGCCGCCATAAATGTCCGCTCTTGTGTTGGTGAGCTTTGACAGAAACTGATGAATAAGCCAGCCGTGTCCTGCGTGGATCATTATCATATCAAAGCCTGCCCGCTTAACCAAAGCGGCACCGCGGCGGTAAAGCTCGACGGTATAATCTATCATTTCCTGCGTCATACTGCGGACTTTGCTTCCGTCGGGAAGTACAGTGTCCACAGGACCCCAATGCTCAAGTCCGTCACCTGTGCGCTCGGAAGCTACGACATCAAATTCAGACAGCATACCGGAGTGGTTAAGCTCAATACTTGCCAGCGCTCCGTGACGTTTTATGGCACGGGCTGCATTGGTGAGGTTTGCCAGTACCCCGGGATTTTGCAGGTTTATAAGTCTGCCGTGGCTTTTACCGTGTGCATAGTCAACGCTTGCCTCACTTATAGTAACAACTGCAGCACCGCCCTTTGCGCGGTTTTCGTAGAAAGCGATAGCACCGTCCGTAAGGCATCCGTCCTCGGTAAGGTCGGGAAAGCCCATAGGCGCAGAGCACATGCGGTTTCGAAGCGTAATGCTGCCTATATGTAAATGTTTGCAAAGATTAGGAAACTTAGGTTTGTACATAGATGTACCTTCTTTCAATGCTTTTGTGCGTACTATATCATATACAGCGCATATTTGACAATAACGATGCTGAAATGTAAAATCAATACAGTAACGTTGAAAGGTTTAAAGATATGACAGATATTCATGTTTTTTTCAGAAAAAGTGAAGACAGAAGCGATGTATATAAATTGCTGGAGCGGGCATTCGAAAGCGTGTTTGAAATGCCTGCGCCTGTCGTTGCGATAGACAAAAACGGAAAACCGTATTTTCCCGAGAGAACCGATGTACATTTTTCCCTGAGCCATTCAGGGGAGTATATCATGTGTGCCTTAAGCAAGGATAAAGTTGGTGCTGATATTCAGAAGGCTCAGCAGATTTCTGACAAAATGACAAAGCGAGTTTTTACGGAAAATGAGCTTGACAGAGCGGATTCCCTCAGTTTGTGGTGCCTTAAAGAGTGCTTTATAAAGCTGAAAGGAAAGCTTGACAGACCGTACAAAGAAATAGAGTTTTTAGAGTCTGAAAATGCTTTTTGCGGTCCTGATGATACATGGGGCATGGTTATAAACGAGATTGAAGGATATGCCGCTGCTGTATGTGCAGAAAAAATGGGAAATGTCATAGTTTCAATACTTTAAATTGACAGTTGCTATTGAAAAAAACGGTATGATTGTTTATAATCAACGTATACTGCATAACTATGTATATAAATTTATGTATATAATTTTAAGGAGGATTTTCCACTATGAAAGTAACTGCTGCTGTTACCCATGAGCAGGGTAAGCTCTCCATCGAAACTGTAGAGCTTGATGCTCCAAAGGCAAGTGAAGTTCTGGTTAAGATCGTTGCTGCCGGTGTTTGCCACACAGACTCCGCAGGTATCAACCAGATCATTCCTGTAACTCTTCCTGCTATCTTCGGTCACGAAGGTGTCGGTATTGTTGAGGAAGTCGGCGTTGGTGTTGACACACTGAAGCCCGGTGACAAGGTCATCCTCAGCTATCCTTCCTGCGGCTGCTGCGAAAACTGCACAGAAGGCGCTACATACGCTTGTGAAGATTTAAACCGTCTCTTCTTTGACGGCTCCTACAAGGATGGCACAAAGAGATTTGCAACAGAGGGTAAGCCTGTATCCTCCTTCTTCGGACAGGGCTCTTTCGCTTCCCACGTTGTTGTTGATGCAAGAAACGCTGTTAAGGTAGATGTAGAGCTTGATGACCTCAAGCAGCTCTGCTCCCTCGGCTGCGGCGTTCAGACAGGCGCAGGCGCTGTTCTCAACGCACTTGTTCCCGATCCTGAGTCCTCTCTCGTAGTATTCGGCTGCGGCGGTGTTGGTATGGCTGCTATTATGGCTGCAAAGATCCGCGGCTGCAGCAAGATCATCGCTGTTGACGTTGTTCCTTCCCGTCTTGAGCTTGCTCTTGAACTGGGTGCAACACACGCAGTTAACGGCAAGGAAGTTGACACAGTTGCAGCTATTAAGGAAATCACAAACGGCGGCGCTAACTACAGCGTAGAGTGCTCCGGTATTCCCATGCTCATCAAGCAGGCGCTCCAGTGCCTCAGACGTCTCGGCAAGTGCTGCCTCGTAAGTGTTACAGGCGATGCTGAAGTACCCATCGCTCTTGAGCCCCTGATCATGAACCCCAGCGTAAGCCTCATCGGTGCAACAGAAGGCTGCTCCGCTCCTCAGGTATTCATTCCCAAGCTGGTACAGTTCTACAAGGAAGGCAGACTGCCTGTTGAAAAGCTTGTTAAGTTCTATCCCTTCGAGAAGATCGAAGAGGCATTTGAAGACTCTCATAAGGGCGTTACAATCAAGCCCATCCTCACTTTCTAAGATCACTTTTCAGAAAGGAAGTATATTATGGCAAAATTACTTGAAGGCAAAGTCGCCATCGTCACAGGCTCCGGTCAGGGCGTAGGACGTGCACTTGCTCTTAAATACGCTGCAGAAGGCGCTATCGTTATCACAAATAACCGCAAGCCCGGAAACAGCGATACAAAGCAGCTGACACCCGAAGAAATCGCAACTCTCTCTCCCGAAGAACTGAAGAAGGTACAGGACCGCTATGCAATGCTGGCAGGTGACGCAGGAACAACTGCAAACCAGATCGTTGCAAACGGCGGTAAGGCTGCTCCTTTCTTCGGCGATATCGGTAATCACGAAGTAGCTAAGGAACTGGTAGATTTTGCTATCAAGAACTACGGCAGAATCGATATCATCGGCAACATCGCAGGTGCATTCGGATTTGGCTCTATCTGCGAGATCGATGAGGAAACTTGGGATAGAGTTAATACAGTTAAGCCCAAGGGATATTACAACATTATCCACTTTGCAGCTCCCTATATGATCGAGCAGAAGTGGGGACGTATTATCAACTGCACATCCCGTGCTTGGCTTGGTGACTGGATCCTCCACCCCGAATACTGCGCAGCAAACGCAGGTGTTGTAGGTCTTACAAGAGCCGTTGCTATCGAGCTCTATCCCCACAACATCACATGTAACGCATTCTCTCCCTTTGCCGCAACACGCGCTTCTATCGACCTTGAGGCAGCAAACCTCGTAAAGTCCGACAGAAAGAAGGCAATGGCAGGTCTGCCCAACTTCACATACGAGCAGACACCTCCTCCCGAGGCTATCACACCCTTCCTGACATACCTCTGCACAGATGCAGCGGCACATATCAGCGGCTCTGTATTCAGCCTTGCAGGAAACAGCATCGGTCTTTACTCCGAGCCCATCGAGAAGACAAGTGTTACAAAGTATTCTCCCGAAGCATGGACACAGGAAGAGCTTGAAATGGCACTTCCCAGAGGTCTTTTCGCAGGCTACAAGAGCCTTGCCGAGCCCGATAACGTTCATTAAACAAACAGAAATCCCGCACCAGAAGGTGCGGGATTTTTTGCTTATTTCGCAGTACACAAATACCAAACATCATTAATACAAATCGCAATACCATCGTCGACTTTTGCGTAAGGCAGATCAAGCTCACGGATAAAATTTGTCTGACCGTCCTTTTTGGGGAATTTGTCTGTGTAAGATGTGGTATAACCGATAATGTTGATTTCTGCTTCTTCCGCAGGAACTTCCTCTATACTTTTGTAGTAAATGGTGCCGTCGACCATTATTGCGGCGGCATAGTCTGTTTCAACATGTTTTGTGCAGCCGATGAGTGAAATGAATAATAGCAAAGCTGTAAGTACGAGTGCGGACTTTTTCATATAAACACACCTTCCATAATTGTACCTACTATATAAGACGAAAATAACGCGGAAAAGTTCCGCGTTATTTATATTATTTGTTATAATTTCTCGGACCGTAAATTGCGCTGCCGATGCGCACCATGGTGCTGCCCTCAAGGATTGCAGCGCAGTAATCTGCACTCATACCCATAGAGAGAATTTTTAAATCGATATTGCCGCCGTTGTGCGCCTGTGCCTTTTCAAAAAGCTCACGCATTTTTGCAAAATATCCTCTTGCCTCATCCTCAGGGCAGATAGGGGGAATAGTCATAAGTCCGCAAATGCGCAAATGATCTTTCTGCGAAGCGTGCTCCAAGAGTGTACATAGCTCCTCGGGAAAAACACCGCTTTTTGAAAATTCGCCGCCGATGTTAACTTCAAGCAGTATATCCTGAATAATGCCGTGCTTTTCGGCAGCACTGTCAATGGCATCGGCAAGCTTTATGCTGTCAACGCTCTGGATAAGCTCTGCTCTGCTTACAACTTTCTTGACCTTATTAGTCTGGAGATGTCCTATAAAGCTTGCAGGTTTTCCGAGATATGCCCCTGCATCAAAGTTAACTTCCAGCTCCTGCGCGTGATTTTCACCGAACATATCAATGCCCAGCTTTGCGCTTTCGGAAATTTCTTCCACGGTTCGTGTTTTGCTTGCAGCGCAGAGGATTATGTCGTCACGCTTGCGTCCTGAGGCGATAGCTGCATTTTCAATTTTCTCACATATTGCCTCTATATTGTTTTTCAAAATGGGAATGTCCATTTATAAAACTCCTTTTAAATAAGAAAACCGCCGTTAACGCCCAAAACCTGTCCTGTTACAAAGGGGGCAGAGGCGAGGTAGCACACAGCCTGTGCCACGTCTTCGACTTTGCCGATGGAACATACAGGAGTTTCATACTTAAGTTCTTCAATGATATCGGGAGTAAGATGTGCGTTCATGTCTGTATCTATAACTCCGGGAGCAACGCAGTTAACTGTTATGCCCGAGGGGCCAAGCTCTTTAGCCAAAGACTTTGAAAGTCCGATAATTGCAGCCTTGGTGGCTGAATATGCAGATTCGCAGGAAGCGCCCGTAACACCCCAAATGGATGACATGGTAATGATTCTGCCGAATTTGTTATGGATCATAGAGGGAAGCGCCTCTTCAATGCAGTTTACTGTTCCAACAAAGTTTACGGCAAAAATCCTGTTCCAGTCATCGGGAGTCATATCGCAGAACATTTTGGAAACGGATATACCTGCATTGCAGACCAAAACGTCTACACTTCCTGCTTCCTCAAACATACGTCTTACCTGAGCTGCATCGGAAACATCGGCTCGAATTGCCTTTGCGCCAATTTCTGCAGAAAGCTCCAAAGCGGCCTTTTCGGAGTTGTTGTAGTTTATAATTACGTCATAACCTGCGGCTTTAAGTGCTCTTGCACAGGCTGCGCCTATGCCGCGGGAAGCACCGGTAACAAGTGCGGTCATCATATAGCATACCTCACTGAATTCTTATAGTTTCAACATTAAGGCATTTACCTGTGGAAGTATCCACAGTAAAAATTGCGCCTTCTAATTTGCAAGCGCCTTTTGCCTGATCGTAGCGTCTGGGGGGATTTCCCAGGAACATATTTATTGAAGATTCAGGTTTAATGCCGATAACAGACTCAATAGTACCTGTCATTCCCAAATCTGTGATATATCCGGTTCCTTCGGGCATAACGCGTCCGTCAGAGGTCTGGACATGTGTATGTGTTCCCCAAAGAGCGGAAACTCTGCCGTCAAGATAATATGCCATGGCGAGTTTTTCGCTTGTTGCTTCTGCGTGAAAGTCAACGAGAGTTATTTTCGCATCGGTCTTTTTTAAAATTCTGTCTGCCTCAAAAAAAGGATTTTCCGTGCCGAAATTCATGCTGCAGCGACCGATAAGATTTATAACGCAAACTGTACCGAAGCTTGTCTCGACCTCGCAGAAGCCGCGACCCGGCACTTGGGGCGCGTAGTTTGCAGGGCGGACAATATAGCGGTTGTCATCAAGATAGTTTTCAATCTCGCGGCGGTTCCATGTGTGGTTGCCGAGTGTGATAACATCGGCACCGCTGTAAAAAATATCATCGGCCTGATTAGGTGTTATGCCTGTGCCTGATGCGTTCTCGCCGTTTGCCACGGTAAAGTGGATATTATAGTGCTTTTTTATAGCAGGGAGTTTTTTGCGAAGAAAATCAAGGCCAACGGTGACAATGTCGCCAATGGCTAAAATATTGACTTCCATAAATATTTAAACCTCAACTTCTCGGGATTTTACGATAGATATTGCATGGGGAATGTTGGTGACGGAAAGCTCGGAATAAGTTCCTCCGTTTTCTCCGTCGCGGGTAAGGGTAACAGGTGTGTCAAAGGTGAATTTGACATTTTTAGTGTGAAGCAGAAAAACCTTGTCAGATTTAAAGTCTTTTGTAAGAATACTGGAAAGTATTTGTCCAAGGTCAGTTATAGACATGGGTTTGCGAATAAGAAGAACTTCAAAAATTCCGTCATTAAGGCTTACATCTTCGGGAGCGAGTTTGACAAGACCTGCAATAGAGGTGGAGTTTGCCACAGCACCGAAGACGAACTTACCTTCAATTACGCCGTCATCATATTCGACTCTGGTCTGAACGGGTTTGATCGTCTGTAATTTTGTAACAGCTTCAAGCACATACGCCGCGTGTCCGAAGGTATTTTTGAGGTCTTGCGGTGTGGTATAGGTGACGCTTGTAAAGGCGCCGAAGGCGATGATATAGGTGAAATATTTATTGTCATAAAAGCCCATATCATATGGCTCAGGTGTCCCGTCAATAATACTCTTTGCTGCCGCAACAGGTGTTTTCGGAATGGTAAGGGAAGAAGCCATGTCGTTTGTAGAACCCATGGGGATGTAGCCCACGGCAGGGAGCTGGTAACACTTCATAAGTCCGTTGACTGTTTCGCTCAGAGTTCCGTCACCGCCGACAGCAACAACGATGTCATATTCACTTCCATATTTTTTCGCTATGCTCTGAATAGAGTTATGGTCATCTTTACCGGGGATAAACACGGTTACGATATACCCTGCATCATTAAAACACGATATGATATCGACCAGAGCATTTTTAACTTGCCCTTTACCGGAATGGGGATTTGCCAAAAGCATCATTTTCTTCATTTTTTACCAAGTGCCTCCACAAATAAAACAAAACGATGACTGAAATTTAAGAGACTGCTGCCATATATTATAACGGAAACAGTCTCTTTTGCATAGTTTTTATTTAATTATTCTTACTCTGATAACGCCTTCAATTGTCATAATTGCGTTTGCGAGACCGTCAGGAACGGATTGGACATCCAGCATTGTATATGCGATGCCGCCGCGGCCTGCGTTAACAAGATTTTCAATATTTGTACCGTTCGCAGAAACCTTTGTTGTGATTTTTGCAATCATCTCAGGGATGTTTTTGTGGATGATGCAAACTCTGGGGTCACCTGTAACAGGGAGTGTTGCACGGGGCATGTTTACGGAGTTTGTAATATTGCCGTTTTCAAGATATTCCATTATCTCGTTTGCAGCCATAACAGCGCAGTTGTCTTCACTTTCGGGAGTGGATGCACCGAGATGGGGAATCGCAACAATACCCTTTATGCCCGCTGTCTTGTTGTTGGGGAAGTCTGTAACATATCTTGCAACTTTTCCTGTGTTGATAGCCTCTATCATTGCGTCGTCGTCAACAAGCTCAGCTCTTGCGAGGTTGATAATGCGAACGCCATCTTTCATTTTGGAAAGAGCCTCAGCGTTGATGGTGTGCTTTGTAGACTCCATATAGGGGATGTGAATTGTGATATAATCACAGTTTTTGTAAATTGTGTCCAGATCTGTAGCATGCTTAACGCCTGCGGAAAGTCTCCACGCTGCTTCAACAGAGAGGTAGGGGTCATATCCGTAAACCTTCATACCGAGATCAATAGCGTCATTGGCAATACGAGCACCGATTGCACCGAGACCGATAACACCAAGAGATTTGCCGTACAGCTCGGGACCGACATATGCACTCTTGCCTTTTTCTACCTGACCTGCAACATCATCAGTACCTGCAATGGAGTTTACCCACTCAATACCTCCAACGATGTCACGGGAAGCAAGAAGCATTGCGCAGATAACAAGCTCTTTAACAGAGTTTGCGTTGGCGCCGGGGGTGTTGAATACAACGATACCCTCTTCTGCACAGCGGTCAGAAGGGATGTTGTTTGTACCTGCACCGGCTCTTGCAATGCACAAAAGCTCGGGATTAAACGCATAATCATGCATTTTGGCGCTGCGTACAAGAATAGCGTCAGGGGTTTCGCAATCATCAGCAATGGTGTACTTGTCGCTGAAAGCGTCCAGACCTATCTTTGATATTTTATTTAAAGTTTTAATATTATACATTTTAATGACCTCACAAAAGAAAATCAGTTGTTCTTTTCAAATTGCTGCATGAAATCTGCCAGCTTTTCCACACCTTCCATGGGCATTGCATTGTAAATAGATGCGCGCATGCCGCCTGTCTTACGGTGTCCCTTGAGGTTTACAAAGCCTGCCTCTGTAGCTGCCTTGATGAACTTTGCGTCAAGCTCTTCGTTACCTGTGCGGAAGGTTACGTTCATATCGGATCTTGCAGCCTTGTCAGCAACAGGAATAAACAGCTTGCTGCTGTCCAGTACATCGTAGAGGATGCCTGCCTTTTTGGATTTGATCTTCTCCATACCCTCAACGCCGCCCTGAGAATCAAGCCACTTGAGCATAAGACCGAGCATGTAGATGTTATAGCAGGGAGGAGTATTGTCCATGCTGTCTTTGTCGATAGCAACCTGATATGTCATGATCTTGGGCGTGTAGGGGAGATGCTTGCCTGCGAGTGCTTTGTCGATAATAACAAGAGCCATACCTGCAGGAGCGAGGTTCTTCTGTACACCACCGTAGATGATGCCGTATTTGGAGACATCAACGGGCTTTGACAGAAAGTTGGAGGACATATCACATACAAGGGGAACATCGCCAGTATCGGGGATGTACTTCCACTCTGTGCCGTAGATAGTATTGTTTGCGCAGTAGTGGAAATAAGATGCATCGGGAGAGAGCTTAAGCTCTTCCTGCGCGGGTATGTATGTGTGATTTCTGTCTGATGTATCGCATGCGATGCTTACCACACCGTATTTCTTAGCTTCTTTTGCTGCGATTTCGGAGAAGTTGCCTGTGATGGCATAGTCAGCTTTGCCTGTGATGCCCATAAGGTTCATTGCAGCAGCAGAGAATTGGAAAGTAGCGCCACCCTGCATAAACAGTATTTCGTGAGTGTCGGGTACATTGAAAATGCGCTTGAAGTCAGCTTTTGTTTCATCGAAGATTGACTGGTAGACCTTACTTCGATGGCTCATTTCCATAACTGACATGCCGCTGCCCTTGTAGTTGAGCATTTCTGATGATGCAGTCTCCAGTACAGATACGGGGAGCATAGAGGGGCCAGCTGAGAAATTGAAGATTCGGTCTTTTAGCATTTTGTGCACCTTCCTTTATAAATTATTGCATATATATATTGCAGCACAATGCGTTAAAGTGCTGAATATTTCATAGATTATAATACTTTAGCGCGCTAATGTCAAATGATTATTTAAGTAATTGTCCTTGGAGAATGCAATTTTTGGTGTCGAGAACTTGCACATTTACAATTTTTCCGTGTAATCCCGTACCGGCAACATCTACTTCAAGATAGTTTTCGCTGTGACCTCGGGAGATTCCGTTGCCTTCTGTCTCAAACAGAACGCTTAATGTTTTGCCTATTTGAGCCCTTGCAAAGTCTTCGGACATTCTGTCAGCAACGGCTGATGCCTTTGCCGAGCGTTCCTTTTTAACTTTCTTATCGATCTGGTTTTCCATTTTAGCCGCAGGAGTTCCCGGACGGATCGAATATGGGAAAACGTGCATTGCAGAAAAATTGCACTTTTGGATAAATTCAAGTGTTTCGGCAAATTCTTCCTCTGTCTCACCGGGAAAGCCTGTAATAAGGTCAGTTGTTATTCCGCAGTTGGGGAAGTATTTGCGCAAATTCTCGCAGGAACTGTAAAACAGAGCTGTATCATACTTTCTCTTCATACGTTTTAAAACTGTGTCACAGCCGCTCTGAAGTGAGAGATGGAAATGCGGACACACATTTGGAACTGCAGACAGCTTTTTGCAGAAATCGTCATTTGCAGTGCGCGGCTCAAGACTTCCCAAGTGAATACGAACACCGGGGGCAGACTCGGAAATTGCATAGATGGCGTCTATAAGTGAAGTTCCGTCTTTAAAGTCCATTCCGTAAGATGAGATCTCAATGCCTGTGACAATAATTTCAGCAAAGCCCTGTGCATGCAGAGCGGCTGATTCATGTTTGATATCATCAATGGGCATAGAACGCACAGGACCGCGTGCATAGGGAATGATGCAGTAAGTGCAGAAATTCTGACATCCGTCCTGAATTTTCAGCATGGCACGTGTTCTGCCTTCGGCGCTGCCGCCGGGTAAGACTTCAAAAGTTCTTCTGCTGCGCGGATCGTCCAGCAGCTTTTTCTTTTCCCGTTCTGTGTATATCTTTTCAAGCTCTTCTGCAAAACCGATGCGGTCGCCGCTGCCGCCGATAAGGTCAATGCCAAGCTCATCTATTTCGCTGCCGCATGTCTGGCTGTAGCAGCCGCAGACTGCAGAAATTGCATCAGGGTTCTTTTTCTGCAGATGTCTTATTGTCTGACGTGACTTTCTACCGCTTTCGGCAGTAACAGCACAGGTGTTTATAATAATTGCGTCTGCAGGTTCATTTTCGGATACAAGGATGTGTCCTCTGTCCGAAAGGAGCTGACATATCGCCTGCGATTCAAACTGGTTTACCTTGCATCCCAAAGTTGTTATATAAAATTTCATAAAGGGCTCACCTCTTGTTTTATGAAAGAACAGAGTATATAATTAATTATTATAACACATCTGTAAGATAAGAGGAATATTCATTATGAATGTTTATTTTGATAATGCAGCGACCACCTGTGTAAGAAGTGAAGCCGCTGAGATAATGATGAAGGTCATGACCGAGGATTTTGGAAATCCATCCTCCACACATTCTATGGGCAGAAAAGCCAGGACTATTCTTGACACGGCGAGAAAAAATATTGCTGATGCTGTAGGAGCTGCGCCTTCTGAGATTTTTTTTACATCAGGCGGTACAGAAGCTGATAACTGGGCGATACTCGGTACATGTGAAAAGCTGTGGCGCAAAGGAAAACATATTGTCATTTCCGGTTATGAGCACGATGCCATAAACAGCCCTGTAAAAAAGCTTGAAGATCAGGGCTGGGTAGTAAGCCGCGTTATGCCGGATAAAGACGGTCACATTACCGTTCAGGCAGTTTCGGAAGTTGTACGAAAGGATACTGTGCTTGTCTCCGTAATGCTTGTAAATAACGAGATAGGCGCTGTAAATGAGATTGCAAAAATCGCAAAAGCAGTCAAGGCAAAAAGTGAAGCCCTTGTTCATACAGACGCTGTGCAGGCTTTCTGTAAAATGCCGATTTCCGTTAAAAGCCTTGGTGTAGACCTTATGTCTTTAAGCTCCCATAAGATACACGGGCCTAAAGGCTGCGGTGCACTTTTTGTGAAAAACGGAGTGAAGCTGCCCGCGCTTATCATGGGTGGCGGACAGGAAGAGTCCCTTCGTTCGGGAACCGAAGCATTGCCTGCTATAGCAGGTTTCGGTGAAGCTGCAAGGCTGGGAAAGGCAGAGATGCCGGTAAATGTAGTAAATATGAGGAATCTAAAAGAATTCCTTGTAAAGAGAATAGCTGAAGAGATACCTGAAACTGTATTCATAGGTTCAGGTGATGCACCCCATATTATCAGCATAAGTCTTCCCAAATATAAGAGCGAAGTTCTGATGAACTATTTGGATCGAGAGGGAATATGTGTTTCCAAAAGTTCTGCATGTAAAAAAGGAAAGCGCAGCCATGTTCTGGAGGCAATGGGACTTTCTCCTCAGATTATCGACGGTGCAATAAGAATAAGCTTTTCAAAATTCAGCACAATAGAAGAGTGTGAATATTTTGTAAAGAATCTTAAGTCTGCATCGGAAAAAGTGTTAAAGGTTTTGTGAACTGCTTGAAATATAATGCGTAGTGGTATATAATATTTAAACTTGTTATATTGAATCATAATTATTCGGAGGTAAATATAAAATGGCAAAGAGTGTTTTCGGCAAGATTTTATCCGTTGCTGCAGGTGTAACAGCTGTTGTTGGTGCTGCAGCTGCTGCAAGCGTTGCTTATGGTCTTAAGAAATGGTCCAAGGATGAGGATTCCAACGACATCAAGATCACAACAGGCGGCAAGTACGGTCTGCACATCCAGAAGACAGAAGATGGCAAGTATGTAGTAGACACAAAGTATGATTGGGCAAGCGATCCCGATTTCTGCGATTGTGAAGACTGCTGCGAGGACGACGATGTTGTTATCGACATTTCCGACGATTGCTGCTGTGAGGCAGAGTGCGAGTGCGGTTGTGAAGACATTGAAGTTGAAATCGTAGAAGAGAGCGCAGAAGAGTGCTGCTGTGGCTGCGAAGAGGAAAAGACAGAAGAGTAATCGTTAATAATTAAAAATCCCGCTGAGTAAAGGGTGTACCCGAAAAGAAAACATAAGCTTAAAAAGAAATCCTTTGCCCGTAAACATCGTTATCACAGCTCGTAAGACATACAGTATTACAGCGCTTTTCTGCCTCGTTTACGAACAAAAACTATCTTTTTAAGTGCAAGCAGTTTTGCCACAAGATATT
>JAFTYM010000002.1 GCA_017461585.1 Oscillospiraceae bacterium | reverse complement strand
GCTTTGGAGGTTTGTAATGCGGTACTTGATGTACTTGAGCCCTCTGAGGACAATAACGTAATTATCAACCTCCCTGTTACAGTAGAAATGAGCTTGCCGCATGTGTATGCAAGCCAGGTAGAATATATGAGCGAAAATCTCAAGTACCGTGAGCATGTAACAATCTCACTCCACCCCCACAATGACAGAGGAACTGGAGTTGCGGATACAGAGCTTGCGCTTCTGGCCGGAGCTGACAGAGTTGAGGGAACACTTTTCGGAAACGGTGAGCGTACAGGAAATGTTGATATCATCACTCTTGCAATGAACATGTACTCACACGGAGTAGACCCGAAGCTTGACCTTTCAAACATTCCGAGACTTGCTCAGGTATACGAAAAATGCACAAGAATGCACGTATACGACCGTGCGCCCTACGCGGGATCACTGGTATTTGCGGCATTTTCAGGAAGCCACCAGGACGCAATTGCAAAAGGTATGAAATACAGAGAAGAAAAAGAACTTCACGGCTGGACAGTTCCTTATATTCCGATTGACCCACACGACATCAGCCGTACATATGACGCTGATGTTATCCGTGTTAATTCTCAGAGCGGAAAAGGCGGTATCGGTTACCTTATAGAACATACATACGGCTACAATCTGCCCACAGGTATGCGTGAACATCTCAGCTATCTCTGCAAGAGCATTTCAGACAGAGAGCACAAAGAGCTTAAGCCCGATGAAGTACTTCAGATCTTCAAAGAAAATTACTTCCTGCACAGCTCCCCAATTGAAATCGCCGATATGCATTTCTACCGCAAGGGAAAAGAAGTCGAAACAGAACTCGTTTTTGTACAGAACGGCGAAGAAACTGTTGTTAAAGCATGCGGTAACGGCTCTTTGGACGCTGTAAGCAACGCCTTGAAAAATTACACAGGCGACAGATATGAACTTTTGGTATATACTGAACACAGTATGCAGGAAAAAGGTTCGGGCAGTGTCGCTGCGGCATATATAGGAATAAAAGATAAAAACGGAAACATGAGCTGGGGCGCAGGTACAGATACCGATATTATCCACGCAAGCGCAAACGCGCTTCTCAGCGCATATGTAAATATGAAATAAAGGAGAAATCTCTATGGGAATGACAATGACTCAAAAAATCCTTGCGGCTCACGCGGGACTTGACAGTGTTGTTGCCGGACAGCTTATATCGGCAAAACTCGATATAGTACTCGGAAACGACATTACTACCCCTGTTGCGGTAAACGAGTTTACAAAAGCAGGTTTTAACGAGGTTTTTGATAAAGACAGAATCGCGATAGTCCTTGACCACTTTGTACCTAATAAGGATATAAAGGCTGCGGAACAGTCGAAGACATGCCGTGAATTTGCGTGTACGCACTGCGTAAGACATTTTTACGATGTAGGTAAAATGGGAATAGAACACGCGCTGCTTCCCGAACAGGGCGTTGTAACAGCAGGCGACTGTATTATCGGTGCGGACAGCCACACATGTACATACGGCGCGCTTGGAGCTTTCTCCACAGGCGTAGGAAGTACAGACATGGCAGCCGGCATGGCAACAGGCATGGCATGGTTCAAAGTACCTGCCGCAATCCGCTTTAACCTCACAGGCAAACTCCCCGCAAACTGCAGCGGAAAAGACGTCATTTTAACTATCATCGGTATGATAGGTGTTGACGGTGCGCTTTATAAAAGTATGGAATTTACAGGAGACGGCATAAGCTCACTTTCAATGGACGACAGACTTTGTATCTGCAACATGGCGATAGAAGCAGGCGCTAAGAACGGTATTTTCCCTGTTGACGAAAAGACAAAGGAATATATGACAGGACGCTGTGAGCGCACACCTGTTGTATACACAGCAGATGAGGATGCTGAATATGAGCGCACAATAGAGATTGATCTTGCGAAAATCACTCCTACAGTAAGCTGTCCTCACCTCCCCGAGAATACAAAGCAGGCAAAAGACCTTTCAGATATAAAAATTGACCAGGTTGTTATAGGAAGCTGTACAAACGGCCGTATGGAGGATATGGAAGCTGCTTATAAAATTTTAAAAGGCAAAAAGATCGCGGATGGCGTAAGATGTATCATAATTCCCGCTACAATGCAGATTATGAGAGAATGCATAGAAAAAGGTTATATGACCGCGTTTATTGACGCAGGTGCCGTTGTTTCAACACCTACCTGCGGTCCGTGT
>JAFTYM010000017.1 GCA_017461585.1 Oscillospiraceae bacterium | reverse complement strand
TAAGAAAACATAAGCTTAAAAAGAAATCCTTTGCCCGTAAACATCGTTATCAAAGCTCGTAAGACATACAGTATTACAGCGCTTTTCTGCCTCGTTTACGAACAAAATCTATCTTTTTAAGTGCAAGCAGTTTTGCCAAAATATATTCGAGATAGAATCAATTTACAAAAATCCGCCAATACTGGTATGTATTGGCGGATTTTTTAAGTTGCATTATAGCCGAATAGATAAAGGCAAAACCTTATGTTTTCTTATCGGGTACACCCTAAAAGGGAGCATTTTCTATATGATAAGGCGTTATCTGTTTACATGGGGTGCTCTTCGTTCCAGCGAGCAATTTCGTCGTCGATGAACTTATCTGCGTTGGGATAGATGCAGCCGGGACCACCGTATGTGATACAGGGGATAAAGTGTCCTGCAGGTGCATAGGCGTCGCAAGCTCTGCGAACTTCTGTGCGGATCTCTTCCTCTGTGGAATCTGCGCGGTCAACAATAGCAGCGTCGAGACCTCCCATAAGAGTCATGCGGCCATTGATCTGCTCCTGCAGCTTGGGTATGTCGTTCTGGGGGAGAACGCCCTGCCAGATGTCAATGTGCAGGTCGATCATGTCCTCAACGATGGGCTCACAGAAGGAGTCGGAGTGGTGCATGATGATAACACCGTTGTCGTGAAGGTAGTCATAGCCCTTCTGATAGTTGCTCTTTATAAACTCTCTCCATGTATCAGGCTGCATGAAAAGGCTGTTCTTGCTGCCCCAGTCGTCGTGGGAGAGGAGCATGTCGGGGTGTACGGACTCTACCATGAGCTTAAAGCCGTTGTAGCGGTACTCGCCGATAGCAGCGCAAAGATCTTCCATAGCCTCAGGCTCGGTAAGGAGGTTTATCATTGTGTCCTCGAAGCCCATGAGGAAGTGAAGTCTTTCAAAAAGACCTGTGGGAGCAAACATCATAAGAAGATTTTCGCTTCTGTCAATTGCTGCTGCTCTCTCAAGGTAGGGCTCCCAAAGAGCCATGTCAGAGCAGTTTGCGATAAGGTCAGGCACCTTTGTGAAAGAGCGCCAATCTGTAACGTCCTTGATAACCTTGTTTGCCTCTGTAACATAGGGCATTGCGCCGGGCTCATCCTCGCCCCAAACGATTGTTGTGCCCCAAAGGTCCTGCTTGGGAGCCATGCCGGGGAAACGGTCGCCGCGGACGAAGTAGTTAACAGGGTCGCCGGGGAGGAAAACTGTACCTTCAAACTGCTTTACCAGTCTGTCAGGTTTTCCGTCAGGCTTTATTGTCTCGAGAAAATTCTGTTTATTACTAAGCATTGTTATCATTGCCTTTCGTGAGGATTTATCAGCCAAATAATAACTCAAAACAGGGATTGGGTCAATATTCGGCTGAGCACAAAATACTGTTACATCATGGGATTTGCCACGTTGTTGGGGTCAAAAGCCTCTTTGAGCTGTTTCAGCCAGATGTGGAAGTTGCTGTAAAGAGGGCCGATCTGCATGGAGCCGGGACTTAAGAAAACAGGCATCTCTGCGTGGAAGTGATTGTCGATATCTGTCTGACGGCTGGCTGCGCGGAATTCTCCGACGCCCTTCATGACGTTGGGGTCAGTTCTGTCCCACATGATGAGAAGCTCGATGTGGGCAAAGTGACCGTATTCCATGGGGATTATCTGATAATCCTCGGGAGCATCGAAAATTTTGCCTGTGTCAGTAAAGTCGTGGATAAAGTTGTTGATGTTTTTGCCGACCTCGCAGATGTGAGCTACAGAGTCTGATGCCAGTTTTATGGGTGCCCAACCTCCGCCGAGACGGAGAACGCTCTGAAGTCTGCTTACGATCATGAAGAAGTCCATGTGGTTTTCCCACCACTCTTCATACTCGCGCTTAATGCGCACACCACCCAGCTCTGCAGCGATATCGTGGAGAATTGTCTCCTCGTATTTCATCTCTTCCTCGGACCTTGTGGCAAGGTGGACGATAAGGGGCATGGTAAGCTCTGCCTTGTGCTCATCTGTCCACATTTTCCAGAAATCGTTGGCAGAGTCTGTCATCATAAGTGTTGCGGGGAGATAGAAATATTTGATAACAGTAGAGCCGATCTCGGCTTCTCCTGTTTTTATCATGGCATCGCGGAGATGGTCGATGTCTTTAAATTTATAAATAATGACCTTGCTGCAGGGGGTGTTCATGCGGACGGTGTGATGGGGGCTGATGCCGCTCATTTCTGGCTCGGCTGGCCCCTTGCAGGGGTCAATGGCAATAGCGATGCGCGTGATTATGCCGAACTGAGCGTGGTTGCCGTTGTAGCCCTTTACAATGCCGCGAAGACCGGGGCCGGGACCGTCAGGGCAGAACCAGCCGCTTCCGGTCTGCAGAGAGCCTGTTCTGATTATCTCACCGTCAGGCAGGATCATCTCAACACCTAGAAGATAACGGTTTGCACGGGAGTTTCCGTGCTGCGTGTGGTGGTCACCGGATGTGCTGGTGAAGTTTGCCAGAACGGAGCCGCCGGGACCGACGGAGGCTGCGGTGTAACTGAAGCCGCGCTTGCGAAGCTCAGGGTAGAGCTGGACATGACGGACGCCGGGCTCGATGACAACATAGCGGTCTTCCTCGTTTATCTCAACGATTCTGTTCATTCTTGAAAGCTGAATAATGATCGTGTTGGGACGGCTGGCAAAAGCCGTGGGCATAACGCCCGATACCATGGGGGCGAAGATGATTCCGTATTTATTGCAGAGCTTTACAATCGCCTGAAGCTCTTCAACGCTTCCGGGACGGACGATAGCTTCTGCGCTTTTGTATTCCATAGGATAATCGGGAGTTTTTGCGCGGTTGCCTGCTAAAATATGGGGCTTGTCGCTTATATGAGCGCTGCCGACGATGGCTGCAAGCTCGTTATAGATTTCTCTTGATAAACTCATGACTATCCTCCTTTACAGCATTTCTGCCAGCAGCTCTGTGAGATCAAGATACCGCATGGGATATTCGCTGCCGTTTTCCAAAGAATCGCGGCAGAAGGGACAGCAGGAGACAATTGCGTCAGCGCCTGTGGATGCGGCTTCGCGGCGGCGCTCTGCGGCTGTCTGTTTACTGAATTCGGGGTCAATGCCTGCTGCGTTTGCTCCGCAGCAGAAAGCGTCCTCACGGTTACGGGGCATCTCTGCGAGTTCTATGCCCGGCAGAGCGTTAAGAATCTCGCGTGGAGCGTGATATTCGCCGTGTTCACCGCGGCGCCACTGCTTTTCGGGTTCATGGAGACCGTAGGGGTGGATGACGCCTTCCCAGGGAATATAGGGTTCTGAAAGTCTTGCCAGCATGCAGGGGTCGTGATATGTAACACGCATGGACTCACGGCTTTTTGTTACGGTGAGCCTGCCGGTTTTGAGAAGGTCAGCCGCTACTTGTGTTATATGCAGGACTTCAAATTCGTTTTCGCCAAAGCGTGTATAACCTGCTCTGAAAGAGCCAAAGCACTCTGCACAGGCTGTGATAACGGTTTTGATGCAGTTCTTTTTGAAGATTTCTCTGTTTCTTGAAACGAGAGCTGCTGCCATTTCGTTCTGACCTGTGCGCCAGAGCGTACTGCCGCAGCACCATTCATCCTCGTGCAGGAGCTTGAACTTCACACCGCCTGCGCGGAGAATTTTTATGGCAGCCAAAGCGGGTTCGGGATGCTTGTATACAGAGCAGCCGACAAAGAGTGCTGTGTCTGCGTCCTCGTCATCCTTGTAGCTATCGGGCAGCCAGGAAAAACGATTTTCGTGTGAAAGTCCGTAAATGTTGTGAGAGGTTTCGATGTTTTCTGCTGTTTTTCTGTGGGCTTCGGGGAGTGCGCCATGCTCTGTGCAATGTGCACGAAGCTCCAAAATAGTGTCCAAAAGCTCCATATCGCGGACGTTTTTGCAGTTCACGTCACAGGCGCCGCAGGCTGTGCAGGTGTACAGCATTTCCTCAAGACCGTCGCCGTACTGCAGAGTGCCGTTCATGACCTCTTTTGCAATGTTTATAAGACCCTGTCCGGAGTAGGCGTCAAAGCCGAAGTGAACATGGATGGGGCAAATCTGAGAAAAGTCCCAGCCGTGCATCTTGGGAGAGAGTATCCACTTACATTGACCGCAGTGATTGCAGGAGTCCATTGTGTATTCAAATTTCTTTAAATCTGCCATTTTGCCGCACCTCCTTAAAAACAGAGTTTGCCCGGATTGAAAATTCCATCCGGATCAAAGATGTTTTTGATTTTTCTGAGACTTTCTGTGCCGACGGGGTCGATGGAATAGACCTCCTGACATATATTGCTGTAGGGTCTGTCAAAGTATGCTCCGTTTTTCAAAAGCCCGGTCTCGGCGTTAAATGCAAGCTCTTCAACGTCTGCTGATGATTTGCAGAACAGGTCGCACTCTATTCGGAAAGCTCTGCCCTGAACCTGTGGCTGGAGGGTTATGCCCACGTCTTCTGCAGGATGGGCGGAAACTGCGTTTTTGAGAGTTTCTGTCAGATAGGGTACTTTGCTTGGCGGTGTCAGGAAAAGTATCTCTCGGACATCGCCTTTTTTGACTTTCCAGTAAGTCTCGCGTCTGTCGCAATCCCAAAGCATACTGTCGATCTTTGCGGCAAGCTCAAGGTTTCCGAAGGGGGCGGACTTAAATTCAATGCCGTGCTTTTGGCAGATGTCTGCAAAATAGCTCTCATAGATCTCGATGCGCTTTTCGGGATAGCGGTCAAAGCCGCAGATACGGCAGATAAATGTCCATGGAGCTGCGCGTTTAAGAATATCCTGTTCTTCCTCCGCGGTGTCGGAGAAGGCTTTTGCAAGGTTTACGGAGTTTAAGATGATGCAGTCGTCCAATGTGCGGTAGCGAAGAAGCTCGTTTGTGAATTTTGTGAGAACGGACAGTTCCTCAGCTTCAACAAAGAACAACTTGCTTTTTGTGGGCATGAGCTCGGCCTTGAGAGTACCCCATGTGACGATGCCCATGGTGCCCTGTGCGCCCATGATAAAGCGCTGATAGTCAACAGTACCGGGTCCCCAGGGGGAAACCATGTCTGCCTTCAGCTCTTCGTAAGGACCCGGACCTGAGGCAGAACCTGTGCGGAAATCGTCGCCTGTTCCGAATACGACTTCCATGGTGAGAAGGGGGTCTGTGTAGTCGTACTGATACTTGGGAACAAGCACAGCCTCGCGCTCCAGCGCACTTGTTATTACAGACTTGTTTGCGCGGGGAAGAAAGGGTGCGTTGAGGCGAAGACCGTTCTTTTTCATTTCGGGAATAAGCTCCCCGAAGGTAACGCCGACTTCGACTCTGGCGTAGCGGTTGTCACGGCTGATTTTCATGATTTTATTCATCTTGCTCATGTCTAAGGTCTCGGCCTTTTCGTTTGCGGAGATGCCGTGGATATGAGGTGTGCCTGAGCTTACGGGAACAAGGGGCGTTCCTTTTTCTCGGGCGGCTCTTATGATCTCCTGCAGCTCCGCTTTGCTTTTGGGATAATACATGTAAAACACTCCCCGTTACTTATAATTAGATGTATACAGTTAGCTTAACATGACCAAAACAACTGTGCAACGAAGAAACAGGAGAAAGATAAAAATGTGTACAATTTAATGCAGTTTGTGCAGAGAAATTGACACAGCGTCAAGCGGCATACTATAATGAGTACAAATAACAACAGGGAGGTACCACTATGGCAAAATACGGCAAAGGCGTAGTATCTGTTTATGACATGCCCCATGAATATGAGAGAAAGACTCTTGACGGAAGCAAAACAATTGAGGAAGGCGCAAGGGAAATTCCTGTGGTACGTGAGGCAGATGTTATAGTTGTCGGCGGAGGCCCCGGCGGTGTGGCTTCTGCTGTACATGCTGCCCGCAGCGGAGCAAAGACAATACTTATCGAGCGTTACGGTCATCTGGGCGGAATGGCAACAGGCGGACTTGTAAACATCATCCCCAACCTTGCGAATATTTACGGCGAGCATTGCATCGGCGGATTCTGTCAGGAGCTTATTGAGCGCCTTTACGCAAGAGACGGCGCATGTTTCCCTCCTAAAGAAGTTTGGGGTAAGGGAAATAACGAATATGTAGACAAATATCTCAAGGCGAATATGCGTCACTTCTATGTCCGTAAAGATAAAAACGACGAGGATGTAGTTTTGTATACCGCCGTTGTTGACCCCGAAATTGCAAAAGATGAGCTTAACACAATGGTGCTTGAAGCGGGTGCTGAGCTCATGCTCCACACATGGGTGACTTCGCCCATTATGGAGGGCAACCGCGTTAAGGGCGTTGTGGTCGAGACAAAGGCAGGCCGTCAGGCAATTTTGGGAAAGGTCGTTATCGACTGCACAGGCGACGGTGACATTATCCGCGATCTTGACATTGAGAAGATAGACTATATGCGTCCGGGTTCACGTATTGCTCAGTTTGGCTGGGTGTTCTGGATCTGCGGTGTTGACCTTGATAAGTACGACGAGGTAAATGATGCCGATCCCGAAAAGATGAAGGAAATATTCGGCAAAATCATGGAAGAGGGCGGCAGACCCTTCTTCTCCCGCGGACTTCTGGATCATCAGAAGGGCGTTGTATGGCTCCACCGCCTTATCGGCTCTCTGCAGCAGACAGACCCCGAGGAGATGACATACCTCGATGTTGAGGGCAGAAAGACAGCTGTTAAGACATGGGAGCTTATGAAAAAGTATATGCCCGGCTTTGAAAACAGCTTTATCATGCTGTCCTGTCCGCAGCTCGGCACATCCGGCGGACTTCGTATTATCGGCGAATATTACCTCGATGAGAATGACCTTGAGAGAACGGAACCCTTTGAGGATACTATTGCGGTATTTGCAGACAATGACCGCGGCGACAGATCTCTTGTAAATCCCAAGGCATATGTGCCCTACAGAGCGCTTCTGCCCAAGGGTGTGGAAGGACTCCTTGTCGCTTGCCGCGCATTCTCCTCCGACCACGAGTTCTCCGAATTCTTTAACCTTATCCCCCATTGCATGTGCTTCGGTCATGCTGCAGGTATTGCGGCGGCACTTGCTGTGCAGCAGGGAATTGAGGTTCGCGATGTGAAATATGAAGAGCTTCGCGAGAAGCTTTTAGAGAGCGGAGCGATCCTTCCGTAAGTTTAATAAGCAACAAAAGACGCACCGAAATATATTCGGTGCGTCCTATTTTTGTTGCGAAAAATTGGAGTTTGGTATATTATTATTCTTGAATAATTGTGCACTTGACATTTATGTATAACACAATACGGGGTGATTACAGTTTATGAAAGATATTTTTATGAAGGCTGCGGGCATAAGTGCTGAGCTTAAAGCTGTGTGCGGATGTCCCGGTCTTGTTGAATCTGCGAAAGCAGTACAGGAAAAAGCAGACGAGGTCGTAAAGATACGCACAGCCTGCCGTGCCTGCATTGCAAACTGCGGCGTTATTGCGACTATTAAAAACGGCAGAGTTGTAAAGCTGGAAGGTGACCCGAAAAACAAGATGAGCAAGGGCAGACTTTGCTCCAAGGGCCTTTCGGGAATTCAGGCTCTCTACAACCCCAACCGCATCAAATATCCCATGATGCGCGTGGGTGAGCGCGGAGAAAACAAGTGGAAGCGTGTCTCATGGGATGAGGCTCTGGATTATGTTGCCGTAAAGCTCATGGATATTCGCGAAAAGTACGGCGCAGAGAGCGTAATGTGTTCTACAGGCGGCGGCGGAAATCCCCAGTTTACAAGTATTCCCCGATTCTGCAATCTTTTCGGAACGCCCAACTGGTTTGAGCCGGGAAGTGCCCAGTGCTACCTGCCCAGACTTCTCACATACAACCTGATGTACGGCGGAGACGACTCCAGTATCGCAGACTCCAATGCGCTGGAGATATACTATCATGAGGACACACCCATGAAGGCTATCTGCCTTTGGGGCGTTGCTCCCTCTATGTCCTGTGCAGGTCAGGGCGGCGGACAGCTGGCAGAACTGCGCGCAAAAGGCGTCAAGTCCATTGTTGTGGATCCCCGTATGACTCCCGATGCGGCAAAGGCTGATGTGTGGCTGCCTGTCCGTCCCGGAACAGACGTTGCTCTGCAGCTTACATGGATAAACTACATAATTACAAATAAGCTTTATGACGAGGAATTTGTCATGAAGTGGACAAACCTGCCCTACCTTGTGAGCACCGAGACTAAAGAGTGCTGGAGAGCAGCCCGCGGCAACGGCCCCGGTGAAGCTGATACATTTATGGTATGGGATAAGAAGACAAATTCCGCTCAGCCTCTGGAATATCCGTGGAATGATGCTTATGATGTCGAACTTGACGGTACATACGAGATAGACGGCGTTACATACAAGACGGGATTCAGGATGCTTGTTGACAGAGTTTCCGAGTGGACACTTGCCAAGGGCGCAGAGGTCTGCTGGCTGCCCGAGGATAAGATTGAAGAGGCTGTAAAGCTCTATGCAGAAAATACTCCCGGTGGACTTTGCATCGGTGTTGCAACAGACCAAAGCCCCAACTCTGTTGAGGCTGCCATGGGAGCAAACATCATCGATATGCTTTTAGGCAACGTTGAACGTCCCGGCTCTCTTATGCAGCGCTTCGGTGCAAAAAAGCCTATTGACGTTGAGGTCATCCCCTTTGCAAACGAGGCTCTGCCCTATGAGCAGCTTTGCAAGCGTCTCGGCGGAATTGAGTATAAGGGTCTTATCATGTGGCAGACTGCCCATGTTCCCTCCTGCCTTGAGGCGATGGAAAATGCAAATCCCTATCCCATCAAGGCGTGGATCGACAGAAGCGGCAACAAGCTGGCTGTTCTGGCAAACGGTGACCGCTGGGTAAAGGCGATGAGAAACCTTGACCTGATGGTTCACATGTACACAAACTACACATCCTTCTCCGCTTACTGCGATGTTCTGCTTCCCACAACAGAGTGGCTGGAGACGAACTACGTCCAGAAAGCGCTGAATACAGTTACCATCCGCCAGCCTGCGGCACATCTCTACGAGACTATTGACGAGGCTCTTGTATGGTGCCTTATCGGCAAATATCTGGCAAAGCACGGTCATGAGACTATGCAAAAGAGCTATGACCCCGAGTTTATGGGACATAACTACACAAACTTTGACAGCATGACAGAGTGTATGGAGCACTTTACAAGCAAGATAGGAATGACATGGGAGGAGTTTAAGACCCTCTCCAACGAGGCGCCTTACGAATATGCCAGTGAAGAGGAGTTCCGCACATATTACCTGTACAGGGAACTTGACGAAAGCGGAAAGCCCCGCGGCTTTATGACCGGCAGCAAAAAGTGTGAGGCTTACGGTGAGGGCTTTATTACTCTTGGAAGAACAGGCCTTCCATATACGGGAAAGGCGCTGCCACCTGCTTCTGAGGACTACGATCCCCTGCCGAAATATCACGAGCCTGCAGAGAGTCCTGTGTCCGACCCCGAGACAGCAAAGGAATATCCCCTTGTTATGACCAACGGACGTGTGCCCTACTATCATCACAGCACACTTCGAAATGTGCCTTGGCTCCGTGAGATATACCCTGTTCCCGAGATTTGGGTAACGCCTGCAGACGCTGCAAAATACGGCATCGAAGACGGAAAGTGGGTTTGGGTAGAGTCCAAGCGCGGAAAGATACGCGCAAAGGCGTCTGTCACGACAGCAATAAGACCCGGTACTGTTTATATGGAGCGTTTCTGGAATCCCGAGAACCTTAACAGCGATACTCACGGATGGCAGGAGATGAATGTCAACATGCTCTCACGCTCCGAAGGTCCTTACAACCGTGTTGTGGGTACATACACGCTCCGCGGCTATCTTGTAAAGATAAGTCCTGCAGAAGGTGCTCCCGAGGGCGTTTGGACAAAGCCGTCCGACTTTAAGAAGTGGCTGCCCGAATATTCCGACAGCGTGCCCGAACTTACGAGCAGCGAGGTGTAAGATATGAAAAAGATAACATTTGTAATAGATTTAGACCGCTGCATCGGCTGCCGTGCATGTCAGATATCCTGCAAGCAGGAAAACGGCGTTGCGCTGGGCGCATGCCGAAATGAAGTAAAGCAGATAGGTCCCATCGGCACATATCCCGACATTCAGATGTATTTTCTTCCCGCTATGTGCCAGCATTGCGAAAATCCCACTTGTGCGGAGGTTTGTCCCACAGGCGCATGCTACAAGGACCCGTCAGACGGTGTTGTGAGAATTGACCGCAATGTGTGCATCGGCTGCCGCACATGTGAGGGCGCATGTCCTTACAAGGTCAACACCTTCAACGCAGAGCTGCGCGTTATGGACAAGTGCAATATATGTGAAAGCTTACGAGCTGAAGGCGAGACACCTGCCTGTGTTAAAAACTGTGCAGGCAGAGCGCTGCACGTAGGAGATATAAACGACCCCGACAGCGAGGTTTCGAAGCTTCTGAGCGAAGCAGGAGAAGAAAATATATACACGCTGCGCGACTTCGGCAACAAGCCGGGCGTGCGCTATATACTGAGAAGAGATAAATGGATAGATGTGCTGCCGCAGGACAGCGACAAGACGAAAGGGGTGGCAGAGCTTTGAAAACTTCAGAAATAATGACAGGCAGAAAAGACTTTTACACCTTTTTACAGCGTCTTTTCTATAAAGAGGTGGATGCACAGCTTCTTGGCGCTCTTAAGGGAATGACATTTTCCGAAAACTGCGGGGATGCCGAGATGCAGAAGGGCTATGATGCCATCGCGGCTTACCTGAAAAACAGCGGCGAAAACAGCCTTGATGAGCTGGCTGCGGATTTTTCAAAGGTATTCCTCGGTGCAGGCAGCCACGAGGGAAATGCAGCCTTCCCCTATGAGTCTGTATACATGGGCGAAAAGCCTCTTGTAATGCAGAAGCCCTGGGAAGAGGTAAAGAAGATATATGCGCAGCATGGTCTTGCGCTGGAAAACGTACCTTCTGAAATGATGGAGGATCACATTTCCATAGAGCTGCAGTTTATGGCACAGCTTGATGATATTGATGATGCTAAGGCATTTTTGAGCGGGCATCTTTTATGCTGGGCAGATAGATTCTGCGCCGATATTGAAAAATATGCTGAAACTGATTTTTATAAGGGCGCAGCAGCGCTTCTCCGTGGCTTCCTTAAAATGGATCTTGCGCTTCTCACAGAGCTGGAAGGTCAGGAGCATGCGGAAAAGGCTTATTCCGTTACCGACGCACAGTTTGATGCGGTTATTGAGCGCCTTTCCAAGGACTATAAGGTATATGCACCGCGTCTCACAGGAAAATTCGGAAGAAACGGCAAGGAGATCGTCCGCTTCGGTGAAATTAAAAGCGTTTCCGAGATAGTTTATGACCGACAGTCAGACTTTTCCGCAAAGGAAGTTTACTACCCCGTTATGCAGACGATGATCTACTTCACGGAAAGTGAGAGCCGCGAGAGCGAACTGAAAGATGACAAGGGCATTATCATCATTGCTCATCCCTGTGATATTAACGCAGTACGCCGCCTTGACAGCATTTTCCTCGAAAACGGAAATCACGGCGATGTATATTACGCAAGACTTAGAAACAAGGTCAAGTTTGTAATGCTTGAGTGCGCGGAGAGCTTTGAAAACTGCTTCTGCGTATCAGCAGGCAGCAATGTTTGCGAGGATTACGCAATGGCTTTAAGACTTGGCGAAACCAATAGCGTTCTCGTAAAGGACGGCGAGTTTGCAGCTCTGTTTAATGGGTGCGAGGAGACAGAGTTTGCACCCAAGTTTGTGACGGAGAACAAAAAGGCGGTAAATATGCCCAAGGTAGAGGGCAAGGACGATGTCAAACTGGCAAGCGGTCTTGAATACTGGAACAGCTTTGATGAAAAGTGCATCAGCTGCGGCGGCTGCAACACAGTCTGTCCCACATGTGCATGCTTTGACACAGTAGACGTTATCTACGATGAGACAAGCGTGGACGGAGAGAGAAGAAGAGTCTGGTCATCCTGCATGCTGGACACATTCACACTCACAGCAGGCGGCGGCAGAGCCAGAAAAACAGCGGGTGCAAATATGCGCTTTAAGGTTCTCCATAAGACCTATGACTTTAAAAAGCGCTTCGGCAAGGAAAATATGTGCGTGGGCTGCGGAAGATGTACATCCCGTTGTCCCAAGGATATTGACTTTGCAGAGGTCGTAAACGGCTTTACCGAAGCTTTGGATACAGCAAAGGAGGCAAAATAATGGAAAATATCATGCTTCCAAAACCTCATAAGATACTTAGAGTTCTGAAAGAGACACAGGCGGAGTATACCTTCCGCGTTGAATGCAGTGATGAGTCAAAGCACGGTCAGTTCTATATGCTGTCCATTCCCAAAATCGGCGAAGCTCCAATTTCCGTCAGCGGAAGAGGCGAGGGATATGTTGAGTTTACAATCCGAAAAGTCGGTCGCCTGACGGACGGGATGTTCGGTCTTGCTGCGGGTGATAATCTGTTCATGCGCGGACCTTACGGAAACAGCTTCCCTGTTGAAAGCTTTGAGGGCAAGCCTCTTATCGTCATTTCCGGCGGTACGGGTATGTGCCCTGTGCGCACAACGCTTAACTATTTTTATGATAATCCTGAAAAATGTCCTGAAGTCCGCTTTATGGCAGGCTTTAAGGCTCCTGATGCTGTTCTTTTCACAGAAGAGCTGGAGAAGTTTAAGGACAGATTCAACACACAGTACTGCCTTGATACAGGTGAAATGGAAGGCTTTAAGAGCGGCTTTGTCACACAGTGCATAAGTGATGTGCCCTTTGCAGACTATGAGGACTACAACGTAGTCATCGTCGGTCCGCCTGCCATGATGCACATCGCAGCACAGGAATGTGTAAAGTGCGGTGCTGCTGAGGAGAAGATCTGGGTATCCTTTGAGCGTAAGATGTCCTGCGCCGTAGGTAAGTGCGGACATTGCAAGATAAATGAGACTTATGTCTGCCTTGAAGGTCCCGTGTTCAACTACACAAAGGCAAAAGAGTTACTGGACTAATATAAACCGCCGCAGAAATATGCTTCTGCGGCGGACTTTTTTATCAAATAGTATTGAAATTTGAAAAATGTACTGATATAATATCATGGCGCGTTTCTGCACATGGCACTTTTACGCGGTAATGTGATGCATGAGAAAAACGCATGAAAGCCTTGAAAAATCAAGGTTTTTGGAAGGTTATTCCGTTGAAAAGTGCATGAAAGTATGCTATACTGTACTATAATGTTCTATTTGTGATCAAAAAAGGAGCAACCGGGTTGGGATACAGAAAATACGCAAAGGATTACGAAATCGAATATAGAGACAGACTTGGGAAAAAAAGACCCGAGGCTGTGCGTATTTATGTCGGTCCCTATTTCAGATTTACTGCTCCTGCAGAGAAAATAGCAAAGCTGAAGTGGTTTTATCTTATTTTAACTGCAGTTTCCGCAGCGGCACTTATTATTCCCATGTGTATAGACTGCGGAGCTACAAGAACATGGTATGTTCAGATGCCCGCGGTAATCGCATGGATCCCTTGGGTGCTGGCTGCATGCTCAGTATGGCGCATTTGGACAGCAAAGGACAAGGTAGAGCGCGAACACTATGATATGATGTATCAGCGCATTAGCGGCGCATCGGTGTTTATGATAATTTTTGGACTTATCAGTACCATAGGCAGTACGTTTTACTTTGGGTTTAAAGACAATGCAATGAAAAATCTTGCGGTTCTTCTCTGCTGCGCGGTGTTTCTTTGGTGTGGGGCGGCAATGTTCGTGCTGAAGAAAAACCTCAAAATGACCGAAGAGGAAAACCCCGAAAAGCCTCAGGCAAAAAAATAAATAGCGGGCGCAAAAAGCCATGGCTTTTTGCATGAATACACTATGTATTCATGATGTCCCTTTAACTTACGTTATTTACCGGACAAACCGGTGGATATAAAAATTTTATAGGAGGAAAATGAAATGACATCCAAGCTCACAAAGATTCTGGCATTGCTGCTGGTCTGCGTGATGGTTCTGGGTATGTTCGCAGGCTGCGGCAAGAAAGACGAAGCTCCTGCTGACGATACTACAGCAACCGACACTCCCGACGACACAACAAACACACCCGATGACACAACAGGCGAAGATGAAGGTCCCGTAAACGACACACTCGTTGTTGCTTACGACTACTTCTCCGAGAAGTTCTCTCCCTTCTTCGCAACAACATCCTACGACCAGGATGCAGCTGGCCTTACACAGGTAAGCCTTCTGCCCACTGACCGTGAAGGTAACGTTCTCCTTAACGCTAAGGAAGGCGAAGTTGTTACTTACAACGGCACAGACTATACCTACACAGGTATTGCTAACTGTGAGATCGTAGAGAACGCTGACGGCACAGTTACTTATAAGATCGACATGCGTAACGACGTTGTCTTCTCCGATGGCGACGCTCTTACAGCTGATGACGTTATCTTCTCCATCTACGTACTGTGCGACCCCACATACGACGGTTCTTCCACACTCTACTCCCAGAAGATCCTCGGTATGGACGCATACCGTTCCGGCATGGACACTCTGTTCAACGTTATCTTCGCAACAGAGCGTGCTGGCTATGAGGCAAATGACCTCTACACAGAAGAGCAGTACAACGAGTTCTGGGCTGCTTTCGACGCAGCTGGTGTTCTCTTCGTAGAAGAGATCGTTGCTTACTGTGAAGGCTACGGTGCAACAGACGTTGCTTCCGCTGCTGAGCTCTGGGGCTACAGCGGACTCTTCACAGCTGAGTCTACAGCTGCTGACTGGTTCAACGTAATCGTTGACAATTTCGGCTATGACCTTTCTTCCGAAGGCATCAACTACGAGTCTGCAGGTACAGACCTCGCAACATTTATGTATCAGGTACTCGGCGACAACGCTGGCGTATACCAGGCTGGTGTTTCCACAGGTGAAGGCGCTGCTAACATCGCAGGTGTTGTTAAGACAGGCGACTACTCCCTCGAGATCACAGTTGAGGGCATTGACCCCACATTCATCTACCAGCTCACACTGGCTATCGCTCCTCTCCACTACTACGGCGATGTATCCCTCTACAACTACGAAGCTAACCAGTTCGGTTTCGTAAAGGGCGACCTCTCCGGCGTTCGCGGCAAGACAACACAGCCCCTTGGTGCTGGCCCCTACGTATTCGTTTCCTACGAGAACAACGTTATCTCTTATGTAGCAAACGAGAGCTACTATGATGGCGCTCCCAAGATCGCTAACCTGAAGCTTCAGGGCGTATCTTCCGCTGATAAGATGACAGGTATGACAACAGACCTGTTCGACATCACAATCCCCAACTACAACGACGACGATATCGCTGCTATCAAGGCTGCTAACTCCAATGGCGAGCTCACAGGCGATAAGATCACAACAATGGCAACAGACTTCCTTGGCTACGGCTACATTGGTATCAATGCAGACAACGTTAAGGTTGGCGACGACAAGGCTTCCGATGCTTCCAAGGCACTCCGCCGCGGTATCGCAACTCTCCTCGCTGTTTACCGTGAGCCCGTTGTTTACGCTTACTACGGCGACCGCGCTTCCATCATCCAGTACCCCATCTCCAACACATCCTGGGCAGCTCCCAAGCCCGCTGACGAAGGCTATGCACTTGCATACTCTCAGAACGCAGCAGGCGAGATCGTTATCACAGCTGACATGACTCAGGAAGAGAAGGTTGCTGCTGCTAAGGAAGCTGCAAAGTCCCTCTTCATCGCTGCTGGCTACACATTCGACGAAGCTACAGGCAAGTTCACAGCTGCTCCCGAAGGTGCTGACATGGCTTGGGAAATCATCATCCCCGCTAACGGTGTTGGTGATCACCCCGCATACGGTATCCTCACAGAGACAAAGAACGCTCTGAACGAGATGGGTCTTGACCTCATCATCAACGACCCCGCTGACTCCAACGAGCTTTGGGATGCTCTCGATGCAAACACAGCTCAGATGTGGGCAGCTGCTTGGGGCTCCACAGTTGACCCCGATATGTATCAGGTTTACCACTCCTCCAACGTTGTTGGCATGGAAGGTTCCTCCAACTCCAACCACTACAGAATTCAGGATGAAGAGCTCGACAACCTCATTATGACAGGTCGTTCCACAACAGACCAGGCATTCCGTAAGGCAACTTACAAGTCTGCTCTTGAGCTCATCATGGAGTGGGGCGTTGAGATTCCCACATACCAGAGACAGGAAGCAACTCTGTTCTCCACAGAGCGTGTTAACGTTGAAACAATCCCCGCTGATATGACACCTTACTACGGCTGGGCTTCTGAGATCCACCTGCTGGAGCTCAACTAACAACGAGCAAATATCCCTTATTTAAAAGGTGATACTGTCTGGGGAGCTGCGAAAACCGCAGCTCCCCGACACTAATTTTTTCGGAGTGAAGCCTGAACAGGCAAATCTGATCCCGATGAAGCTTTCGGAGTTGGATTTGCCTGCTCAGACAGGCAATTTTCAGCGCTTTGAGCGCTTTTTTGTCCACGTATAAAAATTTTTAGAAATTGGTGATAGAATGGGAAAATTTATTGTTAAGCGTCTCCTTTTATCAGTCGTGATCCTGTTTTTCGTCATGCTGATAATCTACACGCTGATGCACTGCCTCCCCACCAACTATATTGAGACAATGGCACGTCAGCTGGCAGAACGTCCCGGCTCCACAAAGTCGGCTGCTGAATGGCTGGCAGATCTGAACGCTCAGTATGGTATGGACAAGGGTATCATCGGCGGCTTCTTCACATGGCTGAAGTCGGCTGCTGTTGGCGACTTCGGTACAAGCTGGGTACACAACGTAGAATGTACAGAGAAGTTTTCCGATGTTATCTGGGTAAGCTTTGTTCTCGGTGCTGTAGCCATGGTTCTTGAGGTTATTATCGCAATTCCTCTCGGCATCCTTGCTGCAAAGAAGCAGTACAGCGGAATCGACTACTTTGTCACAGTTCTGGCAATGGTCTGCATCTCCATGCCTACTTTCTTTGTTGCAACACTTTTAAAACTGGTGTTCGGCGTACATCTCGGATGGTTTGAGATCGCAGGTCTTACCTCTGCGAGAACATTTGACACACTGAGCCAGTTCGGCAAGATCATGAACATGGGCTGGCACCTTGTTCTGCCCTGCGTTACTATCGTTATCATCTCCATCGGCGGTCTTATGCGTTACACACGTACAAACATGCTTGAGGTTATGAATGCAGACTACATCAGAACAGCAAGAGCTAAGGGTCTGCCTGAAAAGCGCGTTATCAATCAGCACGCTTTCAGAAATACCCTTATACCCATCGTAACTATCCTCGGCGGCAGCCTGCCCAGTCTTTTCTCCGGTGCTCTTATCACAGAGCAGCTGTTCTCCATCCCCGGAATCGGCTACACATCTTATCAGTCCATGATAGTCGGTGATATTCCGTTTACCATGTTCTATTTGACGTTCATGGCCATTCTCACTCTGATAGGCAACCTGATCGCAGACCTGCTCTATGCTGCTGTCGATCCACGTGTTCGCCTGAGCTAAGGAGGAATCGCACATGGAAAAACGTAATTTTAACGAAGCGCTGAAACAGCGCGAACTTCGCGAGAGAGAAGAAAACGCCCGCCGTGCAGGCGAAAACGAAATGACTCTGGACGACGCTGCCCGCGTTAAGGTCCTGTCTCCCGGTATGCTTGTTTTCAAGCGTTTTATCCGCAACAAGCTGGCTATCGTAGGCGCATGTATCCTTATTGCAATGTTCCTCTTCGCTTTCCTCGGACCCTACTTCTACCGTTACGGTCAGACTGAGGTTTTTAATGCATACAAGCTTCTTAATGTAAACTATGCAAACGCTGAAGAGCGTACAGAGTACACAGTTTATCCCGTAAACGATCTCGGCATCGGCACAAACACAAAGAACATGTTCAACTCCATCATCCTCACAATGGAGGAAGAGGGAACAAACTGGCATGTTATTCACGACGATGAAAGCAATCAGGATGCTGTTGTCCTGAAAGAGGGCGACAACGTCTACACAATGTCTGTCGGCACACCTGTAAATGTCGGTACTTATGCGCTGCAGAATGTTGGTAAGTACAACACCAAGTTCGGCAAAGTCATGTTTGCAGGCGAAAATCTGGGCGCACAGTTCAGCTCAGCTGCAAAGACAGCTGTTGATGCAGGTGCTGCAGAATTCACATTCGAAGGCGCAACATATCTTGTTCTCCCCGGTGCCAACGACAAGGAATACCAGATTCTCGGCACAAACGGCGAGATGAAGTATACAGGTGCAGGTCTTGGCGATGAGTTTGCCGCTCTTGTAGGCGAGAACATCGTTGCAGGCGTACTGTCCTTTGAATATGACGGCGGCCTTTACACAGCTGCAGCAGGTCAGGATGGTCAGTATACTATCGCAGGTATTGACGATCTGCAGACAGCGTACGTATCTTCTACATTCGTATTTGATACTGTTGAGCCCGGCATGGCGCTTGCTGATGAGTTCAAGGTCAATGCTCTTCTTGCTATTTATGACAGCGGTGAGTTCGCTTATGACGGACAGAACTATACAGTAGTAAACTCCGATGAGGAGCAGAGCGTTTACGATGCAAACGGTGAGCAGTTTGCTGCTATCTCCACATTCGTTGTCCGCCGCTATAACGGTGAAGACTCTCTTAGCCTTGATTTCAAGGCTGTTACACGTGAAGCAGTTATGCACATGGAGGAGAACAACCTCGGTGAGTACAGCTTTACTTACAATCTGCCTCAGCTCGATGAGAACGGTCTGCCCCTTCTCGACGAAAACGGCAATGAGATTCTTGTTGAGTCTGAGCTTATCGTTAAAGACAAGGTAACAACATTTGTTCTTGTCTGTGAGCAGTACACATACATGCTGGACCGTTTCGCAGGTCCCACAGATGAGCATCCCTTCGGTACAGACGGCGACGGTATGGATATCCTTGCACGTATGATGGCAGGTGGCCGTATCTCCCTGCTGGTTGGTTTCGTTGTTGTTATCCTTGAGATTATCCTCGGTGTTATCATGGGCGGTCTTGCAGGTTACTTCGGCGGCTGGGTAGACAATATCATCATGAGACTTGTTGATATCTTCTACTGCATCCCCTCTATGCCTATCCTTATCATCCTCGGTTCAATGCTGGATTCTCTCCGCGTTGATCCCTATGTACGATTGATGTGGCTGATGGCTGTTCTCGGCTTCCTCGGCTGGGCAAGTATCGCACGACTGGTTCGCGGTCAGATCCTCTCTCTCCGTGAGCAGGACTTCATGGTCGCAACAGAAGCTACAGGTCTTCCCGTAAGACGTCGTATCTTCCGTCACCTTATCCCCAATGTAATGCCCCAGCTGATCGTTACAGCAACAATGGGTCTCGGCTCCGTTATCCTTACAGAGTCCACTCTGTCCTTCCTTGGCCTCGGTGTTAAGCACCCCATGGCTACTTGGGGAACTATGATCAACTCTGTTGCTACCAGCGCACAAGCTATGACACAGTACACATATATCTGGATCCCCGTAGGCTGCCTTATCTGTCTCACAGTTGTTGCATTCAACTTCGTTGGTGACGGTCTGCGTGATGCCTTCGACCCGAAAATGAAGAGATAAGGAGGTGGGAAGTATGGCAAATAACGAAAAGAAAAAAGGCGGCAGCTATATCTCCGCAAAAGCTTCCCGCCAGATATCCAAATTTAACAGAAAGCTTACAAAAAAGCTTGAAAAGGACCGCAACGATGCAGGTAAGGATCCCGCTCTGTACACAACAAAGATGAAGAATCCTGACAATGTTGTTGAGTTTGACAATGTATGTACCTACTTTTTCACCGATATCGGTACAGTTAAGGCGGTAGACGGTGTAACCTTTGATGTTCCCAAGTGCTCTACTGTCGGTGTTGTTGGTGAGTCCGGCTGCGGAAAGTCAGTTACAAGCCTTTCTCTTATGCAGCTTCTTCAGCGTCCCACAGGTCAGACTGTCGGTGGTGAGATCCGCTTCAACACAGGTGACGGCAATGCGCTGAATATCGTAAAGACACCTACTGCAAAGATGCAGGAGATCCGCGGTAACCGCATCTCCATGATCTTCCAGGAGCCTATGACATCCCTTAACCCTGTTTTCCGTATCGGCAGACAGGTAAATGAGGTGCTTGAGCTCCACCACCCTGAAATGACAGAGGAACAGATCAAGGCACGTACACTTGAGATGCTTGAGCTTGTTGGTATCGCCAACAAGGAGGGCGTATATAATATGTACCCCCATGAGCTCTCCGGCGGTATGCGTCAGCGTGTTATGATCGCTATCGCTCTTGCTTGTACACCTGAGCTTATCATTGCCGATGAGCCCACGACTGCTCTGGACGTTACGATTCAGGCTCAGATCCTTGACCTTCTCCGCGAGCTGAAGGATAAGATCAACTCTTCCATCATGCTCATCACACACGACCTTGGAGTTGTTGCAAACATGGCTGACTACGTTGTCGTTATGTATGCAGGCCGTGTTATCGAAAAGGGCACAGCAGACGATATTTTCCACAATCCCTGCCACCCCTACACAATAGGTCTTATGAAGTCCAAGCCCGTTGTCGGAAAGAAGGTAGAAGAGCTTTACAACATCCCGGGAAGCGTTCCCAACCCTGTTGACATGCCTAACTACTGTTATTTCAAGGACCGCTGCGAGATGCAGTGCGAGCACTGCTCCGGTCAGTATCCCCCTGAGATAAAGATCAGCGATACACATGTTGTTTCCTGCTACAGATTCTTTGAGCAGGGCGAAATACTGGGTTATCCCAAATCTGCGAATGTGGAGGAGCTTTAATATGTCTGAAGAATTAAAGAATATGAATACTTCTCTCAACAGCTTTGACGGCGCAGAGAACGATCCCCAGTACCTACTGGTTGTAAAGAACCTTAAAAAGTATTTCCCCATTAAGTCCAGCTTCTTTAAGAAGACTATCGGCAATGTTAAGGCTGTTGACGGTATTTCCTTTAAAATCAAGCGCGGTACAACAATGGGTCTTGTTGGTGAGTCCGGCTGCGGTAAGTCCACCGTAGGTAAGACAATCCTCCGCCTGCAGGACAAGACTGACGGTGAGGTATACTTCAACGGTACCGAAATATTCAGCCTTTCCAAGCAGGAGCTGAGAAAGACACGCCCTGACATCCAGATAATCTTTCAGGATCCCTACTCCAGCCTTTCTCCCAGACTTCCTATTGCTGAGATCATCGGCGAGGGTGTCCGTGAGCACGGTATCGTTCCCAAGGAAGAGCATGACGAATATATTTCCCGCATCATGAAGGCCTGCGGTCTTCAGGAGTACCATAAGGATCGTTATCCTCATGAGTTCTCCGGCGGTCAGCGTCAGCGTATCTGCATTGCCCGTGCGCTTGCTCTTAACCCCGACTTTATCCTCTGTGATGAGCCCGTTTCCGCTCTGGACGTTTCCATCCAGGCTCAGATCATCAACCTTCTGAGAGATCTGCAGAAGGAATTCGGCATCACATATCTGTTCATCTCCCATGACCTGTCCGTTGTTGAACATATCTCCGATACTGTCGGCGTTATGTATCTGGGCAGCATGGTTGAGTATGCACCTACAGAGAAGGTATTTGCAAAGCCCATGCATCCTTACACACAGGCTCTTATCTCCGCTATCCCCGTTCCCGATCCGGACTATAAGATGGACCGTGTTGTTCTTGAAGGCAGCATTCCTTCTCCTGCAAATCCCCCCTCCGGCTGTAAGTTCCACACAAGATGCTCCAAGTGCATGGAAGTATGTAAGTACTTCAACCCCGACTTTGTGGAGCTGGAGGAAGACCACTTCTGTGCATGCCACCTCTACAACTCTCCCGAACGTCAGGCAGAGCTTGAGGCGGCTATTCCCCAGGATAAGTAAATGGCAAGGAAGAAAAAGGTCTACGATGACGACGACGGTCGCGTTATTGCAAACATGAATGTTGACGGAATGCCCTGGTATTCCGGAGATGACAGACGCGGTAAGCGTGCGTCAGAGTCAGATATGAGTGACCTGACAAAAAGCGAAGCAAGAGCTATTGTTACAGGTGCCATGAAAGCAGGACTTCTCGTTGCAGGAGTTTTTCTGCTGGGCGCGCTGATATTTATCCTGTTTTGCGTATTTGTCTGGTTCAAATAAAAATCAAAGGCTGTGCTAATTTTGGCACAGCCTTGTTTTTGGAAATAAATGTTGACATTTGCAACATTATGTGATATATTCAAACTCTAAAATTTAAGAGATAAGCGGTTAGCTTGTTTTTTGTAAATGATTTGTACTTTGCGTATAGGCGAAGTATACCCATTTGCAAAAGGCAGGCGTTTTTTATTGCCTTTTTGTATTGGGGAATTTCAATATTTTTGGAGGAAACCAGTATGAGTTACTATTCCAACCCCACCGCAAATGCCGCTATGGGCGCAGTTGACAAGGAAATTGGCAGAATAAACAAGGAAGTCAAAAAACTGAAAACCCAAAAAAGAGACGGTCTTATCACCGAAGGAGACTTCGACAGAAAAGTCGAAAAGCTCAGATGCCGCTATAAGGGCTTTTACAGGCGGGTTCTGGAAAATGCCCTTGTGCGAAAGACAGACGAAAAAGAGGAAGAGCAGTAGCTCTTCCTCTTTAAGTTAATCCGTGATACTTATGCCTGATCGGCAGCTTTTTTACGTGAGTAAGCGTAGGTTTCTTCCATGAATGCGTCTGTGCACATGGACATCTCGTTGTAGCTCATGATGCAGGGCTTGCCGGGCTGCATGAACTTGTCAACAAAAGCACGTGCAGCTGCGCGCTGCTCTTCCTCTGTTGCGTTCTCGGGAAGCTTGTCGGGGATAACTGCGATGATGATCTTGTCGCCGTAATCGTCGTAGATCTTCTGAGTATCGTTCATTGCCTGAGGTACCCACATATCCCAGCCGGCCTTGATGTAGTTGGGAACCTGCTTGTAGTTCTGACCGCAGCTGTGGATCTCACAGAACTTGCCCTTGCTGTGAAGGAAGTCTGTAACTCTCTTCATATAGGGAACGATCATCTCTTCTGCAAGTGCGGGAGAGAAGAATGTCTCTTTCTGAGAGCCCCAGTCGTCATGGATGCAGAAACCGTCGATTGCGGGGAAGTACTCGATGTACTTGCCGAGGATCTTGATATACAGATCTGTGAGCTTGTCAAAGAAAGCGTGTACATATTCCTGCTGATCTTCGTCAAAAATAGCCATAATAGCGTTTTCGAAGTCCATGAAGGAGATCAGACGCTCATACCAGCCGTTGAGGAACCATGCAACGTTGAATCTGTCGGGAGCGAGGTACTTGCCGTTGTTGGCTTCGGCAGCTGCTTCCCAATCCCACTCGTCGGGATTAGGCCATACGACCTTCTCTTCCCAGTCGTACATGTCTTCCATGAAGGGGTCGCCGGGGCGAACCATGGAGCCGCCTACCTGGGGAACATACTCCCACTCGATGCCGAACATATCCTTACCGCCGTACTGGGAAGGATCGAGCTGACGACCTTCAAAAATGAAGCCGCGGGCAATGTTGTCGGGGTTTACCATGGGAGAGAACATGGAAAGGCTTGTTTCCATACCGTGCATCTGCCAGTAAGGACGTCTCTCATAAAGAGCTGTAACGGCCTCTTTGTTGGAAACAGGGTTTGAATAGATGGGGATGGGAGGACCAAACATGGGAGGCATTCTGCCTACCATTTCTAACTCTTTGGGATCAAATGCGGGAATTGCCATACATATAACCTCCTGATTTATATAAATTTTTTAATTTATACGGTGATGGCTACATATTACTACAAAACAAAAATAAATCAACTGACGCATAATTCAATAGCGCACGTCATAACGCTTCTGAAAAGTTTTATTTCTTTTTTATGATAAAGATTTGTTGTTATAACCTTTGCGAATTCGTGGTGAATTTGAGAGTATAAATCACCCTCTTTTACAGATAATAGCATCGTAAAAAGAACGATAAGGAGATTTATATATGAAGGCGACAGGGATAGTGAGAAAAATCGACGACCTTGGAAGGGTGGTAATTCCAAAGGAGATCCGCAGGACTTTGCGCATTCGTGAGGGAGATCCGCTGGAAATTTTTACCGAAAAGGACGGCGAGGTTATTTTTAAAAAGTATTCCCCCGTGGGAGAGCTGTCTGAATTTGCGGTGAGCATAGCGGAATCCCTTTACAAGACAGCAGGCTGCGGTGTTGCGGTTGCAGACAGAGACGAGTTTATTGCTGTTTTCGGTGCGCCCAAAAGAGAGCTGCTGGAAAAGCATGTGAGCCGAGAACTTGAAAACATCATGGAAGAGCGCAGCGTTTATCAGTACAAGGCAGGAGAGAAGGCGGTGCCGCTTACCGAGGACGGCAAACACATGGCGGGTACAGCTGCGCCCATAGTTTCCGAGGGAGATGTCATGGGATGTATCGTTATGTTTTCTGATGATGGAAAGATCATGGGCGAGACGGAGTATAAGCTTGCTCAGACTGTTGCAGGATTTTTGGGCAGACAGATGGAGAACTGATTTTCGATTGCACATGACGGCGGAAAGTGGTATATTACCCATATTCCTCAAAAAAGGAGATGGGTTTTTGAAGATTTATGTATTCCGCCACGGTGAGACGGACTGGAATGCCATACACAGAATACAGGGCAGAGAGGATATTCCCTTGAATGAAAACGGAATTGCTCAGGCTCATGAAACAGGAAGAAATATCAAAGGCAAGATAGCCCCTGCGTATATGGTGGTAAGTCCTCTGCAGCGTGCAAAGGTCACCGGTGAGATAATCGCCGGGTACATAGGAATTGACAGGATTTATGTAGAAGATGACCTGACAGAGTGCGACTACGGCGAAATGTCCGGTGTTATAGTTGAGGATATTTACGATGCTGTGTGCCCCGGTGAAGAGCCTAGAGAGCTGGCGGGGGCGAGGTTTATGAGGGTGCTGGACAAGTACACCGCGCTGTATGACGGTGATTTTGCCGTGGTGTCTCACGGCGGTACGATAAACGCTGCACTTTACTGTATCAGCGAAGGCAGCGCAGGAACAGGTATCACAAAGCTCAAAAATGCAGCTGTTACCGAGCTTGAATTTAAGAATGGTAACTACCGTGTAGTGCGTACGAATGTAACTGCAGAAGAATTTTAGTAATCAGTCGCATAAGTTTGACCGAATGTAACAAACTTGTGCGACTGTTTTTGTGCAAAAATACTAAAGTGAAAGAACAGATTGACAGCGGATGAGAAATAATTTATAATTTTTTATTAGATTATATAATAATTTTTAGGTATGTGATTTGGTCAAAGCGCAACAAAACGTATTTTGACCAGTTAAACGGAAGGAGACACAACGTGAAAAAGATACTGGTTATCAACGTAGGTTCCACATCCACAAAGGTTGCTTACTATGAGGATAAGAACTGCGTATGCAAGACAAATCTTGAGCATCCCGTAGAGGAGCTCTCACAGTTCAACTCCATTTTCGAGCAGAAGGACTACCGTACGGGCAAGGTAACAGAGTTCTGTAAGGAAAACGGTGTTGCTATGAGCGAGCTGGATGCTATCACAGCCCGCGGCGGACACACTCGTCCCATCCCCGGCGGTGTTTATGAAGTAAACGAGGTAATGCTCCGTGAGCAGGCAAGCGGCCTGTTCGGCAACCACCCCTGTGATGTTGGCTCTGCAATGGCTTACGATATGGCAAACTCCATCGGCTGCAAGGCATTCATCGTAGATCCCCCCATCACAGACGAGTACTTCCCCCTGGCTCGCTACGGCGGTCACCCCCTCATGGAGCGTCAGTCCAAGTTCCACGCTCTCAGCCACAAGGCTACAGCAAAGCGCTACTGCCGTGAGTATGGCTTTGACTACAACAACATCAACATTCTGACAATCCACCTTGGCGGCGGCACATCCATCGCTATGCACGCAAACGGCAAGATGATCGACGGCACAAACGGTATCGAAGGCGACGGCCCCTTCTCCACAAACCGCAGCGGCGTTCTCATGGCTAAGTACCTTGCAGACATCATCTACTCCGAGAAGTACACAAAGCAGGAAGTTTACAAGATGATCCAGGGCAAGGGCGGACTTATGGCTTACATAGGTGAGCAGGACGTTCAGAAGTGCACAAAGATGGCTGAGACAGATCCCAAGGTCAAGGAAGTTCTTGAGGCTATGATGTATCAGACAGCTAAGTTTGCTGCAGGCGTCACAGTTGCTGTTAACGGTAAGGTCGATCAGATCCTCCTGACCGGCGGTATTGCATACTCCGAGTGGCTCACTGGCATCCTGAAGGAGAGACTTTCCTTTATCGCTCCCATCACCGTATATCCCGGTGAGAACGAGATGGAATCCCTTGCAACAGGCGCTTATGAAGCTCTGACAGGCGAAGTTGAGATCCAGAGAATCGAAGATTAAGATAGAGAGGTTTTGTAAAAATGCTTAGAAGCTTTGAAGATATCTACAAGGTAGTTACAGAAGCAGGCACAAGAAAGAAGATAGCTCTTGCTGCTGCTCACGATGCAGACGCTCTTACATCCGCTGCAAACGCACGTAAGATCGGTCTTGCAGACTTTATCCTTATCGGTAATGTAGATGAGATCAAGAAGATCCTCACGGACATGGGCGAGAATCTTGACGATTACGAGTACATCCAGACAAGCAGCGACACAGAGAGCGCAAACACAGCAGCTCAGCTGGTTGCTGACAAGAAGGCTGATGCTCCCATGAAGGGCATCCTCCACACAAGCGTATTCCTGAAGGGTATGCTGAATAGCCAGCTCGGTCTTGTTGACAAGAAGGCTCTTATTTCTCAGGCAACAGTTCTCTACTTTGAGAAGGAAGACCGCATGATGATGATCACAGACTGTGCTATCAACATCGCTCCCACCTTCGAAGAGAAGATGAAGATCACACAGAACGCTGTTGATTTTGCTCGCAAGATGCAGATCGACACTCCCAAGGTTGCTATCGTAACTCCTCTTGAGGAAGTTAAGAACAGCATCCCCTCCACAGTTGAAGCAGCTATGCTCTCCAAGGCAGCAGACCGCAAGCAGATCAAGAACTGCATCGTAGACGGTCCTCTCGCTCTGGACAATGCTCTCTCCCTTGAGGCTGCAAAGCACAAGAAGATCGAGAGCCCCGTAGCAGGCCAGGCAGACATCCTCGTTATGCCCGACCTCAACGCAGGCAACATTCTTGATAAGTCCCTGCGCTTCTTCGCAGACTATAGAACAGCAGGTGTTGTTCTCGGTGCTAAGTGCCCCCTGGTTATGACATCCCGTTCCGACTCTGCAGCTAACAAGCTGAACTCCATTGCTTGCGCAATGCTTCAGGCACTGTAAAAATATAAAACTTTTAAATATTTTAAAGAGGTGTATTTAAAATGAGAAGAGTAGTAATCACAAGTTATGCAAGAACACCTATCGGCGCTTTCCTTGGCGATCTTAAGACAGTTCCCGTACAGGAGCTAGCAAGAATCGCATTTAAGGCAGCTGTTGAGAGATCCAACATTGAAGATCTCGGCACAATCGATGGCTCTGTTTTCGGTCACGTTATTTCCTCTCCTGAGGCAGGTAACCTTGGTCGTCTGGTAAACCAGCTGGCAGGCTGCCCTGAGACAGTTCCCGGCTTCACAGTTAACAGAATCTGCGGTTCCGGTCTTCAGGCAACAATCTGCGCTGCTCAGGAAATCTGGACAGAGAACGCAGACATCTACGTAGCAGGCGGCGCGGAGTCCCTTTCCCGCGTTCCCTACTACCTCCCTCTGAACTACCGTTACGAGGGCATCAAGAACGGCAACAAGATGCTCCTTTGCTCCAACGAAGAGATGTGCAAGCACACACATGACGAAGTAAAGTACGGTCCTATCGAGTCCATGGGTGAGACAGCTGAGAACATCGTTGAGAAGTACGACATCCCCAGAGAGGATGCTGACCTCTTCGCATACCAGTCTCAGATGAAGGCAAAGGCAGCTATTGAGAGCGGCCGCTTTGCAAAGGAAATCATTCCTGTTGAAGTTGTTGTAAACAAGAAGAAGGGCATCGTAAACGTAGTTGACAAGGATGGTCATCCCCGTCCCAACACAACTCTCGAAGGCCTTGCAGCTCTTAAGCCTTGCTTCAAGAAGGGCGGCCGCGTAACTGCAGGTAACTCCTCCGGTATGAACGACGCTGCTGCTGCTCTCGTTCTCATGAGCGAAGAGAAGTGCCTTGCTCTCGGTCTCCAGCCCCTTGCATACGTTAAGGGTTATGCTTTCGGCGGCGTAGATCCCAGAGTTATGGGTCTTGGTCCTGTTCCCGCTGTTAACAAGCTCCTCCAGAAGAACGGTCTTACACTTGCTGACATCGACATCCTCGAGCTCAACGAAGCATTCGCAGCTCAGGTTCTCGGCTGCTGCAAGGAGTGGGGCAACTACATCGGCACAGACCTTTACGAAAGAATCAACCCCAACGGCGGCGCATGCGCACTTGGTCACCCCCTCGGCATGACAGGCGCTCGTCTCGTAGGTACAACTGTATTCGAGCTCAATGAAACAGGTAAGAAGTACGGTATCGCTACTGCATGCATCGGCGGCGGTCAGGGTGCTGCTATCCTTCTTGAGAACGCAATGATCTAAGTTTTGATCCTTTGCCTGACCTGTTTTCTGAACAAGAGAACAGGTCAGGCACCTTATTTTAAACTGAAAGGTAGAAGAAAAATGCGTATAGATCAGGTAATTGCTATTGTAACAGGCGGCGCTTCCGGCATGGGTGAGGCTACAACAAGAGCTATCATCGAAGGCGGCGGCAAGGTCTGCATCACATGCCGCAGCACAGCGAAGGCTGAGGCTCTTGTAAAGGAATACGGCGAAGACAAGTGCATGTACGTTCAGGGCGACGTTTCCATCGAGGAAAACGCAGAGAACGTAGTTAAAAAGGCTGTTGAGAAGTTCGGTAAGATCACCGCTCTCATCAACTGCGCAGGTGTTGGTCCTGCTATGAAGGTTCTCCCCAAAGAGGGCGGCGTTCACACAGCTGAGATGTTTGACAATGTTATCAACACAAACCTCAAGGGCGGCTTCAACATGATCAAGTATGCTTCCCACGCTATGATGAACAACGAGCCTCTCAACGAAGACGGCGAGCGCGGCGGCATCATCAGCACAATCTCCTTCGCTGTTAACTTCGGCCAGATCGGTCAGGCAGCATATGTTGCTTCCAAGGGCGGTCTTCAGGCTATGACAATGCCCATTGCCCGTGAGCTTGCACGTTACGGCATCCGCTGCAACTGCATCGCTCCCGGCACGATTCTCACTCCGATGACAGACGTTCTCTCTGAGAAGGTTCTGGACGGTCTTATCAAGAGCGCAGTATTCCCCAAGCGTCTCGGCAAGCCCGAAGAGTTTGCTTCAATCGCTTGTGAGATTCTGAGAAACCTCTACATCAACGGTACAACAATCTACCTTGATGGCGCTATGAGAATGTAATTATTCGCGATATTCAGGGTATACGCATAAACTTGTATGTTTATGCGTATATTTTTGCGCTTTCTTATGGCAGCAAAATTCGGATTGTTTAGTTAATGTATAGTTTGGAATGAATATATTCACTAAAAATGAATATTTTTCTCGGCGTAATTGTATGTTTTGTATGGTTAAAACACTTAAATATCCGAAAAACGCACAAAAATGCCGAAATGAATAAAAATTTAAAATTACTATTGCAATTTACTAAAGTGAAGAGGTATAATATCCATACTTTTTAACGAATAATTATGAAAAGACAGGAGATAAACAAAATGAAAAAGACTATTGCTATTATCCTTGCTGTTCTTATGCTTGTATGCTGCATGGCAGGCTGCGGCAAGAAGAACGACACACTTACAATGGCGACAAACGCTGAGTTCCCTCCCTACGAGTACTATGAGGGTCAGACAGTTGTAGGTATCGACGCTGAGATCGCTGCTCTTATCGCTAAGGAGCTTGGCATGGAGCTTGTTATCGTTGACACAGACTTCGACTCCATCATCCCCGGTGTTGCAGGCGGTAAGTACGATATCGGTATGGCTGGTATGACAGTTACAGACGAGCGTCTTGAGAGCGTAAACTTCACAACATCCTACGCAACAGGTGTTCAGGCTATCATCGTTGCAGAAGGCAGCCCCATCACATGCGCTGACGACCTCTTCGGCGACGGCAACTACACAATCGGTGTTCAGACAGGTACAACAGGTGACCTCTATGCAACATGGGATATCGAAGATGAAGGTCTTGGTACAGTTTCCCGTTACAACAAGGGTGCAGACGCTGTTGCTGCTCTCGTTGCAGGTAAGATCGACTGCGTTATCATCGACAACGAGCCCGCTAAAGCATTCGTAGCTGCAAACCCCGGTCTTGTCGTTCTCGACACAGCATACGCAATTGAAGACTATGCTATCTGCTATGCAAAGGGCAACGAAAAGCTTGGTGAGAAGATCGATGAAGCTCTCGTAAAGCTTATTGCTAACGGCGAAGTTCAGAAGATCATCGACAAGTACATCAACGCTGACTAATCAATACAGCATATAAATAAAGGGGCGGTTCGCCGCCCCTTATTTTGCATGTTTGGGAAAGGGTGTATTGATAATTGTTTGATAAAATTTGGACGAAAATAGTTGATATCGCTATTCATCTTAAAGACACCTTTGTGATGAACTTTATTACAGAGGAAAGATGGCGTTTTCTTACAGACGGTATCGCCACCACGCTGATTATAACTATCTGCAGTATGGCTATCGGTGTGGTTCTCGGTATCATCGTTGCAGCTGTGCGCTCTACCTATGATAAAAACAGGGAGGAGTATGAAAAGCGCGGCGGCTTCGGCGCGAAAATCTTGAAGTTTTTCAACGGTGTATGCAAGATATACATAACTGTTATCCGCGGAACTCCTATAGTTGTTCAGCTTCTTATTATGTACTACATCATCTTCGCGTCTCTTACAAACCCCATACCTATCGCCATTGCGGCGTTTGGTATCAACTCCGGTGCTTACGTTGCAGAGATATTCCGCGGCGGTATCATGGCTATAGACCACGGCCAGTTTGAGGCGGGCAGAAGCCTTGGCTTTAACTATGTTCAGACTATGATCCATATTGTTATTCCTCAGGTTTTCAAAAACGTTCTGCCCACATTGTGCAATGAATTTATCGCACTTTTAAAAGAGACCTCTGTTGTAGGTTACATCGCGGTGCAGGATCTTACGAAGGGCATTTATATCATCATCGGAAGAACATATTCCTACTACATGCCTCTTATCGTCCTTGCACTTATCTACCTGCTTATGGTAATGATTCTCACATGGCTTGTAGGCAAGCTTGAAAGGAGGCTGCGCTCCAGTGAACGGTAACAGCCTTATTAAAATCAAACAACTGAAAAAGCATTATAACGGCGGCGAGATAAAGGCGCTGGACGGTCTTGATCTTGAGATTGAAAAAGGAGAAGTTGTTGTTGTTATCGGTCCTTCCGGAAGCGGCAAGTCCACATTTCTGCGCAGTATGAACCTTCTTGAACTGCCAACGGACGGTACTATTACATTTGAGGGTGTTGACATCACCGACCCCAAGACAGATATCAACAAGCACAGACAGAAGATGGGCATGGTTTTCCAGCACTTCAATCTGTTTCCCAATATGAATATTTTGAAGAATATGACTATTGCGCCCATAAAGCTTCTCAAAATCTCCAAAGAGGATGCTGAAAGAAAGGCGAGAGCACTTCTTGAAAAGGTGGGGTTAGGTGACAGAGCAGAAGCTTATCCCAGCCAGCTCTCCGGCGGTCAGAAGCAGCGTGTTGCAATTGTCCGCGCTCTGTGTATGGAGCCTCAGGTAATGCTCTTTGACGAGCCTACATCCGCTCTCGACCCTGAAATGGTCGGCGAGGTTCTGGATGTTATGAAGGATCTGGCTCGACAGGGTATGACGATGGTCTGTGTTACTCATGAAATGGGCTTTGCAAAGGAAGTTGCGACCCGTGTTATCTTTATGGACGAGGGCAAGATCATCGAAGAGGGAACTCCCGATGAAATCTTCTCAAATCCCAAGTCTGACAGACTTAAATCCTTCCTGTCTAAAATCTTATAAAATATAACGCAGAGGAATTTTCCTCTGCGTTTATTTTTTGATGTGCATAAGTCCGTGCCTGTTGCAGTAAATATATAGTTTTCCGAAGCCGCGAAGGTTAAGGCGCGTCTCGGCATTTCCCTCGGGGTAGAGTTTTACAAACTGAACTCTGTCTGAGGTGAGATAGGCGATAAATGAGATGTAGTGATCCTTTGTCATGGGGTGGTGGACGGTTATAAAGTGCTCATCCTCCACGCTCTCTATTGTGATGCGGTGGTTGCTGTCCGCTTCTTCAGCCTCGAGGGGCGGCAAGGTTATGCCGCAGCAGCTTATAACTGCCTCGCCTGTGGTGCGGATAATGTTTCCGCATAACGGGCAGACATAAAATTTTGAGCGCAGAATATTGGCGGAAATATTGCAGTTTTCTACGCATTTACCCGACATAAGCTCCAGTACAGATACGTTCAGCGCCTTTGCCAGAGACTCTATAAGGGTTATATCGGGAAGACCCTTGGCGGTCTCCCATTTTGATACTGCTTTGTCGCTTACGCCAAGGACTTCGGCAAGCTCTGCCTGAGTCATTCCTTTTGCTTCGCGAAGCCTTTTTATTACTGCGCCTGTAACGTAGTTATCCATTTTAATCGCCCCTTTGAGATAAGTATACAGCCTTTGGCGGGTGTAAGCAACCTACGGTAAGTTGACCAAAAGGGCAAGTTGTGATAGTTTAAAAAGGGAGCTGAGAAATATGGAGAAAATACTTATAAGCCGCTGCCTTCTTGGTGAAAACTGCACCTATCGCGGCGACAGCAATTTTTGTGAAAAGGTTGTCGCTTTGGGCGAACAATATAAAATCATAACCGTGTGCCCCGAGGCAGACGGAGGGCTGCCTATACCTCGTGACCCTGCTGAGCGTAAGCATGACAAGGTCATATCAAAAACGGGCAAGGATGTAACCGCAGAGTATACAAAAGGTGCTGAGATCGCCCTTGAGAAAGCCCTTACAAATAATGTTAAGCTGGCGGTTATGAAGGCGCGCAGCCCTTCCTGCGGAAGCGGAATTATATATGACGGAACATTTACTGGGACGAGAATAAGCGGTGACGGAGTGACGGCGGAGCTTCTGAAAAAACACGGCATACGCGTTATAACCGAAGAGGAAATATAGAAAAGAGCTGATTTCTTTAGGGTGTACCCTTTTGAAATCAGCTCTTTTGCTTTAATCAGCTATGCAAATAAGAAGTGTGCGTGCGGTCTCGTAAGAGCCGTGACATGTGGAGAGCACCAGAATATCGCTGCTGCCGTCCATGGCAACGTCGGGATTTACCTTTGTGTTGGCACATATATAGTCCACAACATCCTGTACATCTTCTTTTTCTCCGATACTGTCGAATATTATGTTGTTTGCTCCGTCAACAACAAAGCAGGCAACGGCTGTGTAGTGGGCGGTAGATTCGGGGAATGAGATGTAAACATCGCTGTTTTCGGTAATGTAATCAAAATCAAGATACTTTTTCAATTGACCGAACATGCTTCCGTTTTTCATATTGTGTCCGTAAATTACAGTGATCTTGTCGGAGCAGTCTTTGGAATTGTAGTAGTCCATAAACAGCGTGCCGCCGTTTATAAATTTGTGATCAAGATCTGCCCAGAGATATGATGAGTTGTCATCGGTCTGTACGAAGGGATGGCTTATGTTGGCGCCTTCGACGGTCAGCCAGCCTACAACATCGGGATAATCCGAGACGAGCTTTTGAATAGACGGGTTTGCGGTGCTGGTCTGATCCATGGTCACGGGAGCCTCCTCTTCAACAGGCGCATCTCCGGCTTCGGGTACTTTTGAGCCGGTGTCGGGAAGAGTTGGTATGGTCGGCACATACTCGCTCTGCAGCGATGCCATGTAAACTGCTGCCTGTCTGCGCTCTACCAATTCTTTTACAAGGAAAAAGCATGCTGCGGCAAAAATCAGGGCAAAAATTGTCAGGAGTATATTATAGATCGTAATTTTCTTTTTCAAAGTGAGGTTACCTGCTTTCTGAGATGGATTTCTGCCAGATCCATGAATCACGGCACATATCCTCAAGGGTCTTTTCAGCCTGCCATCCTAAAAGCGCCTTTGCCTTTGAAGGGTCTGCGAAGCATGACGCTGCATCTCCGCTTCGTCTGGGGGCAATGACGTAGGGTATGGTGAGGCTGTTTGCTGTTTCAAAAGCTTTTACAATGTCAAGAACGCTGTAGCCTGTGCCTGTGCCCAGATTAAAGCTTTCTGCGCCCGTGTGGGAATTTGCATATTTAAGAGCGGCGACGTGACCTTTAGCAAGGTCTGTGACATGGATATAGTCGCGCACACCTGTGCCGTCGTGTGTGGGGTAGTCGTTTCCGAAAACGCTGAGTTTTTCGCGGATGCCTGCAGCGACCTGCGTGATGTAGGGCATAAGATTGTTGGGGATGCCGTTGGGTTTTTCACCGATAAGACCGCTTTCGTGGGCTCCGATGGGGTTAAAGTATCTAAGGAGCACAACGGAGAGCTCGGGATCTGCATTTGCGGTGTCACACAGGATCTGCTCGATCATAAACTTTGTCTGACCGTATGGGTTGGTACAATCGCCTGTGGGGGCATTTTCCGTAAGGGGGGGAACGCTGCCTGTACCGTAAACAGTTGCGGAAGAGCTGAAGACAAAGCGCTTTACGCCGTGTTTTTCCATAAGCTCAAGGACGGTGAGGGCGGTGTCTATATTGTTGCGGTAGTACTTAAGCGGCTTTTCGACGGATTCTCCCACCGCTTTAAAGCCTGCGAAATGGATGACGGCATCGATTTCGTGCGCGGTGAAAATCCTGTCCATTGCCTCTTTGTCTGCGCAATCACACTTTACAAAGTCAGGGCGGTGTCCTGTTATCTGTGCAATTCTGTCTATAACGTCCTCGCTGCTGTTTGAAAGGTCGTCAGCGATAATGACATTATAGCCTGCATCTATAAGTTCAACGGCGGTATGCGAGCCGATATAGCCTGCTCCGCCTGTTAAAAGTATGGTATTATTCATAAACTATCTCCCAAAAGTAGATAGTACAATTATATCTTAATTTCCGTGGGTGTCAATGAGCGTTGATTATTTGTGCGCCCTGTGGTAATCTGTTGTAAACAATATGGTAATGAAAGAGGTCAGATGATGCATTATGTTTACTGCCCCGAGTGCGGGGAAAAGCTGATTGATAAACCGGCAGGGGACGAAGGTCTTGTTCCTTTTTGCGAAAAGTGCGGAAAATACCGCTTTGATATGTTTGACAGCTGTGTCATAATCCTTGTGGCAAACGAGTTTGACGAGATCGCACTTTTGCAGCAGAACTATCTTTCAAATGAGTACCGCTCCTTTGTTGCGGGCTATATTAAACCCGGCGACAACGCAGAGCAGACAGCGTATCGTGAGGTTAAGGAAGAGCTGGGACTCGACCTTGATGAGCTGACCTACGCAGGTACATACTGGTTTGAACTGCGCGGTCAGCTTATGCACGGATTTATAGGAAAAGCAAAGAAAAAAGAGCTGGTTTTATCTCAGGAGGTCAACAGGGCGGACTGGGTGCATTATGAAAAAGCTCCGGAGCTCATGTTCCCCGATATGCCGGGCAACGCCATGCATCCAATTTACAGGCAGTATGTGGCGTCTTTGGGAAAATAGGTTGTAAAAAATCCGTACTGATGGTACAATTTACAGAGAAAATTTAATTCGGTTAAAACCGAAACTTTAAGGAGGAAATATATCATGTTTAGTCTTGACAATACCTGCCTGAAGAAGGGCTGCCTCGACGGTGAGGTCGCTGTTGTTACAGGCGCTACAAGCAACGTAGGTAAGGGTTATGCACAGGCTCTGGCTTGGGCAGGCGCAAAGGTCGTTGTAGTCGGCAGAAACGAAGCTCGCGGCGGCGCAGTTGTAGATGAGATCTGCGCAGACTGCGGAGCAGATGCTGCTATTTTTGTAAAGGCAGACGTTTGTGTTGCAGAGGATATCAAGAATCTGGCTGCAAAGGCTTTTGAGAAGTACGGCAAGGTTGACATTCTCGTAAACAACGCAATGGATCTCTCTCTCAACGGTACAATTCTTGAGTCTTCCATCGAGGATCTTGACAAATCCTATGCTATCTCCGCACGCGGCGTTATGCTGACAGCTCAGGCTTTCGTTCCCGAGATGATCAAGCGCGGTCACGGTACTGTTATCTACTCCACAACACAGTCTTACTATCTGCCTCCCATGCTGGGCGGTTCCATCTACACAGCAGGTAAGGCTGCTGCCACATCCGCTACAATGTCTCTGGCAAGCGAAGTAAAGGGCACAGGCGTTAACGTATTCTGCCTTGCTCCTGCAGGCGTAGGTCAGATCAACCCCGACTCTGTTAAGAGCATGGATGATGTAAATCCTGCGCAGATGAGCATGCCCGGCTTCGACGGTCTTATTCCCATTGATGCAGCAGGTGCCGGTCTTGTTTACTGCTGCACGAGAGCATCAGAGCTCCACGCTACAGGTCTTCTCATGGGCGAGGTTCTCCGCGTTATGGATTATCCCTTCCCCCATCCCGAGACAGTTGTTAAGCGTCCCGCTCAGTACATCGGCGATATGCAGCTCACAATGCTGTTCTGCTTCATGGGTCATCCCATTCCCGGCGACGAATAAGAATATTGATAAAAAACACCCTTTATTCTCGGGTGTTTTTTTGTTGCAATCTGTAAAAAGGGGTAGTATAATCTCTCCCAGTGAGTTCGAGACCTTCCTCACTATAAACAAAACTAAAGGAGAAATTTAATATGAACAGAAAGACACGCTATCTGACTCACGGTGCGCTGATTGCCGCCATGTACGTCGCGCTGACGTTCGCTGCAAACCTTTTGGGACTTGCCAGCGGAGTTGTGCAGATCCGCCTTTCCGAGGCGCTGACCATCCTGCCCCTGTTTACACCTGCTGCCGTGCCCGGACTTTTTGTGGGGTGCATTCTCGCAAATGTCCTCACAGGCTGTGCCCTTTGGGATGTAGTGTTCGGCTCAATCGCAACGCTACTCGGTGCGCTGGGCACGTACTGGTGCAGAAAAAAGAGCAAATATCTCGCTCCCGTGTTTCCCATACTTGCAAATATGGTCATCGTACCTCTTGTGCTGCAGTATGTCTACGGAGCTCCCGATGCATGGATATTCCTTGTTATGACGGTGGGCATCGGTGAAGTGATATCCTGCGGTGTGCTGGGTATCCTGCTCCATCGCGTTATGAGCAAAACAGATATTTTTGAAAAATGAGAAAATCCCCGATGTATTGTACATCGGGGATTTTTGTGCTTAGTCGAACAGCCAGAGCGCACAGGATGACCAGTATGATTATGATTATTTTTAACGGTTTTTTCATAGGCGGATCCTTTTATATTCCCAGAAATTCTCTTGCAAGAGATGCAAGCTTTTCTGTAGAGGGGAGGGACTGTGTTACGATGCCTGTTGCGTAGGACTCTTTGATATAGGCAACGCGGAACATCTCGAGGGTATCTTCATTGAAATAGATAAGGCCGTTAATGCGTGCCAGCGTTGTCCAGCTGCTGATGTCTATACAGAGACCTGCGCAGACGGAGGTGTTGGACTCCGTGGCGATGTACAGTCTGTTATTTGCGCTGTCATAGTAGGGATACAGCTTAACCATGGAAAGGGAGACATCTGTCTCTCTGTAAACTATCTCGCCTGTAGCCGCGTCATAGATCAGAACCTGCAGATCGGTGGTTTTGACCATGATATAGGTGTCGTCCAGAATAAGATCCAACTGGGAAATGGAGTTTGTGGGCAGCTGCAGAGAGAAGGAGACGGTCTCTTTTCCCGAAGTGTCACACATGTGTACGATACCGTTGTCGTCCAACAGCGCCATGGTCGATGATGTATCGGAGAAATAGAGACTTCCGACGCAGAGAGGGATATCGGCAGTATCGATATAATTCCATTTGCCGCTTACTGTGCTGTAGGCGGCGAGACGGTCGATATCGTGGTCATCGTTTGTAAAGCCGGATATCAGGACGCTTCCGTCGCTTGCGATTTCCATTAGGAATGTGGCGCTGGAGTCATCCTTATAGAGCCATGTCAGATCATCGGGAAGCGGTATCTCGCGGCGGTTTTCTCCGTTTGTCCAGAGAATAAGTGTATCTTCCGTACATACAGCGGAGAGAACATCCTTTGTCTCTGACAAAACTGAGGAGGCGCTGAGCGCGGGAAGGTCGCAGATGAAAAGGTCTGCATAAGTAAAGAGAGTATACTCTGTTTCGTATAGCACTTCAGAGGTGTTGTCCTCATTGTATACGGTGATATTGCCGTAATCGTCGGTATTTATGATGTGCTTTCCGTCGGGGGTGAAGAGCATATTATCCAGACCAAAGGTGCTCGACAGGGGGAATTCGCGGATGAATTCACCTGTGTCGGAGTCTGTTATTTTAAAGAAATATGTGTTGTCCCTGTAGAAAGGTCCCAGGGCGAGGGTGCTGTCTTCCAGAAGGAATGGATGATTGTCTGAGAAGTATGAGCTGTCATCGTTAAGCCCTGTATACTCAGCAGGGAACAGTTCCTCTATCACGCTTACTCGCTTGATTACAACAGCGTGAGAGTTGTCTGCGGGGACAGCGGCAATATAGCCTGCGTCAGAATACTCGGCGCTGCCGTGGAGAGCAGTTGGACCGCCGTTCCATATGCGCATACGGAGAATATCACCCAGATCTATGGCGTCACCCATGTCGTTTATTCCGTATGAGGAGAGAAATGCTTCGCTGTAGTGTCCGTTGTCAAGGGCATAGACAAAGGTGCCGTTTACGATGTATGCGTCAACTACGTTGCTGCTGATTTTGCTTGAGGAGATATATTCACCTGTCAGGGTGTCAAAGCTGTATACAAAGTCGTTTAAAATCACGTATGCGGTAGTGCCTGTTGCGCCTGAGGTGAAGCCAAAAATATTTTCTATTTCTGAACTTGTGTATGAAAACAGAGTTGCTTTCGGGAAGGGGAGCTGCCAATATATTCTGCCGCTGTTTATGTTAATGCGCTCTGCCTGCATAACGTAGTCTGAGTCGGAGTGCTTTCGGACGGAGATTATTGTGTTGTCAGTGTCAAAGAACAGAAAATAAACTTCTTCTGAGAAATAATAATCATCCACGTCATAGCTGCAGATGTCTTTCGATGTGCCGGCAGCTAAATCTGTAATGGAGTAGTGGATGGTGTAAACGTCGTCTTCGCTGCGGGAGAAATAGCTGGTCACAAAGGTGTTATTGTCAGAAGAGAAGCGTCCATTGTACATTCCCTGGCAGACCAAGCCTGTGAAATATGTTGAGAGATAGTTATCTTTGCTGTAGACGCTTCCGTCTATAAATGTAGATGTGGCGACGGTCTTGCCTGTTTCGCCCGAGAGAAATACCAGCTCATAGTTTGTACATTCGTCAGTCTCATCAAAATAGGTGCGGACGTATGCGAATATACTTGAGTCGCCTGAAGGACACAGAAAGTCTGACACAGAGCGGAGGGCGTCATGCGACCACAGGATGTCGCATGTGTCAAAGGAGATGGCTGCAATGGTGTAGCCGTCAAAGATGATGAAGCCGTTTATGGCGTCACAGGGGAGCATGTGGATATTGCTGAAGGAGTAATAAACAGTATTTGTGTTAAGCTGAATGGTGTTCAGAACCTCACCTGAGACGGTGTCGAAGATGGTGACAACGCTGTATAGGTCGATTGTGGCAAGTTTTGTGCCGTCTGCTGAGATGCGGAAGTTTTCCACAGGTGTGGTCTGTTCCAGAACCGTATCTCTCATTACATAATTTACCTCGTTGTCAAAGGGACTGAGGGCGGTGAGAAGAGCAGCTTCTGCGGGAGCGTAATAGGGGCGAGGGTCGTTTTCCGTAGGCAGAGCAAGAGATGCGTCTGCAATGGCGGTGTAGTTATTGCCTTCGCGGTAAGCTTCGGTGGAGTTTGCCGTCAGGAGTTCGGATTCTCGCTGAAGGACTTCGGCGTTTTTCTCTTCCAACTCCTCGTTTTTCTGATCCAGCTCGGAGTTCTTTTTGTCCAGTTCCTCGTTTTTTGCCTCGAGGGCGGTATTGGCGCTGTCCAGTTCCTCGTTTTTGCGGTCTATCTGATGGTTTTTGATCAGAAGAACCGTGGAAAAACCGACGGCGATGGCAAGGACTACAGACATAACAGCGGCGAAACGCTGTCTTTTTCTGCGCTGCTCACGCATGGCAAGGGCGTCGTAAGGGCAGCCCAGCATGGCGGCAAAAAGACGCAGTATCTGCGATTTAAGTCTTTTCTTAACGGCTGGGATATCCTCGGCACGCACGTCCACAGCCATAGGCTCCGTTACCTCTACCATGCCGTTTTCAAGTTCGTGGTGGGTCAGCGGACGGGGAAATACCTCCATAGGTTCACCGTCAGCCAAGATGATGTGAGCTTTGTCGCGATCGTGCTTTGTGAGAAAATGCTCTACCTCTTTTGTGACCCAGGGAGACTGGAGCGTTGCTCTTGTGCAGATGACGATAAGGTGTTCTGAATTATCAAGAGCGGTGTATATCTTGTCGGTAAGGTCGTTTGTGGCAGACAGCTCCTCTTCGTCGCGGAAAACAATGCCCATTTTCTTTTCGCCGTCTGTGCGGAGCGCTTTCGGGATGCGGTACTGCTCTATAAGAGTGTGAAGAGTTTTTGCTACGGCAGAGTCTAAGTCCGCATGGCGGTAGCTTATAAACGCCTTATATTTTCGTTCCATGGGGAAACCTCCTTAAAAAACAGGTTTACCAGATGAGATTTGCGATAAAGGTCATAAGGGGCAGGGTGATGATTGAGAAAATGGTGGAAAGGCAGATGATCTTTACGCCGTGGGTATAGTTCATGCCCGCCTTTTCGGGGAAAACTGCTGTGTTTATGGCAGCGGGTGCGGCAGCTCCGATGAGAATGCCGATGCGAAGTGCTGTCATGTCACGGGGGACGATGAAAAGCACGAGAATTACCGCAATGGGAACGAGGATAAGTCTGACGGCAGAGACCCAGTAGATTCTGGGTGTTGTGAAGATGTCAGAGAATTTGGTTTTGCTGATGTAAATACCCAGCATTATCATGGCGATGGGGCTGTTGCAGGCAGCAACGGATGCCGCACAGTCGCGTATAATTGTGGGAATGGGAAGCCCCGCGAAGAAGACGAGGATACCCAGTACAAGGGAAACCGATACGGGGCTTGCATACAGTGCGCGGTAGTTGGGCTTTTCACCCTTGGGGCGCATGAACAGGATATTGTATGTCCACATGACTACTGTCTGCACCATGAAAAAGCCTGTTACATAAAGGGCTGAGCCCTGTCCCAATGCGGAGTTTACAAGGGGCATCGCCATAAAGGCTGTGTTTGCGATTGTTCCGCCAAAGTTTTCAATGGGGTCTTTTCTAAGGAAAAGGGCAGAGACTATGGCAGTTGCAGCCATTGCAAAAAATCCGCCCAAAAGAGAATATAAAACGATGCGGATGTTGTCAGGTGTGCGCTCTATGAAATATGAATTGAATATGGTGCAGGGCAAAATTGCATTTATGAGAAGACCCGTGATGGCAGAGCTCGTTTTTTCAGTAACTATTTTGCACTTGCCCAATGCAAAGCCGATGATGATAAAAACAACCATACGAGACATCTGACTTAAGATTATCTGTGTGCTTTCAAACATAAAAATGCCCCCGTTTCTTGTTAACACTAAATTTTATCATATGAGGTAAATTAGTGTCAAATTATGAAACGGGGGAAGATGTATTTACTTAATGTTTTTTACATAGCAGCATATAAGCTCTGCTGCGGCTTCGACGCCTATACTGCTGTCGATACAAAGACTGTAATTTCTGGAGTCGCCCCATGCTTTGCCTGAAATATTTTCATAATAAGCTGCACGGGAAGCGTCAGAACGGGCGATGCTCTTTGCACCCTCCTCGTGTGTATCACCATACATTTCCATGACTTTATTGACGCGGTAAGGCTTGGGAGCGTGGATGAAGATGCTTACCACATTTTCTCTTTCTCTCAGAACATGGTCAGCAGCGCGTCCGACAATAACGCAGGAGCCGCGGTCTGCGATGAGCTTGATCGCTTTGTCCTGAGCGATGATAGCCTGCTGTACAGCGTTAGTGCTGAGGTACAGGTCGTGAAGTGCGTAAAGGGTGTACCCGATAAGAAAACATAAGCTTAAAAAGAAATCCTTTGCCCGTAAACATCGTTATCAAAGCTCGTAAGACATACAGTATTACAGCGCTTTTCTGCCTCGTTTACGAACAAAATCTATCTTTTTAAGTGCTTGCAGTTTTGCCAATAT
>JAFTYM010000016.1 GCA_017461585.1 Oscillospiraceae bacterium | reverse complement strand
ATCGTCACTTTGTGACGATGCGAAATTGTAATATCGCCGTGTCGTCAGAGACGACACATGGCAATATATCATAATGAATTATGATATATTCAGCTTATAAAAATCCGCCAATACTGGTATGTATTGGCGGATTTTTTAAGTTGCATTATAGCCGAATAGATAAAGGCAAAACCTTATGTTTTCTTATCGGGTACACCCTAATCTGCGGTGCTTTTTTGTGCGGAACATCGAGAACGCCGTTCCATACAAGTACCCGTGAGCAAAACTTCACAACCCGTGTTTACAAACTATACGGTTTTTGTTACAATATAATGTAATGCTTAAAGAAAGATGAGGAACGGCCATGTTTGTAGATAAAGCGACTATAAAGGTCAAAGCGGGCAATGGCGGCAACGGCGCTGTTGCATTTCACCGTGAAAAATTCGTAGCCGCAGGCGGACCTGACGGCGGCGACGGCGGCAGAGGCGGAAACGTCGTTCTGGCTGTAGATAATAATATGTCCACGCTGATGGACTTCCGTTATAAGAGAAAATACACCGCAGAAAACGGCGGAGACGGCGGCGGAAAGCGCTGCTTCGGCAAGGACGGACAGGACCTTGTGATAAAAGTGCCTCAGGGCACAGTTGTCCGCGACAAGGAAAGCGGAGCAATAATCTGGGATATGTCAAAGGGCAGCCCCTTTGTTCTTGCTAAGGGCGGCTCAGGCGGCTGGGGCAACAAGCATTTTGCAACCCCCACACGTCAGACTCCCCGATTTGCAAAGGCAGGCCTCCCCGGAGAGGCAAAAGAGGTCGTGCTGGAATTAAAGCTCCTGGCTGATGTGGGCCTTGTTGGATTCCCCAACGTAGGCAAATCCACACTTCTCTCCGTTGTCTCCAAGGCACACCCCAAAATTGCAAACTACCACTTTACAACTCTCTACCCCAACCTTGGTGTGGTGTTCGTAGACGAGGGCGTATCCTTTGTTATGGCGGATATACCCGGTATCATCGAGGGTGCTGCTGACGGTGCAGGTCTCGGTCACGACTTCCTGCGTCACATTGACCGCTGCCGTCTCATCATCCACGTTGTAGACGTATCAGGCAGCGAGGGTCGCGACCCCATTGAGGACTTTGAAGCTATAAACGCAGAGCTCTCTCAGTACAGCGCAGACCTTGCCGAAAGACCACAGATCGTCGTCGCAAACAAGATAGACATTGCCGAGGACGAGGAAATGGTTCAGCGTTTCCGCGACTATATAAAAGAGCAGGGACTTGAGCTTTTCGAGATCAGCGCTGCGGCTCACATGGGTGTAAAAGACCTTGTAAAGCACACAGCGTGGAAGCTGGCTGAGCTGCCTCCCGTAACTGTTTACGAGCCCGACATTGTAGAAATCGTAGAGGAGCCCTGCAAGCCCGAGGATATCATTGTCACACAGTACGACGATGTTTGGGTGCTGGAAGGCGAATGGCTTGAGCGTTTGGTGCGCAACGTCAACTTCTCTGACTATGAATCCCGTATGTACTTTGACAGAATGCTGAGAGGCTCCGGCATTTTCGAGCGCCTTGAGCAGATGGGCATCAACGAAGGCGACACCGTAAGCATCTTCGACCTTGAGTTTGAGTATCAGAACTGATGAGACCTGAAAAACTGCTTGAAATAATCCACCTTGCGGAGAAGCTGAAAAATGTTCCCCGCCATTGCGAGACATCGGCAGGCAGAACCGAGAGTGTAGCAGAGCATTGCTGGCGTATCTGCCTTATGGCGCATTTTATGAAGGATGAGTTTCCCTATGTAAATATCGACAAGGTGGTAAAAATGTGTGTCTTCCACGACATGGGCGAGATATTTACGGGAGATATCCCCGCCTTTAATAAGACCGATGCCCACGAGATGGACGAGGCAAACGCCTTGGAGTCGTGGGTAAAGAGCCTTCCCGCGCCGTACGATACGGAGCTTCGCGAGCTTTACGCGGAGATGGCGGCTCTTGAAACTACAGAGGCAAAGCTCTATAAAGCTATTGACAATCTGGAGGCGCTTATCCAGCATAACGAGTCAGACCTTAAAACATGGCTGCCGCTGGAATATGACCTTCAGCTTACATACGGCATAGAAAACTGTGCCTTTTCGGAGTACACGAAAAATTTGCGTCAGCTGGTAAAACAGGAGTCCGAAGAGAAAATGGAAAAGGGCTTTGACAAAAGCTGACAGCAGAGATATAATCACTATACTTATAACAATTCGGAGGAAAAGAAATGAAAAGAATTATTTGTGCACTGCTCTGCGCAGTAATGCTCGTTTGCTCCCTTACAGGCTGTCTTGCAACATTCGATGCAAAGGCTTATGTACAGGGTAATCTTGACGTTGTTTATCTCAACAAAATCACAGACGAGTATCTTAAGATAGTATCCAACTCCAAGGAAGAGCTTGAGGCTATTTATGAGGAAGGTCTTGAGGTAGAGGCAGATTACTTTGCAAGCTACTTTGACTTTGACATGGAGCTGGCTCCCGAGGGAACATTTGAGCGCATCGTAGAAGTTTACAGACAGATCTACTCCTACTCCAAGTACGAAGTAGGCGAGCCCACAAAGTCCGGCGATGACTATCTCGTAAGCGTTACAATCTACCCCATCGACATCATGCAGCAGATCAATGACGAAGGCTGGGCAGCATTCGAGGAAGATTGGCTTGCAATGTCCGAAACTCTGGCAACAATGACAGATGAAGAGCTTGAAGCAGCATGGACAGAGATGATCCTTGACATGGTAGAGAGCTACATCCCCAACATCGGATATCTTGAGCCCGAGACAATTTCCGTACAGATCGTCAAGGGTGACGACGGCGCATACGTTATCAGCGACAACGACTTCGGCAGAATCGACACACTCATCATCCAGTACTAAAACCGAAACGCCCCGTATCTTTCGATACGGGGCGTTTTTTTAGGTAATAGGTAAGAGTGAATAGTGAATATGTAGGTGGCGTTTTCTATATTGCGTTCTATGTAAAATCAGCAAGAAAAACAACCTTGTAATCACCACCGTACTTGTCTGAGCGGAGCGGCGAGTTGAGCAGCCGGTGCTGCGATTGTTTGAGCCGCGGGGTCGAGGGGCTTGCCCTCGTGTCATTCTTTGCATACTTTCTTGGACAAGCAAGAAAGTATGGCGCCGCAGGCATGACAAGGTAAACATAATTGCCGTGGTAAAACCCTATCCGTCATTTGCTAGCGCAAATGCACACAAATAATCCCCCGAACGGATGTTCGGGGGATAAAATTTTACTTTCTGAAGAACAGGATACCGAGACAAACAGGTCCGCAATGGTTGGAAATTGTGCAGCCTGCCTTTGTTCTGATGACCTCATCAAACTCCATGCAAGCTCTTACCTCAGCTTCAACAGCGTCCACTACCTCTTCGGGAGTGCCGATAGCGTAGGTGATGAAAATACGGCGAGAGTCAATGTCCTCACGACCCACAAGTCTGTCGCGGACATACTGGAGAATAACTGTCTTGAAGTTACCGCGGTACTTCTTGCCCACGTCCATCTTGCCATCTTTAACCTCGATGCAGGGCTTCAGCTTGAGAAGGTTTGCACCCAGAGCAGTAAGAGCAGAGCATCTGCCGCCCTTGTGGAGGTACTTCAGAGTGTCGATTACGAAGCTGGACTCTACCTTGGGAATCTCTCCGTTGATAACAGCCACGATCTCCTCAGGAGTCTTGCCCTCCTGTGCCATAATAGCGGCATCTAAAACAAGGTGACCGCTGCCTGTGGAGAGGTTGAGTGTGTCGATAACATAGACGTTTTCAAGCTCTTCTGCGGCAAGTCTTGCGTTAGCATGGCAGCTGGAGAAGCCGCTGCTGATGTTAAAGTGGATAACAGCGTCATAAGACTGCAATCTTTCCTCGAAAAGCTCTGTATAGTCAACCATGTTGAGGGCGGATGTCTGGCATACGCCTGCGCCGCTGTCAACATACTCAAAGATATCGTTGGGTGTGATCTCAAGACCGTCTCTGAGAGATTCGCTGCCTTTGTTTATGTACAGGGGGATGATTTTAATATCGTATTTTTCAATAAGCTCTTTTGAAAGGTCACAGGTGCTGTCGGATGTAATTGCGATCTTCATGAGTAAGCTCCCTTCAATTCATAATTTATTCATATTTTACATTATAGTGCAAGGACAGGTTGTTTTCAAGTCAATAATTGTTGATGTTTCAAGGTTAGCTATGTCATGATGCACAAAAACAGCGCGGCCTTTTCTGCTTTTTGACAGATTGCGCTCTATGTAATGGTGTGTCATAATAAAATTAAAAAATTTTTTCGATTTTGATGTCACATTTTTGCCCTTTTGTGACATATATATAGTATAAAGGGAAATTTTGCGGAAAATTATGGAAACAGGAGACTTTTTAGATGAAACCGAAAAAATACAGACAAAAGGTGATATGTTTTACAGTTTTTAGTGTCTTTATATAGGGAGGTGTCATTATGAAACCGAGATTGTCGCTTAAAATGCTTTACCGCAGTCCTGTGAGGACGGTACTGACCTTTATTCTTCTTGCCGCTGTAACCTTTGCCCTGTTTTCGCAGGTAATGGAGTACTCTGTTGCCAAGCGCGAAATGGAAAAGGCGGTAGCAGAGTATAAAGGCATGGGAAGCGTTATAAACGGTGAGTTTAAGAGCGAGATGAATGTCGTGTTTGCATATATGTTTGCCGATGAAAGAGTTGCAAACCACGTACTGCCCGAACAGTTTGAAACAAGATGGCGTGAGCTGGGGTATGAAAACCTTACACAAGAGCAGATCAATGCCATAACCGATATGCCTTATGTAAGCCATGTTGATACAAGATATTTAACTGCAGGTGTGACGGAGTACCGACGCATTGATATCGATTGGGGCAGATATGAATATACCCATAACTGTGTAATTGAAGCCACAATAAAGGGCATACAAGATGATGGAACTATCATAGCGGAGGATGTTGAGCTTGTGGGCGGCGAGCCCATATCCCCGGGGATCAGCAATTTCGGTAAGGATCCTATTGGGATAGTTCCTGAGCCGCTTGGTTATGCCTATGCTATGCAACAACAATCTGAAAGAGATGCACTGTATTATTTTTACGGACCTACGAACCGAACGGTAAGCTTTGCATCTGAAAAAACAAAATACGGAAAATCGAAATACGGAACAGATTATACCGAGGACCTTGTTTGGGGCGAGAGATATGTGTTTGTCCTGCGCTACGAGGACTATCTCGTTCCGAGACCTGATATTTACCCCTATTATCTTACAGATGTTTTTTCTTACGGACAGTGTGAGGCGGTTTATCCCCTTAAAGGTGAGCCTGAAAACTATCTGGAAACTGAAAAATTTGCCCCTTTGCGCGAGTATATCGAGATTATTGAAACGGATATGTACACATATGACATGGTGTATACATACGACATGGACAGCATCCGCTATTTCTCCGACGGTACTATGGGCATTTCCGAAGGTCGTGAATTAAAACCCGAAGACACGGAAAACGGAAATAATGTCTGCGTTGTAAACCACGACTTTGCACAGGAGTACGGACTTGAAATAGGCGATAAGATAACTGTGGATTTGGGAAACAAGCTCTTTGAGTATAATTATCAAGCAGGCGCGATTGCCGCTGTCAAAGAGAGGATGTCCACCTCTTACACAACAGCGGAGCTTGAAATTGTGGGCATTTTCAAGGATACAAGAAACAAATATATAGTGGCAGAGGACGACGACGCAGCGTGGGGTTACGGCAAGAATACAATTTTCATCCCTCAGCACCTTCTGAACGTTGAAGAGAGCGAGCTTCAAAACCACAAGGTATACCCGCAGGAGTTCGGTTTCGTAGTCGGTAACGCATGGGAGCTGCCCGCATTTAAAGAAGAAGTTTTGCCAAAGTTTGAGGAGCTGGGACTTGAAGTGACCTTCGTTGACGGCGGTTTTGGCGAGATTTTAACGGCATTTAAAGAGACAGAGCGAATTGCCCTTATTAAAATCGCGATTTTGCTCTTTGCAATCATCGTGATAACATGGTTTGTCTCCATGCTGTATATCGTTGGCAGACGGCGAGATTACGCCGTAATGCGCCTTTTGGGCACATCAAAGGGCAGAGCGTCAAGGAGCCTGCTCCTGCCTTTAGGCGTAATTGCCGTGGCTGCTGTCGTCGTGGGCAGCCTAGCTGCGTATGTCTACACCCTCGGAAATATTGGCGGAAATGCATCCCTTGCTGTGCTGTCTGAGTTTGAAATAGACCTTACAATTTCTCCTTATGTAATAATTGCCTGTGTTGTTGGCGAAATCGTACTGACAGTTCTTTTGGCGCTGCTGCTTCTTGCTGTAATCGGCAGAAAATCACCATTGGAGCTTATGCAGACAGGAACACAAAAGGGCAAAAAACGAAGAAAAAAGAAAAAGACGGTATACACACCCGAACCGCAAGAACCCATTGTTTTGGGCGAGTGGGAGAGTATTGAACGCCCCGTGCACGACGGCAAAAACAGAAGTGCACAGTTTATGCGAAGATATGCCATGAGGCACATTAAGCGCACCCTCGGAAAAGCGCTTATGTTCATAATTGTCTCCGCACTGCTCATAAATGTTGTGGGACAGCTTTTGGTCATGAAAACGTCCTACGTTGATATTTTTGAGGGTACGGAGATAGTCTCAAAATATGCGGGATTTTTGAATATCGCATACGTGCAGGATCTTATTGCCTCGGGCTATGTAAGAGATGTTTATTATAACTCAAATCAGACTGTTGACATTGACCGCAGGCAGAGTTTTATTTTCGTAAATAACAACCCTTACAAATTGGCTGCGGAAATGGGATATGAGGATTTTGAGATAACGTGGCTTGATGGCTATGATATTTCATCCATGTACACTATGAATACTTTTGTGGTAATGGGCGAGGATATAATGGCAGAGCGCGGATATGAGCTTGGTGACACAGTTGAGTTTTCAAAACAGGGTTGGTATGACATGGTTGTGAGTGCGGAGATTCGCAATTACAATATGTCAAATTTCGGCGATTATACCGAAGAAGAGATTATGGAAATGTGTCGTGAAGCTATTATGAAGCGATATAAAACGAAGATGAATGAGTTTATCATCATTGGAGTTGCGTCGGATGCTCAAAATATCACAGGTCAGCATATTTACACCCCCGGCTGTGACGAGGTTGTTGCAGGTTACGGAAAGCTGGTTATTCCGCCTGAGGTTACGGCGGTGCTTGCGGATAATTACAAAGCGGAAGAATATCGTGAGTTTGGTATGTCCCTTGCGGGCAAGAATCTGACAGGCGAAATTGCCTTTATTATGGATACGTCAAAAATTGAAAATGTCCGCAACAACATCGACCTTATGAATATGCTGTACCCCATTATGGTGGCAGCGGTGCTGGTTATCGGTGCGTTTCTGTGCGGTATGCTCATCGTTCAGACCTCAAAGGATATTGCAATCATGCGCGTTTTGGGCACGCCGAAGAGAAAGGTGCGAGCCATAATGGTAATTGAGCACATGGTGCTGTGTGTCTTCGGCATTGTTCTGGCAGGCATAGTTTTGGCAATACGCGGAGTATTTGCAGATATGCTCATTGTGTTCGGGATGTACATCCTCGTAATTTTCCTCGCATCCCTTATCTCTGCTGCCGCTGCTTCACGCAAAAGCCCTCTGGCACTTCTGCAGACAAAAGAATAAGCAAAAAAGAGCTGTACATATTGTACAGCTCTTTTTTATGTTATGGAGGGGTAACTCATGAAAAAGATAATAGTTTATTTTTCGTCCCACTTTTCAAGGAGACATTTTCCGCAAGTGTCACACTTCTTGTTGGGGTTGTACTTGCAGGGGATAGGACCGTTGTAGAAGCCTTCCTGTGTTGTGCCGTCGGGCAGGTCCATAATTGCGCCGAACATGGGAGTAAACAGAGTTGCAAGGAAGAATACGGGCTTGTTTATCTCCTTGAAGTTCAGCGGGCAATGGTAAACACCTGCGGGGATACGGACGATAGTGGGCTTGTTGATGATAAATGTCTCAGCCTCTTCGTCCTTGCCGAGGGTGAATTCTATATGTGCGTCAAACTCAAAGATGTTGGGATAGGACGCACCGAGGAAGATGAGATATTCGTCCTTGCTGTGGCGGTGGGGGACACGGTCAAGGAAGTAGGGCTTTACCATGACCTGAAAGCTCTGGTTGAACTCAGAACCGGGGATCTGGGACGCACCGCGGAAGTAAGCCTGAGGACGGTAGACGAAGTCTGTGCCTACGCCTTCGGCTTCTATCTCATTGTTTTCCATAGGGAATTCAAAGACAAGTTTTCCGTATTTGCTGTCGGGTTTTGCCTCTTTGGAAATATAACGCTTTTCAGCGTAAGGATCCTGCATTTTTGTCAAATCATAGATCTTTACTTCATCTGCCATAGATTATATCCACCTTTCTGTTATTTTTGAATTAATAATATACTTCTGTATTTACGATTGCGCTGCTGCCGCCGTCGCAGTAGACGATAGTGCCGCAGTTTCCGCGAGCTTTGGGGGAGACCATAAATGCGATGGTCTCGGCTATGCTCTCGGGAGTCATAAGGTCACGGTTTTTATAAACCGTGGGCATGGGATTTGCCATTGTAACGGTGTCAAACAGGGGACCTGTTTTCATGTTGGGGATGATGTCTGTGTCAACTCCGCCAGGGGCTACGCCGTTTATGATAACGCCGCGGGCTGCCCATGAGGGGGCAACGCGCTTAACCCATCTTGTCAGGGCGTGCTTTGTTGAGTTGTACATCAAAAATGAGTGTCCGCCCGCTTCGAGCTCCATGGCGAACTCTCTCAGGCGCTGCTCATCGTCGCAGCTTGTTAAAAGTGCATCGATGTTATATTTGCTCCTTGGACCATAGGCGATGCTTGCGGAGGTGGTGACCACCACATTGCCCTGCTTTTTCTCCAGCAGGTCATAAAGTCCTTCAATAATTTCCACGCATCCGAAATAGTTTACGGATATAACATCTGCGGCTGTCTGACCGCGTATGCCGCCGGGAATACCTGCGTTTGCAACCAGACCGTCGATTCCGTCGGGGAACATCTCGTGGACGGTATCAATAACATGCCTGCGTCCTTCGGGTTTGCCGATGTCTGCCTTGATGTCTCCGCTGCGGGAGATGTCAAGAACCTGATGTCCGTCGGCTCTTAAGATGTCAACGGTGCATTTGCCTATGCCCTTGCTGCCGCCGATTACGATATATACCATAGCTGCACCCCTTTACGCTGCGCTGATGACAAGCTTTGTAATAAGCCCGTTTTCATCAGTTCCTTCGATTCGCAGACGGGCGTAAACGAAGGGGGCATCATAAGAGCCGAAGAAGGTTCCTTCTGTTTCGCTTTCCGCTCTCGGAGATGCTATTTCAAAGTGGTTGTGTACAAATCTGTTTCTGAAAAACATCTCAACCATTTCGCGTCCGTGAACAAAATAGTTTTCGTGTCCGTTGAGGGAGGGACAATAGTCGTAATACTTACAGTTGGGTGCAAAGCAGGCTGCAAGACCGAAATAGTCTTTTTCATGCAATGCCTTAAGCAGTTTGTTGATCATAACATTCTCCTTTCACGAAAATTTAAAGATGAGCGGTTATTCTGATTTTTCTACGTATTCGTCAACAAAATCGCCAAATCCGCCCCATGTGCTGAACTCGGATATGGTGAGGAACATCTGCTCCTTTGCGGTGCCGAGAACCTTGTTAAGAGCCTCAAAGCAGGCTTTTGTAAATCTTTCCTTGACCTGGAAAGAGAACTTGCTGTAGTAGCGAACGTCAATAAATGCAAAGTTTTCCTGACGCATGCCGCCTAAGTAGAAGTTTCTTCCGTCCTCAATATCAGCAATGAGGAAGCTGGGGTGCTTTCCGGGGATAAGACCGAGAGCCTCGCCGAGACCCTTGGAGAGCTCCTGACGCTCTTCTTCTGTGAGCTTTTTAGCTACGCTGACCTTCATGTATGGCATGGATTTTTCCTCCTTGAGTAGTTTTTTAAAGAAAGGGAATGTCTTTCGACATTCCCTTTCGCAACATTCATCGGTGCTTAATTATTTTGCTACGATAATGTCAAATTCTGTGCCCTGCCACTTATCTTTGTATCCAAAGTAGTCGTAGTCAAGGTAGTTGTCATAGAAGCCAAGAACTTCGGAGAAGTTGTCGGGGCCCATTACAACAGGTGCCATTCTCAGACCTGCATAATTTGTGCCCTCGTCAATATAGTCGCTCCAAAGCTGCTCAGCTGTACACTGCTCGGATACGAGAGCGTAGAGACCGCAAGCAATGAGTTCGCCCCAGAGACCGTTGTCCCAGTACAGGCAGAATCTCCAGCAGCCTGCTGTGCCGTCTTCAAGAACGGGGAGGTAGTTGTCGCCGTTGCAGCATGCTGTCAGAACGTTGTCAACGATGTTGTAGTCTTCAGCAGCACGGCATGTGCCGGATACATAGTAGTCGAAGGGATGGAGAACGATCCAGTACTTAACATCGGGGTTAGCAGCGAAGGTACGTACACACATGTTGTAAGCAACCTCGGGGCTGAAGCCGCCGCCTTCAGCAAGGGAGTCACCGACTTCGATCTTAACTGCATCGGGGAAGAGTTCCTGAGCCTTTGCTTCCATAGCTACGCAGCGTCTGTGAAGTTCTTCAGCAGAGCTTACGTCGATGATGTAAACGTATGCATCCTTTGTAGCAAAGTCAGACCAGTTTTCAACTGCCCAGTCATAGGATTCCTGAACCAGAGTCTGGCCAACGTACTCGTCGTTAACACCAACGTAGGGAGTTACGAGATTTCCATCATAGTCTGTTGCGGGAGCTGTAACGGGCATCCAGATAACGTCGTTCTCTGCGCAGAGCTCGCTTGCACGGCCTGTTGTTACAGAGTAAACGTTACAGATGAGAGCGTCATAACCCTGAGAAATGTAGTTTTCGATGTTCTGAATGAATGTGTCGGGGTTGCCTTCGGAAGAGAGAGCTGTGAATTCGCAGTTCAGATACTTTGTGAAAGCATTTTCCATCAGGTCTGCACAGTGCTCAACTGTGTTGTCCCAAGAGAAGCCAACATATGCGATTCTGTATGTCTTGTCGGAAACTGTCATTTCGCTGGGTCTGATAGCAAAGCCGGAAGCTGCTGTAAAGTCGCCGCCTGCTGTGTCGCCACCTGCTGTGTCGCCGCCTGCTGTGTCGCCGCCTGCTGTGTCACCGCCTGCTGTGTCGCCGCCTGCTGTGTCACCGCCGGTCGCTGCGTCGTCGCCGCCTGCTGCGTCCTTGTCGCCACCGCCGCCGCATGCAAAGAGAGAGAATACTAACATGATTGCTAATAAGAGAGCGAGTAACTTTTTCATTTTCTTTCCTCCTTAAATAATTTGCTAAACAGGTTTTCCTGTAAATGCACTAATTTTATGCCTTGGCTGATTCTTCGTTCTTAGCCTTCAGGCTCTTCTGCTGAGCAAGGTTGTTGAAGTAGTCAACTGCCATAGCTGCAGCAAGCAGGATACCGTTGAACATGATCTGTACATATTCGTTACAGCCAATAATATCGATACCGTTTTTGAAGATGGTGAGGAGCATAAGACCGAGGAATGCACCGCCCATAGCACCGGAGCCGCCGCCGAAAGCGACACCGCCGAGAAGGGCAGATGTCATAGCACCCATAGTGGATGTTGTCTGCAGGTTCTGGTAGTGGATCAGATGCATACGGGCTGTCATGATCATACCTGCAAGAGCAGCAAGACCGGAGCAGTTGCACATCATAACTGTGCTGACCTTTTCAACCTTGATACCTGCAAGACGGGCAGCGTTTCTGTTGCCGCCGCACATGTAAACCTTACGGCCTGCCTTTGTGCACTTCATAATGAATGTGTAGACAAGGCAGAGAATTACAACGTAGAGGAATGCCCAGGGGATAAGGTTGCCGATTTTTGCGCTGCCGAAAACGAAGAAGGATTCGTTTGTAAGGGTAACGCTTGCCTGACGTGTGATAACAGCAGCCAGACCGCTCCATACGTTTGAAATACCGAGTGTTCCGATGAAGGGCATGATACCGAGTTTATATGTCATGAATGCGTTCAGAAGACCGCACAGAACACCAAAACCGATAGCGCCGATAGTGGCGATGACCCAGGGAACACCTGCATTTATCATGTATGAGCCGAGGATAGCTGCGAAACAGCCAACCGCACCTGCAGAGAGGTCCATGTTGCCGCTTATCAGCAGGTTAGCCATACCGACCATCATAACGCCTGTGATAGATGCTGCATAGAGAATGTTTCTGATGTTATCAGCAGAAATGAACAGGGGATTGATGATGGTGAAGATCACTGCAATAAGGACAATGAACAGAAACAGATAAAAGTTTCTTGAAGTAGTTATCTTTTTAATCATTGCTTCATCCTCCTTATGCCTTATTTTCGCTCTTCTCTTTGGAGAGAGAAGCAAGAGAGCTTGTTACGACCTTGCGGGCACTTCTTCTTGCGTTGATAGCATCAAGTGCAAGACCGACGATAAGAAGAACGCCGTTAAATACGGTGGTGTAGTTTGCGTTGAAGCCAACTGTAGAAACACCGTTGTTGAAAACGGCAAGAACAAGCATACCCAGTGCACAGCCGAGAATGTTGCCGGAACCGCCGCCGAAAGCAACGCCGCCAAGAACAGCTGCAGTAATACCGGTGAACTGATAGCTGGTGAGAGCTGTGGGCAGAGCTGTCTTAACTCGGGCGACATACATGATGCCGCTGACAGATGCAAGGAACGCGCTGTTGATGTAGAGAATGTAGGAAAGCTTAGTGGGGTTAAGACCGCAAAGCTTAGCTGCCAGTCTGTTACCGCCGCAGAGATAAATTGTACGGCCAAACTTTGTCTTGGCAAGGATGAGACCGTAAACGACCAGGAACAGAATGGAGATAAGAACACCCATGGGAACAAGGTTATCAAAGAACTTTGTATCGCCAAGGAAGTTGAATGTGGGGAGCTTCTTGATGGAAACACCAAGTGCTGTAACAAGAAGATATCCGAGACCCTGAAGTACGTAAGACATACTCATTGTTGCAATAAAGGGAGGGAACTTCAACTTGTTGATCATCAGAGCGTTGAGGAAACCGATAACGCAGCCGATGAGAAGTGCAAGGATAATGGCAATACCGTCGGGAATGCCGTAATTCATTGCGAACATTGCTGACATACAAGCCGAGAATGATCCGATAGCACCTGAGGAGATGTCCATCTCGCCGTACAGCATAAGGAAACATGCACCTATACCGATAAAGCTGAGAAGAACGACGTTGTTCAGAATGTTGCGGATGTTAAGAGGCTTGAGCATCATGCCTTTTGACCAGATTGTGAAGATGATAAGAAGTGCAACGATGATGATCAGCAATGAAAAATATTTACTTGAGAAGAAATTGGATTTCTTTTTCATACGTTACCTCCTTCTTACTTCATAGCAAGAGCAAGGATGCTCTCTTCGGTTGCTTCTGCGCGTGAAACTTCGCCGGTGATATGGCCGTCATGCATAACAATGATTCTGTCGCTGACGTTGATAACCTCGGTAAGCTCGGAGGAAATAAAGATAACGCCCTTTCCCTCACGTGCGAAGTCGCAAACCATCTGGTAAACCTCAGCCTTTGTGCCGACGTCGATACCCTTTGTAGGCTCGTCGAGGATGAGAATCTTCGTGTTCATTTTTGCGGATGTCCAGCGGGCCAGGATAACCTTCTGCTGGTTACCGCCGGAGAGCTCAACTGTACGTTTGTCGATGGTAGGTGTCTTGATGTTATATCTTGCAACACCTTCATCTGCAAGAGCGATTTCTGCCTTCTTGTCCATGAACAAGCCCTTCTTGAGCTTATCGAGAACGGGAATGCTGATGTTGTCGCTGATGGATCTGGGGAGAACCAGACCCTGTTCTTTTCTGTCTTCGGGACAGAGAACAACGCCTGCCTCGATAGCTTCCTTAGGAGAAGCGAACTTTACGTTCTGACCTTCAAGAGAGATCTCACCGGAGACGATCTTGTCAACGCCGAACAGCGCTCTCATAACTTCGGTACGACCTGCACCGACCAGACCTGCGAAGCCGAGAACTTCGCCGCGGTGGAGCTGGAAGGATACATCGTTGATGGCCTCTGTTGTAAGACCCTTGACGTCCAGCATAACTTCGCCGATATTGTCGTTTCTTACAAGGTTCTTATATGTATCACCGACGTCACGGCCGACCATGAGGCTTACGAGCTCAGACTCTGTGGTCTCTGCGGTCTTGCGTGTTGTGACCATCTTGCCGTCTTTCATGATAGCAAGCTCGTCTGTGATGCGGAATATCTCAGCCATTCGGTGAGACACGTAAAGAACTATCTTACCTTCAGCCTTCAGCTCTTCGATGATCTTGAACAGAGTGTCGATCTCGTTGTCCATAAGAGGAGCTGTGGGCTCGTCAAAGGCGATGATGTTGGAGTTTCTTCTGTATGCCTTCATGATCTCGACCATCTGCTGATGTGCAACGGACAGACGTCCTACCAGCTCTGTGGGAGAGATCTTTAGACCGAACTTATCGAGGATCTCCTGTGTGCGTTTTTTAAGTTCCTTGCGGTTTAAAATACCAAATTTATTTGCGGGCAGATCATCAATGAAAATGTTTTCCATAACTGTCATCATGGGGACGAGCTGTCTCTCCTGATAGATGACGCTGATGCCTGCCTTGATTGCCTGGTTGGGGTGATTGAAAGATACCTGCTCACCGTTAATTGTGAGGGTACCGGCATCGGGTCTGATCTCACCGCTGAGGACCTTCAGCAGTGTACTTTTACCGGCGCCGTTTTCACCAATGAGGGCAGTTACTTTTCCGCCGTCAATGCGAAAATTGATGTCGCTTAAAGCCTGGACACCGGGGAAAGCTTTATAGATGCCGCTGAATTCAACAAACTGTGCCATTTTCTACCTCCTTTTGACGCTTGGGGAATAGAGCTAAGTTACCTGAGCGGGGCCGTTACGGTTCGTAATAACAGCCCCGTCAGTAAGCTGCGAAGAAAGACTTATTTGTCTGTCCAATCTTCCTTAAGACATGCGCCGCAGGAGTCACAGCGTTTGTTTTCATTATATTTGCAGGGCAGAGGACCGTTGTAGTACATTTCAACAGTGCTGCCGTCAGGCATATCGTACATACCGCCGAACATGGGCATCATGAGAGAAGCCAGGAAGAGAACGGGCTTGTTGACTTCCTTGAAGTTCAGAGGACAATGATATACGCCGGCGGGAATACGGATGATAGTGGGCTTGTCGATAATGAATGTCTCAGCCTCTTCGTCCTTACCGATTGTGAATTCGATGTGTGCGTCGAAATCGAATACATTGGGGAAGGAAGCACCGAGGAAGATAAGGTATTCATCCTTGGGGTGACGGTGCTGTACACGGTCAAGGAAGAAGGGTTTTACGAAGATCTGGTAGCTCTGGTTGAATTCTGCACCGGGGATCTGACGAGCGCCGCGGAAATATGCCTGAGGATGAACAACGTAGTCAGCGGGGTCGCCATCGGCAACGACTTCGTTGTCTTCCATGGGGAATTCAAAGACAAGCTTACCAAACTTGCTGTTTTCTTTTTCTGCGTCAGAGATGTAACGCTTTTCTGCATAGGGATCCTGCATCTTTGTTAAGTCATATTTCTTTTCTTCTGCCATTTTCTTTTCTTCCTTTCTTAGATATACATATTTTTAAAATTTACAATCTTTGCAAATTAAAGATTACATAATATTTATTAAGCGTTCGCTTAACTAAGACTTTGCATAAACGCCCCAATAGGAAAATCAGGGCGAATTTCTTTTATACTCGTCTACCGCTTCCAGCATTTCGCGGAAAATGGTGTTGCACTGAATGGACGCCATCTCATCGCTTCCCCACAGAGAATAGTAAGACATAAGCGTCAATATCTCGTGTATGTATGGGCTGATGACAGTATGAGGACAGTCAAAACGCTGAGCAAGCTCTTTGCCGAATCTGTCATACATGTAGTTGACCTTTGTGAACTGCTTCTGACGCTGCTCCTCATAAGCAGGGCTTGAAACCGCCTGACAGAGAAAGCGCATTTCAGGGGAGAAGCCGATCCAAACCGTTATGAGCTTTGAGAATATCTCGGAGATAGTCCCGTTGTCCATGGCTTCGAACATTGCATTCTCCAGCTTTTTATACCCGTAATTGACACATTCAAAGAGGATTTCATCCTTGTTGTCAAAATAATAGTACAGGGTGTTCGCGTTCAGATTGGCTGCGTTACAGAATGTTCGGGTGCTTGTGTGCTCGATGCCGTTTTCGACGTAGCACTCATAGCATTTTTCTATTATGAAATCCCTTTTTTCGTTGCGGTCGTTATGAGCACCTGTCAATAAAACTGCACCTCTTTTCTGCTGTGTAAAAATAACGGGTGTAGTGATTTTGTATTTATGCGATAAGTATCTCAAAAATCCAGACTTAATTCAACAAGCTAAAGTGCGTTTTGTGAATTGATACAAAACATTTGGATATGTTTGACAATTGTTTCAAATGAAAAATGTTCAAATTGACAATGTTTTGTTAGGATACTATGTTAAAATCACCAAATATTTATTTGCGGCATATATGTATGTTGACTTTTGAAAGGTATGAGAATAAACTAATGACAATAACGTGGATTTTTCTATATTTTCAGAAGTAGAAAGGATATTTATCATGGCTGATAAATATGACAAATTAGTGTTTGAAATGCCGCCTGAAATAAACGCCATTTCAACACCTGAAGGAGACATGGGATATATTGCATCTCCTCAGGCATATTTCAGAGGCGCATCTCAGATACCCGGATCAAATTTTAATATCGGCTTTCAGATAGTTGTAAAGCCCTTCTTTTTGGACAGAGTACCCCACCGCCATGAGGTGGATGAGTATCTGTTCTTTTTGGGAGGAACGTTCCCAAATACCTATGATTTTGATGCAGATATAGAGTTTACAATAGGAACAAAAGGTGAGGATGCAAAGGTTTACCATATAACAAAGCCGACGGTTATCCGAATTCCCGCGGGAGTCACCCATTGTCCCCTTAATTTTAAGAGAATAGATAAGCCCGTAATGTTTATGGCTGCCCTTATGCAGAATATGTTCAGCGCAACTTATGATTTTGAAGAGGGTAAAAAGGAACTCTGGTACAACGGACCTGTTATGTGCAAGCTGGAGCCTGAGAAAAAATGCAATTCGTGCAGAAGCTGTTTAAGCGAAGATTGGCAATAAAAAAGGACAAGCTTTTAAGCTTGTCCTTTAATATTTAATGCTTCAGATTTACTGTGCTACTTCTTCGTATACAGAAACCTGCTTGCGGTCACGACCGAGACGCTCGAAACGAACGATGCCGTTAACCTTTGCGAACAGTGTATCGTCACTGCCGATGCCCACGTTTGTGCCGGGGTGAATCTTTGTTCCGCGCTGTCTTACGAGGATGTTGCCTGCGAGAACAAACTGTCCGTCAGCTCTCTTGGGACCAAGGCGCTTGGACTCAGAATCACGGCCGTTCTTTGTGGAACCCATACCTTTTTTATGTGCCATTTAGGTTACACCTCCGATTTACTGAGATAAGATAATTCTCTTTACAGAGAAATGGTTTCGATCTGGATCTTTGTGTAGGGCTGTCTGTGACCCTGCTTTCTGCGATAACCCTTCTTGGGGTGCATCTTGTAAACGATAACCTTCTTGCTCTTACCGTTCTTCAGAACCTTAGCTGTTACCTTAGCACCTTCAACTACGGGCTTGCCGATCTGAACTTCATCGCCAACTACTGCGAGAACTTCGTCGAATACAACTGTCTCCTCAGCCTCTGCTGTCAGCTTCTCTACGAAGATAACATCGCCCTCGGATACCTTGTACTGCTTACCGCCTGTTACAAAAATTGCTGTCATTTCTTTTTTCACCTCTTACTTTTTTAGAGACTCGCTGTCTGCGGGCGGAGCGTTTTTCAGCTCACTTGCAGGTGCCCGGTCAATGCGGCTTAAGTATTTTACCATCAGGAATATGCAAAGTCAATAGGTAAAACGTATTTATTTAAATAAAAACATATAGAAGCGACGGGTAATTTCTTACCGTCGCTTCTAGGGTCAAAAGGAGAATAAAAATGAAAAGAATGAGAAAATTATCTTTAGTTTAACTAGATTATAGCAGTAAAATATTACTTAAAAAGAGAATTAATGTTTCAAAAATGTTAAGTTTACATATTATTTTACTCTAAAGTAAGTCCCATCCATCCGTTTTTGAAAGGTGCACTTCCGTGTATCATGCCTGTGGGAATGCTGCCAAGGGGAGAAGAATTGCCCAAAACCTCGCGGAAATATGATGTTTCGTCGTAAATTTCCACAGCGGCGCAGCCATTTTCGGAGGCATAGAGCTTTCCACCGCACTTTGTGAAAAAGTCCAGAATATCATAGCTGAGCGCAACATGGGGGATGTTTTCAAGAAATCTCTCGCGGACGGACATGTATGTCACTATATCCGCTTCGGGCACCTCTGAAGCATCGGTCGGGAGAGTATTTTTGGATGCGTAAAAGCAGGTCTGAAAGCCGCAATGCTTTTCATAGTAGCCAAAAAGGCTCTCGTTTGCAGGATGCAAAATTACGGCTGAGCAGCCGGCATCTTTGGCAAGTTTAACTGCGCGGTTTGTCACGGATACGCCAAGACCTCGTCCGCGATATTCGGGATATACGGCAACGGCGTAGATGTGAGCGCACTTTTCCCTTGAATCAGCGTTTACAAGATCCCCTGCAGGCATAACATAGGCTGCTGCGGCGAGCTTTCCGTCTATAAACTCTGCGGCTGTAAGCTCTGGAGAATAGAATATATTAAAATAGGTATCTATAACAGAGGGGGCATCTCCGAAAACCGTGTGCCACAGGTTTTTCAGGTCATTTATATTGGCAGATATGTGTTTGTGCATGTCGTCTTTACCACCTGCAGAATGTTTTTAAGGTCAACAAAGGTCTCGGGGCGCTTGCTCTCATCGCGCAGAAGGGCAGAGGGGTGGTAGATGGCGGTGAACTTTACGCCGTCCTTGACAAACCACTTTCCGTGCTCTTTTGTGATTTTAAAGTCGGGATGGATAAGGGCGCTTGCTGCGATTCTGCCGAGACAGATGACCACTTTCGGACGCACCAGCGCGTACTGATTTCGCAGCCAGTCCATACAGGCGTCCTGCTCTGAAAACAGAGGGTCGCGGTTGTGGGGCGGACGGCACTTTACAATGTTTGCAATGTATACGTTCAGCTTGCGGTCAAGACCGATGAGCTTTAACATATCGTCAAGAAGCTGACCTGCTTTTCCCACAAAGGGTTCGCCCTGAAGATCCTCACTCTCACCGGGGCCTTCGCCGATGAGCATTATCTCTGCGTCCGTTCTGCCTGTACCGAATACCACATTTGTGCGAGTCTCGTGAAGAGGACATTTTGTGCAGTTTTTGCATGCTTTTTCCAGTTGTGTCCATGAAGCCATATATTTTTCTCCTTCCAGGAGTGATTTTTTCAAAAATATTATAAAATAAATTAGAAAGGTTGTAAATAAACACTTGACTTTATCTGTAAATTAAATTATAATAGCAAAGCTGAATTCAATAAATCAATTGTTTTCTTGACTGTGGAGAAGTCGCGTAGCCCGGTCGAGCGCGCACGATTGGAAATCGTGTAACGGTCAAAAGCCGTTCGAGGGTTCGAATCCCTCCTTCTCCGCCATAGGAAAGCCTGTAATCTTAGTGATTACAGGCTTTTTCTTTTGCCTTTAAAAAGTTTTCATACACCAAGTTCGCCATCGTTGTTGTACTTGTACTGAATGGCGCTCGCGTTATCCTCGTAGCCGATGCCTGTGGTGCGTCCTAAGTCATCATAGGTGTAGGTGATGTAATCCTCGTTGCCGTAGGTAGACTTGGTGAGGTAACGGTTCTGATCGGAAGAATAGGTGTGGGAGATAAGGGTGCGGTTTATATAAAAATTTTACCATGCTGCTGATATGACGGTAAATAACAAAAATGCGTATTTTACAATATTGAGATAGAAATATTTGAGTACAGTAGAACATACAACAAGTGAACACGTTTCTTGCGCGCTGGAAGAGTGTTGTAGAGAAACGAAGAATAGTAGAAATGAAAAAATCCACCCTGATTTCGATTTCGAAATCAGGGTGGCGGCTGGAGTGTTAATTAAGAAACAGATAATCGCTGGGAGGCAGTTCATTTTCGTCGACATACTGTGCAAACAGATTTCTTAAATCGTCTCTATCATCCGCATGAACTGTTGAATTTTGGGTGCCGTCTGAGTTTGTAAATGAACTCATATCTGCTCCGAAAATATCGATACAGCCATCGTTGTAAGTTATTCTTACTGCGAGTATTCCATATTGTCTAGCAGGATCGTTTATATACCCTCTGAACTTCATGGACATGAATCTTGACCAAAACAGATTAAGCTCATCTTCTGATATTGTGTAGAGAATGATTTCGGTAGTTTCTTCAATGTTTGGATCATATTCGTGCATATCCAACAATTCAATAGAAATAACATTCTCAAAAGGTTGTGAAACCGGAGGAGGATATGTGCTAAGTCCGCAGCCACTTACGAGAATAAGGGGTGTCATTAAAGCTAATAAAACAATTCTTTTCATATAAATTACCATTCTTATTCACTATCCCATTCCAAAGATATAGTAAAGTCTAAGTATTTAAACGCTCTTAAAACTGCACCAGGATAATAATCGTACTCGTTCTTAACACCGCCTAAAATATCTGCGATGCACTCCCAAGGATAAGAGTAATAGCGTTCTGGTGGATCGACACCTTGAATTGTGAAAACCGTAATGGAGGGGATGGCGACGAAGAAAAAATAACGTATTGGTCCAATGAGCTTAAGGTGAGCAACATGGCCATATTCATGACGTAATGTGTTCTCGCTGTTTACATCAGGCCCCAAAAGTATTATGCCAAAAGAAAAGCCATAGTCTTTCATGAATGGAACTCTAAGTACGGGAGCCCCTTTATAAGTAGTGGGATGTTTAGCATCTAACACCAATTGTTCCTCAGTTTTTGATGCGGGTTGATTATCTTTTGTAATCTTACGTTTGGTGACCATATTTATTTGTGTGCCAGAATCGGTAACCGTGACACAATAATTACGGAGATTTCCACTTGGGTCATTATATGCTACAGGGTTATTCTCACAATAAGCATACATATTTGAACCAAATGATCCCTGTCCTGTACTTAAAAATGCATCTGCACAAATAAACCGCCCAATACTTGGATCATAATATCTACTCTGCAGATAATACAATCCCGTCTCGGTGTCATAGACATATCCGCGATATCTCAAGGGGTTCAATGCACCAAGAGTGCTTGCCATGCTGCCTGTTACACTAAGCACATTACCCCACGCATCGTAGGTGTAGGAAACGACAACAGTTCCGCTGGTGTTGACGATACCTATGATATCACCCTGAGCATTCTTGACGTAGTAGTAGTTTGTGCCGTTATAGGTGACAGCGGATGCACCAGTAGCATCATAGGTAAAGTGCAGCTTGTTGGAGCCTTGTGTCATTTCGACAAGCTGTGAACCAACATAATAGTATTCGGTCTTTGTACTTCCGACTGTTTTGCTGAGACGCATACCATCAGAGTTGTACTCATAGCTGACAGACGTGGTTCCGTCCGTGGTTGTTGCGAGCTGACGTCCGTGTTCCCAAGTGTAGGTCCATGTGCCGTCGGACAGCATGTTTCCTATGCCATCATAGCTTACGGTGTTGCCATCATAGCTTGTGAGTAACTCGTGCCATGTCTCATCCGTGTACCCATAGGTAATGGTGTCTATAGCTGTACCAAGCTCACCCGTGGTGTAGGAATATTCAGTTTTGGAGAGGATATTACCTGCCGTGTCGTAGTCGTAGACCCACGTCTTACCGGCTTCCTGATTGTTTTCTCTTAGCAGCTGGTCATACTGGTCATAGACGTAGGTGGTGGTATTTGTACCATCACTAATTGAGGTAATGTTACCTCTGCTGTCGTAGGCACAAGGTTATATAAAAATTTTACCATGCTGCTGATATGACGGTAAATAACAAAAATGCGTATTTTACAATATGGAGATAGAAATATTTGAGTACGGTAGAACATACGAAAATATACAACAAGTGAACACGTTTCTTGCGTGCTGGAAGAGTGTTGTGGAGAGACGAACGGCAGAAGAAATGATAAAAGCCACCCCGATTTCCAACTGAAAATCGGGGTGGACTAGTTGTTCTACTTTTCTGTAGGATCACTTCATACAAAACTTAGCATATTGAACATTTTGCGCATAATTACGGCTAAGATAGTTTTGAATAGCTGTTTCATCTTTACTGCGGATGGTATCCAATAAGCTAATAAGGGGTTCGTCCCATTTCTTGCGAGTTTCAAGATAAATTGCATATTTTTCAGGGGAGAAAAGTGTCTTGTTAGCTTTGCGTGCACTTTCATGCTGGTCTAATATCGCTGTCAGTACCTGTTCTGCTGAAGAATAATCACCGGAGTATAGGTAGGGGGCAATTTTGTGAGCATCATTCCATCGCATTTTACCACCCCAACTGGTTTCCAAATAGCATATTCCCTCAATAAGTTGATACTGTGTTGCGATTGAATTTAACCATGGTATACCGTCAGATTGAAGTATTTGAAGCTGTTCATCTACAAATTGTTCATGAAAATCGCGATGGAGATGCATGTATGTAATTCCGCGTTTACCGATAATATTAACAAGATGATAACGAGGAATACAGCCGCTAGAAGTAAACCATTGGGGCAGCATTTCCGAGTACATTGATTGCAATCCTACCTGTAGCTCAAGGGTGCCGTCGCGCCAACGTTCGAATTTTAATATCTGTAGCACACCATCACCATATACACGAAACATAGCATTGCCTTTGCGTACAAAACCGACTGATAGTAATTCTTGTTTTAGAGGCGATAATAAAAATGCCATATAAGTTCTCCTAAAACACAGATGAAGGTATAGGTGCCGCTGGATATCCGTACTCTTCAGCTTGTGAATTATAAATTCCATAAAGGATACCTATGCCAATTTGTATAGCAATTAGCTTGAGGTTTTTGAGCTGTTCGGTTTCTACTTTGTAATAACTATAACGCAGTATTCCATTACCAGCGTACCAATATGTTATGCAATATGTATAGCCGGCTTTTGTTTCTTCAAAATAATCTTTCTCAATTAAGGTTTGATAGGGTTTTTTGAGCTCTAGAGATAAATTATTCTTAAGGCGTCCTTTACAATAACGTGCTAATTGAAAACTGGCATAGGTTTTTGTACATGTAGGGGATACACTAGATTTTTTTAACTCCCATACTTCACCAGTTTCGGTGTTATATAAATCACAAAAGCCCCAACCACCACGATAGTCGGTTCCGTTATAATAAATACAGGTGCCCTCCCAGCTCAAATCATCATTGTTATCACAAATTTCCTTTAGTACCCAGTCATGCACCATTTTGTCTTCTATTACTTTTGGTAAGTAACCGCTATAATCATAATATTTTACGGGGTTGTTATAGCAGTAAGCAAACATGTTACATCCCGATGGATGTTGTCCCGTACTAAAAAATGCATCAGCACAGATAAACCGACCCATGCTCGGATCATAATATCTTGTCTGGAGATAATATAATCCTGTTTCCACATCGTAGACGTATCCACGATATCTCAAGGGGTTCAGGGCGCCAAGTGTGCTTGCCATAGAACCTGTGACACTAAGCACATTACCCCACGCATCGTAGGAATAAGAGACAACGACATTGCCGTCGGTGTCTAATATTTGAATGATATCGCCTTGTGCATTTCTAACATAATAGTAATACAGATTGTTGTAACAAACCGTTGCAGGACCAGCGATATCGTAGAAGAAATGCAGAGTGTCAGAGCCTGCGGTCATATAGGTCAGTTCAGAGCCTACATAGTAGTACTTGGTGGTAGTAGAACCAACAGTTTTGCTGAGACGCATACCATCGGCGTTGTACTCATAGCTGACGGAGGTTGTTCCGTCTGTGGCGGTTGCAAGCTGTCTGCCGTGCTCCCAAGCGTAGGTCCATGTGCCGTCGGAGGTCATGTTGCCTATGCCGTCATAGCTTATTTCCTGACCATCATACTCTGTCAGTAACTCATGCCATGTCTCATCCGTGTACCCATAGGTAATGGTGCCAATTGCAGTACCAAGCTCACCCGTGGTGTAGGCATATTCAGTTTTGGAAAGGATGTTACCTGCCGTGTCGTAGTCGTAGACCCATGTTTTGTTTGCAGCTTGGTTGTTCTCTCTTAGCAGCTGGTCATACTGGTCATAGACGTAGGTGGTGGTAGTGGTGCCGTCACTAATTGAGGTAATGTTACCTCTGTTATCATATGCATAGGTATACGTCTTGTTAGTGGTGGAGTACGTGTTTTTCCAAGTATGGACTAAGCCCGTTGTTGCTGTACTGCTGGGGTTCAGGTAACCGATGTCGGTTGTAACAACTGCGGTACTGCTGTTTTTGTTGACTATCTTTGTCATACGGCTGTAGGAGTCGTATGTGTAAGCAGAGACAACGCTGCCCGCAGTACTCTGTGTGATGCGGTTATCATCGTCGTAGGCGTAGCTTTCGGTATAGGCGGTGCCGTTGACGGTGATCTTCTGAGAACTGAGATTGTTCAGATCATCATAACCCCACAAAACGCTGACGTTATGGTTTGTGCCCGTTTCGTCATAGCCCATCATGCGACCCTGCATATCGTAATAATACTTGGTCGTCAGGCTATTCATGTTATCCACAACTACACCAAGTTCGCCATCGTTGTTGTACTTATACTGGATGGCACTTGCGTTATCCTCGTAGCCAACACCTGTGGTACGTCCTAAGTCATCATAGGTATAGGTGATGTAGTCATCGTTGCCGTAGGTGGATTTGGTGAGGTATCGGTTCTGGTCGGAAGAATAGGTGTGGGAGATAAGGGTGCGGTCGCCAACCTTAATGTTGCTGGTTTGGTCAAACAGACCGTAATTGTAGGTGTAGACAGTTCCGCCTGCAGAGGTGGACTGGGTCAGCAGGTCATCAGTATACGCATAGGTATTTGAGGTACTGTCTTTAGATACAGAGGTGGTGCGGTAAAGGTCATCGTATGTGTAGTTGGTACGAGTAGCATCCGTTTCACCCGGTGCCTTAACCCAGTTCAGAACTCCTGTATCGGTATCGTAATCATAGATAGTTTTGTTGCCGCGTGCATCTGTGATGGAGGACAACTGATTACCGTTTGAAGTGTAGGTGGCAGAAGTTGTGACTTTCTGTGTGCCTGTGCCGACCGTTACGGTGAGATTGTTGCCGTAAGTGTCGTAGGTAAAGGTGGAAATAACACCTTCGGGGGAAGTGGAGGTGAGGACGTTGCCATAAGTGTCGTAGGTGTAAGTCTGACTTGCACCGGAAGGCAGCGTCATGCTGGTGAGACGGTTGTTGGTGTAAGCGTAAGTGGTTGTCTGCGCCTGCAGGTCAGTAACGCTTGTGACGTTGCCGTTCTCATCGTATACATAGCTGTGTCCAAACTCTTCTTTGAAGAGCTGTATTCCATCAAAGTATACCACATTGAT
>JAFTYM010000015.1 GCA_017461585.1 Oscillospiraceae bacterium | reverse complement strand
CTGATTCCCTTTGCCCACACCGCGCTGGATGAGATTGTGATAGCGATGCTCATCTATATCCCGCTCTGCCTCCTGACGCGTCTGCTGTTCCGCGATCCGGAGGAAGAGGGATCCTGACAGTGAATTGTCAAACTAAGTGCAACACTTAGAGAGTTCAAGATCCCACAAAACAGAAGCAGAACGAAAACTTAATACCTTACGAGGCCTGGCGTTGATCAACGCCAGGTTTCGTTTTAGTGTGGCAGGTGCAACCCGCGAAAGGTTGCGACCTTTCGGATAGAATTCTCTCAAAAGCCCATTGCTGTTTTCATTTGAGCCCTTTTGCCAAGCGCAATAGGGGTCTGCAAAATAAACATCGCAATGAAGCCGATTTTCTATATTTGCCCAGTTTGCAAACTCCGCACCTCTGTCACAGGTAATGCTCTTTATGAGAGCTGACGGATAAGCAGAAAGAAGCTTTACAATACCCTCTTCGACCGTTGCAGCTTTCTTGTCCGGCAGTTTCATAGCAATATAGTATCTTGTCTTTCGCTCTGCTAATGTTACAAAACAGGCCTTGCTTTTCCCTTGCCCACTCACAACGGTATCCGCTTCCCAATGCCCCGCTTCCTGCCGCTTATATACCTGCTTGTCTCGTTTTCTGATAGATTTTCCTTTGTTATACTTGCCGCGGGTTTCCTTTATGCCGTGAGTCTTCCCTTTGCGGCGTAAGACCTTGAGGTTTCCATGCACCAAATATTTGTCGTAGATCCAGCGGTAAATCGTTCTCCAACCGGGAAGGGTCAAATCGCAGGGTGTACACGCGATCTGTTCCGGCGACCATGTAGCGCGGAGTTTTTCTTCGATATAGGCAACAACGTCTTCTTTCCAGAACATTCCCCGATGACAGTAAGAACGCCGCAGCAGATATTTTTTTTGCGCGGTATGCGGGTAGTAGGTCGGTATATCATACATGTGCGTACAATTTCGCCTGATTTCTCTGGAGACGGTGCTTACATTTCTTCCTATCAGTTGAGCGATTTTTCGATAACTTAATCCTTCCACATAATATTTTCGTATACAGCTGCGCTCTTCTATGCTAAGATGTTTGTAGTTCATACAGGTCTCCTTTCCGTAGTTTGGTGTGTGGTAGCTTCATTCTACACGAGATCTGTATGAACTTCTTTTATTTCTTAAAGTGTTGCACTTGATAGTATAATTCACCTTGTAAACAAAAAAAGCGGCAGCTTTCGCTGCCGCTTTTCTGTTTTTCTTAGAACTCGAGGTTCTGCTCGGTCTCCTTGCTGAAGACGTGCATCATGCTGCCGTCGAAGGTCAGGTGGATGTCTGCGCCCATTTCGAGATCGTGGTTCACAGCGCCGTCCTTGATCTGGACGATGACGACCACATCGCGGCCCTCGGCATTGACGTGCAGATGCACGGCGCTGCCCAGCATTTCTGACACGTCCACGTGAGCGGGAACACCGCTGTCGGTCAGGGTGATGTGCTCGGGACGGACACCGAGGGTGAT
>JAFTYM010000014.1 GCA_017461585.1 Oscillospiraceae bacterium | reverse complement strand
ACCGAGATCTATCTTCCTCAGAAGGGCGTCCGGTTTATCGCTGTCAATGACGGCGTGGATTCCCTTGTGGAAGGAAGCGGTGATTTCAACCCCATCCGCAACTGGGCAAACGAGCTCCACGCTAAGGAAACCAGTAAGAAGGTACGCACGACCAAACGGATGCAGGCCGAGCGTGGTGAGCGGTCCGGTGGCAAAGTTCCCTATGGATACAAGAAAAAAAGTGCTGACGGGAAGGACATTATCCCTGACGAGGAAACCTCAGTGATCGTGCAGTATATCTTCAAGCTGTGTGCCGGAGGAAAAGGTCCCAGTCAGATCGCCCGCATTCTGGAAAACGAGCAGATCCTGACACCCGCCCATTACTACTACCGGAAGTATGGGAAAGGACAGGCTGGGATGGATATGCAGCGGCCTTACGGATGGAGCAGCACCTCGGTGGCACATATCCTTGATAACATGATCTATCTCGGACACACCCACTCGCTGAAAAGCACGACCCTCTCCTACAAAAACAAGACCAGGGTGGACATTCCGGAGAACGAGCAGATCATCGTCAAGGATACGCACGAACCGCTAATCGACAAGGAACTGTGGGATATCGTGCAGGATGTTCGCTCCCACAAACGCAGACCGCCCAAACACATGGATGAACCTAATATGTTCGCTGGCCTTGTCTTCTGCGCTGACTGCGGCAAACCTATGGTGCTGTACCGGACGGAGTCCATCAAGCGGTCTCAGTTCCATCTCAAGTGCTACACCTACGGCAAGAAAGGCAAAAACTTCTGCACGCCTCATCAGATCCGAGAGACTGATTTGAAGCAGGTCGTTCTGGATGACCTGCTTAGAGTCACACATTTCGCCAGAATGAAAGAGCGGCAGTTCGCGGCCTACATCACGGCGAAAAACAGCGCGGAGCTTCGGCAGGAGATCAATGCGCTGCAGAAAGATCTGGACAGTATGCAGCGCAGAAACGATGAACTGACCGCCCTGTTCAAGCGGCTCTATGAGGACAATGTCCTTGGCCGTATCACCAACGAACAGTTCCGAAGACTGTCCGCTGACTACAATGCGGAGCAGAAAACGCTGGAGGGAGCGATCCCGGTAAAGATGGAACGGCTGGAGAAGCTGAAAGCATCGGCGGCGAATGTAGATGCCTTTATCGAAAAGGCAAAGCGCTTCCGGACGATCAACGAGCTGACTCCTGAACTCCTGCGTCTGTTCATTCAGCGGATTGAAATCGGAGAACGAGCCAAGAAGTATTCCCACTCTGCGGCACAGGACATTCGCATCGTGTACCGTGACATCGGTATGGTGGACAGCAACATGGAAAAGGGAGAGCAGCCAGTGCATCTGGTTGCTCCCCCTCAAGACATCGATGAAATTGTAAAAATGTTGGCCTGATGGCCCAAAAGCACAGAGGCGGACGGCTCCCGCCGCCCGCCTCTGCGTCTAATAATGGATAGGTCACAAAATGTACCTATGAACACTATCAGAAGATAGCAGGTATTTTTTAATTTTACAGGAAAATATACTTGAGAACAAACAGAACGGCAAGCACATACATAAGGGGCTTTACCTTCTTGGCCTTGCCTGTGAATACGTTCAGCAGTACATAGGAGATGATGCCGAGACTGATGCCTTCGGAGATGCTGTAGAACAGGGGCATTGCAATGATGGCAATATATGCAGGAATAGCCTCTGTCAGGTTGTCATCATCAAAGCGAATCTCAGTTACGGAGCTTACCATGAGGAAGCCAACCATAATGAGAGCGGGTGCTGTTGCAAATGAGGGGATAGCTGTGAAGAGCGGTGCAAACAACGTTGACAGCAGGAACAGAATACCGGCTACGATTGCTGTAAGACCTGTGCGTCCGCCGGAGGATACGCCGGAGGCAGACTCTACAAATGTTGTAATTGTGGATGTACCGAGAACCGCACCTGCTGTTGTACCGATAGCGTCAGCCAAGAGTGCAGGCTTAATACCGGGCAGATGGCCCTCTTCATCCAGCATATCTGCCTTTGTTGCAACACCGATAAGTGTTCCCAATGTGTCAAATACATCAACAAAGAGGAATGCAAAAACAACAACTACAAAGTCAATAAGCTTTATAGCACCAAAGTCAATGTTGAAGCACTGACCGACAGTCTTGCCCAGTGCAGAAAAATCAGCAGAAACGAAGCTTGTGGGGATAATTGAGTAAAAACCTGCATCGGGTGTGGGAACATAAATTCCGACAAGCTGGCAGATGATACCCAAAACCCATGTTGCTACGATACCGATGAGGATGGAGCCCTTGACATTACGGATATGTAAAACTGCGGTAATGATAAGACCGACAAGCGCAAGAATTGCACAGATACCGTGGGTGGTAAAGTTCTCTGTAAAGCTTGTGATGGTAACAAGTGTCGATGCATCAACCGCAAGGCCTGCATTCTGCAGACCGATAAACGCGATAAACAGACCGATACCAACGGAAACGCCGCGCTTTAATGTAAGAGGAATTGCGTTAAAAATTGCCTCACGCACATTTGTAAGAGACAGGACAATAAAGATAATGCCCTCCACAAATACAGCGAGAAGTGCTATCTGCCATGAGTATCCCATACCGATAACAACGGTATATGCCATGTATGCGTTAAGACCCATGCCTGCAGACAGGACGAAGGGCAGATTTGCCATGAACGCCATACATGCGGTTGCAAGGAAAGATGCGATAGCCGTGGCAAGGAGAACTGCTGTGGAGTCCATTCCCGCCTCACTTAAAATGCTGGGGTTTACGGCAAGAATGTAAGCCATTGTCATGAAGGTGGTAATACCTGCCATGATTTCGGTCTTAGCAGTAGTGCCGTGTTCTTTCAGCTTAAAAAGCTTTTCAAACATTTTCTTTCGTTCCTTTCTTAAGTTTTCTCCGCCTTGAATATATTTCCATTATATAGGTTTTATGACAAATTGCAATATAAATGAAAGCGCTCCGCATCTTTGAAATGCGTGCTCGTTGACAAAGGGAATCTCAACAGATAAAATTGTAAGCAAATATGACTCAGGAGGCAGGCTTATGGACGCACAGGCATTGAACAGTTATATAAGGCAGGAAATCCGAAAAGAAGTTCACTCCGACCGTATCGAGCTGTATCTGCCCTTTGTATTCGGAAACGGCACTTCCGATACTCTTTGCCTTGTTTGGAACAAAGACGGTGTCCTTAGTGACGGCGGCAGAACATTTAAAGAGCTGAAAAAACGAGTAGGCGATCTTACCCCCTACTCAGAAAACATACAGAATATTCTCACAGCACACGGTATGGTTACTTTAGAGAGTGGACATATACTGACAGTCCGTAATTTTCAGACATGCATTTGCGGTGATGATACTTATACAGACTACATGGCAGGTCTCAGCAGGCTGCTTCGTGTGATTTCGCAAATCAGCATTGTGGACACCATAAAGGTTGATGAATATGGGGCGGTGTACGTATGTTAAGGGAAATAAGTAAGCAGTTAGATACGATGTACAGCGTTTCCGAAAGCTGTTCTGAACTCTGTATCCGTACACACATGTCACTGGATGGCAACTCTATGAATTTTCGTTTTGTTCAGATAGATGATAAGTTTTCACGTATATCCACCACCCCCAACTTTTCAGAGTGGATGGCGTGCTGTACGGGCAGCTGGAAAAAAGCAGCGCCCGATATTGAAAAGCTGGCAAAACTCTACGGCGTAGAGTGGGACAATGAAAACGGCGCTCTGTTTCTGCAATTCCGCCGCAACGAAATGTCAGCAGCACAAGCTGTAATGCGCATGCAGCAAGCCATCGCGGTCGTCTGCCAATTAGGTCCCGCGTAAGATAATGAGATAAAAAAGCCGCCCATCCGAAGATGGGCGGCTGTTGCTTGCTAAAAAGTCAGATTATTTAATAACTTTAACGAAAACGAGGATAGAAAGGACAATACCGATAAGCGCATAAAGTCCAACCAGTGAGCCAAGGATGGAGAAAAGTATACCAATAATCGGTATTTTTGCCAAAAGACCGATTACAAAACCGCATACAACATCTATCAGAACATAAACGATAAGTGCTACAATAAATGCTTTGAGATCTTTTGCTTTAAATGCGTTGGGGAAAAACTTTTTAAGTGTTGCCATATTGATGCATCTCCTTTGTTTTTTCCATTATAGCAAACATTCATATTATGCTCAACAGTTTTTGACAAAGAAATCCGCCCGAAAATTCGGGCGGATTGTTATTTCTTTAAAACTCGTCATCTTCCCTGTCTGCGTCTTTCAAAGCGGCCTGCGCGGCAGCAAGGCGGGCTATGGGTACTCTGAAGGGTGAGCATGAGACGTATGTCAGACCTACCTCGTGGCAGAATTCTACGGAAGAGGGATCTCCGCCGTGCTCGCCGCAGATGCCAAGCTTAATATCGGGGCGTGTCTGTCTGCCCAGATTGCAAGCGATATCCACAAGCTTTCCTACGCCCTTGCGGTCGATACGTGCAAAGGGATCCTGTTCGTATATCTGATTTGCATAGTAAGCGTCAAGGAACTTACCGGCGTCGTCACGGCTGAAGCCGAAGGTCATCTGTGTCAGGTCGTTTGTACCGAAGGAGAAGAATTCTGCCTCTGTTGCGATCTCATCAGCTGTAATGGCAGCTCTGGGGATCTCGATCATTGTACCAACCTTGTATGTAATCTTCACATCGGACGCTGCGATAAGCTCATCCGCCGTCTCTGTGACGAACTTCTTTACAAAAGCAAGCTCTTTGATTTCACCTGTAAGAGGGATCATAATTTCGGGCTCAATATCCCAATCGGGATGCTTTGCCTTAACTGTAAGAGCTGCCTTGATAATGGCACTTGTCTGCATCTTTGCGATTTCGGGATATGTTACGGTGAGACGGCAGCCGCGGTGCCCCATCATGGGGTTAAACTCATGGAGAGAGGATATAATTGCCTTAATATCGGCTACGGTCTTGCCCTGTGCCTTTGCTAAAAGCTCAATGTCCTCTTCCTCTGTGGGAACAAACTCATGGAGAGGGGGATCTAAGAAACGGATGGTAACAGGCATACCCTCCATCGCTTCAAACATTCCCTCAAAGTCTTCCTGCTGCATAGGCTCCAGCTTATTGAGAGCCGCAATGCGCTGCTCTACTGTGTCAGCACAGATCATCTCGCGGAATGCAGGAATTCTGTCCTCACCAAAGAACATGTGCTCTGTACGGCATAGACCGATACCCTCAGCGCCGTATTTCTTCGCCTGAATCGCATCCTTGGGAGAGTCAGCATTTGCGCGCACACCGAGAACGCGGTACTGATCCGCCCATTCCATGATCTTTGCAAACTCGCCGCCGATAACAGCGTCAACCGTGGGCAGCTTTTCACCGTAAATAAAGCCTGTAGCACCGTCAAGGCTTATCCAGTCGCCCTCTTTATAAACCTTTCCGCCAAGCTCAAACTGCTTGTTCTCTTCGTCCATCTTGATTGCGCCGCAGCCTGCAACGCAGCACTTGCCCATTCCTCGTGCGACAACGGCTGCGTGGGATGTCATACCGCCGCGAACTGTGAGGATGCCCTGAGCAGCATCCATACCCTCAATATCCTCGGGAGATGTCTCAAGGCGGACAAGGATGACCTTCTCCCCTTCTGCGCCTGCATTCTTCGCATCTTCTGCCGTAAATACTACCTTGCCGCAGGCAGCACCGGGAGATGCCGCAAGTCCCGTACCGATAACTTCCGCCTTTTTGAGAACATCGGGGTCAAACTGAGGATGCAATACCGTATCGAGAGATCTGGGATCGATCATGGCGACCGCCTGCTTTTCATCGATCATCTCTTCCTTAACGAGGTCGCAGGCGATCTTCAGAGCGGCAGCAGCTGTGCGCTTGCCGTTTCTTGTCTGGAGCATATAGAGCTTTTTGTTCTCAATGGTAAACTCCATATCCTGCATATCGTGATAATGATTCTCAAGGCGCTCTGAGATGTCAACAAACTTCTCATAAACATCTGGCATTATCTTTTTAAGCTCTTCAATAGGCTGGGGCGTGCGGATACCTGCAACAACATCCTCGCCCTGTGCATTAAGCAAAAATTCGCCAAAGAGCTGTTTTTCGCCTGTAGAGGGGTTTCTCGTAAAGGCAACGCCTGTAGCAGAGTCATTGTTAAGGTTGCCGAATGCCATCTTAACAACGGAAACGGCAGTACCCCAATCACCGGGGATATCGTTCATGCGGCGGTAGTATATAGCGCGGTCATTGTTCCAGCTGCGGAAAACAGCCTTGATAGCGCCCATGAGCTGAACCTTGGGATCCTGCGGGAAATCCACGCCGATTTCTTTTTTATATTCAGCCTTAAACTGCTCTGCAAGCTCCTGCAGATCTGCTGCTGTGAGCTCAACATCATCTTTTACACCGCGTTTTTCCTTCATATCGTCGATAAGCTTCTCAAAATAGGACTTGCCGACGCCCATAACAACATCAGAATACATCTGAATGAAACGTCTGTAGCAGTCCCATGCCCATCTGTGGTTCTGGGAGGACTCTGCCATGGCAACAACACCTTCATCGTTAAGACCAAGGTTCAAAATAGTATCCATCATGCCAGGCATGGATGCTCTGGCACCACTTCGTACGGAAACAAGAAGAGGATTTTCCTTGTCGCCGAATTTCTGACCAGCCATCTCTTCCAGCTTGTCGATATACTGCATGATCTCCGCCTGTATCTCAGCATTGATCTCTTCGTTATCTTTGTAATACTGTGTGCATGCTTCCGTTGTGATTATAAATCCGGGAGGTACAGGCATGCCGAGATTTGTCATCTCAGCAAGGTTTGCACCTTTGCCGCCCAGAAGTTCTCTCATTGAACCATTTCCTTCAGAAAACAGATAGACAAACTTCTTACTCATAACAAGGACTTCCTCCTTCAAATTTTGTTGAATTAGTAAAATTTTTGGCAGGCACAACAAAAATTATCGTACCTAATCGCAGTATAACATCAGTTTTTTTGCATTACAACACTTTTAATTGCATATAAAGATTAATTTTTCAAAGAAAAACGCAGGTTTTTTCATAAAACCTGCGTACTTTCTATATGTTATTACTTGCCAACACAGAATCTGGAAAAGATTCTGTCTGTAACGTCATCTCTCATTGTGCGTCCCGTGATCTCGCCGATGGCAGCCAGCGCATCCTCAATTTCTGTTAATACAGCATCAGGAGTTACGGACATCTCCATTGCAGTCTTGGCGTTGACGATGGAACCCAGCGCGCGTTTTATAGCATCCGCATGTCGTGCATTTGTCAGCACCTCACCTGCGGGGATCTTCACACCTGAGTCAAACATGTTTGTAATTCTGTTTTCAAGCTCACCGATTCCCTGCCCTGTAACTGCAGAAACAATGCACAAGTCCATGCCGCAAAGCTCTTCGGGCACAGAAGAATTTGCAATATCAGCCTTATTGACGACAATCATGGATTTCGTCGCCTCTTTTGCCCTTGCCAACACTTCCCTGTCCTCGTCTGAGAACTTATCAGCACCGTCGAACACGGCGATCACCAGCTCTGCCTCCTGTGCAGCAGCAACGCTGCGCTCTACGCCGATGCGCTCTACAACGTCATCAGTCTCGCGGATACCTGCAGTATCCACAAGGCGCAGAACCACATTACCTATCTTTATCTTCTCTTCGATAGTGTCGCGAGTTGTACCCGCAATGTCAGTTACGATAGCTCTGTCATATCCGACCAGCGTATTGAGAAGGGATGATTTGCCCGCATTTGGTCTGCCGATAATGGCACACTTTACTCCCTCTTTCATAATACGTCCGCGCTCGTAAGTTGCTAACAGGTTTTTGAGTATATTTTCAGAAGCTTCCAATGTGCCCACATAGCTTTCAAGGGTAAACTCCTCAATATCCTCGTCGGGATAGTCCAAAACGGCATGGAAATGCGCCATTATATCCACAAGCTCAGAGTATATAGCATCTGCTCTTCTTCCGATGGCACCGCCCAGCTGACCGGCTGCATTTTTTGCAGCGCTTACTGTCTCGGCATCAATAATGTCGATAACAGCCTCTGCCTGAGAAAGGTCCATTCTGCCGTTCAAAAAGGCGCGCTTGGTAAATTCACCAGCGAGTGCCTGTCTTGCACCTGCTGCGAAAAGAGCCTGAAGTCCTGCCGCGAGAACAACAGGGCTGCCGTGACATTGAAACTCCGCCGTGTGCTCGCCTGTATAGCTGCCCGGTCCGCGGCTTACTGTGCAGAGGCAAATGTCCAGCACATCGCCGTTTTCATCGTAAAGCTCGCCGTAAGCAAGCTTTCTGTCGGGCATTTCGGACATTTTCTTTCCCGTATAAGATTTAAAAACCTTGTCGGCAATCTCGATTGCGGCATCACCGCTGAGTCTGATGATGCCGATTGCTGAGATAACGCCGCCTGTGGCGATAGCAGCAATAGTATCTGCCATTTTATTCACCTCTAAAAATGCAGCCGCAAAGCCGTTAAATCGACTTTGCGGCTGTTTTTGTTTTATGATACCGTAAAAAGCTCCGTACCGAAATCACGCTCTAAAACAAGGCGGACTTTTGCGGTATAATCAGGATCTGTCACGATGTCTATCTTGCGGTCTTCCGCATCAATGCCGTAGCTCAGTATTCCCTCGATATTTGGAAATACGTTTTCCTCAAGCTCTGATACAAGCTCCTGCATTGTCTCCTCGCTCTGCCTGTAATACTCAGGCTCATGCTCACTTTCATATCGCGGCGGAACGCCCATATCTGCAGTAAAGCATGTGATAAGTGCAAGGACAGAGCAGCCCAGTATGAGAATTATTCCCAAAGGCTTCAGCTTTTTAAGATCGACCTGCATTACTTACCCTTGCGAGCAACTGCTTTTCTTGCAGCCTCGATAATATCCATAGCCGTGAGATTGTATTCCTGCTTAAGGAAGGGAACGGAGCCGACCTGACCGAATCTGTCCTGAACACCGACCATCTCAATGGGTACAGGGCATGTCTTTACAGTCTCTTCGGCAATTGCAGAACCGAGACCACCGAGAACGTTGTGGTTTTCAGCTGTTACGAAGCAGCCTGTCTCAACAGCACAGCGAGCGACCATTTCCTTGTCGATAGGCTTCCATGTGAACATATCAACAACTCTTGCAGAGATACCCTCTGTCTTGAGGATCGTGGATGCCTTAACAGCCTCTTCAACCATGATGCCGCTCGCAAAAATTGTAACATCACTGCCGTCTACCAGAAGGTTGCCCTTGCCGATCTCAAAGGTGGAGCCGTCTTTGTAGATAGAAGTAGCTTCCTTACGTACCATTCTGATGTAGTATACACCGTAAGCGTCAACCAGCTGACGGATGATATCCTTCATCATAACAGGGTCTGTAGGCTCGATAAGTGTAATATCAGGAATGGAGCGGAGAACGCCCATGTCTTCAAAAGGCATGTGTGTACCGCCGTTTTTAGCTGCTGTAACACCGGGGTCAGAGCCGATGATGCGGACATTCAGCTTTGCATAAGAGCATGAGATCATGATCTGGTCGCAAACTCTTCTGGAAGCGAAGCAGCCGAAGGAGTGTGCAAAAGGTACTTTACCGACAGCGGAAAGACCTGCTGCGATACCGATCATGTTAGCTTCGGCAATGCCGCACTCGATTGCCCTGTCAGGGAAGAACTTGAAGAAGGGCTTAAGACCCGAAGAGTTAACAAGGTCAGAATCAAGAACTACGATATCCTGATTCTTTTCTGCCATGTCCATAAGAGTCTGGCAGCATGCATCACGCATAAGTGTAGGGCAGGTTTCAAAAGAATCTCTTACTGTAAACATCTTTTTTCCTCCTTATCTTCCTTCACGGGCAGCAACGAGGCGCTGCTTTGCGTGTTCAATTGCTTCTTCAATCTGAATTGCAGAGAAGCTCTGGTGGTGGTTGGGGCAAACGCCTTCAGAGAACTTGCAGCCGTAGCCCTTCTCTGTATCGAGAACGATAACGGAAGGTACACCCTTTGTATTCTTTGCTACGTTGATTGCGCCCTGGATAGCACCGCAGTCATGACCGTTTACATTCTGAACGTGCCATCCGAAAGCGGCAAATTTAGCGCCGATATCACCCATGTCGAGAACATCTGTTGTGTAGCCGTCAAGCTGCTGCTTGTTGCGGTCTACAAAAGCAACAAGGTTGTCCAGCTTGTTGTGAGCTGCAAACATTGCACCTTCCCAGATCTGACCTTCATTGCACTCACCGTCACCTACGATGAGGTAAGTTGTGCTGTCACTTTTATTCATGCGGCAGCCGAGAGCCATACCAATAGCAGCAGAAATACCCTGACCAAGAGAACCTGTTGTCATATCGACACCGGGAGTCTTTGTTCTGTCGCAATGGCTGGGCAGATGTGTGCCGTTTTCGTTAAGCTCGGAAAGCATTTCTTTGGGGAAGAAGCCGCGAAGCGCCAGAGTTGCATAAAGCGCAGGACCTGCATGGCCTTTGGAAAGGACAAGTCTGTCTCTCTCTTCCCAGTTGGGATTGCTCGGGTCTATACGCATCTCGCTGCCGTAAAGAACAGCAAGTGTTTCGCAGATGGACATGGAGCCGCCGACATGACCGCTGCCGCATCCTGCGAAGGTCTGAAGCGTGACAAGTCTGATGCTCTCAGCAATGACACGCAAGTCTTTTGCATTGATTTTGTTATCCATTATTCCAAACCCCTTTTCGAAAAGTTATTCAGATTAAAACTCCATCTTTGCCTGGAGATATGCAGCAAGATCATCGATCTTGATTCTCTCCTGAGCCATTGTATCTCTGTCACGGACTGTTACGCAGCCATCCTCTGCAGACTCAAAGTCGTAAGTGATGCAGTAGGGTGTACCGATCTCGTCCTGACGGCGGTAACGCTTACCGATGGAACCAGCCTCGTCGTAATCGACCATGAACAGCTTCTGCAGCTTGTGGTAAAGCTCTGTAGCAGGCTCAGACAGCTTCTTGGACAGAGGCATAACTGCGCACTTGTAAGGTGCAAGAGCAGGATGCAGGTGAAGTACAACGCGTGTATCGTTCTTTTCTGCGTCTACAACCTCTTCGTCGTAAGCGTCGATGAGGAATGCAAGAGCCACACGGTCAGCACCGAGGGAGGGCTCGATAACATAGGGGATGTAATGCTCATTTGTCTCCTGATCAAAGTATGTCATATCCTGACCGGATGTGTTCTGATGAGCAGTAAGGTCATAATCTGTACGGTCAGCAACGCCCCAGAGTTCGCCCCAGCCGAAGGGGAACATGAACTCGAAGTCTGTTGTTGCGTTGGAATAGTGAGAGAGCTCTTCCTTCTCGTGGTCACGGAGGCGGATGTTCTCTTCCTTCATACCGAGGTTAAGGAGCCAGTTGTGGCAGTACTCTCTCCAGTATGCAAACCACTCAAGGTCTGCGCCGGGCTTACAGAAGAACTCAAGCTCCATCTGCTCGAACTCTCTT
>JAFTYM010000013.1 GCA_017461585.1 Oscillospiraceae bacterium | reverse complement strand
CAATCGCAACCATACTGCCATCGGTGAATTTCAATTCTACGCAGCAGTTGTCCATATTGTAAGCACAAGATATTAAGGCTTTCATGGTATGTCCTCCATAAATTCGTGATATAAAGCGAAAATCCCGTCTGACTTCCTGTTAGAAAGCAGACGGGATTTGTTCGTATGCACCCCGGAAACCGTCAGCTAACAGTTGATAAGTGCGTTAGTTCCTTATCACTGTTAAGCCAAGTGTATCGGGGATTTTTTGCATAGAAAGACACAAAGGCTTCGATTTTTATCGAAGCCTTTGTGCTGTTAAAAGAGAGAGGGGGAAATTTCTTGCTGTCCAGCGAAGGATAAGCTGATCTAATAAGGACGGAGGAAACTGAACGGAAGAAAATTCAGATTCGAAAGATCTTAGCTTGTCCTTTACTGTGATTTAATAATAACTCAGAACAAAAGATTATGTGTGAATAGAGTTTTAATAATTTGTAAATTGCTATTTCTGCGGTGCAATGGTCAAAGTGAATGTAAACTTTGTGACACCGTCTGCGCTTGTTACGAAAATATCCTCTCTGTGGTTGTCCAGAATCGTCTTGACGATATAAAGTCCAAGTCCAACACCGTCTTTGTCAAAGTTTCTGGATTTATCCGTTTTGTGGAAGCGGTCGAAAATAAGCGGAAGCTCTTTTTCGGGAATGGTCTCACCGCGGTTTTCGACGGAGACGTACGCCCTTCCAGAGCGCTTGTATACCGAGAGCTTTATAACAGAACCTTCGGTTGCGAATTTTGCGGCGTTATCAAGGAGGTTATAAACAACCTGTGTAATAGAGTCCCGGTCTCCTAATGTGACAATGGGTTCTTCGGGAAGCTCTGCGTCAACATCCAGCTTTCTGTCTGTGATCTTTTTCTCGAGACTCAGGAGCGTCTGAACAACGACCTCTGTCAGATCAAAATTGTTTTTGCGCAGCTCCGCAGGCTCTTTTGCAGAGAGCTGCGATGCGTCCAGCATGTTGCGGACAAGGCGGGAAAGCCTGTGAGTCTCAGAGGAGATGACAGCCAGATATTCGGGCGCTTTTTCCTGAGGGATAGTGCCGTCCATGATTCCGTCTGCAAAGCCTGAAATGGTAGTCATAGGAGTTTTCAGCTCGTGAGAGATATTTGCAATAAACTCACGGCGTAAGTTTTCCGATCTCTCCAAAGAATCCGCCATCAGGTTAAAGGAATCTGCCAGCTCGCCGATCTCGTCTTCCGATGTGACCTCAACACGGGACGAGAAGTTACCTCTTGCAAATTTACGCACGGTTTTTGTCATCTCGTTTATGGGACGAACAGTGCGTTTTGTGGTTATGAATGAGATAACAAGGGCGACCTCCATAACGATTATGGCGACGATAACCAGCATGCCGGAAGAGCGGCGCCACATCTCAGACATATTCGAAGTGTCTGTAGACACAAGAATATAGCCGACGATTCCGTTTTGCCCATTAACGGGAACGGATACTACGTATTTTTCTGATGAATACAGACTGCCCATAGATGATATGCCCGTGTACATGTCCTCGGGCTGGGTCAGCCGTGATATCAGCGCATCCGGAATCTCGGCGCCGTAGTGGGTACAATTATACGGATCTTCCGAGCATGATACTACGGTTCCCCTTGCATCTGTCAGCAGGATCTGATGATCTGTGGGACCGCAGAGGATGGACAGCGTCATGGACATGGTGAAATCGTCTGTGGAGTAGCGCTGGGCAAGGGTACTGATAGTGTGAGATGCATCAGATGCGAGCGTTGCCATTTCGTCACGGTTTTCGTTTAGAATATACCTGTAGCTCCAAAATGCAAACACGCCGCCAAACAGGAAAAAGCTGAGAAGCAGCATTGCATATACTGAGGCAAGGTTTTTGAAAAACAGCGATTTTTTCATTATTCTGTCAGCTCAAATTTATAGCACAATTTTTGAACATTACTATATGTCATTAGCATAATTTAACCTCATTTTACATTATTTACCATTACAAAAAGCATTAAACTTAAGTGTTGTGGTAGCTGATTCTCTTCCACAGTATAAAAAGATTATAATCAAAGTAGTTTAATAATTCAACAGAACACAGAAATGTTTACATTTATGACATACAAAATGAAAGAAACAACTATTTATAAAAGCAAGACATAGAAAAATTCCCCCAAATATCCGATGACACGGATATTTGGGGGGAGCAATAACGATTTAGTAGCCAATGCCAAATGCATACATGCCTTCTGCCATACCGCGAGAAATGAAAGAGGACCAATTATTCATCCATTGTAATCCACCGTTTTCTGTTTCTTGAAAGTACATTTTTGCATCTTCGTATGTCATATCAGAATCCGAGGATAGTAGCATAGCTATAGCTATTTGTTCTAAATCAAGTTTGGCGTAGTCTTTTTTTGGATCAATAAGCGCTAAAACATCAAAATCGTCTACATCAAGGCCAATAACGCCAACCAAGTCACCTCGATGTCTAATTGCATACGTTGTGCTACCATTACTATCTTTCTCTTCAGAGATGCTGATTTTGCAATCTGGGATGAAATTTAAACATTCCTGAATGGCATCTATTGCTCCAGTAGAAGAATTTACTTGAGGCCTTTTTTTGCAATCACCTTCAGTATTTTTACATATTGAACAAGTTTTAGGTGTTTCATATGTTGCATCAATCCATTTGTGTCCTAATGCATCACCGTTGGTTATATTGCAAAATGTGCAGGTCATTGGGGTATCACAAGTTGCGTCAACCCAAGAATGTGTAAGCTTTTCACCACTGATTTCTCCGCAGATGGTACATGTCGTTGGTACATTGCATGTAGCATCCTGCCATTCGTGTTTACACGGCCGAAAAAATACTGCATAGATTACCACGGATAGAAAAATTGCTCCTACAATTATTATAATTGTAAATGGTAGATGCCTGGAAGTCGTTGGAGATGTTTTTGCGATGTGTTCTCCTTGGATATTTTCTGTTCTTAATGATTGAACATGGGTATTAGTATTGATTGGATATCCGCAGTGAGGGCAATTTGCTGCTTTATCGGATACTTGTGACTTACATTCTGGACAGTTCATTAATGCCATTCCACGTTCTCTCCTCTAGTTTTTATTTGTTGCATAGGCAAGTTTAATATACCATATTTTGTAGAAAAAGAAAACTATTATGATGAACATATCAAAAACAAGAAACGCATCGGTAATAACGGTGCGTTTCTTGTTGATGTAATTTTATCTTTATAGAATTAAAAATAGCATCAAGGGGGACTGTGGGAGCAACGCTTACAGCAACTCAAACTTATAGCCTACGCTCCAAACGGTTTTGAGACACCATTTATCACTTACATTTTCCAGCTTTTCACGCAGGCGCTTTATGTGGACGTCTACAGTTCGGGAGTCACCAAAATAGTCGAAGCCCCAGACTTCGTCAAGCAGTTGATTTCTTGTATATACTCTGTTGGGAGATGAGGCAAGGTGGAACAGAAGCTCCATCTCCTTGGGGGGAGCTTCAATGCGCTTGCCGTCAACCACCAGCTCAAAGGACTCCATGTTGATCTCAAGCTTGTCAAAGACCAGCTTCTTTTTGCTGCCGTCGGGAGAATCGTCATATCGGCGAAGTACTGCGTGTACACGGGCAAGGAGCTCTTTGATGTCAAAGGGCTTTGTGACATAGTCGTCAGCGCCCATTTCCAGACCGTTTATCTTGTCAAAAGTTTCACCCTTGGCTGTCAGCATAATGATAGGTGTTTTGGAAGTTGCGCGGATCTCGCGGCAAACACCCCAGCCGTCTAAAACGGGGAGCATAATGTCCAGAAGGACAAGGTCGGGAGAAAATCGCTCAAATTCTGAAATGCCTTTGCCTCCGTCAGGTGCTATGCATACTTCAAAACCATCTTTTTCAAGGTATAAGCGCAGCAGGTCAGCTATATGAGCGTCGTCTTCGATAACAAGGACTTTTTTTGCCATAAGAAATACCTCCTGTTAATAATTTTTGTAAAATCCTTTAATCTAATATTATTATATAACGAACTTCAAAACAAGGGTGAACATTTTTTGAATTTTACATTGACAATATACCCCCTGGGGGTATATTCTGGGTATAGACAGGAGGTTATGTTATGAAACATGAAATATATATGATAGAAGGAATGTCCTGTGCTGCGTGCTCTTCTGCTGTTGAGCGTGTTACCCGAAAAATACCGGGTGTTGAGCGCAGCGATGTTAACCTCACAACAGCGAAAATGGATATTGAGTATGATGAGGAGCAGGTAACACCTGAGCTCATCATTGCAAAAATTTCAAAAGCCGGTTTTGGAGCAAAGCTCTTTGTTGAGACAAAAGAGAAAAAGCCTGCAGAAGAAAAAGAAGTTGACGCAGACGATAAGGACCTTTCAGACAGACTGCACAACCTTATCGGTGCTGCAATCGTTACGGTAATATTACTGTATGTCTCCATGGGACACATGGTAGGGCTGCCTTTACCCAAGTTTTGCGATCCGCATTTTTACCCCGTAAACTTTGCGCTGACACAGCTTATTCTGACTGTGCCCGTGCTCTATTTCGGTCGCGGATTTTTTGCCAGAGGTCTTAATGCGCTGGTGCATTTAAACCCCAACATGGACTCGCTTGTTGCTATAGGCTCAGGCTGCAGCTTTATCTACAGCATCGTTATGACATATCTTATCTCCTTTGATGCAGCTTTTGTTCATGACCTGTATTTTGAAGCTTCCGCTACTGTTCTTACCCTCATCATGCTGGGTAAATACTTTGAGGCACGGAGCAAGAAAAAGACAAAGAGTGCCATAAAGGCACTTATGGAGCTGACGCCCGAAACTGCGCTTTTGGTTAAGGATAATGCAGTTGTCGAGGTTCCCTGTGAAGAGCTTCGCCCGGGAGATATCGTTCTGGTAAAGCCCGGCGCAAGAGTTCCTGCCGATGCCAGAGTAACAAGCGGACACGCCTCTGTTGACGAGTCCATGCTCACAGGAGAGAGCATGCCCGTTGACAAAACAGAGGGTGACAATATCACAGGCGGCAGCATCAACGTATCCGGTGCTGTTTACGCAGAGGTAACACGAATAGGCGAGGACAGCACTCTCGCTGGGATCATCCGTATCGTTGAAGAGGCACAGGGTAAAAAAGCTCCCATTTCCCGCCTTGCAGACAAGGTCGCAGGCGTATTCGTGCCTATCGTTATCGGAATTGCCGTTGTGGCAGCGATCGTTTGGGCGATTGCAGGCAAGGACATTGCCTTTGTTCTTCGAATCTTCACATCAGTTCTCGTCATAGCCTGCCCCTGTGCATTAGGACTTGCAACACCTACGGCAATCATGGTAGGAACAGGTTTGGGTGCTTCAAACGGAATCCTCATCCGCAGCGGTGAGTCACTTGAAACTTCCCATAACGTAACGGCTGTCGTGCTTGACAAGACAGGTACAGTAACAGAGGGCAAGCCCGTTGTAACAGATATTATATCCGAAAATGAAGAGGAGCTTCTGAGAATTGCCGCATCTGCGGAAAGTCAGAGTGAACACCCTGCTGCAAAAGCCGTAATGGCAAGAGCGGAAGGAAAGGAGCTTTATCCTGTTTTAGAGTTTAAAAGTATTGCAGGAATCGGTGTTTCGTGTATACTTGAAGACGGAAGAACTGTTTCTGCAGGCTCTGCAAAGATCCTTACGGAAGCAGACAAGGCTGCATTCTCGGAAAGCACAGCCAAGCTTGCGGAAAAGGGCTGCACACTTATCTATGTCACGGTAGACGGTAAGTGTATCGGTCTTATGGGCGTTGCCGACAAGATAAAAGATGACAGCGCAGAAGCGGTTAAAAACATGAAGGAAGCAGGACTTACAGTATGCCTTCTCACAGGTGACAACAAGGCAGCAGCACAGCATGTTGCAGGTGTCATCGGTGCTGACAGAGTATATGCAGAGGTAATGCCCGAGGACAAGGCGAATATCGTAAAGCAGCTTCAGGAAGAGGGCTATAAGGTAATGATGGTAGGCGACGGCATCAATGATGCACCTGCCCTTGTACAGGCAGACGTCGGTGCAGCTATCGGAGCAGGCAGCGATGTTGCCATCGAATCGGGCGATATTGTCCTCATGCGAAACAGCCTTGCTGATGTGTTCAGGGCCATTAAATTAAGCCGCCTTACCATCCGCACAATAAAACAGAACCTGTTCTGGGCATTTTTCTACAATGTTATCGGAATTCCCGTTGCCGCAGGCGTTCTTTTCCCTGCCTTCGGAATTCTCTTAAGCCCCATGATCGGCGGTTTTGCAATGTCCCTGAGCTCTGTATTTGTTGTAAGTAATGCTTTGAGATTGAGGACTAAGAAGTTATGAGTGATTGCTGCAGAAAAAAGACAAGAGACGAAGAGGAGCTGAAAAGCCTTTCAAACCGACTTGCCAGAATAGAAGGACAGGTAAGAGGCATAAGAAATATGCTTGAAAGCGACGCTTACTGTGTGGATATCCTGACACAGGTGACTGCTGCACAGTCTGCTCTTAACGGCTTTTCGAAAGAGCTTCTTTCCCGCCACATAAAAACCTGTGTGGCAGACGGAGTCAGAAACGGCGAGGACGATAAAATAGACGAACTTGTCGAAACAATAAAGAAATTAATGAAATAACAGGAGGAATATAAAATGACAACACTTAAGGTACCCGAGATGCATTGCAACCATTGCGTAGGCAGAATCACAAACGCACTCAATGAGGCAGGGCTCAAATTTGAGGTTTCCCTTGAAAACAAGACAGTTACAATTGACGGCTGCGCAAACTGCGTTAAGACAGCAGTAAGTGAGCTTGAGGATCTTGGCTTCTCTGCCGAGCAGATGTAAGAAAAATGGCAGGCTGGAATCTTTGGCACGGCTGTAAAAAAATATCGCCGGGCTGCAAGAATTGCTATGTGTACAGAAGGGACGAGAGCATAGGCCTTGACCCGACAGATGTGCACAAGACAAAGAGCTTTGACCTGCCTATAAGGAAAAACCGCGCCGGAGAGTATAAAATACCCTCCGGCAGCGTGGTTTACACATGTTTTACATCGGACTTTTTCCTCGAAGAGGCAGATGAGTGGCGCATAGAGGCGTGGAAGATGATACGAAGCCGCCCGGATTGTATGTTTTTTATAGTCACAAAGCGCATTGACAGATTTTATGTCAACCTGCCTGACGATTGGGGAGACGGATACGACAATGTCATAATTAATTCCACGGTGGAAAATCAGGCGATGGCAGACTACCGCCTGCCCATTCTTCTGAAAGCGCCTATAAAGCACAAGGGCATAGCCTGCGAGCCCCTTTTGGAGAGGGTGGATTTGAGAAAATATCTGACACCTGAGATCGAGGTCGTGGGCGCAGGAGGAGAGTCGGGCAGAAATGCCCGTGTCTGTGAGTATGAGTGGATCCTTGATATCCGCAATGCCTGCGCAGACGCAGGAGTGCACTTCTCATATCACCAGACAGGCGCAAAGCTTTTAAAAGACGGAAAGCTTTATAATATCCCGCGTAAATACCAGCACAGTCAGGCGCATCGGGCCGGTATTGACACCTAAAAAAGACGGCGGGCAAGTTTGAGACTTGTCCGCCAAATGAAAGGGTTGTGGGATAAAGATATTTGCTTATCGCGGCGCGATAAGCTGTAATTTAATGGTACTCCCATTTACTGAAAAAGTAAATGGGAGCTTTTGTCGTTTATGGACTACTTTTGACAAGGCAGCCTGTTTATAAATTTGTACAGACAAAAAAGAGAAATGTTTCGGTAGTGAATGATTTAATTTTGTGTAAAATTACTATTTGCAGGAAGGGATGACGGTGATATAATCACAAATGTTAGCAATACCTAACAACTCCTGTACAAAGGAGGAATTCTTTTTCTAGTCTTGTTAGGGTGTACTAACAAAAAGGGGTGACGTTTATCAGAAAATATACACTTACAATAATTCTTACTGTACTGCTTGTTGTCCTGTCGGTGTGGTCTATATTTATTGGCGTAATTGACCTTGACCTGAAGTCGATACTTCAGGGCGATTCAGAGCAAGTGTGGTTGCTTTTAGTATCGCGTCTGCCTCGACTTTTAGCTATCCTGTGTACAGGCATGGGCATGAGCGTGGCTGGACTTATCATGCAGCAGCTGTGTATGAACAAGTTTGTGTCACCGACAACAGGCGCGACGATTTCCGCTGCAAAGCTGGGAATTCTTATCGCTTTTGCATTTATGCCTTCCTCAACTATTTGGAGCAGGGCGCTGTTTTCTTTTGCGTTTGCTCTTTTGGGTACATGGCTTTTCGTTTGGTTTATCCAGCGTATTAAGTTTAAAGATACCATTATGGTGCCGCTGATTGGAATTATGTTCGGAAACGTCATCGGCGGAATCACCAGCTTTATATCCTATCACTTTGAGATGACTCAGGCGCTTTCCTCCTGGGAGACAGGTCACTTTTCCATGGTTCTGCGGGGAAGATATGAAATTGTCTACCTTGTTGTTCCTCTTCTTATTTTAGCTTTCCTTTTTTCCAACCACTTCAATATCGTAGGCATGGGAAAGGACTTTTCTTCTAATCTTGGTGTCAACTACAAGGCTGTGCTGTTTATGGGTCTTACCATTGCGGCAGCCATAACAGCAAGCGTTGTAGTTGTTGTTGGCTCCATATCTTACATAGGACTTATTATTCCCAATATCGTAGCAATGTTCAAGGGAGATAAGATAAGGGGAACACTGATCGATACGGCACTGTTTGGAGCATTATTCGTATTGGTGTGTGATATGTTGGCACGAGTCATTATCGCGCCGTATGAGCTTCCAATTGCGCTGATCATCGGTATTGTAGGCTCTGTTCTTTATATTATGATGCTTATGAGAAGGCTGAAGCATGGCAGAAAAGCTGTTCGTCTTGCTTCCCATGGAGGAGGTGGCTGCCAGTGAAGAATGCGGCTTACAAGAAGAATCTGCGAAAGCTGATGATACTGGCAATACTTATGCTTGCTGCAGCTGCATTGTATATGCTTTGGAATGTAAATTTCACAAATCCGAAATTTCTGAAGTATTCACTTTCTCTGCGTTTTCCGAAAATGTGCACAATGCTTATTGCTGCATTTGCAATAGGTGCGGCGTCTATCGTGTTTCAATCCATAATTAATAACACCATAGTCACACCCTGCCTTTTGGGTATGAACTCTCTTTATACGCTGCTTCACACGGTAGTGTATTTCTTCCTTGGCTCGGCCAGCTTTTTGGCTACAAATGCCAATGCTGCATTTGTGGTTGACCTTGTGCTGATGATAGTGGTGGCAACTATCATATACGGATATTTCTTTAAAAAGACCAACTACAATATCCTGTATGTCCTTCTTATAGGTACAGTTCTGACATCATTTTTCGGTTCTATTCAGTCTACTCTGGTTCGTGTAATGGATCCCAATGAGTATGAGTCCCTTTTAGTGACGCTGGTTGCCAGCTTTGATCAGGTAAACGCTGAGATAATCATTTTGTGCGTTATACTTCTGGGAGTTTTGGCGTTTGTGCTCAGAAAGGATCTGGCTCTGCTTGATGTTATTACTCTTGGCAAGGAGCAGGCTATAAACTTAGGCGTCGATTACGACAGATGCATTCGCCGTTTGCTTATCGGTGTTACAGCCTGCATTGCCATAGCCACCGCAATGGTTGGTCCCATATCGTTCTTGGGGCTGATAATCGCAAATTTGGGCAGACAGATAATGAAAACTTACAGACATAGTCACCTTATTATAGGTTCATCGCTGTTTGGCATGATAGCCCTTGTGGGCGGACAGCTTTTGGTGGAGCATGTATTCAATTATTCAGTACCGGTAAGTACCTTTATAACACTTTCCGGTGGCATATACTTCCTGTTCCTGCTTTTAAGACAAAAAAAGGGGTGAGACAATGAACGTACAGAACTTAACCAAAAAGTATGATGGAAAAGCAGTTGTGGATACTGTCAGCTTTGAGATACCAAAGGGTAAGGTAACTTCGCTTATCGGTCCCAACGGTGCGGGAAAGTCTACTGTTATGGGCATGATTTCCCGCCTTATTGCAAAAGATGCGGGTCTTATCAATTTTGAAGATAAAGACATTTCAAAATGGAAAAGCAAGGAACTGGCAAAGCGTCTTGCCATTTTGACACAGCACAACAATATTCAAATGAAGCTGACCGTTAAGGAACTCGTAGCGTTCGGCAGATTTCCGTATTCGGGAAGCCGCTTGAACCAAGAGGACTATGATATTATCGATCAGGCTATAGCTTATATGGAGTTGGAGGAGTTTCGGGACCGATTCATTGATGAATTGTCCGGTGGACAACGTCAGAGAGCATATATAGCTATGGCAATAGCTCAGGACACAGAATATCTGCTCCTTGACGAGCCGACTAATAACCTTGACATTTATCATGCAACCAACATGATGAAAACAGTCAGACGTTTGTGTGACGAGCTTGGAAAAACCGTTGTTCTTGTTCTGCATGAGATAAATTACGCAGCGTTTTATTCTGATTATATTTGCGCTTTTCTTGACGGAAAAATAGCAAAATTCGGAACAGTAGATGAGGTCATTACAAAGGAGACCTTGTCTGAGGTCTACAAGGTAGACTTTGAAATAATGGAAATAGCCGGCAAACCGCTGACTATATATTATTAATTTTTCAGTACTTTTATGGAAAAGGAGACATCAAAATGAAAAAAATACTCGCACTTATTCTCTCTCTTGTAATGGTCTTCTGCCTTGCTGCCTGTGGAGGCAGCGGCAACGATACCGATGCCGATACAGCAGGTGATACTGTAGGCGCAGGAGATACTGCAGCCGATACAAACACCGGCAACACAGACTCTGATACAGGTACCGAAAACGCAGGCGCTGAAGATGCCGGCAATACAGAAGAGAAGCCTGAAACTATCATGATCACCGCTATGAATGGTGATAAGGAAGTCATTCAGCAGGAAGTTCCCTACGACCCCCAGCGTATCGTAATTCTTGATATGCCCAGCCTTGACTACATTGACAATCTTGGCCTCGGCAGCAGAATCGTAGGCTGCGCAACAACAAGTATTGAGTATCTGCTCCAGTACAGCCCCAGCGATGAAAACGGTATTGTAAACTGTGGTACGATCAAGACACCTGATCTTGAAGCTATTATGCAGTGCGAGCCTGATGTTATTTTCATTGGCGGACGCCTCAGCTCTTACTATGGTGATCTGACACAAATCGCTCCTGTTGTTTACCTGCCCAGCAGCGATCACTACAGCGGTGTTGTAGAAATGACAGCAGGTAACGCACGTATTGTGGCTTCCATGTTCGGCATGGAGGATAAGATCGACGCACTTGTAGCTGACTACGATGCACGTATCAGCGTTCTTCAGGGCATCGCAGAGGGCAAGACCGCTATTGTGGGTATCTGCACTTCCGGTGGATTCAACGTAACCGGCAATGACGGACGCTGCTCCATCATCGGTGTTGAAATCGGATTTGAAAACATCGGTGTTGACGCAAATATTGATACTGACACACATGGCAACGAGGCTTCCTTCGAGTTTATCGTTGAAAAGAACCCCGACTACATCTTTGTTATGGACCGTGACGCAGCTATTCAGACTGAAGGTGCACAGCTTGCAAAGGATATCATGGAAAATGAACTTGTAATGTCTACAGATTGCTACAAAAATGGCAACCTTGTTATCCTTGATTATCCCAATGTTTGGTATACTGCAGAGGGTGGTATTACAGCTCTTGACTATATGCTGACAGCTCTTGAGTCTGTCCTTCTTGGCTAAGAAATATGAAAACAGCTATTCCGTTTTTCGGAATAGCTGTTTTTTTGAGTTACTTCACAAGCTCGATGAGAACCTGTACCATTTTTTCCATAGCCTGTACGGAAATAAACTCGTGTACGCTGTGGAAGTTAACGCCGCCTGTGGACAGGTTGGGGCAGGGCAGACCCATGTAAGAGAGTCTTGCGCCGTCTGTGCCGCCTCTTATGGCGATAATTTTGGGTTCAGCTCCGACTGCGCGCATAGCAGCTTCTGCATTGGTAATAAGCTCCATGTGAGGAAGAATCTGCTCTTTCATGTTGTAGTAGCTGTCGCGCATTTCAAGGACGAATGAACCCTCGCCCCATACTGTGTTGAGGTAAGCCACAAGGTTTGTCAAAAATGCCTTGCGGGCTTCAAATTTTTCCTTGTCGTGATCGCGGATTATCATGCCGATTGTGACAAGAGTTTCGTTGCCGGAAATGTCGCCAACATGATAAAAACCCTCATATCCTTCGGTGTGAGCAGGAGTCTCGGCAGGGGGCAGCATGGAGATAAGCTGATTTGCCATTAAAACAGCGTTTTTCATCTGGTTCTTGGCAGAGCCGGGATGGATGTTTACGCCGTTTACACGAATCTTTGCGCCTGCTGCGTTAAAGTTTTCGTATTCGATCTCACCAAGCTCACCGCCGTCTACGGTGTAAGCCTTCTTGGCGCGGAATTTACCAAGGTCAAAGTGGTCAGCGCCGCTGCCGACCTCCTCGTCGGGAGTGATGCAAACTGCGATGCCGCGGTGAGATATCTCTGGGTGGGCTATAAGATATTCGCAGGCTGTGAAAATCTCTGCAACTCCTGCCTTGTCGTCAGCACCTAAGAGTGTTGTGCCGTCTGTTACGATGAGATCCTGACCAACGTAATTTTTAAGGCAGGGGAAGTTTTTCTCTGTAATGGATACACCGCCCGAAAGCTCGATATCACCGCCTGCATAGGAAATAACAGAGGGCTTAATATCTGTGCCGCTTACAGCGGGAGCTGTGTCCATGTGTGCAATAAGGCCGAGTGCGTCGTCGGTTGCCCTGTCGGAAGAAGCGGGAAGATAGCCGTAAACATAGCCGAATTCATCCATGTGTGCATCTTCAAGACCCATGTTTTTAAGCTCGTCGGCAAGATACTGACCTAAGAGCTTCTGCTTTGCGGTTGTGGGGACGGTGGCGGAATTTTCGTCTGATGTTGTGTCAAAGGAGACGTACTTTAAAAATCTGTCTTTAATGTTCATTGGTAAATACCTCTTATTCTGTTATGATCTCATCAAGGTAAGCGCTGCCTTTTTCGTATGCAGAGCTTACCTCTTTGTATATTTCCCTGAAAAAGTTTTCTGCGGTCATGCGGCGCTCATTTGCCAGCTCTGCACCGCGAAGAGTATAGAAGCTGTTGTAGATATTTTTGAGCTTATAATGATATTCGTGGAAGAAAGAGGGCTTTTTGTCCGTTTCTCCGCTTGAAACCTGTCCGTCAGAAGTCAAAGAATACAGCGGCTCCGTGACCTGACCCTTGTAGATAAGCGTACGGGCAATTCCCATGGCACCTGCAGCGTCCAATTTATCGGCGTCAAAAAGGATTTTAGCTTCGATGCTCAGAGGGGGAGCGCTTTTTCTGAACCTGTGTGTTGTTATACAGCTTTTTACGTGCGCTGCAAAATCGGCGGTAAAGCCGTTTTCTGCGAGAAAGCGGTATGCTTTTTCGCCTCCTACCACCGCGTGGCACAAGGAGCTGTTTTCAAACTGCTCTTTGCGGCCGATGTCATGCAGAAGACAGGCGCATATAAGAACATCATAGTCCACATCTTCTTCCGTCTTTGCAATGTCAAGTGCGGTGTACAGAACGCGGTAAATATGATCTTTGTCGTGGGCGCTGTCTGTCATACACGACAGCATGTAGTTTTCTATCAGTAAGTATGTTTTCTTATCCATCGCAGCATTCTCCTGCGAGTTCCTTAAGTGTATCACCTGTTAATCGGTAAGTGGTCCACTCGTCCATGGCAGCTGCGCCCATTGATTTATAAAAATCTATGCTGGGCTTGTTCCAGTCAAGGCACCACCACTCCAGCCTGCCGCAGCCTCGCTCCACGGCGATTTTGGCAAGCTGCTTTAAAAGTGCCTTGCCGTAGCCGCGACCTCTGTATTCGGACTTTACAAACAGGTCTTCAAGATAGATGCCTGCTCTGCCCAAAAAGGTTGAGAAGTTATGGAAATACAGCGCAAAGCCGACCTCGGCATTATTCTCGCAGATGAAGATCACTTCGGCTTTCTGCTTGTCGAAAATCCACTCTTCCAGAAGCTCTTCAGTTGCCACGACCTCATCTGCCATGTTCTCATATTCAGCAAGGGCGCGTATGAAATCCAAAATCAGCGCTGCGTCTTTTCTCTCTGCTGTGCGGAAGGTCACGGTGTTCATTTTGTATACACCCTGTCTTCCTTTCTTGGCGGGATCTTATTGTTTTCTACCGTGGGGTAGCCGATAACGCAGTTTGCGATACCTTCGAAATCGCCTTCTATGCCAAGCTCCTCGAGAAGAGCCTTGCCCTCTTCATCCTCAAAGGTCTCTTTGGCTCTGTGGATCCAGCAGCTTCCGATACCCAGAGAGTGGGCAGCCAGCATCATGTTGCCGATGACTAAGCTTCCGTCGTAGAGGTAAGTGGGGACACTCTTGTTGCCTAAAACGACCAGCACAACAGGTGCACCGTAAAAAGGGTCGGGGCGGTGCTTAAAGTCGTATTTGGAGTTGAGTGCAGACAGCTTGTCGCGTGTGTCCTTGTCGGAAACGGCAAGAATAATGGGGGACTGGAGTCCCATGCCGCTGGCAGCAAAAAGACCTGCCTCAACTATCTGCTCGATTATCTCGTCGGGCACCATGTCAGGCTTATAGCTTTTGCAGCTTCTGCGCTCTTTTATGGCTTTCAGGATCTCGTTCATATTAAGACCTCCTTGGTTTTTTCTCATTGTAGCACAGTGTATAAAAAATAACAACGCCATTAGTGTGTGACTAATGGCGTTGCCGTTATGCAGGGCATTGCCTGCCTGTATGGTCTATTGTGTAATCTCCATTTAATATTATCTCAGATACAGGGACAATGTCATATCCGTTTTGCAGCAGATACTCAATAATTGAAGGCAGAGCTTCGGGTGTGTGCAATGCGGCGTTGTGAAACAGAACAATGCTGCCGGGCTGAACCTTTGAGGTGACACGGCTGTATATCTCGTCAGCGGACAGATCTTTCCAGTCAAGACTGTCAACGTCCCATTGGATAGTGTGGATGCCCATGGAATTAATAGTTGATATCACGTTGTCGTCATACTCTCCGTAGGGTGCGCGGAAGAGCGTTGGCGTAACACCTGTAACTGCAGCTATTTTCTCGTTGCATGCGGTGATGTTTGAAATTATCTGCTGGGACGAAAGCTGGGCAAAATGAGCGTGGTCGTCCGAATGGTTCATGACTTCGTGTCCTGCGTCGTGGAGAGCCTTTACTGACTCAGGATACTTCTCAACCCAATCGCCAACCACAAAAAAGGTGGCTTTTATGCCGTATTCGTCGAAAATATCGATAAGCTGCTGCGTGTCCTCGTTGCCCCATGCTGCATCAAAAGTCAGAGATACGGCTTTGTTATCCCGCTGCACACAGTAAATGGGCAGCTGCCTTGTAACGGCGGATGCACCGACTATAGCAGGATGGTTGATAACGGCAAATATGGCAATTACCGCAATTATCAGTACAATGACGGAAAAATCTTTCTTTCGCATGCCGAACGGCAGTTTCATTTTATCCCCTCCTCATAGTTAAGATTACGTAAGAAAAGAAGTATTTATGCGAAACATCGGTTTAAACAAAAGAAAAATCCCTCAACCTGATGGTTGAGGGATTTAGTAAAAACTTAGTCAACAGAGATGAGGAATACGAAGTCGTTGTCGTTGAGTGTGACTTCATAAGAAAGTCCGTTGCTGGAGTAGCTGCTGCCGTAAGCATCAATGATAGCGCTGAGAGTGTTGAGAGCTGTCTCCTCATTGAGGTTGATGTCACAGCCCATGAGGATACCTGTCATAACATCAATGATCTGAGCATTGTCATCTGTGTACCAGTAGGAGAGCAAGCTGTCACATGCAGGAGAATCTGCATCGTCAATTGTAAGGCTGTCACCGTTTGCAAGATACATGATAGCGCCTGTAACGCCGCCGTTTGCATCGCTGATCATAGAGATGAGAGCGCCGGAATCGAGAGTGTCAATCTCGAAGATATACTCACCACCAAAGTAAGTGTTCATTGCGTCGTTGTACTGGTTGGGTGAGAAGATGAACTTGCCGCCGTCTAAGAAGGTTGTGAGATCTGTGACCTCGCTGTGGAGAGAAGTGCCGCAGATTTTGCAGTTCTGATAGCTAGTAGATGTCTTTGCTGCAAGATCGATCTCACCTGTTACCATGTCGCCTGCCATATGACCGGGAGCTTCACCCTCAGTCTTGCCGCAGAGAGAACAAGTGGTAGGTGTTGTGCATGTCGCATCCTGCCACTCGTGCTTGCAGAAACAACCTGTGAGGAGTGTGCAGCAGAGAACCAGCAGTAAAAGCGTGGAAATAATACGTTTCATTAGAAAGTCCCCTTTTGAAAATAATAAGACGCATAAAGCGTCACAAACTGTTAATATCATACACATATTGACGAATACTGTCAAATACAAAAGGTAACAAAAGCCCTGTAAGCCAAATGCTTACAGGGCAGGTATTATAGGACTTCAAACTCTCGGTTCAGGGTAAAGCGCAGGTTTTCTATTGCTGTATCGTTGTACTCATACTCACCGGCATCCATGAGAAAAACCATGCCGAAAATCAAAGAACGGCATACCATGAGCTTTCTCTTCCAAACGTCATCGGGGAGACCTGAAGAGGCTTGGAGCTCTGCCTCCAATGACTGAGTAAGGCTGCCGAACTGTGTTCGTTTCTTGTGGTAAAGATTGTCGAACTCATTATCTTTGAGCATCAGTATTGAGCGATAGATAGGCTTCTCCATAAGAAAACGAACATAGTTTACAGATATCTCAATTATCTGTTCTCTCAACGAAGAGCCGCAATGGGAGAGAATTTCCTCCTGACGCTCTGCCCACCGGTCGTTTACATAGTCGATGATGGCAGCGATGAATGCCTTCTTGCTCTCAAAATGGCGATACGGAGCTGCGCAGGATACATGGCAGGCGTCTGCAACGCGTCTTACTGAGAATTCGGAAACACCGTGTTTATTGATTTCGTTTATACCGGCGATGATCAGATCTTCGCGAAGATTAGGATTTTTACCAGCCACGATACAGCCTCCTCAATCAATATAGATTGTATAAAACCTTTAGAGAGATAGAGATACTATAGTAAGAAACAGAAAAAATGTCAACAAAAAGTTTGATGCAATCAGGAATGTGCAAGTTATCTGTCAAAATAGACAAGTTAACGATGATAACTTTGTTAAAAAGGACGAGCGCGAAATGGTTGACAATGGAATTTTGCATGATATAATTCATTTTGCGTGTAGTTATCACTGATAACAAAAATCGTGACGTACATCCGGGGGTGTTGTGTGGCTTAGATTGCTTAAGCCGTTGAAAGCTAACATCGTTTTTCAAATCAAAAACAGTAAAATGTCGGAGGTTCATATTTATGAATACAGGTAAAAACATAATGCGATTTTGTTCCGCATTAATGGCTGTGATTATGGTTATTTGCATAATGCCCGTAAGCGCAATGGCCGCAGCGGACGAAACTCTGACAGCTTCGCTAAAAGAAGCGCAGAGCTATATTGACGGTATCACCGTCAACAATACTAGCAATGATCCCTCTACTGTTGTGTCCACTTTCAAGACACACTTTACATGGGATAATGAGAAAAGAGAGAACAGCAAGTCTTATCTTTTCGACTGGAGCTACTACAATGGCGTCGTTTTCGAGGGCATTGAGTATCTTTACGAAGTGACCGGTGACGAGAAGTATGCAGATTATGTCATTGAATATATGTCTTCTCTCATTAAGGCAGACGGCACATGGGCATACTGCTCCAACAACTCTTCCAAGCAGCGCGCAGGATACAACTCCACTCACGGTGCAGACTGCTATAAGACAGCAAGCCTTCTGCTTGATGCTTATGAGATGACAGGTGACGAGCGCTATCTCACAATGGCAGCAACTCTGTATGCTGACCTTGACAGCGCTGCAAGCAAGTACTCTCTGAAAAATGCAGGTAATAACTATCGTCACACATGGGCAACCGATCCCACTCCTGACCTGTGGCTTGACGGTCTTTACATGATCCTTCCCTTCAGAGCTGAGTACGCCAAGTATATCGGCGACACAGATGAGCTTGACCTTATTGTAGACCGCATGCAGTGGGTAAGTGACAACATGTACAACAGCTCCAAGGGTCTGTTCTATCACGCAGCAGACTCTGCATCTTCCAACTCCGGAACATATTGGCTCCGCTCCATCGGTTGGTACGCAGCAGCTATTGTTGATATTATGGACAGCATGGACGGCGACAACCTTGCTGCTATGCAGGCACAGCTTGTAAAGCTGGTAGACGGCATGATCGCATGCCAGAACACATCCAACGGTATGTGGCTGAACAACATGAATGCATCCAAGTCCTCCACAAACCCCTATGAGACAAGCGGTACCGCACTCGTATGCTATGCAATCATGAAGGCTGTAAACAACGGCTGGCTGGATGAATCTTATGCACAGTATGGCATCCTTGCCTTTAACGGTATCTGCAGCGAGAAACTCAGCGGTTCCACACTTACAGACATCTGCTTTAAGGGTGCTCCCGGCAGCTCCAACTCCACCTTCTACAATAACGAAGGCAAGGGCGTTGGTCCCTTCATCATGTTCTACGCTGAGGTTTTGGAGTATGTAAACAACGACTCCTGTGATCATGTATATGAGACGGTTACGGTTCCTGCAACCTGCACGGCAGACGGCAGCGTTACAACAGCATGCGCGCTTTGCGGAGAAACAACAGTTGAAGTAATCGCAGCGACAGGTCATAACTACACGGCAGTTGTCACAGAGCCTACCTGTACAGAGGGCGGCTTGACAACATATACCTGCACAGGCTGCGGCGATACATACACAGCGGATGAGACGGCAGCTGCAGGGCATGATTTTGAAACAGTAACAGTTCCTGCAACCTGCACGGCAGACGGCAGCGTTACAACAGCATGCGCAGCTTGCGGAGAAAAAACAGTTGAGGTAATTGCAGCAACAGGTCATAACTACATGGCAGCTGTCACAGAACCCACATGTACAGAGGACGGTTTTACAACATATACCTGCACAGCTTGCGGCGATACATACATTGCTGATGAGACAGCAGCAACAGGTCACAATTACAGCACAGTTACCGTAGAACCCACCTGTACAGAAGGCGGATACACAACCTACACCTGCACATACTGCGGTGACGGATATGTTTATGACGAAACTGCAGCTCTCGGTCACGACTACGAGACAGTTGTTGTTGAGGCTGCATGTGAAACAGACGGTTACTCTGTGCACACCTGTGCAGCATGCGGCGACAGCTATACAGATGGCATCGTCTCTGCGTTCGGTCACAGCAATACGTCTGTTGTAACTGAAGCGTCATGCGAAACAGACGGTTACACAACACATACATGTACTGTCTGCGGTGAGGTGACGGTTGACTCCTATGTTGCAGCAGCAGGCCATGCTTACGAGACAGTAACAACTCCCGCAACATGCACAGAGACCGGCAGCACAGAAAAAACATGTGCAAACTGCGGCGACACAGAGGTTGAAATAATCGCAGCAACAGGCCATAACTACACGGCAGCATGCACAGCGCCCACCTGCACACAGGCAGGCATCACAGTATATACATGTGAAAACTGTGACGACAGCTATACAGCAGAGACTGCAGCTCTCGGTCACGATTACAAGGCAGAAGTAACAGCGCCCACCTGCACAGAAGACGGATATACAGCATTTACATGTGCAAACTGCGGTGATACATACACGGCAGATGAAACTGCAGCTCTTGGTCATTCTTACGTTGCCATTACACGCAAGGCAACCTGCACAGATGGAGGATACACCATCCACTCCTGTGAAAACTGTGATGACAGCTATACTGACAGCTACACAGAAGCTCTCGGACACAATGTCGACTCTGTAGTAACTGAAGCGACATGCGAAAATGCAGGCTATACCACACATACATGTACAAACTGCGGAGAGACAACAGTAGATACTTATGTTGACGCTCTCGGTCATGACTACACAGCTGTTATAACAGAGGCTACATGTACAACAGCAGGTTTCACAACATATACCTGCGCAAACTGTGGTGACAGCTACACAGCAGATAACACAGCAGCCTTCGGTCATAGCTACACATGCACAGAGGACGGAGATTATCTTGTATACACCTGCGAAAGCTGCGGCGATACATATACCGAAGAGGTCGCAAACAAGACATATACAAGAGTAACATCAATTTCTTCGGGCAATGAATATGTCATCACATTCTACTCAGGCAGAAAGTACTATGCTCTTACTCATGAGGACAACAAGATTTCAGCAGTTCAGGTAACGGTATCCAACGGCGTCATCACATCTGAAATTACTGACGATATGGTATGGAGCTACAGAAATAAAAAGCTCAGCTATGAGGACGACGGCAAAACATATTATCTGTACGCATCAAAATCAAACAGCTGGTGGAACTGGTGGGGCAATTCAAGCTACACTCTTAGTCTCAGCACATCCAACTCCAGCAGCATTTCCTTCAGTAACAGCAGACTTAAAGTAGGTTCAAACTATCTGCGCTACTCAAACGGAAGTGTAACTCTCAGCAGCAGCTCAACAACTACATATTTGTTTATCGAAGAGTAATCAAACTGAAAACACCCTGTGGATTTCCACAGGGTGTTTTTGTCAGTTGTCATAGCCCAAAAGGTGTGTGACCTGACGGGCGGTTTCAAGAGTGTCGATGTTTGAGAGAATGAGTATCAGCCTGTCGTTAAAGGGGGTCATTGCCATTGTGCGGCTGTGGACAAGTTCGTGTCTTGTTTCATCGCCTGTGTGATATACGGCGATCTCAAAAATATCGAAATTGCTGTCGTTGCGGTCATCGCCGTAATACATATACGAGGACTGGAATATGGTTTTTACGGAGAGATCCTGTTTAACGGCTTTCAGGCTTAAAATATGGGAACAGGAGGAGTCTTCGTTCTCCTTTTTTGTGATGTTCATAAGCAGATAAAGCTCGTCGGGATCGCCGAGACTTTTATTGTAAGGGATCAGCGCGTTGCAGGCAGGATATGCAAGCTCGGAAGAGAGCTCCCAGGCTTTGTCAAAGTCAGTCGGATATTCTCTGTAGGAAAGATGTGTATAGTCGATGCTTAATGCAGCCAGACGTTCCTGAAATACTTGCAGATATTGGTCGTAATAGCAGTTTGCGCAGTGGCTTAAGATGTCGGATATGCTGTGTACGCCCAAATCAGCGCGGAGATCTATTTGGTAGACAGAAGTTGTAGTTATGATTTGAATACAGTATGTTTTAAAATTCTGAGTGTTAATACAAGACATTTAATCACCTCAATTATTTTTGTATTATAGTTCAAACAGGGGTGTTTGTAAAGTGAAGCACTCTTGCGCTATTTTTGTTTCGTGGTACAATTCTTTTAGAAGCTGGTATATGAGGAGGAATAATATGTCTAATATTGATCCTAAATGGGGAGATTGGTCAACGGCGCCGTCACCCATATCTGACGAAGAGATAAAAAGCCGCCTTAACTGTGATGTGCTTGTGCTGGGTGCAGGTATATCCGGCGTAACGTGTGCTCTCCGCGCAGCGCAGAAGGGACTTCACGTTATGGTTATGGAAAAGGGTGCGCGCTGGTCTGCCCGCGGCGGAAATATAGGCGTCGCAGGCTCTAAATATATGAAATCCCTTGGCTATGAAAATGACATAAACGCGCTCGCTCGTGAGTGGATAAAGCGCTGTGGAAACCGCTGCAGGGAAGACATTGTGCAGCTCTATTTCAAAAAGAGCAGCGAGGCGATGGATTGGCTTTTAGACATCGTAACAGCTCCTGAATATAACGCAAGGCCTGAGCTGCAGGCGTGCATCTACCGCGGCGAGACTTACCGCGAAAATATGGGCTCTCACCGTTTCTTTGATGGTCCCATGGCGAAAAAGGGTATGCGCCCCGGCGCGTCCGACGCTGTTTACGCCATGTACACGGAGTCGCTGAGACTGGGCGTTGAATATCTGTTTAATTGCCCGGCCTGTCAGCTTGTAAAGGAAAATGAGCGCGTCGTGGGCGCTGTGGGCTCAGGCGAGGACGGTTATGTTGAGGTTTTGGCAAACCGCGGCGTTGTAATCGCAACGGGCGATATAAGCGGAAACGACGAGATGTGCGCAGACCTTGCACCGAATGCAAATAAGTGCCCCAAAATTTATTTCCCCGTAGGTCAGAACACGGGCGACGGTCACCGCCTCGGCTTGTGGGCAGGCGGAGCTTTTGAAGACGGACCTTTTCCGCTGATGCTCCACCCTCAGGCGCATTTCTTTGCGAATTTCTGCTTCCTGTTTGTAGACGGCAAGGGACGCCGCTTTATGAACGAGGATAATTATATACAGGGCAAGTGCAATGCGCTTTTAAGCCGCAACATGACATACGCATGGTCCATAATCGACGCAGGCTGGCGTGAGAAAATCCCTGCGACCTTCCCTTACGGCGGTGGTATATTCTGGGATTTTGACCACGGACCGAATCAGGAGTTTAAGCCTGAAGAGTTTGAAAATATGCTAAACCGAGGACTTGAGTCCGGTAAGGCTGTGTGTGCAGAAACCCTTGAAGAACTGGCGGAAAAAATCGGTGTTTCGAAAGAGACTTTTGCGGAAACTGTCCGCCGCTATAATGACAATGTGGCAAACGGATGTGATGAGGACTTCGGCAAGAGACCTGAGCTGCTTATCGGTCTTGATAAACCTCCCTATTATGCCCTTAAATTCGGGCCTGCGGTTCTCGCCATAGTTGGCGGACTCAAGGTTGATGACCGCATGAATGTGCTTGATGAAAACGGCGAGCGCATCGATGGACTGTTCGCCATAGGCAACGCCGCAGGAGGCCGCTACGGCGTGGATTACCCCATGGTCATCCCCGGAAACAGCCACGGCACAGCCCTTACTTTCGGATATCTCTTAGGCGGATATCTTGCGGAATAAAACAAAAAACACTCTCAAAGGCGCGGTGAGACAAGAAATCATATGCTTTCTTATCTCACCGCGCCTAATAAGGGAGTGTTTTAATTTTGCAACTTATCTCACAGCACGTTTGCGCTGGAGAGAAATTCTGTCAGCGATCATGGCGATGAATTCTGAATTGGTCGGTTTGCCTTTTATGTTTGAAACTGTATAGCCGAAATATTTCTGCAGAGTTTCAATGTCGCCTCTGTCCCAAGCCACCTCGATTGCATGGCGGATAGCGCGCTCAACACGGGAAGGAGTTGTGCCGAAGCGGTTAGCCACAGCCGGGTAGAGGACTTTTGTGACAGCATTTATGACCTCCATATCCTCAACTGCCATAATAATGGACTCGCGAAGATACTTGTAGCCCTTGATGTGAGCAGGAACACCTATTTCGTGGATAATGTCCGTGACGTGAGCCTCAATACTGGGAAGCGCTGCAGCGGGCAGAGCAGCAACTGCAGGAGCGCCCTTGCCTGTGAGGCTTCTGATACGGTCGGGGATTATTGCGGCGTCAAAAGGTTTCTGCACAAAGTAAACTGCGCCCAAAGAGGATGCGGCGTTTAATGTGTGCTCGTCAAAGAATGATGATACGACAATAAAAAGGGGCTTTTTGTCACTTACGGAAGCGGTCACAGACTGCATGACACCAAGACCGTCCATGCCTGACAGTATGACATCCATGATAACAACGTCGGGTGCCGTCTCCTTGATCCTCAAGGCTGCTTCGTTTCCGTTTCCTGTGCTGCCGGTTATCACAAAACCGCCGTCTGCGTCCAGCACATTTTTCAATACAGCGCGATATTCATCGCCTGCGTCGGCAATGTAGATTTTAATAAGTTTTTCCATATCGAGAGTCCTCCGTAGCAGAATGATCGTGCAATATATATCTTTCCGCCGTCCTTTTTTTAATTTATCACAATCTATGGTGTGGTGCAACTGAATAGTACAACAAAATATGGTATTATATAAAATTTTAGGAAAAGAGATAAATTACAAAGGCAGCAGTGCTGTTGTAATAATACCTAAATTGTCGGCTCGGATTTTGTCGAATTGGCTGATTGGAAGAGGATTTATTCCAATTCCTGCCTCAATTGTGTATCCCGGGCGGAAAAACTCCGAAATAAACCAGTCTTTGTACCCTGCAAAGCTGGACTCATAGGGCACATCAGCAACCTCATAGCCGCTTAACCGGGAAAACTGTTGTGCGTACTCTAGTGCGTTTTCGGGTTCAAAATCAAGATACTGCCAAAATATGACTTCGCCCTGTGTGTGATATGAAATGGTGAGCGCAAAATCATGCTGCAGAGTGAAATCATACACGGCGCGGCTTTCGGGTGCTTCCAAAGGTGCTGTGCCCACATAATCCCGCGGGGCAGGGGAAACATAGCCTTGAGAAAATTTTATTTCCCTGGCGTTATCCCAACCTGCAGGATACTGAAGGTTCGGGTCGATGCCGTCGATGTTGGCTTTCCAGCCTGACGGAAAAGGAATATTCGGGTAGTTTTCGGAAATGCGTTTTGCATTTTCAAAGAATCGCCCGCTGTCCAGTTCGCCCGTTGCAAGATCAACTCCGTCGGGGTTTACCATGGGCATGATATACAGGGTGGATGTATTATAAAGTCTTGCTGCGGAAATGCCGAAAACCGTACCGCCGCTGCTCAGGGCGGCGGCATATTCCTCTGCAAAGCTTAAAAGCAGGGGTGTTGTTATCCACTCGTTTCCGTGATGTGATGCGTTGTAGAAAACCTGACGGGCTCCGCTGCCGATTTTCAGATAATAAAGCTCCTTGCCCATAACGCTTCTTCCTGCGCTGCCCACGCTGATAAAGGGATAACGCGCGGCAAGACCCGTCATCACAAGCTCTAAAACCGTAGAGGTGAAGCTTATAGTGGTGGGGACGATGTTGTATGTGAAAGGCACGATGAGACGGGAACCCACGGTGAGGTTGTAAATATCCACCTTTGGATTTGCCGTTTTAAGGGCGAAAATCGATGTACCCAGCTGAGATGCTATTTTATATAATGAATCTCCGCGCCGTACTGTGTAGACGGTGTAACCTGTGAGATAGGGCGTAAGCGCGTTCCATGTGAGAGCACCTGCGATGCCGTCTGCGTCCAGATCGTGAGCTCTCTGAAAGGCGGTCAGGCTGTTAAGCGTATTGTTTCCGAAAATTCCGTCTGCCCTCGTGTCAAATCCTGCACGGGTAAGACCGAGCTGCAAAAGCTCTGTCTGAGGACCTCGTGAGCCGAGCCGCAATATTTTAAAATCTGCCATATTTTCCCTCCGATTTTCGTTGTAATCCATAGTATTCGCGCATTAAATAAAATGTTATTGAAATATACGGAAAAACTGAAATTGCAGATACTTTTTCCTCGTTTATAGCCTTTTATTCAAGACATATTAAAATAGCTGAAACGAAAGGAGGAAGTGCAGAATTTGGTAAAAATAAAGAAATCGCTGATAAGATTTGCTGCTGTCTGCATGGTGCTGCTGTCTCTTACACAGGTGACGCTGGCAGCAGGCAGAAGTCTTATTCCTGTGGGCGATGTGGTGGGAATAAGTCTTGAGACAAAAGGCGTGCTGGTAGTCGGATTTCCCGATGAGGACGCATCTGCGGCAAGGGATGCGGGAATTAAAGCGGGTGATGTGATAGTGCAGATCGGTGACACACCCATAAACTGCGGTATTGATGTGGGGAGCGTGAAGCTTGGCACAGAACCGATAGAAATTACTGTTGTGCGTGACGGCGCAGAAAAGAAAATAACGGTGACACCCCGCGTGGGCAAAAGCGGAAATGCCGAGCTTGGACTTTGGATGCGTGACAGCTTGTCCGGTATAGGAACTGTGACGTTTTACGACCCCGAGACAAAAACTTTCGGTGCGCTGGGTCACGGAGTAAATGATATAGACACAGGTGTGATTATGCCCATCGGAGGCGGCGTTGCGGCGGATGCCCGTGTTACAGAGGTCATAGAAGGCCGCTGCGGTATACCGGGGCAGCTTATGGGTGAGTTTGACTACGGGTCCGTTGTGGGATTTGTAAGTGAAAATACAGTTTTCGGTATTTTCGGAACGGTTACGGACCCATCGCTCCTTGATACGTCAGAGCTTATGGAGACAGCGGCGGAAGATGAGGTGCACATAGGTGCAGCGACAATCATCTCCTGCGTTGACGGTAAAGGCCCGAGAGAGTTTGATGTTGAGATAGTGAAAACGGATCTTGATAACAGAGAGGGGCACTGCTTTGTCCTTAAAGTTACCGACGAAGAGCTTTTGGAGATAACAGGAGGCATCGTGCAGGGAATGTCTGGAAGCCCCATCATTCAGGACGGAAAGCTGGTGGGTGCGGTGACCCATGTGCTTGTGAATCAACCCGATACGGGATATGGCATATTTATTGAGAATATGCTGGATGCAGCGGGATAAATAATTTATGGCAGGGGGCATTTGCCCCCTGCCTTTTTTCGATATGTCTGATATAATGTATGAAAGATAGAATTGAAAACACAGGAGGAGAGAAATGGAAAATTATAAGGAACTGTTTGTATCACAGTTTTTGGACAATTATCATTATGCCGCTGTCATTTTTGACGCAAGCGAGAAATGCTTTTATAATGCGCTGTTTGAAGGTACGCAGTGTGGCGGAATTTGCGCATATGCGGCGAATCAGAAAGGGAAGGCTATATCCGTAGAAAGTGTCAGGAAGCTTGCGGAAAAATCAGAGGACAGCAGAGCCGAAAAATATGTGAATATTTCGGAGGATAACTGGCAGGATTTGCTTAACCGATAAACTTGTTGCCACTAATGACCATCACTCGTGTCCGGAAGCCCCATCATTCAGGACGGAAAACTGGTTGGTGCGGTGACGCATGTGCTTGTTAACAGCCTAGATACTGGGTACGGAATATTTATAGATAAAATGCTGGAAGCAGCGGGATAAGTTAACATGCGGGGGCTTGCTCCCGCATGTTGCTTGTTATTTTAAGAAATTGTGATATGATGAAAATAATGATTCTATGAAAAAGCATAACACATTTAGGAGGCTGGCTATGAGTATAACGATTTTCTGCAGTGGATTTGGGTTTGATGTCAGAAAAGAGAAGACTGGGTTTAATGTACGGTACCGACCTGCCAGCCGGTTTGACAATGATTCCCCAATCGATAGCTGGATTCCGTCGTCTGTGCTTGAAAATGGCGATGTGGATGGTTTTTGCAGGGCAATCGAAAGACTGATTCCGGGAAACGCAGAAAGACTGGACCGGCAGGAAATTTCAAAGAAACTGCATGATTGCGGGTGGCTGCCGGTGGAGCGGTAACCTGTGTTCTTGTAAACCAACCCGATACGGAATATTCATAGAAAATATGTTGGATGCAGCGGGATAAAGAAATGGTAGGCGCATTTTGTGCCTACCATATTATTACTTTATTACATCTTTCGCGATTTGTAAAAAAGACACCATACGGATGTTCATATCCCTGAATTTTAAGATTTCATCATTTGAATAGCCTGAATAGTGCAACCCCGACCACTCTATTGCCTTTTCTGTAAAACCTGATGTTTCAAGAGATTTATAGCTGTGTAAAAAATCATATGATTTAGAATCAAGTGGCTGCATGTTTATGAGTTGATCGTAATGCAGTTCACCGACATAACCCTGACTGTATACGCTGTTGTTATCTCTCACAAAAAACAGTACATTATATTGATTTTCAGATATATTATACTCGATATTGCTTAATACCAGGTTGGTTTCATTGTCGAACAATTGTTTTACTAAAGAAAAGGTTTTTGTTTCGTATATGGATAAACGTGTGCGTGTACTTGATCCGACTTTTTCGATATTTATAAAGTATTTTCCGTCTACAGAGAAGCAAAAACCGTCGTCCTGTGAACCATCGACATCAGAAAACCTGAATTTATGTAGTAATTTTCTTTCATCACAATCATAAACCGCAATACGACCGTCCGTTGATCGCAGAACAAAGATGTTGGCTTGGGGGATAAATGCGCCGCAATATGCATAAGAAATATCTTTAAACTTGCCCAATTCGCGGTCGTCGGCGTCGTACAAGTACATTGTTTGTCCGTTGCAACCTACTTTATATATGCCGTTATCGTAAAAACCCCAAAATTTTCGCATTTGCTTTCCCCTTTGCGTGCTGATATTTATTAAATTATATCATAAATCAACTTGATTTCACAGAAAACCGAAACAAATAACGTGAATCGGTCAATGACCGTTGCACAAGGCGGGGATTGCACCCTGCCTTTTCTTGTGTTTTGTATGTTTTATGATATGATATAAATATAAGGAGGTGGGATAGACTTGGCAAAGAAAAATGTTTCGGTTTACATCAGCTATCTGCTGCGGCACAATCCTGATGATGCGGGGCTGAAAATGGACGAGCACGGCTGGGTTTCGGCGGAAGAGCTTATCAAAGGAATCAACAACAGCGGCAAATATACACTGGATTTTGCTCAGCTTGAGGAGATAGTAAAGCAGGACGATAAAGGGCGGTATCGGTTTAGTGACGACCACACGAAAATCAAAGCCTGTCAGGGACATTCTATCCCATGGGTTGTACCTGAGTTGGAATATCTTGCTCCGCCAAAATTTCTGTACCATGGTACAACAACGGTGGCATATGATAAAATAATGAAAAGCGGTGCCATAAGCAGGATGAGCAGACACGCCGTACATATGCAGGCAGAACCTGACAAGGCATGGCAGTCAGCAACGCGATGGCACCTGACGCCCGTCGTATTAAAGATTGATGCGGATAAAATGTACCGCGACGGTTATGTTTTCGGAAAAACGGAAAATAATGTATGGTGTACGGAGAGTGTGCCGACCGAATACATTGTCGGACAGCTTACAGAAACTGAAGAATAATAGGAGGTATCTTTTATGCGAAGACTTTTAGCGTTTTTACTTGTGCTGGTAATTGTATTTTCTTTTGTGGGATGCAAAAAGAACAGCGATGAAGAAACGCCTGCAGAGGACACAACGGTTCAGGACACTCAGCAGGATCCCCCCGAGCAAAACGAAGAAAATACCCCTGTAACAGACGAAACTCCTGCGGATACATCGGAAGATGAGCAGGAAACAAAGCCCGAAGCGAACGAAGACACTCAGGTTGAGCAGGAGCAAGAGCAGGAAACAGAACAGGAAGCGGCTTTGCCTTATACCGAGAAGATCGTAAGAGCGGACCAGTCCGTATTTGATAGTCCCAGCTATGATGCAAATTATGTGGGTGTGGTTGAGGAAGCAGGTATTTATACTATTGTGGAAGAGGCGACCGATGATGAGGGCAACCTTTGGGGCAAGCTCAAGTCAGGCCTCGGTTGGGTTGATCTGACCGATATCCGCAGCTTTAACTGGCCTGTCTCCGCAAACTTTGCAGATGAGAAGCTGCTTGAAAGCGGAAACTATCATTACTATGAGGCGGAAAATCAGGATTACACGGTGCAGGTTGCAATCCGTGCGTATGAAGAACTGTCGTATGTGACGATATACCCCATGGAGCTTACCGACGATGGCTTTATTGCAGGTGATGCTGTATTCTATATTGAGAAACTGACACCAGACAAGCCCCTGGTGGCTGACCTGTCATTCCCCGGTGATATGAGCCAGTACGCTATTGAGTTTACAACCGAGCAGGGTGCGGAGACCTATTTCCGCGTATATATCAGCGGCAGAAACGGCACGCTTGTTATGGATGAGTAAACTGAGAAAAATATCGGGAGAGATAACTGTTATGAACGAACTTATAGAGCTGTTATACGGCGAGCGCGGCATACTCTACCGCATTGAAAGCGGAGAAGAAGATAGGGTCGTATCGGCGGAGAAGAGAATACTGCTGGATCTGGCAAGGAAAACAAACGAAAAGTACCACGAAGGTACTCTCACCAACGAGGAGCTGTTTGTTTACATAGACGTACTTGATGTATTATCATCTTTTCAGCACGTTGACTGGATAAGAGAGCTGACGACAGAGCTGCACAGCGTTCTTATGAATAAGGTTGATTTTTTACCTGATGAGTATGTGATATAATGAAATACATGGAGCGTGTGATAAATGAAAGAGTATAAGATTTTTACTTTTGAAGAGATGTTTGAACATCTTGGAATGCCCAGCGAATTCTGGAGAAGAACCCGTGACCTTTCCAAAGAAGAGTGCATGGAAGAGGCAAGACGTGAGCTTACATGGCCCGAAGGCTTTCTGGAAAAGCTGAAGGGTAAGCCCCTTGAGGAGCAGATGAAATATTACCGCATCGTCTCTCATGAGTACTACAGCAAAACAGCCTACGGCGAGATCACAAAAGAAAACAGCTATGAGTTCGGCTATGCCATTGAAGAATATCCCGGACTTATTGGCCTTATCGTGGATGACGGTGTGCTCATCGGTGTGTGCATCAAAGCCTTCGCGAGAAGCCACGGCGCTCCTGCTTACCCTTATATGGATATCTGCACATATTACGCAAGTGACAATAACGGCTCCGGATCAAACGACCGCGAAGATTATGCACATCTTTGCTGCGTAGTGCCAGAATAATGAGAGCGATGCAGGAGGGCGAAAGCCTGAGAATTCTACGGATAGAGCAAATGGAGCGCCTTTTTGACGAGGTCAACGCAGGCTGCGAGGATGCATCGGAGAAAATACAGGTGCTGACAGAGTATTACGACAGCGGCCTGTGGCTTAGTGATTACGAGGCAGATGAGAGAGGACTCTTGCCAAAAGATTTAAAACGTGGAGTTTTATCTCAGGACGGACTGTATGACCTGCTCAGTAAAATATAACAACAGACAAAACGCAGACAATAGTCTGCGTTTTGTTATATATGGTTGCTATGATGGTTTTGTAGTGATAGAATAGTGTCAAATTAATATGAAAGAGGGTTCTGTGATGGATCTGCAGAAGATTTTGGATATCACCGCAAAATTTACGGAAGAAGCACCCACAAACTATCTCTCCCGCGTAACCATGTCAGACGAGGAGCTGCAAAATATCCCCGGAAACATGAAGATGACAGCGGAGCAAATGAATAAGCACATTACTGACGAGTACATCGGTCTGCGCTTTTTCGATGCACCTGTCGTTGCCATAGGCAGAGCGGATGACCCGGGATACGAGGTCCTCAAGCGCCCCGAGGTCGTAGGTGAGCATTTTATGCTGCCTACCGAATGGCTGCCCGAGGCAAAAACCGTAATTTCCATTTATCTGCCCAACACACTTGAAGTTATCCAGTCCAACAACAAGGACAAGGTCCAGCCCTCATGGGAATGGCTTTTTGGAAGAGTAGACGGACAGAATCACATGCTTGCCACAGGCGAGCTGGTGAAAAAGGCGCTCATCGAAGAAGGCTACAAGGCTGTCGTTCCCGTAACCGATCCCAGATATCTTATGCGTGTTGCACCCATGCAGGATGTACCCATTCCTGTTTGGTCATCTAACTGGTCTGAAAGACATGTGGCATACGTTGCAGGTCTCGGTACATTCGGCAGACACACAAACTTCATTTCAAAGCTCGGCTGCTGCGGCAGAATTATCAGCGTCGTAACAGATTGGGAAGCAGAGCCTACGCCTAAAGATTATGAGGGCGTTTTTGACTACTGTGCAGATTGCGGCGCCTGCTTCGCTGCATGTCCTGCCCAGGCGCTCAGCGGTAACGGCAAGGAGAAGAGCAAATGCAGCCTGTTCCTCCGTGAAAACTGTGCACAGTACGCACCCCGTTACGGCTGCGGAAAATGTCAGACAAGCATGCCCTGTGCAACAAAGAGCATGCAGAAAAAGTAAAGATTACATAGAAAATGACGGATATGAAAATATCCGTCATTTTTTTCTTGACAAGTATATCGCAGTGCGATATACTCCGAGTATAGATATATCGAAGTGCGATACATCGAGGTGAAATATATGGGAGTGATGTTATGGATGCCCACACAAGAAAAGTTTATGTTCCCATGACGGAAACGGGGTTTTATATTCTCTTCTGCCTGCAGACGCCAAACCACGGTTACGGCATAGTGCAGCGTGTTGAAAAGCTGACAGACGGGGAGATACGTCTTGCCCCGGGAACGATGTACGGAACCCTTTCCAAAATGGAAAAGGACGGCATTATCCGCTTCGTCCGTGAAGAGGATAAACGCAAAATTTACGAAATCACAGAGCTTGGCACAGAAGTACTTCAGCTTGAAAAAAAGCGCATCCGTCGGCTCTACCGCACAATACAGGAGGAAAACTGATATGGAAGCTAAAAAGGAATTTCGCTGGTTTTCCATTGTCCAGCACGTACAGGAGCAGGATTACCTGCGTGAACAGCACAAGAAGGGTTGGAAATTCGTAAAGGTAACAGGTCTTGGAATGTACCACTTTGAAAAGTGTGAGCCTGAAGATGTGGTATATCAGTTGGATTATAACGACGACAGAGATAAAGCGGAATACATTCAGATGTTTGCAGATTGTGGCTGGGAGCATATTCAGGAGTATGCAGGGTACAGCTACTTTCGAAAGAGTGCCGAAGAAATGAACGGCGACGAGGAGATTTTCTGCGACGATGAATCCCGTCTTGCCATGATGGACAGAGTTTACAAGGGCAGACTTCTGCCGCTGCTTATTATTTTCTTTGCCTGCCTGCTGCCTCAGTTTGTAATGCATCTCACAGGCGGAAGATATCTTGTGGCTGCGTTTATGGGCGGTGTTCTCGCTCTTTACGTTGTGTTGTTTACGATCTTTGCGGTGCACTATCATCGCTTTAAGAAGAATATGGGAAAATAAAACAAAAGCTCGGATGATTAACATCCGAGCTTTATCTCTTCTATGCTCTTTTTAAGTTCTGTGCGCAGAAGTTCCGCGTCATCGTAGCCATAGTCAAAATGCCCCGAGTTATAGAGAACGGTGTTCTGTATATACGGATGATTTTCCAGGTCTTTTATTGAACGGGCGGAGACCAGCTCGTCTGTGTAAGACTGGAAAGTTTTTGTGCTTACTTTAAGCTGCGGAATAAGCGCGCGAACGCGACGTACTTCAAAAAGAAGCTCTATAAGTCTTGGCACCCATGACAGATATTTCAGCGGCTGTTTCTCAAGGCGGATGCTTGTGCCGTTTCGCATGGCGTCGGTGTCTTTGCCGGTTTTACCCAGCATTATTTTAAAAGACTTGACCATGGTGGAAAATCGCACCCACGGACGTGTTGGTACGGACAGGAGAAAAAGTCCGCAGGTTTTGTTGGGATGTGAGATGGCAACCCTTATTGCAAACAGCGTGCCCATGGAGTGGGCGACTATCAATACCTTTTTGTGAGCGTTAATAAGCTTTTCCGCTTCCGATAAAGCCTGATCGCGCCACTTTTTCATGGAGCTTCTGCCAAAATCCAAAACGCCCTTTCCATGACCGTCCAGAAGAATGTTGTGCAGCGTCCACTCCTTGGGGATGATGCCGATTATCTTGCGAAACTGGGCAGGCGTTCCTGCGATGCCGTGTATCATCAGCACCGCAACGTCGCTGTCTGTATCTCTTAAAAATTCGCTGTGGTCTATCATGTCATAATCGGGTACTGCCGCCTGTTGTGAAACCACAAAAGAACTTAATTTTACAGCGGCATCAAGACACTCGTCTATGCTCTTGCCCTTCAGGAAATTTACAAGGAAAGCGGCGGAAAAGCTGTCTCCTGCGCCGACGGTGGATAAAACCTCGGTTTTTATGCCGTCCTTGCGGAAAAATTCCTTGCCGTCATACACCATTGCACCCTTTTCACCCAAAGTTATGATGAGAAGCTTTATATTTTTGTGCCGCTGCATTATGTCTTTTGCAGCATGGGTTAAATCCCCGATGCTGCAGACATAGTGCAGTTCTTCGTCGCTTATTTTTAAAATGGTCGCATTTTCAAGGCACAGGGAGATTGTCTCCTCTGAGTAAAAAGGAGGACGGATATTTATATCCACAAAAATCTCCCTGTATTCTTTTTCGAGAAGCTTTTCAATTACGGCGATATTTTCGCGGTTTCGAAGAGCCAGCGAGCCGAAGCTTAAAACATCGCAGGAAACATCGGGACAGGGTATGTGGTCATATGCCGCATTTTGCAGAAGGTCGTATGTGGGTATGCTGTTTTCGTTTAAAGTGACCATGCATTTTCCTGTTTCGTACTCTTCGGAAACAGCCACAAAATCTGTGTTTATACCCCAGCTGTTCATGAGCTTTAAGGCAAGCCTGCCCTCTTCGTCGCGTCCGACGGCAGAGGCGAAATACACTTCCGCGCCCAGTTTTGACGCATGGGCGGAGAAATTCATAACAGCACCGCCGATGTGCTTTTCATCCGGGTACACGTCCCACAAAACTTCGCCGAAAGTTAAAATCTTCATAGCTTTACCCTTACTTTTTCAGAAGCTTTTTCAGACCGCAGATATACTTGCCGTTTGCCATGTCCACAAGACCGCGAGCCATGTTTTCGCTCATCTTGTCGCCAGCAGAGATGACAGTTGCGCGGATGGGGCCGTCTAAAGCCATGGTGCACATCATTTTGAACATGGGGTCGGATCTGTCTTTAATATTCATCATCTCCATGACCTTCTTTTCGGTGAATTTGCAGAAGATCTTCATGACAAGAGACTTTTTGCTCATCTCAAGAGGCGTACTGTCCATTCCGAAGGTGCCGCGTGCAGGCTCTTCGGGTATGGGAACAGCATAGCCCATAAGGCTTTCCCAGTCCTCTCTTGTGGGTGAACCCTCGAGAGTGTCATACCATGCAGAGGCGTCGTTTGAAACGGTCTCGCCTTCGATTTCCATATCTGCACAAAGCCTTATATCCGCAGAGGATGCGCCGATCATGATTGTGTATGTACCTGCAGGTACTTTCCAGCCGCCACACCATACGGCAAAGCTGCGGTCGTCAAGAGTGAACTTTGCTGTCTTTGTCTCACCGGGGGTGAGGAAAAGCTTTTCAAAGCCGCGCAGCTCCTTTACAGGACGGTGAATTCCGCCTTTGGGAGGTGCGATGTAAAGCTGGACGACCTCGGAAGCGGGGAATGCACCTGTGTTTGTGATCTTTACGGAAACAGTTTTGCCGTCTAACTCGAGGTCGGAGTACTCAAATGTTGTATAGGAAAGACCATGACCGAAGGGGAAACGCACAGGTTTGCCCGCTTTGTCAAAATAGCGGTAACCCATGTAAATACCCTCGCGGTACTCTGTGTTTTTCTGACCGAAGGTGTCCTTGGAGATAATGTCATCATAGGAAATAGCCCATGTCTCCGTCAGCTTGCCGGAAGGTGAAACCTCACCTGTGAGCAGTTCTGCCACAGCCTGGCCTGCAGCCTGACCGGGAAGACCCATGTAAAGGATGGCCTTAACCTTGTCAGCCCATGGAGTCTCCATGGGGCTGCCGCCCAGAAGAACAACGACCGTATTCGGGTTTGCATCTGCAACAGTTTCGACCATTCTGTTGTAGCCCTTTGGCATACCCATGTGTGCTCTGTCAAAGCCTTCGGATTCATAGCTGTCTGGAAGACCTGCAACTACAACGGCAACTTCCGCAAGCTTTGCAGCTTCCGCAGCGGCTTTAAGCTCTTCAAATGTGACGTAGCCTTCTGCATCACAGCAGGGGACATATTTTACGTTGGGCAGAGCGTCTGTGATATTAACAAGCTTTGTGGGGTTGATGTGGCTGCTGCCCGCACCCTGATAGCGGGTACTATTTGCCATTGAGCCGATGAGTACCATCTGCTCTTTTTTGAGAGGCAGGATATTATCATCATTTTTCAGCAGAACGGCGCCTTCTTTTGCAACTTCAAGAGAAAGGGCATGGTGTGCATCCATATCAGGCTCGTCCCCTGAGGTTACGCTGCTTTCAACAAGCTCTAAAATTCGCCTTACACAGGTGTCGATGTGCTCTTCGGAAAGACTGCCGTTTTTAACGGCTTCAAGAACTGCGTCGTCCATATATTTAAAGCCGCCGGGCATGCTCAGGTCACAGCCTGCTTTAAAGGCTTCCCGCTTATCGTGCATGGCGCCCCAGTCTGTCATTACAAGACCCTCAAAGCCCCAATCTGTTCTGAGAATATCGGTTAAAAGCTCCTTGTTGTCGCTGGCGTGGATGCCGTTTATTTTGTTGTAAGAGCACATAACCGTGCCGACTTTGCCCTCTTTTACTGCGTATTCAAAGGGGGTGAGGTAGATCTCGTGATATGTGCGGTCGTCTATCATGCTGTCGCCGTTCTGACGCTTGTATTCCTGACTGTTTACGGCGTAGTGCTTGATGCAGGACTTTGCGCCTGTTGACTGCTGACCCTGTATAAATGCAGCTGCCATTTTACCTGCTACAAAGGGATCTTCGGAGAGATATTCAAAGCTTCTTCCGCCTAAGGGACCTCGTTTTATGTTGCAGCCGGGACCTAAGACAACGGAAACTCCGTTAAAAAGAGCTTCTTTGCCAATAGCTTCGCCTTCTTTAGCATAAAGCCGGCGGTTCCATGTGGCGCCTGCGGTAACGGCAGGGGGAAAGCATGTTGCGGGGACGGAATCGTTAATACCCAGCATGTCCGCTTCGTCGGGCTGGCATCTCAGACCGTGAGGGCCGTCGGACATTTTTATTGCGGGAACGCCGTGCATAACCTTGGTGTGCCAAAAATCGGAACCTGTGCAGAAGTCTATTTTTTCCTCTAAAGTCATGTCGGAGATTATTTTATTTATATCCATTTTGAATGTCCTCCTATTTTTCATAAACCATTTTACCGGTCATGTGTTCAATTGTCATTTCAAAGCACAAAACCTCATCTCCGTGCTCTGAAATAAGAAATTCAATGAATTTTGAGTCGTCAGTAAAACGATAGCTGAGCTTGCGCATAATATCGTCATTTTCTTCACGGCTGTCGATGATGCGGATTTTTCCGAAAGCAACAACGCTTTTGATATTCAGAGCCCAGTCGCCTTCTTTGCGGAAACCTTTATCATAAACGCAGAAGGAAACCTTGCTGTTTCGCTGAATCGCTTCAAGCTTGTAGCCTGTTCTGCCGCTGTGAAAATATATCTTGCCGGTTTCTTCGTTGTATAAAAAATTTATGGGAAGTCCGTACGGATAATCGTTGTCACCCATAACAGACAGAACACCGCGGAGCTCCGTTTTTAAAAGATCTTTGCACTCTTCTTCTGTCAGAGGAGTCTTTGTTCTTGTAAGTTCTCTGAACATATATTAAACCTCCATTGATTTTTGTTATATTATAGCAGATGAGGGGGGATGTTGTATAGAAAAAGCGTGTACATGAGTACACGCTTTTTTGCTTACTTCTTTTTGCCGAACAGGGGCAGGAGATTTGCGCTTATTACGGAACAAAGAGCAAAGCAGCCTGCTGCGATAAACAGACCTTTGAAATTATTTTTGAATATAGGCGCGAGAATATATGAGGGGATAATAGTTGCGCCGATCATTTGAATTGTGGCGCTTAAACCGCCTGCTGTGCCTGCGTATACAGGTCCGATCTCAGGAAGGGAGATGGGCAGGGCGTATACGATGGGCATAAATGTGTTGATGGAAAAGCCGCAGATGACCATAACGATGATTAAAATTACAGGATTTGCAATATGCCAGCCAAAAGCGGCGATGATCGCTGTGAGGACAGACAGTGCTGTGAGGAAAGCTCTCTTGGGCTTAAATGTTGCAAAAATCTTGGGACCTGCCATGGAGCCTGCTATAGAGCCAAGCATATATGCAGAGGTGATATAGCCTGCCAAAGTGCCAGACATACCCTTTTCTGTCTGCAGAGCCTGAGGCAGGAAAGAGGAGATAATGACCTGAGGAACGAGGACGAACATAAGTGTAAGACCGCCGAGCCAGACATTTCTGCTCTTGAGACAGGCGAGAAGGCTCTCTTTCATGGAGACGCCCTCTGTGGGCTCACTTGGCGCTTTTTCAGGATTTTTAATGCAGATATACCATGCGGCAAGAACAAGAACTGCCAAAACGGCAGCTACGGTGTAGGCTGCCTTAACTCCGGGAAGCCATGCGGTAGTTGCCATGGCAACGAACATAGCCACAGATGTACCTGCGGAGACAGGACCCATAATGCTTGAGAGCTCTTTGGGGGAGAAATGGGGAGACAGGACCTTTGCAGAGGATGCTGTCATAAATACACAGCCGAGACCTAAAACCAGCATACAGCCCAGCGTTGCGGCATAGCTGTTTGTGAACACACGCAGAACGATACCTGCTGTTGAGAGAATAAGCGCGATGCCCACCGTTGCCTTAACACCGTATTTGTCACAGAGAAGACCTGATACGATGCTGAGAAGCAGGGCGGGGAACATGCATACTGTGAAGAGCTGAGAATACTGCACCTCGTTGATGCCCAGCTGCTCCATAATGGAAAGAGACAGAGGGGATATCTGATATTGTGCGTATGTACCGGCAAAGAATACCGCAAAACAGATTATTGCGGTTATAAGACCGTTTCTCTTGTTGGAAGACATAAAAGAAACCTCACTTTCTTATTTGCTAATTGCAATTATATTATATTTAACACATTTTTTGGGGTTTGTACAGTAAAAGCGACGTGGCTTACCTTGAAATGCAAGGAGTAAGATAATATAATATAAAGTCAGAGAACTTATACTACTGAGCAAAGGAACGTGACAGTATGAAAGTTGTATTACAGAATCTGACAAAGAAATTCCCCGGACGCGGCAAGGAGAAAAAAGATGTTATCGCGGTGAACAATTTCAATTTTGAAATTCCCGACGGTACACTTGTGGGACTTTTGGGGCCCTCAGGCTGCGGTAAAAGTACCACCCTTAATCTTTTAAGCGGTCTGCAGACGCCCACGGAAGGAAAGATATTCTTCGGCGAGGACGATGTAACTCATCTGCCTGCAGAAAACCGCGGCATCGGACTTGTATTCCAGAACTATGCCCTGTACCCGCATCTGACGGTTGAGCAGAACATCATGTTCCCTCTGCAGAACCTGAAGGGTGACAAAAAGCTGACAAAGGCAGCCATGCAGGAAAAGGCACTTGAGGCGGCAAAAATGGTGCAGATCGACGGACTTATGGACAGAAAGCCTGCCGAACTCTCCGGCGGTCAGCAGCAGCGTGTGGCGATTGCCCGCGCACTTGTAAAAATGCCCAATCTTCTGCTTTTGGACGAGCCTTTATCCAACCTAGATGCAAGACTTCGTCTGCAGACAAGAGAGGAGATACGCCGCATCCAGCGTGAGACGGGTATTACAACTGTTTTCGTAACCCACGATCAGGAAGAGGCAATGAGCATCTCCGATATGATCGTTGTTATGAAAGACGGCGTTATCAATCAGATCGGTAAGCCGCAGGAGGTTTATGATGAGCCCATAAACCTGTTCGTTGCAAAGTTTTTGGGTACACCTTCCATCAACGTATTTACAGGAAAGATTGCAGGCGGCAAGCTGTACATCGGTGAAGACGCGGTCATGGATGTTCCAAATGTTTCCGACAGAGATGTATACGTGGGAATCCGTCCCGAAGGCTTTGTGCTCTCGGAGAGCGGCGCATTTACCTGCGACCTTGTGGGCGTTGAGGTAATGGGACGCGATATAAGCGTTATCTCCAAAAATGCAGCATCTGAGGGTGAGAGCATCCGCTCTATCATCAGCTCGGAGAATGTTGTTGACACAAGCAAAAAGACAGTTCGTTTTGACATCAAGCCCAACAAGCTGTTTGTTTTCGATAAGGAAACAGAAGAGCGCATAGAGTTTTAGGGAGAAGTATCATGGAAAAAAGAAACTTAAAAGGCTGGCTGTATCTGCTGCCTGCCATAGTGTTTCTGGGATTTTTCATGGTTTACCCTCTGATAGATGTTTTCATCTACTCTTTTGAAGAGGGGTATAACTCTGCTTCCCAGACATTTTTCGGAGTTGGTACATATAATTACTCATATGTTCTTCGCGACCCCTATTTCCTGCAGGCGCTGAAGAATACATTTATCCTTGTTATAATCACAGTTCCCCTTTCTACGGGGCTGGCTCTGCTCATTTCCGCAGGACTTAGCTCCATTAAAAAGGTGAGAAACCTGTTCCAAACGGTTTATTTTCTGCCCTACGTCACAAACACGCTGGCAGTAGGCCTTGTCTTCATGATTTTATTCAAGCAGACAGACTATACCGAGGGCCTTGTAAACCTGATAATAAACTTCTTTGGCGGCAGCTCGGTTGACTTTATCGGCGGACCTTACTGGGCAAAGATGTTTGTTCTCTGTCTTTACACGATTTGGGTCGTTATGCCCTTTAAAATTCTTGTTCTTACAAGTGCGCTGGCGTCTGTAAATCAGGATTATTACAACGCTGCAAGAATAGACGGAACATCCCGCATGAGGATTTTTACAAAAATCACTCTGCCCATGATTTCTCCCACCCTGTTTTACCTCATAATCACAGGCTTTATCGGAGCGTTCAAGGCGTACAGCGATGCGGTCGCACTCTTCGGTACAGAGCTTAATGCAGCGGAGATGAACACCATTGTCGGTTATATCTACGATATGCTCTACGGCGAGGGCGGAGGATATCCCTCTTATGCATCAGCTGCGGCTATCATTCTGTTTGCAATAGTCCTCACCATAACCGTTATAAACCTGCTTATTTCCCGTAAGCACGTGCACTATTAAGGAGGTGGGAGCAAAATGAGTAATCAGAAAGATTTTGAGACCATCGAGAGAAATGCAAAGAGACGCAAGACAATAAGAAACATTATTGTATACGCATTTCTCGTAATATGGGCTGTGCTGGTACTGTTCCCCTTCTACTGGATGGTGCTTACATCAATAAAGAGCTACAGCGCATATAACTCTGAATATATACCCCAATTTTTCACCCTTGCGCCCACATTCCAAAACTATATAGATGCGTTTACGGCTGTGCCTCTGGCAGATTATTTCCTCAACACAATAATATTCACGGCAGCAACTACAGCCATAATGCTTATCGTAACAGTTCTTGCGGCGTTTGCTTTTTCCCGTCTGCAGTTTAAAGGACGCGACCTTGTGTTTACCCTGTTTCTCGCTCTTATGATGATCCCTTCCGAGCTTGTTGTTATTACAAACTATGTGACGATCACAAACTGGGAAATGCGAAACAGCTTTATGGGTCTTATCCTGCCGTCGGTAACATCGGTATTTTATATCTATCTTTTGAAGGAAAACTTTGCACAGATTCCTGATGAGCTTTACTATGCCGCAAAGGTGGACGGAACGTCAGACTTTAAATACCTTACAAAGGTAATGATACCTATCTGCAAGCCCACAATCGTGACTATTACAATTCTCAAGGTCATCGAGTGCTGGAACTCTTACGTCTGGCCGCGACTTATCACCGACAATGAGAATTACTATCTCGTTTCAAACGGCATCCAGTACATCCGCGAAAACGGCTTCGGACGTGAAAATATCCCTGCCATGATGGCGGCGGTAGTGGTTATCTCCGTTCCTCTTATTGTGTTGTTTCTGATATTCCGCAATAAGATAATGGAGGGCGTTTCAAGGGGAGGTACAAAGGGATGAGAAAGCTTTTATCACTTTTACTTATTCTTGTTATGCTTTGCACCCTTGTGCTCACAGGCTGCCACGGCTCAAAGGAGACGGTGAGCTTTGAAATTCCCGAGGAGTTTGACACCTCCCGGCAGTATGAGATAACATTCTGGGCAAAAAACGACACAAACGTGACCCAAACCAGAATATATGAGCAGGCTATTGCAGATTTTCAGGAGATTTATCCCAACATCACCGTAACCTTACGTCTTTACACAGACTACGGCAAGATTTACAACGATGTTATTACAAACATCGCAACGGGAACAACACCCAATGTCTGCATCACATATCCCGACCATATCGCAACCTATCTCACAGGTGAAAACACGGTCGTTCCCTTAGATGACCTGTTCACCCATGAAAAGTACGGTTTAGGCGGCAGCGAAGTGCTGTTTGACGCACCCGCAAAGGATGAGATAATTCCCGATTTTCTGGAAGAGTGCATGGTAAACGGACAGTATTATGCTATGCCATATATGCGCTCTACGGAGGCATGCTATATCAACAAGACATACGTTGAAGAGCTGGGATTTACACTTCCCGAAACCCTGACGTGGGACTTTGTTTGGGAGGTATCCGAGGCGGCAACTGCCAAAAATGAAGACGGTACTTATGTCATCAACGGCCAGAATGTAATGATTCCCTTTATTTACAAATCTACCGACAATATGATGATTCAGATGCTGAAGCAGCAAGGTGCCGGATTTTCTACGGATAACGGCGTTATTCAGGCGTTCAACGACACCACAAAAGAGATTCTGTACGATATTTCAGAGCATACTGCAACAGGCGCATTCTCCACATTTAAGATATCCAGCTATCCTGCAAACTTCTTGAACGCAGGACAGTGCATCTTCGCGGTGGACTCCACGGCAGGTGCTACATGGATGGGACCCGATGCTCCTCTTATCGACATTGCAGAGGACAAACTGGTTGACTTTGAGATAGAGGTAATGACGATTCCTCAGTACGACCCCGAAAATCCCACTATGATATCTCAGGGGCCATCCATCTGTGTGTTCAACAAGGAAGATCCGCAGGAAGTTCTGGCTTCATGGCTGTTTGCCCAGTATATGCTGACAAACGATGTGCAGATAGCTTACTCCCAGACGGAAGGCTATGTTCCCGTTACATCCAAGGCGCAGGAAAGCGAAGAGTACCGCGACTATATGTCCAGATGCGGAGAGGACAATGAGCTCTATTACCGCGTCAAGATAGAGGCATCTCAGCTCCTTCTTGACAACACGGAAAACACATTTACAACCGCAGTTTTCAACGGCTCTGCATCCTTGCGAAATGCTGCAGGGCAGATGATAGAGAATACGGCAAAGTCCACACGGCGCAAAGAGACTATTGACGATACCTATATGGAAAATCTCTTTGCCGAGATGATTTCGCTGTACCACTTGGATCAGATATCCTCGGGCGGCGGCAAGGCAAACCTTGGTGAAATGCCTGCAGCCTCAAAGACGCTGATAGCAGCTCTTGTGGCTGTGTGGGTGCTGATAATCGCCTATGTTGTGGCAGAAACCGTAAAAAAAGCCAAAAAAGCTAAATAAAACGTAAATTTATGGATTGATTTATGTTTTTTTAGTTGTATAATTGGAATTACTTATGTCTTATGAAAGGAAGACCAAAATGAAAAAAATCATTGCACTTTTACTTGCACTGGTTATGGTATTTGCTCTCGTAGCTTGCGGCGGAAATAAGGACGCAGGTACAGATGCTGATGCAGACGTAAATACAGATGCAGGTGCAGACACAAACACAGACGCAGAAGCAGGCGACTCCATTGAGGGCGGCGCTGAGGCAGACGGCGAGACAGCAGGAGACGCTGAGATCCCCGAAGAAGTTGTTGTCATGACTCACGATGAGTTCGTTGCTGCAGAGCTTGACGCAAAGGTCGTTGTTGAGACTTATGTTCAGGACAAGCAGGGCTGGTGGGAGAAAGACGGTGTTGGCGGCGTAGGCTCCTTCTACACACAGGCAGAAGATGGCGCATATTTCCTCTATGATATGCCCTGCTCTCAGGAAGACTACGACAAGCTGGTTCCCGGCACAAAGATCCGCGTAACAGGTTACAAGGCTGAGTGGGCAGGCGAGGTTGAGATCGTTGACGCTACATTCGAGATTCTCGATGGCAATTTTGTTGCAGAGCCCCTTGATGTAACATCCCTTCTCGGCACAGATGAGCTTATTGCTCACCAGAACGAGTTCGTATCCTTCTCCACAATGAAGGTAGAGCCCTCTGTTGACGCTGAAGGCAACGAAGTTCCCTACCTGTACAAGTGGGACGGCAGCGGCACAGCAGGTGACGATATTTACTTCAACGTTTCCGTTGGCGGTGCTGTATATAACTTTGTAGTTGAGAGCTATCTCCGCGGCGACGGCACAGATGTTTATGAAGCTGTCGAAGCTCTTACAATCGGCACAATTATTGATATGGAAGGCTTCCTCTACTGGTACGAGGGCGCTAACCCCCATATCACATCCGTAGTTGTAAATCCCCTGTTCGCTTCTGTTGATGATGCAACAAACGCTGCTGTTTCCGCATACCTTCAGGGTACATGGGAGTACACAGATGCTTACGGTATCTACTACGAAATCATCTTTGACGGTGTTGACTTCTATGTAACATCCACAATCAACGGTGAGTCCCTTTCTAACGAGGGTACTTTCCAGGTTTGCGCAGGTGCAATCCTTGTTACCTACACAAACGGCATGATGGCATACATGGAGTATGAGTGGGACGGCACAGATATTACAAACCTCTACGGTCTTGTAGGTCTGGAATAAAAACCATAAAATTTACAGGCAGGTCTTGCGACCTGCCTGTTTTTTTATTCTCCTGCGATTTGGAAAAAAGCGACTGCGCTGGCAGCGGCGACGTTTAATGAGTCAACTCCGTGGCTCATGGGTATCTTGACGGTGTAGTCGCAGTCTGCGATGGTGGTATCCCGAAGTCCGTCTCCCTCAGCGCCTAAGATGAGTGCCAGCTTTTCCTCTTTTAAAAGACGTGGATCTCTGATTGACAATGTGTTTTCACACAGTGCAAGTGCGGCTGTTTTAAAGCCGTACTTTTTTATTTCATTGGGGTTTTCCGTGAAAGACCACGGTATCTGGAAAACCGTGCCCATGCTCACCCTGATTGCTCTGCGGTAAAGGGGATTTGAGCAATCTGAAGTCAGGAGAACTGCGTCCATGTTGAGGGCTGCGGCAGAGCGGAAAATAGCGCCTACGTTGGTTGGGTTCATGACGTTTTCCAAAATCGCTATACGCTTTGCGTTACTGCATATATCGGAGAGGCCGGGCAGCGGTTTTCTTCGCATGGCACAGAGCATACCGCGGGTAAGCTGAAAGCCTGTCAGCTGAGTCAGCACGTCAAATTCTGCGGTGTACACAGGCGTGCTTACACATTTCTCCAGTATTTCTTTGCCCTGTGTGTCGATGTGCTTTTTCTCCATGAGAAAAGAAACAGGCTCATATCCTGCGTTAAGCGCCCGCTCTATTACCTTGGGGCTCTCTGCGATAAAAAGTCCGTCCTCGGGGTGTTCGCGGTTTAAAAGCTGAACCTCGGTGAGACGTGCGTATATATCAAGCTCTTTGGCGCTGAAATCTTTTATCTCTATGATGTCTGCCATGGTGTTCTCCTTAAAAAATACTGTAATCATTATAGTGTTTGCGCAAAAGTGTGTCAATTTTACTTTTTTCATGGTACTATATAAAAAACGACTTTTGGAGGAAACTGTCCGTGATCTATTTGCTTCTTGCTATCATAAGCAGCGCTCTTGTCTCTCTGGTGATGCGCCTGAGTACAGACAAGGTAAAGGGCAATATTGCCATGCTCTCTGTAAACTATCTTGTATGTATGTGCCTTGCTGCAGGCTTTGCGGGTTTTGGCAGCATGATCCCCGAAATTGAAGGTTTGGGACAGACACTTGGGCTCGGAGCTGTAAACGGAGTTCTGTATCTTGCGTCTTTTGTGCTGTTTCAGCTGAACGTAAAGCGCAACGGTGTCGTACTTGCGTCTACTTTTATGAAGCTGGGACTTCTGGTGCCTATGGTGCTGTCGATATTACTGTTTGGCGAAATGCCGGAAGCTGTACAGGTAATCGGTTTTGTGCTGGCAATAATTGCAATACTCATGATAAACCTCGAAAAGGACGAAAACGGCAGGGGCTTTAAAGTTGGACTTATACTGCTTTTGCTTTGCGGCGGAACTGCAGATGCCATGTCAAAAGTGTTTGAGGAAGTGGGAAATGCGGCACTCTCTCAGCAGTTTTTGCTGTACACCTTTGCTACAGCCTTTATTCTCTGCCTGTGCCTGATGGTATATAAAAAGCAGAAAATCGGTAAAAATGAGCTGATTTACGGTGCGCTTATCGGCATCCCGAATTTCTTTTCCGCAAAGTTTCTGCTGAAGTCTTTAGAGAGTGTGGACGCTGTTATCGCATATCCCACTTTCAGCGTTGCAACGATACTGGTGGTAACGCTTGTTGGTGTTCTTGCGTTTAAGGAAAAATTGGGCAAGCGGCAATGGGCAGCTCTGGGCATTATCCTCGCAGCCCTTGTGCTGCTGAATATTTAGTCTGTGCAACATCATCAGCAAGTTGCAACGGGCGGGGAATTGATATAATATATAGAAAAAGGAGGACAAATTTATGGGTCTTTTTGATATGTTTAAGAAGAAAAACAAGGAGGAGGCTGCGGCTGTGCCGCAGAAGAATCCTCTGACATTTGCAGCGGAAGTTTATAATGCGGATAATAACGATACCAATTTCCTGACGGTACTTGCAATTCTCAAGAAAACCGAGACCTGGGTGCCGCTTATGGAGACGGAATACGGCGCAATGCCCTATATTTTGGAGTCTGAGGACGGAACCCAGTTTTATCCCGTGTTCTCCGAGGAAAGTCAGATACACACAGAATATGCAGAGAGCCTCTCCTGGGCAACGCTGCCCTTTGAGTCATCTGCGAGATATATTATGGAGAGCACGGAAGTTTCCAATATGCTTCTCAACGCATTTACGAAAAGTGTGGTCATTCCCGAAGAATCCATCAGGGTCATGATGAATGAAAACACTTCCGAATATGCAGCAGACGGCGGCAGCTTAGAGCTGTTTCCTGCTTCCGACGATGCGGAAGCACAGAACATACAGGCAAAGGCTGCGGCGTTTTTCAAAGAGAGAACAGACGTTAAAAAGGCTTATTTTGCAAAGCTGAAAAACGGTGTTGAGATGAGCTATATATTTGTTGCCGATGTGGACGGCGATGCACAGAGCATGTTCAAGGAGCTGTTTGATGCCATAGGTCAGGCGGACATCTCCATGCCTATAGATTATACGGTTTATCCGACGCTGAAAGAGCAGCTTGAAAAGATAGAATGTGAGCCGTTTTTTGCGGTGTAGTGTGCACTTTATAGAAAACGCACAAAAATTTTTTTCAGAAGGTTATCAAAACGTAAGATACGCTATTTTATTTTAAAAAAATGTGTGATAAAATTAGCCGTCCGAGATGATTTTTGTAACAAGAGCCCGATTCGGGTATATTTGTGCTGATATGGAGGAAAAACATAATGAAAAAAGTTTATGAAGGTAAGACAAAAGACGTTTACGAGCTTGACAACGGCAATGTAATGCTGAAGTTCAAGGACGATTGCACCGGTAAAGACGGCGTTTTCGATCCCGGTGAAAATACTGTCGGTCTCACAATCGAGGGTATCGGCCGTGCCAACCTTGAGACATCTATCCTCTTCTTCGAGCTTCTGAAGGAAGCAGGCATCAAAACTCACTATGTCAGCGCAAATCTTGAGGATGCCACAATGGAAGTTCTGCCTGCAAAGGTATTCGGCAAGGGCCTTGAAGTAATCTGCCGCCTTAAGGCAACAGGCAGCTTCATCCGCCGCTACGGTGCATACATTGCAGACGGTACACCCTTAGAGGGCGGCTATGTTGAGGCTACACTCAAAGATGACGAGAAGGGCGATCCCCTTGTAACATCCGAAGGCCTTGCAGCTCTCGGCATCATGAGCCAGGAGATGTTCAACGACATGAAGGCTCAGACTCTCACTATTACAAAGCTTGTTGCAGACGAACTGGCACAGAAGGGTCTCGACCTGTACGATATCAAGTTCGAGTTTGGCTACAACAACGATGAAGTTATCCTCATCGACGAGATCGCCAGCGGCAACATGAGAGTTTACAAGGATGGTTCCATCGTAGATCCTATGGAGCTCACAAAGATTATTCTGGGTAAGTAAGAAATTTTAATAAAAGCCTCTTTGGGGATCCCCCCGAAGAGGTTTTTTAGCCAAAATTTGAAAGAAGGCGTATTTTAAATGAAAAGCTCAGCTATGGATATGTGTCATGGGCCGCTTTTTAAAAAGATGGTAGCCTATACCGTGCCCATAATTCTTACAGGTGTGCTGCAGCTTCTGTTCAACGCCGCAGACCTTGTGGTGGTAGGCAGATTTTGCGGAAGTATTTCCGTTGCTGCTGTAGGCGCGACAGGTTCTATTATAAATCTTATAACAAACCTGTTTATCGGACTTTCCGTAGGCGCAGGTGTTGCATCGGCTCATGCTATCGGTGCAGGTCATGACGAAGAACTGCGAGACACTGTGCACACAGCTATGCCTGCTGCTGTTATATGCGGTGCTGTACTTACTGTTATAGGTATAGCCTGTGCAGAATTTTTCCTCGAGCTGATGAAGACACCGGAAGATGTTATAGGTCTTTCTGCGGTATATATGAAAATTTATTTTGCAGGAATGATCTCCAGCATGGTGTATAACTTCGGCTCTGCCATACTGCGTGCTGCAGGTGACACAAAGGGACCGCTGATCTATCTCACAATATCAGGTGTTCTCAACGTGGTTCTTAATGTTTTCTTCGTCGTATCTTTTGATATGGACGTTGCAGGTGTTGCCCTTGCCACATCCCTGTCTCAGACGCTGGCGGCAGTTCTCGTTGTCATAGCACTTATGAGAAGAACCGACAGCTGCAGACTTGAGCTTCGCAAGATGCGCATAAGCCAAAAACCCCTTGTGAAGATGATCCGCATCGGTCTTCCTGCGGGACTTCAGGGTTCCCTGTTTGCGATTTCAAATGTTATCATCCAGTCATCCATCAACTCCTTTGGAGCTGCTGCTATGTCAGGAAGTGCTGCGGCATCAAACCTTGAGGGCTTTACATACATTGCCATGAATGCGTTCCATCAGACTGCGCTTAATTTCTCCGGTCAGAATATGGGCGCAAAGAAGTATGACAGAGTTGCGAAGATAATGTGGATAAGTCTTGGCTGTACTGCGGTTTTGGGTCTTGTTTTGGGCGTTCTTACCTATGTCTTTGCGCGTCCCTTGCTGGGAATTTACATCACAGACTCTGCAGAGGCTATAGAGCTTGGCGTTGTGCGTCTGCTCTATATAAGTGTTCCGTATTTCCTGTGCGGTCTTATGGACACCTCCACGGGAGTTATCCGCGGCATGGGTTCGTCTGTTGCTCCTATGCTCATTACGGTTTTGGGCGTTTGCGGCGTCAGACTTGCGTGGATATATACAATATTCCAGCTGCCCAAATTCCACACCCTTGAGGGCCTTTATGTGGCATACGTTATCTCTTGGATAGTCACCTGGATAGCGCAGATGATACTGTATTTCATACTTAGGAAAAAGCAGAAAGCATTATAGAATGTTTAAAAGTGTCTTTTGTAAAGCAAAAGACACTTTTTTATTTCATTTTTCGGATAAAAGTGGTATTCTTTAGTAAAATAAAAGATCAACAGGAGAGACCCCTATGCTAAAACGATTTATAAGTTACTACAAGCCCCATATCAAGGTGTTCACCCTTGACATGCTGGCATCTTTTTTTGTTGCCCTTATCGGTATCGTTTACCCTATGGTAACAAGAAATATGCTGAACGATTTTATCCCCAACAAGAATTACCGCCTTATCATAATCTGCGGTGTTGTCCTACTTGCGCTGTACGTTATCCGTATGCTCCTTCGCTACTACGTCCAGTATGAGGGACACATGATGGGTATAAAAATGCAGGCACAGATGCGCCGCGATATGTTCAGCCATCTTGAAAAGCTGCCCTATAAGTTTTTTGACAATAACGAGACCGGCAGACTTATGACGCGTATGACGAGCGATCTTATGGAGATAAGCGAGCTGGCGCACCACGGTCCCGAAAACGTCATAATCTGCGGTGTGTCCATCATAATCGCATTCATATATCTCGCAACCATAAATATTTGGCTCACACTTTTGCTGTTTATCACTCTGCCTATCATGCTGTACATCACCTTAAAGCTGCGCGGCAAAATGAGAGATGCCTTTACAAGAAGCCGAGAGCACACAGCTGCGATAAACGCCAGCGTTGAGAGCAGCATTTCAGGCATCCGCGTCACAAAGGCGTTTACAAATGCAGAAAAAGAGCAGGAAAAGTTTGAGGTAAACAACCTTAAATTCACTTATGCCAGAAAAGACGCATATAAGGCAATGGGCATTTTCCATTCCACAACTTCTTTTATCACAGATGTTTTCAATGTTATCGTCCTTATTGCAGGCGGACTTTTCATGTATGCAGGAAAAATAGATTTTGCAGATTATTCTACATTTATCGTGTCCATAAACCTGTTTTTAAATCCGCTGACAACTCTCATAAACTTCATGGAGCAGTTCCAGAACGGTATTACAGGCTTTGAGCGCTTCGTGCAGATTATGGACGAAGAGCCCGAAAAGGACGCACCCGATGCCGTAGATGTTGACACTCTTGACGGACACATTGAATTTAAAAATGTCGTCTGCCGTTATGATGATGAAAAGGATGTATTAAGCGGTGTAAGCTTAGATGTTGCAAAGGGCGAGACTTTTGCCCTCGTCGGACCTTCCGGCGGCGGCAAGACCACTATGTGCCACCTTATCCCTCATTTTTACGATGTAACGTCGGGTGAAATTTTAATCGACGGAATGAATATCAACAACATAACTCTTGCTTCTCTGCGCCGCAACATCGGCATTGTGCAGCAGGATATTTACCTTTTCAATGCAAGCATGAGAGACAATATTCTCTACGGCAGACTTGATGCAACAGAGGAAGAGGTAATAGAGGCGGCAAAACGCGCCAATATCCACGACTATATCATGACACTTCCCGACGGATACGATACACAGATAGGTGAGCGCGGTGTAAGACTTTCAGGCGGACAGAAGCAGCGTCTCAGCATCGCCCGGGTATTCCTTAAAAACCCGCCTATTCTCATCCTTGACGAGGCAACATCTGCTCTTGACAATACAACAGAAATCCTTATCCAGCAGGCGCTGGACGAGCTTTGCAAGGGAAGAACAACACTTGTAGTTGCCCACAGACTTTCGACCATTAAAAACGCAGATGAGATCGCTGTTGTGTCCGAAGGACAGATAGCAGAACAAGGCAGCCACGAAGAGCTTATGGCTCTGGGAGGAACTTATGCCGATCTCTATAATCTGCAGTTTAGAGCAAACGCAATGTAATTTTAAGACAGGGAGGATTTTGTATGCAGCCAATCAGAAGAGAATTTTATTGTGATTTAGCCATCATCGGTGGTGGTGTCGGCGGATGTGCAGCGGCAATTGCGGCGGCTCGTAAGGGTCTGCATGTTATGCTGTTTGAAAAGGGTGTATCTCTCGGCGGACTGGCAACAAATGGCTATGTGCCTCAGGTTGCGGGAAATATCGAGGGTATCTGCCTTGAGTTCTGCCAGAAGCTGGACGAGGTCGGTCAGCTTATGCAGTCGGGCGATGTTGACTACTACAGAAATCCCTCCTTTGAACCCGAATGGGGCAAATTTGTCCTTGAAAATATGGTCACAGCAGCAGGTGCAAGAGTTATGTACGACGCTGTCTGCGTAGATGTTGAAATGGAAAATGACAGCACTATCAAAAAGTGCATCTTCCACACTAAGCAGGGCAAAATTGCCGTCAATGCAAGAATGTTCATTGACGCCACAGGCGACGGCGATGTTGCCGAGATGAGCGGTGTTCCCTATGAAGTGGGAGGTGCGGACTTTGCAGGCTTAAGTATGTCCACAACTCAGGGCTCACGCTGGGCAGGCTTTAACGTGCCCAAATATATGAAGGCTGAGCAGGAATTCCGCCAGCAGCAGCTTGATGCAGGTGTGGAAAGACCTCTCAACCTTGTATATGTTCTTGAAGAGAAGTGGATAGAAGAGGGCAAGCTGGTGCGCCATGTGGCAAACCGCGACACAGGCTTCTTTAAGGTTATGATTCCAAATACACCTCCTGAGGATTCAGAGTTTGTTACATTTGCATTCCACAGCTATTACTGCCAGAACACAGACGCTGAAAATATCAGCCGTCAGATCCTTGAGCAGCATCAGATGATGCAGAAGTTTATGGTATTTTTAAGAGAGTGTGTGCCCGGATTTGAAAATATCCGCATAATCGGTACAGGCTCGCTGCCCGGCGTCCGTGACTCAAGACGGGTATTCGGCGAGTATATGCTGAAGGCAGAGGATGTCTGCTGCGGCACAAAATTTGACGACGGTATCGCCAGATTCCCTGAAGTTCTGGACTGCCACCACCCTACCAGCAGCAGACTTACATTCCAGCGCCACTATCACATGAGAAATCCCCACGGCAGCGCAGTTACACTTCAGGGCGGCTGTATAGCTGAGATGCACCCCTTCGGTGAGCCAGAGGGCATGGAGGTTCGTCCCAACCCCAGAGATTACTGCGAAATTCCTTACCGCAGCCTGCTGCCCAAGAAGGTTGACAACCTGCTCACTGTCGGCAGATGCTGCTCTTCCGAGTTCCACGCAAACGGTGCCATGAGAATTATCGGTCCCGCCATGGGAACAGGCCACGCAGCAGCCGTTGCCGTGCACATGGCTCTTGAAAATGGCGTACGTCCCCGCGACCTTGACGGCAAGGACGTAAGAAAAGCACTCATCAAAAACGAGGGCGTTCCCCTTGACGAGCCCTGCAGCGGACATTGGGCAAAGCTCCGCGAGGCTGAGGGCGAGATATGTATTTCACCCTTCGGCGATTTTGCGGCAATTTCAGGCTTTAAGATGTTTTAGAGGTGCAAAAAATGGCAGGAAAATTTATGGAACGCGCCAGAACGCGTGATTATACACAGTGGTGGCAGAGAGAGGGCACATTCCCCTGGCTGATGCAGCAGGTAAAGCCCAAAATTGAGGGCAGACCTTACAGCGTTCGAGAAAACTACATCCGCTGTGTTAAAGGCGAAAAGCCTTATTGGATGCCCGTTTACGGCTTTGAATACAACACCGTATGGCCCGATGCGATCGAAGAGTGCAACGTGCCCGAGGTTGAGGGTTATGACTGGTGGGGCGTTCTGTGGACGGGTACATGGAGCACAGGCGGCATGATCACAAAGCCCGGCACAAGAACCATTTCCGCGTTTGATAAGTGGAAAGAGGAGCTGGAGTGGCCCGACATTACAGGCGTTGACTTTGAGACAGACGGTAAGAAAATAGCATCAAGACTTGACCCCGACAGACCCCATATTTTTGAGAGCGTAAAGGGTATTTTTGAGCGCCTTCATGAGCTTATCCCCTTTGAAGAATCCCTGATGGCTTTTTACGAGGAGCCTGAGCTTCTGGAGGAGTTTTTCCAGAAGATGGCGGACTACAAGATAGAGGTAACAGGCAAGGTGTTTGACAACTACGGTCAGATTGACGGCATCTGCTATCACGACGACTGGGGAACACAGCGCGCAGGCTTTTTCTCTGTGGATATGCACCGTGAGCAGATCATGCCCGCTACCAAGAGATATTTTGACTTTGTCCACGAGCAGGGCAAGTTTGTCGAGCTCCACTCCTGCGGCAAGAACGAGGCCTATGTTCCAGCAATGCTGGAGATGGGCGTTGACCACTGGACACCTCAGCGCGGCGTAAATGACAATGACTTCCTGTATGACACATACGGAAAGGATATGGCATTTACATTCCCCCTTGATATCCCCGCAGGACTTTCAAAAGAGGAGATAAATGCACGTATACACGGCTTTGTTGACCGCTACGGTGAGACGGGCAGAACAATGTGTTGGCTTTTCTGCGAAGACAGAGAGGATACGCAGCACGCACAGGACGAGCTGGTCGGATACAGTCTCGATTATTACAATAAACTTTATAACAGATAAATTTTAAGGACGCTTGGAACAATTTGATATTTCAAGCGTCCTAACTGTAAGGAGGTGCAGCGTATGCGTAAGATTGTTGTTATTTTTACTGCCGCAGTACTGCTTCTGAGTTTACTTGGATGCGGCAAGGCTGAAAGTTATGACGAAAATACACCGTCGGACGAGCTTGCGGAAGAGAGTTACACAGGCGCACCTGTATATATACACAAGCTGTGCCCCGGAGAAAATGAATTCTGGACAGTTCGATGCAAATTTGAAAACGGAGATTTTAACAACTACCTTTATCGCTTGGATGAAGAAGATAACGAGGAGTATGTGCAAAAGCTGCCGTGGGTAGGCTTACCTTGTGCATGGAACAGGGAGAATGAGAGGTTTTATTATCTTTCGGAAAATGATCTCTGCGAATATGATCCTTTGACGGAAGAAGTTATCATATACGAGCTCGAAGGAGAGTATTCTTGGGTCGAGTGTTCCTATGACAACAGAGTTTATCTTATAAATGACAAAACATGGGAAGATACGCTGTTTTTGATTGATACAGGCGAAGAAACACAAACGGCAATCGGAAGAAGTCCCGTTATTGATAAAAATGAAGAATATATAATTATTGAAGACAACGCAGATGCTTCCGTGTCGTGTTATGACGCAAAAACACATACCCTTTTATGGAAAAGTGCTCCGTTTGCGGTGAGGACGAGCGTTGATGCGTGTATAAGCGGAGATAAAACGTATATGTCATCTGATAACAGCAGCGGAGTGTTTGTCAGGGCTTTAGACGGCGACGAAGATGCTGTTATGACGGAGATACAAAGCCGCACACACGCGGTGGCAGACGGCGGAGAATATGTTGTCTGCGCTGTGAGAGCGTACAAATCCATCGAGTTTAAGGCACTTTATCCTGACGGCAGAGTTGAAGATATAGCGGTCTGGGACGATGTCAACTTTACCCTTGTTGGCTCGGTTCTTCTTGAGGTATGGAATGGAAAGCTGTACTGTACGCTCACGACAGAAGAAGGAATTTTTATATGTGAATTACCTTAGCTTTTATATAGGGTGTCGAAAGATACCCTATATTTTTCTTGACAAATATATCCTACAATTGTAGTATATATGCATACTACAATTGTAGGAGGTTTTGAATATGAAGCTTACAGATGCCGAGTGGAGCGTTCTGGAGATACTTTGGTCAGGTGAACGCTTTTCGTTAAAAGAGATACAGGCTAACGGATGGAATAAAAACACCGTACACACATACCTTACCCGTATGGAGAAAAAGGGTCTGGTAATAATCGACCGCGGAGAGACAAAACCTTACCGCGCAGGTGTTTCCCGTGAGGATTGCGCAAAAAATGAGCGCGATGAGCTTTTAAAGCGAGTGTACGGCGGCGCTGCTGGAGATATGATAGCTGCGTTTTTGAAGGAGTCTAAAATTTCGCAGGAGGAAGTAGCGAAGCTTCGCGGTCTTCTTGATGATATGGAGGTGTAATATTTGGGAAATATCTGGCAATTCCTTATTTTTACCCTTACGATTTCGATTTCGGCAGGGTTCATTCTCATAATCAAACGGATTTTAGAGGATAAACTGTCGCCGCGATGGCAATACGGCGTATGGGCGGCGCTGGTGCTGCGCACCTTTGTCCCAATCAGCATAAAACAGGGCGTGTTTGTGCCGCTGCCTCTGTGGATAGAGATGCTGAAAAGCTTTTGCGAGAAAAATTTGGTTTCCGAATTTTCCTCAGCTTTCGTGCCCCTTGAAAATGCGTGGTTTTTGCCGGCGCTTTTTGAAATTCCAAAGAGTGTCACAGACTGGTTTTTTGCTGTGTATGCCGGCGGAGTTATAGTATCTTTGCTTTGGTACGCATTTTCGTATGTCCGCCTCAGAGTCATTCTGAAAAAGGGGGATGTGCCCTCAGAAGCTTTGCAGGAAGCAGCAGACCGCGTGGCGGAAAAATACGGGCTGAAAATGTGCAGGATCGTTGAAGCTGAGGGAATCGGATCTGCCTTTGTGTGCGGAAGCATAAAACCCATTCTGGCCGTGCCGAAGGGTACGGTACCCGATGATAAAATAATTCTCCATGAGCTCCTGCACGTTAAATATCACGATGCGCTGCAGAGTGTGCTGTGGAGCATTTTGAGAGCGCTTCATTGGTGTAATCCATTTATGCACTATGTTTTTGACCGCATATCAAACGACATGGAATCGCTGTGCGATCAGCGCGTTTTGGAGCGCCTTGAGGGCGAGGAGCGCCGTGAATACGGAGTTATCCTCCTTGACATGGCAAACGACCGATATGCCCGCGCAGCAGGAACTACGTCCATATCCAACGGCGGCAAAAATATTGCGCGGCGCATTGAAGCTATTGTGCGGTTTAAAAAGTATCCCCGCGGAATGGCGCTTGTTTCCCTGTGTATTGTTGTGTTTACTGCCAGCATACTCCTGTCGGGCAGCAGCTATACCGTGTCTCAGCAGGATTTGATGCCTGTATGGGAAAATGAGCTGGACCGCAGCATGGCTGTTGTGCGCATAAATCGCTGCGGTACTATCCCCGGTGCGCTGGATACTTATGCCAAGGGACTTATCCTTGAAAACGGAGTGTATCTGGCGGCAGCATCGCCTTTAGATGCGCATGATGAGCTGATGGCTGAAATGCTGAAAAGCTGTGAGGACGGCTGGGTGGCATATCATGTTGAGTCGGGGGCGGAGCTTGACTATGTGGATAAGGACAGCGGATATACGCTGTACAATGTGGTCTCAAACGGAGACGGCACTTACAGCGCCGTGATAGCCATAAGCACATACGGAGAGTATGACGAGGAGATGGGAGAGTATAATAGCGGAACTGTGCTTATTCCTGTTACTGTTTACCAAAATAACGGTTGGGTCGTTGAGGAAACAGGTGAAAGACAGATTTTTGACCGAGAGGTAAACGATATTGACCTGCCCCTTGTCAATGTGTTTGAGGTACAGGGTGAGTACGGAAGCGTAACTTTGGGTCAAAGCCTTGAGTATGAAATATACAATACGGGAACCTCGGGGTGGAATCAGGATTATTTTGACGAAGCACCCAAACTCAACGCAGAGTTCAGCTATGTTATGATATGGAACCGCCACGTGTACGACATGAACACAAAAACCACAGCTGCAGAGCCTGAAAACTACGTAGGTATGGAAGTTGTGCCCCTTGATGATGCAGAAGATAAGTATGAATTTACTGAGATTGGTGCGGGGAAAGGCGCCGTTTCGGGAGAGTACAGCTATCAGTCTGAGTGGGTGGACGGATCTTTTAACGGCATTATCAAAACCGGTGGAGGCGGAGGCTGGGGCAGCGTGGGCATAGATCCTGTTGAGCTTCCGAACGCCTACGCCGTGCAGATAGTGTGGGATGATGTGGCTGTAGAGGAGTTTTTGTTAGCCTGAGAAATATAATCAGAACCCGTTTTTGAGGTGATTTTTCGTCTTGATGCATCGTTATCGCTTTTTGAAGGGAACAAATCCCGTCTGCAAAGAGATGCCTCGCATCAAAACGAACTATCAGCCCAAAAATCTTCGACCTGATAGAGTTGGATGATTGATTCAGGCGAAATTGAATGAAGCAGATGGGCTGTCGCCCATCAATGAATGAAATGAAGCCTGAGCCTATCAGACACACTATCAGGCGTGTTCGGATTATATTACTCAGGCTAAGGAGGCAAAAATGAGCGATAGGGAAAGACTTTGCAGCGCGGTAAAGCGCATAGCATGGGGTTATGTTTTAATCTATCTTGATATAAATATCAACACCGTAAGTATTCTGCCAAACTGGCTGGGATATATGTTTATGCTGCGCGCTCTGCCCGATTTAAGTGAGGAAGAGCGGTCGGCTGAGCTCTTAAAACCCCTCGGCACCGCCATGGCGGTGTGGGAGCTTATTAAGTGGACAGCGGTGATGTTCGGCGTGTCTTTTGAGACGGGAACGCTGGGCACGGTTTTAAATATCGCAGGGTATGTCATGGCTGTTGTAAGCATGTATTTTCATTTCCAGCTGCTTACAAATCTTGCCAATGCAGCGGAAAAATACGGCAGTACGCGAAGCAGAAAAATATTGCGTTTAAGAACTGTAAATACTGTAATCATGATGATTCTTGCCCTGCCGCTTCCTTGGTATAATATCGAGGCTGTGGCGATAGCTCTGCTTATTGCGGCTTTTGTTATTACGATGTGGACGTGCTATGTACTGTTTACACTGAAAAAAGAGCTTGAAACCATCGGGATTTAACAGTATCATATAGCCAAAGATCAAACGGAGGTTTGTAAAATGACTATCAACTGGGTAACAATAAAAGTAGCGGATTTTGAGGCATCCAAGGCTTTTTACAGAGACTATCTGGGACTTAAGCCTGCAAACGAGATGTCTGCAGGACCTATGAATCTGGCTTTTTTCGCAGATGACAAGGGCTTTCAGATAGAGCTTATCTACAACGCAGCGGTTTCTCCTTCAAGAGTATCCGATTGTATCTCCGTAGGCGTGGCGCCCGATGATTACGATGCACTTTTAAATAAGGCGAGAGAGACAGGCATCCTCGCAGCAGAGCCTGCGATCTTAGGCGGACACTTAGAGTGCTTTTTCGTAACAGACCCCAACGGTCTTAGTGTTCAGATAATTAAAAATTAAAAGAAAGAGGAAGAGCCTCATGAATGAATACGAAGTAATCATTGAAGAGATCAATCCCTGTGGCGGCGAGAGATATGCAAACAAGCAGATCATTGAAATTGAAGCTGAAAGTCCCGATGCATACGTTGAAGAGAATAAAAGATACCCTGTAATGGAAAAAACCGAAATGGCAAACGGCGATGTTATTATCGTCACGGGCAACGGCAAGGGAAATCTGGTCAGATATACATTTTCGTAAGGCGAAACGGGCATAATACGGTCATAATTTGAAATAAGGAGTATTTTTATGACCGAATATGAGCTTTTTGTTGAGAAAAAACGCCCCTGTGGAGAAGATATTGGCGCCGAAAAAAGCGTTGTTGAGATAGATATCCGTTGCCCCGATGAATATGTGCGGCATAACAGCAATTTCCCCGTTATAGAAAAGACTACCTGTGAAAACGGTGATATCCGCTATGTAACAGGCGACGGCAGGGGAAACATGGAAAAATATACTTTTACGGAATAAGAAATACCGAGTGCATTCGCACTCGGTATTTTTGTCTATTCTTTTGTCTGCAAAAGCTCAAGTACATTTTTGCGTGAAGCCATAGCGGAGGCTATTACCGACGATGCAAGAACGGCGCAAAGGTACATAGCGCATACATTCAGCATCTGCAGAAAAACATCGACGCCTGCTTTGCGGATAAGCATTATGATAAGTGACAGCAGAACGCCTATAAGACACAAAAATGTGTGTTCGGTTATCATTATGATGCGCACTCTGCGTTTTGATGTGCCCAGAATACGCATAATGGCAATATCCTTTGAGGTCTGTACTATGAGTAAGCCGCACAGGAATGCACCGATGACCAAAACTGCCGCGACGATTATGGGAAACAGCGTATCCATGAGCTTGATATTGTTCAGAACATTGTCCAGCTTCGACGTGTCCATGAGAAAGGCTATCTCACCTGTAAGGTTTGCCGCAGCCAATGCCTCTCCGAACTCACGGTATTCATCTATCTTCCAGTTGTCGATAAGTGTGGCCTCTATGATGTCGAGAATCACCAGTTTGCCGTAGCCTGTTGCTATTTCAAGACAACCTGAGGTGAACACGCAGCCGATATATTCTTTCTCATCGGTAACGGCATAGCCGATGACGGTGAATTCATGGGAAATCTCTGCAAGCTCGGCATCTATTTCATCGGAATACAGAGACAAAACCTCGTTTTCCCATTGTGCATATTCCTCGCTGTTTGGGTCAAGGTTAGGTTTGCCGTGTGTTTCAATGTATTCAGACAGATATGAATTCTTTATTTTACCAACATCATAAGGCTTTGCAAACAGAACAGTATCGCCAAGCTCGATGCCGAGAATGTCCATTACGGATTCCTCAACCACCACAACGCTGTTTACTTGCTGCAGGTCGGCGGCGCTTCTGCCCTCGTCCCAGATCACTTCTGCTCTTCCGCCTGTAAGCCGTTCGACATCGCTTGTGATATATGCTGCAAACATACGTTCGTTTACAGAGATGCCTGAGGTCTCTTCAAAATACACATCTTTGACGTAGCCTGACTCTATGAGTTGGCTTACATAATTTAGATTCAGCGAGCCTGCGTAATTGGATATAACAGGAGTCTCGCTGTACAGCGTGTGATAAGCCGCATCCATAACAGCGAGCTGTCCGACTACGCTGAGCAGCAGTAATGTTACCAAAATCAGCATTACTGCCTTACCTGCGGTCCTTTTTATATGGCGCTTCACAAACCGCAGTACAAAACTTACGCTTCTGCTCTTTCCGTCATGTTTCGCAGGCTCTATAGACACCCATTCTCCCAGAATTACGGGTTCGGAAATTTCCGGTGCTGCTGTGGCTTTGCTCTTTTTGAGGGACTTCTTTTTCTGCTTTTGTACCTGAGCCTGTATGAGAGCAAGGGGAGAGCTCTTTCCCATTATTCCGATGAGGCAGAGAGCGAGAAGTAATGTAAGTGCAATTTCACCCAAAGCGCAGCTGAGTACGATGCCTGCAGGTATGCTGACATCAACTGTCATAATGCCTGACAGGTATTTGATGGAGTCGCTGGCTGAAATGGTGTGCTGTGTGTATATAACCGCAGCACAGCTGCCGACTGTTACCGCAATTACAGTTATGACAAGCAGCGGCAGAAGAAGTGCTTTTCCAGACTTTTTCTTCGAGGTGCCTAAAACTCTCATGATGGCGTAGTCGCGCTTTTTGCCTACAACGTACAGAAAGGCAACAAAGCAGGTGGATATAAATACAGCGCCGGTCAAAACTAAAATCTTGATAACGGACAGCCGCTCGCTCTCTCTGTAACCTGACATGATATCCGCCCAGCCACCATCAGAGACAACGGCGGTAAGACCCATACTGCTTATCAGCGGAAGACTTTCTTCTGTAAATGCAATGATATTCCATGCGTCCTCTACTACAAAGCTGACTTCGGAAGGGGAGAAAGTGTGGTTTTTTAATTCTTCCTCCGGCACGTTCAGCAGATGCTTGGGAACAAAAATGGTGTTTGCCGAGTATGACCATGAGGGGTCACTCGTTACTAAATCATCACTTCTGCTGTCTTTAAAAAGACCAACTATCTCCAATGTGACCTCTGTAAGGTTTTCGGACTCCTGATAAGGGGAAACGGCAATAGCACCATTGCTTATATACTGCTCAAACAGCTTGTCGCCCAGTTTAATGGTTATGGTATCGCCGACTGAAAGACCGTGTTCAACAGCCATGTCAAAGTGTATTACGCAGACGTTTGCCTTATTTGCGGTATCCTCTTTGGTGAGACCTCTGCCTTCGGATACGTCTATGGTTTTGTCTGCAAAATATCTTATGCTGCCGGTGCTTTCTGTATAGACAACGTCAAAGGTGTGCAGTCTTGTGTTGATATTGTCTATGTATCTGCGGATGTCGGAAAACTTTTCGGTTTCAAGATAATTCTCAGGTTCACCTTCAAGTGGAATTACAGCCTCGCAATACTGGTTGACAAAGGGGTCTGTGAGTATGTACTGAGGGGTGGAATCATAGCTTATGGTGTAATTGTCATAGCGTACGACGAACAGATATCGCTTGCCGACTTCCAAAGTATCGATAAGATTCCATCCGTACTTTGCGTCACCGGTTATCATGGTGGTGATTCGTTCCGTTATGCCGTAGCGCATATATACCAGATATTCATCAAGGGGATATCCTTCCTGCACGATCATTGACATTGAGTTGGTATCCTCCATGACAACAAAAACGCTGGGAAAATAATTGAAGTTGTTCATGGGGACGCCGCCTATGACCTCTATATCACCGACGGTGATTCTTCCTGCGTGTAAGAATTCAACAGTTGCTTCAATAACACATTGTTGAGTATAGTTGTAATATTCCCGCCCGTCATCAACTCTTGTGTATGTATCAGAGTAGCCGGCGGTCATATAACGTGTATCGGTATGAGTGATATACGGAAGAGCTGAAAGTGTGTCTATTTGCTCCGCAGTCAAATGTTCATAAGCCAGAGAACGAAAGTATTCCTGCAAATATGGAGATAAATGACTGACGCTGACACGCTCATCTGAAAACATATATGCAGGAGTATGTGATTCTGCAGCGTCTTTGTTGAGCGGAGAGCTCTCCACCGTCAGTACTCCGTCATACTGTTCGACAGCTTTTTTCATCTCACGCTCAGCAACGGAATATTCTATGACCTGAGCAAAAAGAGCGAAAGTCACAGCGGCGAGTAAAATAAAGGTCAGTACTGTTCTCACAGGGCTGCGGTATAGTGTTTTTAACGACAGCTTTGGTTTCATTATTTGCACCTCCGAAAAAATTGCTTCTACTTGTATATGTCGCGAAAAGGGCAAAAGGTGACATTTATTTTCAAAATTTTTTATATTTGTATGTTTGCATAAAATCGAACATTTGGTTTTGTGGAAAAAGCACAAAGCTGAAGAGCGTCAAAACGTTGCTGTAAAGTTCAAATATCTTGACTTGTAAAGTCCCCTGTGGTATTCTAATTAAAACTAGGCGACTATGCCGTTTAAAAGTAATCTACTCAGAGAATGGAGAATGAAATATGGAAAGAATTAAGACTCTCAATACTCGTGACCTCTGCGAAAGCGCAAAGAACGGCGGCTGCGGCGAGTGCCAGACATCCTGCCAGTCCGCTTGCAAGACAAGCTGCGGCGTTGCAAACCAGAAGTGCGAGAAATAAGTAACTTATGTTAAAAAATGCCGCCTGAATTGGCGGCATTTTTATGTTTATGAAACGGAGGATGCCCATAGTGGTACACCAGTATAAATTAAACGGATATAACATCGTTCTGGACACCTGCTCAGGCTCTATCCACGTTGTGGACGAGGTGGCTTACGACATGATAGAGCTGTTCCATGATAGAACAGAGGATGAGCTTGTTTCCGAGATGATGGCAAAATACGGTCACAGAGAAGACGTGACCGAAGAGGAGCTGCGCTTTTGCATTGAGGATATCCACACCCTTACAGAGGCGGGCAAGCTCTTCACTCCCGACACATTTGAGGACAAGGCGGGTACATTCAAGGCACGCTCCGGTAATGTAATAAAGGCGCTTTGCCTTCACGTTGCCCACACCTGCAACTTAAACTGCGACTATTGCTTTGCATCTCAGGGCAAATACCACGGAGAGCGCGCAGTTATGAGCTTTGAGGTGGGCAAGCGCGCCCTGGATTTCCTTATTGAAAATTCGGGCACACGCAGAAATCTTGAGGTCGACTTCTTCGGCGGCGAACCCTTAATGAACTGGGACGTTGTAAAGCAGCTGGTTGAATATGCCAGAAGCGTTGAAAAGCAGCACAACAAAAATTTCCGTTTTACCCTTACAACAAACGGAGTTCTTATAGACGACGATGTTATCGACTTTGCAAACCGCGAGATGAGCAACGTGGTTTTAAGCCTTGACGGACGAAAAGAAATTCACGACTTAAAGCGTGTTGACCACGCAGGAAAGGGCAGCTATGACAAGATAGTGCCCAAGTTCCAGAAGCTGGTTGAATCTCGCGGCGGTGCAAACTACTATATGCGCGGCACATTTACCCACGCAAACCCTGACTTTACAAAGGATATTTTCCACATGCTGGATCTGGGCTTTAAGGAGCTCAGCATGGAGCCTGTTGTCTGCGCTCCAGATGATCCTGCAGCACTCACTCCCGAAGATCTGGAGATCGTAAAAGAGCAGTACGAGATCTTAGCCAAGGAAATGATCAAGCGAGGCAAAGAGGGCAGAGGCTTCACATTCTATCACTACATGATAGACCTGACAGACGGTCCATGCGTATATAAGCGCATTTCCGGCTGTGGTTCGGGAACGGAATACATGGCTGTCACTCCCTGGGGAGACCTTTATCCCTGCCACCAGTTTGTGGGTGAAGAGGAGTATAAGCTGGGCGATATATGGAACGGCGTTACAAATGACGCTCTCCGCGATGATTTCAGAAGCTGTAACGCATACTCCCGTGAGGAGTGCAAGACCTGCTGGGCAAAGCTTTACTGCTCAGGCGGCTGTGCAGCCAATGCATATCATGCATCAGGCTCTATCCGCGGCATTTACGAGCCCGGCTGTGAGCTGTTCCGCAAGCGCATGGAGTGCGCAATTATGATAAAAGCTGCCGAGGATATGGACGACTAAATTATGAAAACACCTATTGCTGATTTTATTGAAAATTACATAGGTAACGATATTTCCCGCCTGCACATGCCGGGACACAAAGGTGCGGGTGCTTTGGGCGTGGAAAATTGGGATATCACGGAGATAAAAGGTGCGGGCAATCTCTATGAGTACGAGGGTATCATCGCCGAGAGCGAGGCAAATGCGGCTTCTCTTTTTGAAAGCGGACACACCTTTTATTCCGCAGGCGGCTCAAGCCAGAGCATTCGCGCAATGCTTTATCTTGCTGTGCAGAATTACAGGTATGGAAAACCTGTTATAGTTGCTGCGAGAAACGTGCATAAGGCGTTTATCTATGCCGCTGCCATGCTGGACTTTGACGTATGCTGGCTCTATCCCGAAGGGGACCTGCGCTCTCTCTGCTCCTGCAGTATTACTGCGGAAAGCGTGGAAAAAGCGCTGCAGAGTTTAGAAAGACCTGCTGCTGCCGTGTATATCACAAGTCCTGACTATCTGGGCGGACAGGCGGATATTGCCGCCATTTCTGATGTGTGCCGCAGAAACGGAACGCTCCTTTTGGTGGACAATGCCCACGGGGCTTATCTTAAGTTTCTGCAGCCTTCGCAGCATCCTATAGACTTGGGGGCGGATATGTGCTGCGACTCCGCCCATAAAACTCTGCCTGTTTTAACAGGCGGAGGATATCTGCATCTTTCGAAAAGACTGCACCCTGTTTATGCGAAAAGTGCCAAAACAGCCATGGAGATGTTCGGCTCTACCAGCCCGTCTTATCTCATTATGACATCTCTTGATAAGTGTAACGCCTACATTGCGGACGGTTATGCGGAAAAGCTTGTAAAAGCCGCGGCGCTTTGCGGCGAGACAAAGGAAAAGCTTTCTCAAAACGGCTGGAAGCTTGAAAAAACCGACCCTCTGAGAATAACGATCTGCGCTCCCAATGGACTTACGGGGGAAGACCTTGCGGAAAAGCTGAGAGAGCACAAGGCAGAGTGTGAATTTTCTGATACAGATTTTCTGGTGCTCATGGTAACGCCTGAGACATCGAAAAAAGATTACGACAGAGTTATTCATGCGTTGGGCGAAAATACTTATGCCTACAGCGCAAAAAAGCCCCTTGAGGGGCTTTTGAGAGAGCGGAAAATGACGATTCGTGAGGCGATGATGTCGCCCCGGGAAAAGGTCGCGGCTGAGGAATCTTTGGGCTGTGTCTGCGCTAATGCAGGTGTGGGCTGTCCTCCTGCCATACCTGTGGTCATCCCCGGAGAGGTGATAGACGAGGGGGCGTTTGCGCTTTTGAAGCACTACGGCATCGAGACAATTGATGTTGTCCGAAACAAACGCAGGATCGACAATGCAGGGGCATTCCTCGGAAGCGCTTTCATGAGAAACGATATTTTTATGGGATATTTTGAGTTTGATGGCAGAAAATACGGACTTATTGAAAAGCCTGAGTTTTTCTGCGTCACAGAGCTTGCGGCGCTGTGCCTTGACGATGTGGTGGACGGTGAGCAATGCGTGCCTCTGTACACGGCGCACTTTGTGCCGAGGGAGGACATTTACTGCTGGGATCCTGTACCTGCCGAGCTTTACTGCGATTGGAAAAATCCTGTCTCGGTAGAGAAAACAGATAAAAAACTCAGCATAGAAACATTTGAGAGAATATAGAAAAACCTCACTTTTCGCAATGAAAAGTGAGGTTTTGTTTATTTGTTTACGGCCCAGCCGAGGACGATTCCGTCTTCTGTTTCCTGAGCAACTGTAATGCTGCTTGTGCCGTCCCATGTGACGTTGGGCACCATAAGAGTAAAGCGGTTTATAAATATGGTTTCTTCGTCGCTTTCGTCTATGTAGACCTTGCTGAACTCGGTGAAGTTTCGTCCCTTTATGTAGAGATTTCCGTCAGCTTCAAACCAGCCTGTGACCTCAATGGGGACTGCGCCCATCTGCATTTCTGTGGGCTTATAGGGATTTTCACCGTCAAACATCTTGAACTCGCCGTAGAAAAGGTCATATTCCAGCGCTTCAAGGTCGGTCATAAAGGTCTCATCGTCTCCGCACTCCCGGTGGAGCGTGGTGACGGGGCCGCCTTCAAGCTCAAGCGTCTCCATAATGTACGGTGCCAGCTGCCAGGACTCAAGGTCGCGGCTTTCTGCCTTTATGCTGCAATTGCTCCAAAACACATACTCTGTCTTGAAAATATCGCCTGTGGAAACGGTGCTGTTTTCAAGCTCAAGTGCGGGCAGATGATCGCCGTAAAGAACCAGCACAACAGGCTCGTCAAAATTTTTGAAGGTTTCTATGAGCTGACCGATAAAGAGGTCTACCTCATGGATTTGATTTACATAATATTCAACAGCGTTGGTAAGACCTTCGTCTGTGCCGCCGCTTACCGAAATACTGCCGTTATATTCCTCTCTGGGATATTTTCCGTGAGGCTGAACGGATACGGCGAAAACAAAGTCGCGCTCTTCGGTTGAGTGTATGGCGCGTATTATCTCGTTTGTGAGGACGCTGTCATCTGCCCATCCTATTTCGTTGTAGGTGGGGGAGAGCATATATTCAAGGGGAGTAAAGGTGTCAAAACCGAGGTAGGAGTAGACCGTGTCGCGGTCATAAAATGTGCCGGTATTATTGTGCATGGCATGGGCGGCATATCCGTTTGACTTAAGGTCTGTGCAAAGAGAGCAGGTGGCGGTGTCGTTGAGAACTGTTTTATACGGGTACTCACAGGTGCCGAAAAAGTCCAGCGTCATGCCTGTAAGAACCTCAAATTCCGTGTTTGCAGTACCTGCACCCACAGCGGGAACTGTCAGAAAGCCTGAAGGGCATGTCTCCTTAAGTGCGCGGAAATTGGGAATGGGATCTTCTGAAAGGGTGTAATCCGTCATGTAAGTCGGGTCAAAGAAAGACTCCAGCTGTATTACGATAACATTGGGGTTTTCGCCCTTTGCAACGGCGACAGAGTTATTGGAGACCATTTTATCCTCGATGTCCGACCGTACGTTGTCCATTGTATCGTCGTAGCTGTCAGGGCGTTTGATGCCTGTATCCAAAACGCTTCTTGCAAAGCAATAGGCAAAGCCGTATTCGTCGTACGCGTCGGCAAGATTGGGGAACTCATCCGAAATGGCGCCTGCCTCAAGTCCGATGGTGGTGGCGAGAAGAATGGCGAGCCCGAGAGTGAAGATGCTCAATGCACCTTTTTTGATAAGGGCTTTTGTTTTGGGAGTTTTGATCGCCAAAAACACCAAAAGAACAATGGCGCTCAGTATGGCAGCGGAGATGAGGACTATTTGCCATGGCTTGAGATATATCTCGATAATACCCAAAACTGACCATATTATGGAAAAGTCCACACCTGTCAGAGGAGTGACGCGAAACAGCAGAACTGTTCCGTTTGTTATGCCCAGCGCCAGCCACAGGGTTGAGATGAGCATGTACACAAAGATGCGTTTTGTGAACAGCAGAGATATTAGCAGAGTAAGGGTTATTATCATTATGCTGTAGAAAAATACAAAGGGAGACTTAAAGCATGAGATGATATAATCTGCAATGGAATGTCTGCTGTAGATTTCGATTATTGAGTTGAGAATAAGTGCGGTAAGGGCGCAGAGAGAATATGGGTGCTTTTCAAAAAATCCTGAAAACTTTTGGAAAGCGATGTTGATTCTGCCCGGTCTTGCCGCAGTTTTATATGCTGTTGACATAGTGTTCACCTGAAAATGCGGTTTTTGTTGTAAACGGCTGTATTTTACTGCGAAGAAAGATTTAAGTCAATCGGATTAATAAATGTTTAAGAGAAAAATAAAAAACACAGTACCGCAGGATTATGCAGTACTGTGTATTGTCTTTATCCTCCGCCGCAGATGGGCAGAAATGTGACGATATCTCTGTCTGAAAGGGTGGTTTTTTCGTTTTTCAGGAGAAGTATGCTCTTGCCGTTTACCGCGATGACCATGCGCTTTGCGGTTTTCAGGGCATCTTTTCCGTAGGTGATCTTTATGTGATTTAAAACATCGGAGATTGTGGCGGCTGAAAGGGTTTCTTCTGAAAGTTTTGTGAAGTCTTTCAATTCACCGCGATATTTTACTGTAACATTCATTATATGATACCAAGCTTTTTCAGCTTCTTTTCCGTGGGTACGCCCTTTTCGTCCCAGCCGCGTGTCTTATAGTAGACGGGCAGCATTTTGTCAAGGGGCACGACCGTAGATGTGTCATTGGTGTCCTGACGTGTGCGGAGAAGTCTTTCGGGGAGAGTATCGTCCTTCGTGGTAAGACCTTCGCGGATGTTGTACATACGCTCAAGGTTGAAGGAGCGCTCGCCCAGATCTATAAAATCACCTGTCTTCATTTTTAGCCCCGTTACAAGATGCAGGCTCTCGGCGTGAGGCAGCAGGAACAGGGAGTTGAAGCATATAAGGTTTGTTGCCTTTAAAAGAAGGTTTACAACTCCGCCAACATGTACGGCGACTTTGCCGATAAAACGTGTTACAGGGTGGTTTGGACCCATTTTAAACAGGATAGCGGGTACGAAAGTCTGTGCCGAGAACAGGCAGCTTCCACTTGAGGAGACAGCTTCCAGCGCGTCCTGCATGAAAACGGAGAGCTGCGCTTTTGCTCCGGGATTTTGAGGGTCGATGGAGAGAACACCGACGGACTCCAAAAGAGCCAGATATCCGCCGTTTAAGTGGCAGCCGCCGCGGTTTGATGTGGCATAGCCGAGGCCCATACCCACGCTTCTGCGCGGCTCATAAGATGCTATTTCAAGACCCTTTACGTGCATTGCAAAGCCTGCTCCGCTGTATTTCTCGCTGAGCCACTTTGTACCGTTGGCAAGATCTGAGTAAATCCCCTCTCGATGTGCGATTTTTGTAACGATCTCAGGAAGATTATCGGTTTTGCCGAATTCAACACCGAAATCAGCAATGCCGCGCTCTTTAAGCTCCATGGCAAAAGCTATGGTTGAGGCAAGGGAAATGGTGTCCATGCCAAGATCGTCTGCCATGTAGTTGATTTTCAGCACCATGTCAAGGTCGTCCGAGTCAATATTTGCACCCAGCAGACCAAGTGTCTCATATTCGGGCCCCTTTACCTCTTTACCCTCCATCATAACGCGGCGCTCACATCGAATGGGGCAGCTTACACAGCCGTTGTTTTTCACAAGGCGTGTCTCAGCCAGAGTTTCGCCGGAGGTTGCGTCTGCCTTTTCAAAGTGACCGTACTTGAAGTTATGAGTGGGCAGAGCGTAGGATGCGTTTGCCTTGTTTACGATGCCTGCGCTGCCGTATTTGGGCAGAGAATCGCCTGTCATGGGGTGGTTTTTGATAAAGGTTATCCACTTTTTGACAAACTTTTTAAACTTTTCGGGGTGGGCGACCTCGGGCTGAGTTTTGCCGAAGGCGATGATGGCTTTGAGGTTTTTACTTCCAAAAACAGCGCCTGTTCCGCATCTGCCGCTCATGCGCTCACCAGAGGCAGCAGAAGCATAGCGCACCAGGTTTTCGCCCGCTGTGCCGATGACGATTTTGCCGTAAGCCTTGGGGAGCTTTTGCTGCGTCTCTTCGGTGTCCATGCCCCAAAGGTCTTCCGCGCTTTTGAAGGTGACTGTGCCGTCAACGATTTCGAGCATGGTGGGCTTTTCAGCTTTGCCTGTGATGATAAGTCCGTCAAAGCCTGCCCTCTTCATCATGACGCCGAACTGACCGCCGCTGTTTGAAGAGGCAATGCCCCCTGTGAGTACATTTTTAAAGGTCATGTTAAAACGGGAGGAAGAGGGAGAGGCTGTGCCGTTTAAGGGGGATGTGTTTATAATTACCGTTGCTTCGGGAGAGAGGGGGTCAATACCTTTCTCTGTCAGGTCCAGAAGCAGACGGGCAGCCAGACACTTTCCGCCTATGTACTTTTTAAAATACTCTTCGGAAATGTGAAAAGTCTCCCAGGCTTTCGACGTAAGGTCTACCTTGGCGTAAACAGGCAGCTTCATAAAATATGCTCCTTATGCTCTTATCTTGCCGATAACTTCGGCATATTTTTCTTCGTTGAACAGAACGGGGACGGGATAAATGGGGTTTGCCTCTTTGTATGCCCACTTTGTCATGCGGGGAATGTCCTCGTCCTTGATAAAGTCAAAGCTTTCGGGGATGCCCATGCGGCTGTTCATTGCGTAAATCTCGGCGATAAATGCCTTTGCCTTGTCTTCCTCGCTGCCATCTGTCTTAACACCGGTGATCTCAGCAAGACGGGCAAGCTTGGGATATGCGGCTTTTCCGTATTCCTCTAAAACGACAGGGAGGATAACCGCGTTTGCAAGACCGTGTGCTGTGTTGTAGATGCCGCCAAGTGTGTGGGCAATTGCGTGTACGTTGCCGACGCCGGCACGGGTGAAGGCGAAGCCTGCCTTGAAGGATGCGATCATCATATTCTGACGTGCTTCTTTGTTGCTTCCGTCTGCGTATGCCTTTTCAAGGTTTTCAAAAATCAGCTTTGTAGCCTCTTCGGCAAAGCGCAGGCTCTCTTTTGTGTTGTATGTCCAGCAGAGATATGCCTCTATTGCATGAGTGAGAGCATCCATACCTGTGGTTGCGGTGATGAAGGGCGGCAGTCCCAAAGTGAGATCTGCATCTAAAATAGCGTAGCGGGGAATGAGACAGAGATCCATAAGGGCGTATTTGTGCTGTGTCTCGGGGTCTGTAATAAGGGCGGCGATAGTTGTCTCGCTGCCTGTGCCTGCTGTTGTGGGAACGGCGATAAATGTGGGGATGCGCTTTAAAACTCTCAGTAGACCGCCAAGCTGGTTAACAGTTCTTCGGGGGCGGACGATACGGGCAGCTGCTGCCTTTGCCGTGTCCATTGCAGAGCCGCCGCCGATAGCGATAAAGCTGTCACAGCCCTCTTTGATATAGGCCTTGACGACAGCCTCGACCATATCGACTGTGGGGTTTGAGGCGGTTTCATCAAAATAGCCGTAGGAGATATTTGCCTCGTCCAGAATGGCGGTTATCTTCCCTGCGATTCCAAGCTTTGCAAGGTTGGGATCGGTTACGACCATAGGCTTTATGCTGCCTGATTTGTTGAGAAAATCTGGGATTTTTGTAATGCAGCCGGGTTCTTCTGCGCGTTCCGGCTTGCGCCAGGGAAGGCAGCGTGCGCCTATATTGAAAACAGCCTGAAATGCACGGTAGTATGCTTTTTTAAGTGTCCACATGGTAATTGCTCCTTTTTGAAAAATAAGCGGCAGGTTTGTGGACGCTGCCGCTTAAGTATGTACTTATTTCTTTTCAGAGATTTTCTCTGTGAATTTGTTTTTGTATTTTGTCTTGGGTACTTCTGTGGGGTACTGTTCGTTGAAGCAGCCAACACAAAAACCTGTACACTTTTCGCCTTGTGCTATCTGCAGAACGTGCTCCATTGTGAGAAAGCCCAGAGTGTCAGCGCCGATGATCTCACAGATCTCGTCGTGAGTGTAGTTGCAGGCGATGAGGGCTTCTTTATCGTCGATATCTGTGCCGTAATGGCAGGGGGCGATAAAGGGAGGCGCTGTAACTCTTACGTGCACTTCTGCAGCACCTGCATCGCGAAGAAGCTTGACTATCTTTTTACATGTTGTACCGCGGACGATGGAGTCGTCTATCATGACAACGCGCTTGCCTTTTACAACAGAGGAAATAACATTCAGCTTGATGCGGACCTTGTCCTCACGGGCAGCCTGTCCCGGAGCGATAAAGGTTCTGCCGATGTATTTATTCTTAAGGAAGCCGATTCCGTAGGGGATGCCGGACTCTCTGGCATATCCGATTGCTGCGTCAAGACCTGAGTCGGGAACACCGATTACGATGTCAGCGTCTACCTTGTTCTCCTGTGCCAAAAATGCGCCTGCTCTTGCTCTTGCCTCGTGAACGGAGCAGCCGTCTGCGACGGAGTCGGGACGGGCAAAGTAAACGTATTCGAAAACGCACATAGACTTTTTGACCTTGTTGCAATGGTCGGTGATGGAACGGACGCCTTCTTTGCTGAAGACTACGATCTCACCGGGCTCTAAGTCGCGGATGAAGGTTGCGCCCACAGCGCTGAGTGCACAGCTTTCGGAGGCGACGATGTATGTACCGTCCTCTCTTTCGCCGTAGCACATGGAGTGGAAGCCGTTTATATCGCGAACTGCGACGATCTTAGAGGGAGACATGATGCACATGGAGTATGCGCCCTTGAGCTTGTTCATGGCGTTATTTACGGCATCTTCGATAGAGTTTGTCACAAGGCGCTCTTTGGTTACGATGTAGGATATGACCTCAGCGTCGCTTGTGGTGTGGAAAATGGAACCGCAAAGCTCAAGCTCTTCACGAAGCTCCTGAGAGTTTGTGAGCTTTCCGTCATGAGCAACAGCCATGTTGCCTTTGATATGGTTTATTACCAGCGGCTGAGCGTATGTACGATTGTTTCTGCCCTCTGCGCCGTAGCGGACATGACCGAGAGCCATGTTGCCGAGTCCGAGGTCGGAAAGTCTTTCAGGGGTGAAAACATCGTTTACAAGACCGTTGTCCCGGAAGGTGCGGAAAACGCCGTCGTCATTTACTGCGATGCCGCAGCTCTCCTGTCCTCTGTGCTGAAGTGCAAACAGACCGTAATAAATGGAAGAAGCAACATCAACCGGTTCTTTAGCAATAATACCTATAATTCCACTCATTGTATCTCGCCCTCCAAAAAATGTGCGGATTTATCCTTTGTATCAGAGTAATAATTATACTACGAATTCGCTTTAATTTCTACTACATGATATTCAAACAATGTCTGTGAAAAAAACTATTTTTTGTCAAAATGTGAAAATGCAGTCTGCCCTTGTAAGCAGACTGCAAAACTGATTATTTTTTTCTCTTGCCGGGGACAAACTTGTTCTCTGTTCCCGTAAGGAGTCTTTTGATGTTTCCTCTGTGCATATACCATACTGAGACTATCATGACAGCGGCGAGAAAATACACCCACGGACCGTATCCACCGAAGATAATGAGTGCGGGGATTATCATAACCACAGCAATGAGAGAACCCAATGATACATAGCGGGTGATAATGGCAATAATAAGAAAAAGACCGATGAGGGAGAGGGCATACTGCCAGCCCAGCATGATAGCGATGCCGCCGCTTACGGCAACAGCCTTACCGCCCTTGAAACCGAAGAATACGGGGAAGCAGTGTCCTATAATGCAGGCAATGCCGCCGATGGCAAAGCCCATTTCGCCGAGAAGAAGTCTTCCGAAGAGCATTGCAAAAACGGTTTTAAGTACATCGCCTGCAAAAGTGAGCAGACCTGCACCCATACCGTAAACTCTTGCCATATTGGTTGAACCGGCGTTGTGGCTGCCCTGATCCCGTACGTCACTCTTGAATAAATATTTACTTACGATAACGGCAACGCTGACGGAGCCGAGAAGGTATCCTACTGCCAGAATAGCAATGATTTTTAATGCTGTGATCAAGATAGGCACACTCCAAAGATTAGTAATTGCAACATATTTTATAATGCAAAATAAAAAAGTACAATAGAAAAGGCTAAAATAAATTATGAATTTTCTGTGACTTCCACGGGGGCGGTGTCCTGCAGACGGATGATCTTCTCTGTGAGCAGCTTGAAATAATTTGTAGTAAGAGCTGACTCCATGACAAATCTGTCTATAACATTGTTATCCGTGTTTGCGGGGTCCAAAATATCTGCCGCAGATGTACGGATGAGCTTTACAAATGTGTCGGCAACGGAGCTGTGCTTTTCCGCAAAATCTGTGTAAACTGTAGCGATCTCACCATCTGTCAGGTCGCAGGGGATGATCTTCTGAATGCTGGAGATATTAAGGCTTTGCTTCAGAACACAGATCATAAGAAGGTATGCAATGTGAACGCGGGAATACTTCTTCTTTACCGGAGGGGGAATGACCTTCATACGGACATAGTTGTTTATAATGCTGGCTGTGATGAGCTTGTCATCCTCGCCGCTTAAGGGGATAAAGCTGAGGTACTGAGTGAGGAGAATGATAACCTGATCCATATAAAGTTCCAGAGAGGGAAGTTCTTCCCATGTGGGGAGATGGTATGCTTCAATGAATTTCTCCCAGCGGAGAAGTTTCGATGAAATAAGTTCTTTGTTATAAGACATGTCACAGCCTCCTGATTGTTTGTGTTATTAGATAAGCATACCATAAACGAAACAAATAAGCAATGATATTAGTTTGCAGAAAGATAAAAAGCGTAACCTTGTTTTTAATATTACATGATGTGAAAATGGGAGGTATTGAAAAAAGGGGACAAATATAGTAAAATAATCAAACCATTTAAAAAGGGTGATATGATTTGAAGATTACAGTTGCAGGCTGCGGCCGTTGGGGCACCTTTATTGCATGGTATCTTGACCGCACAGGTCATGATGTTACACTATACGGCAGAAGTTCTTCTGAAAATATGAAAAGACTTATAAGCACGAGAAAGAATGACTATCTTGAGCTAACGGCAACGGTTAAGCTCTCAATGGAGATTTCCTCTCTTTCCGATGCGGAGGCGATAGTCATCTCCGTCGGTGCGCAGGGTTTGCGTGATCTTTGCACAAAGATAGCAGAGGAAGGGATAGAAAACAAAATTTTCATACTCTGCATGAAAGGCCTTGAAATAGGCACAGGCTGCCGCCTTTCCGAGATAGCGGCGGAGACACTTCATCCGTCAAATCGAATTGCCGTCTGGCTCGGTCCCGGTCATGTACAGGAGTTTTATAACGGTATTCCCAACTGTATGGTCATCGACAGCGAAGATGAGGAGACAAAGCATTATCTGGTAAAGGAACTGTCCGGAGAGCTTATCCGTTTTTACTTTGGTACGGATATCATAGGAAATGAGATCGGAGCTGCTGCAAAAAACGTAATCGGTATAGCAGCCGGTATGCTGGACGGGGCAGGCGTTTCTTCTCTTAAGGGGGCGCTTATGGCGCGAGGTGCAAGAGAGATAGCACGACTTATAAAAGCAATGGGTGGAAGCGAGCTGTCTGCCTACGGTCTCTGTCATCTTGGCGATTATGAGGCAACGGTATTTTCAAAGCACAGCCATAACCGACTCTTCGGCGAGGCGTTTATTAAAGGCGAGGATTTTAAAAGCCTTGCGGAGGGTTATTATACTGTAAGGGCTCTCGTTGAGATGGGAGAAAAATATGGCGTGGATCTGCCGATCTGCAACGCTGTTTATACGATTTTGTATGAAGATGCATCTCCGAAAGAGACTCTGGATACACTTTTCAGACGAAATACAAAAAGTGAATTCTAATTTTTTATATTGGAGGAATTAAAAATGAAAACAAGATTTTACATTTGCCGTCATTGCGGTAACCTTATTGGAATGATCAACGATGCAGGCGTTCCCATGATGTGCTGTGGAGAGAAGATGGAGAATCTGGTTCCCAACTCTTCCGGTGCAAGTGAAGAAAAGCATTTGCCCGTTGTATGCGTAGATGGTAAGGACGTACATGTTTCCATCGGTGCGGCTGTTCATCCTATGACAGAGGAGCATAGTATCCAGTGGATATATCTGCAGACAGAGCACGGCGGACAGCGCAGAGCTTTAAAGCCCGGCGATGCTCCCGAGGCAAAGTTTGTCCTCGGCGAGGATAAGCCTGTTGCTGTTTACGAATACTGCAATCTCCACGGCCTGTGGATGACAGAGGTTAAATAAGTATGAAGCCGCATCTTGAAAAAGATGCGGCTTTTCGGGTACACCCTTTAGGTGCGGTGAGACAAGAAAGCATATGCCTGAAAAGAACTCTGGTGTCCGTGATCGCTGTTTAAGCTTGGCAGACACCAATTAAAATGTCTTGTTCACAAACAATATTTTGCCTTTTCAGGTGCTTGCAGCTTCTAAACCATACGCTTTATTATTTCACCGCGCATTTAACAGACAAATTAAATTATTTTGACTGTTAAAAAAACTTCCCGTTGCGATTTTAAGACAGCATAAATATAATGGAGACATCGGAAATAAAAAGGAAAGGATAAATTGATATGTTTACAGTTGAACAGTATAATGCAATCGGAAAAGAACTTGAGGAACTGCTCTCCTTGAGATTTCTTCCTATCGCAGTAAAGAAGCTTTTCTCCAAGGACGAAATTCCTGAAGGCTGCTATCAGCCCTCCAAGGACAGAGGCGAGCATCCTGCGCTCTGCCAAGCTTTTGCACAGGTTCGCCGCAACAAGCGCAGCATTGCAATGTTCCGTGAGGACCATTGGTGTCTTTGGCCTATCATCGCTTTCAAGGATGGCGAGATGACAGAGGACGATGTTGAGTATGTCGGCACAAAGTGGTTTATCAAGGATCCTCAGATGAGCCTTGAGTATTTTAAGGCAAACTACCCCTATGTAAAGGAAGACTGCCTGCCCGGTTTGGCTCTTGCACCCCTTTCTTCCTGTACATTCGTTCCCGATGCTGTTGTAATTTACTGCTTCCCCGCACAGCTCCGTCAGCTGCTTATGGCTTCCAAGTACCACACAGCAAAGATTGCAGATGCATCTCTTGACACAACAGGTTCCTGCATCTTCTCTATCGTTCCCGTTCTCAACGGCGAGAAGGACTATAACGTATCTATTCCCGATCCCGGCGAGTATGAGCGTGCTCTGTCCGACGAAAATGAGATGATCTTCACAGTTGCAGGCGACAAGGTTGGCGAGCTGGTCGAGAGCATCAGCCTTATCAAGAAAATGGGCTTCGGCTACAAGGAGCTTGCACTCGATATGAATATCGACTACCCCAGAGCTGAGTTCTACAACAAGATGTTCGAAAAGTGGGGCCTTGAGACAGGCGCTCAGTGGAAGATCGGCGAAAGATAAATTCTCGTCAATAAAATGTGAACATTTTATTGAAAAGGCTGCAGCCTGCTGCAGCGCACAGCCGTAGGCTGCACGTTTGCAGGCTGATGAGTGAAATTTCCGCGGCGCATGTCCCCGGAAATTTCGTATCGGAATTTATTCCGTCATCTGCGGATGCCGGAACTCTGTGAGACTTTAAAAATGCATACATAATTAAAAGGAGAGGCGTTTGCCTCTCCTTTTGTTATATTACTTCTTTTTCTTTGGTGACGGGAGCTCATCATACATGGCGCTGAGACGGTTTGTCAGAAACTCTTTGCTGTCAACGTCGCTCACCAACAGCATTTCTTTGGAACCCTCGTAGGGCAATTCATATGTTGCGTTTGTCATAAGTGAAACAGCGGATTTTACAGGTTTCACAAGAAATCTGTCGTCATATATACCGCCGACGATTTTTCCGCGATAATAGATGATGTACTCACCCATCATTGACCTGTATGTTATTTCTTCCAACCCGGATAACTGTTCCAATATAAAATTCAAGTACTCTTTACCGGATGCCATAGTTCAACCTCTGCTGTGTAAAAACTGCTCAAGATTCATTTCGTGGTTATATTTTACAGAAGCTTGTTTATCTTTTTCTAAAATAACGTCATTTAAATCAATTTGGTTTAATGAGGCGATAGCGAAAGCATAGTGGATAACATCGACCAGTTCGTTTGCCAATTGCGCTTTTAGATCTTCGTTGTTGGATGCTTTTCTGCCGTCGCGTTTGTTTAAAACTTCTGCAACTTCCCCTACCTCTTCAACTAATTTCATAAACAGGCTGGAATCGATACCGTGCTTCTTGTAATGGTCATATAAATAATCTTCATAGTCTCTGATGCTGACGTTCATTTTGTACATCTCCTGTTATGCGTTTGGTTAGATAAAATTATATCACCATGCACAGGCACATGCAAGAAACGATACGGCAGTTTACAGACTTATCCCTTGTATAAAAGGTGATCTACGGCGTTAATATCCAGTCCGTCTTTAAATTCCAACTGAGCTTCATAACCGTCGCCGTCTGCACTTGCCGAGACATTTTCAAAGGCTGCGGTTTTGCCCTCTGCCGTTAAAATATAAAGCTTTTGGGTAAAGGCATCTGCATCGCCGATTTTTTCGGGGTACATATAAATATCTGCGTACAGAGCGGAGATATGTGCCTGCCCGATAACATCACCCTTGCGGTTCACAACGTCAACGGTTTTCATCTGGCCATAGTTTTCGATGTTCAATAAAAAGATTACAGGTGATCTGTCCTCGTTGTCGTCAAGAACCAAAGTGAAGCAGCCGTATTCTGCGATATTGTTTATTCCGTAATACGTCAGGGTACATTCTGCAGTTCCGTCCTCGTTTTCAGCATAATGGCGGGATGATCCGTTGCCGATGCAGTTATATGAGTTTTCGACTTGCTCGAAGTGTGTGTATTTTGAAAGCTCCTCTGAAAGATCTCCGTTCAGAAGCATTGAGCTGACAACAGCATAATTCTTTGTTTCGATTTCGATGCGGACAAAATTTTCGGTGCAGACTACCTCGGTCACACAAGTCTCCTGTGTGTAGCTCTCTGTTCCGCAGATATTGCGAATCTGCATTATATCAGGTTTATTAAGGAACGCGTCATTCGTTACACCTGCTGCCTCACCCCACACAACGGCAGGCTCGCTGTTGCATGAAACGCAGGCGAGAGCGAGGATAAGCACAAGTAAAACACATAAAAGCTTTTTCATACAGCATCGTCCTTTTTTGTAAGTTATGTTGATATTTACCCAATTATATTTTATCATCGGGTGCGCTTGTATGACAATACACAGATACTACAAATGATACTGTGCGGATTTATTTAAAATAACAAAAGCCAGTATCAAAAGGCTCCCTTGTGCAAAGGGTTATTACGGAACGGATAAATTCGTTCCCTACGACGCGCGATATAAAACATATCCATGCCGTAAAGACCCTCTCAGTCACATTCGGTGACAGCTCACCCTGAGGGAGTGCCAAGTAGGGCTTCGTGAATCGCCCCTGCCTTGAAAAATATGCAAAAAACTCCCACCGTGAAAATCGGTGGGAGTTTGATTATTTATTTCAAAAATCCGTTGATGATCTGCTCTTCGGCTTCCTTCTCGGTAAGACCGAGGGTCATGAGCTTTATGAGCTGCTCGCCTGCAATACGTCCGATTGCAGCCTCGTGAACGAGGGATGCGTCGGGGTGGTTTGCGTTGATCTCGGGAATTGCGGAGACAACAGCGTCGTCCATGATGATAGCGTCGCACTCACTTCTGCCGCTGCAGAGGTTGTTGCCGTCAATGCGGGAGGTGAAGAGCTGCTTGGACTTTTCCTTGGCAACTGAGCGGGAAACAACGTGTGCGTTTGCGTTCTCGCCGTCAAGTGTTACCTCAAAAGATGTCTCGGCAAACTGGCTGCCGTGTGTCAGGAGCTTTTCCTTTACGATAAAGGTTGCGTTAGCTGCAACGCTGCCCTTTGTAAGTCTCTTTGTGGAGTCAACACCCTTAATCTGTGTTGTCTCCATTTCAAGGTATGCGCCCTCGCCAAGGATGACCTCTGTAACGGGGTTCATGATATTCTTGCCGTTGCCGTCGCCCTGACCGTAGTGCTTTTCAACGTACTTGACCTTGGAGTTTTTACCGAGGAAGAAACGGTGTACACCGCTGTGCTCGGAATCCTGATCGCCTGCGTTGTGAATGCCGCAGCCTGCTACGATAACAACGTCGCAATCTTCACCAACGTGGAAGTCGTTGTAAACAAGCTCTTTAAGACCTGTCTGAGCGATAAGAACGGGAATGTGTACGCTCTCCTTCTTTGTGCCGGGCTTGATGAAAATATCAATACCGGGCAGGTCCTCTTTCTTTTCGATGACGATGTTCTCACTGGAGTTCTTGCCTGCCAGCTGACCGTTTATACGGAGGGAATATGCGCCCTCGGGAATTTCGTGCAGGTCTGCCACCTGCTCCAAAAGTGTCTTCTGAATTGCATCCATTAGTTTCTGCCTCCTTCCAGCTTAGAGCAGCTTGCGGAAGCTGCGAGGATATTGGGAAGGATCTCTTCCTTTGTGCCGACGGCATCGATCTCGCCTGCTTTGAGGACAACGATCTTGTCTGCGATATCAAGAATTCTCTCCTGATGGGAGATGATCATAATTGTGCCCTTTGTGCGGCTGTACATGTTCTCGAAAACCTTGATAAGGCTGTTAAAGCTCCACAGGTCGATACCTGCTTCAGGCTCGTCGCAGATAGTGAGCTTTGTGCCTCTTACGTTTGCCATTGCGATTTCGATACGCTTTAACTCGCCGCCGGAGAGGGAAGCGTTGATCTCACGGTTGACATACTCTCTTGCGCAAAGACCGACCTCTGCAAGATAGTCGCAGGCCTTGCCCACGGGGATCTTTTCGCCTGCTGCCATGGAGAGCAGGTCGTGTACTGTAAGACCCTTGAAGCGGACAGGCTGCTGGAAAGCGAAAGTAACGCCTGCCTTGGCGCGGTCTGTGATGGACATATCGGAAATATCTACGCCGTCCAGAATGATCTGACCCTCAGACTGCTTTAAAATACCTGTGATGATTTTTGCGAGAGTGGATTTGCCGCTGCCGTTAGGACCTGTGATAGCGACAAAACGCTCGTCTATGGTAAGATTTATACCTTTGAGGATGTACTTGCCGTCCTCAGTCTTGTAAGATATATTCTTCAGTTCAAGCATGTTACTGTCTCCTAAAATTGATTAAGCCTGAGCAATACAATCCGAACGCGCCTGATAGTGTATCTGATCGGCTCAGTCTTCATTTCATTCATTGATGGGCGTTAGCCCATCTGCTTCATTCAATTTCGCCTGAACCAATCATCCAACCCTATCAGGTCGAAAGATTTTTGAGCTGATAAGTTCGTTTCGAGGTGAGGCGTCGCTTTGCAGACGGGGTTGCTTCCCTTCAAAAAGCGATCACGAAACATCGGGACGAACTTGCATCTCAAAAACGTGTTTGGATTATATTGCTCAGGCTAAACACTCATATTATAATATCAAAAATTGGCTGTGTTTATCAACTGTTTTTTGCTTTTAAAAGTCATATTGCAGAAAATTTTACATATATTTCGGCTAAATTGCCATCTTTGCAGGAACATGACCGCTGTGATAACATGAAAAAAGAAAGGCGGTGCGAAAATTGCACACAGTAAAAGAGATAAAAGAGGAGTTTTTAAGGCTTGATAAACTCCTTGGGATAAATACATCGAACATTGAAATAGTGTTCTCAAAAAGAACGGTAAAACGCCATGGAAGCTGTAAGTGTGTCAGGATGAGTGACGGAGCATGGCGCCCTGAGAAGGTGATGATAGCGGACTTTTTGAGAACAGGCGACGATTTTGCGTTCTGGGATACTGTGCGTCATGAGTATGCCCACGCTGCGGCAACATTAATAACGGGCAAGAACTGCGGACACAATGCCATTTGGAAAAGTATATGCAAGAAAATAGGCTGCTCAGGAAATGTACGCGCAGAAAGCACAACCGCATCGCGGCAGAGAGCGCGCGATGCGGCAAAATACGCTGTAACCTGTCTGGGGTGCGGTGAGGTGTCTTTATACATGAGAAAGACAGAGCTCATAAAGCGCCTTGAAAAAGGCGGCCCATCGGGTGTTATATGTACGGTTTGCGGAGGTAAGAAATTTAAATTAACCCACCGCGCCTGACTGTGTCTCAAACTCAAAGACGGAGAGCTCGGAGAAATCGGAAATGTCCAGCACTGTGACGCTGTCGGTAATGATGTACAGAGCGCTGTCTGTTGCGGCGCAATGTACCCAGCCTGATGTGGGGACAGAAGCTGCAAGTGCGAAGGAGTCTCCGTCAAAGCTTACAACGCAATGTCCCGCAGCGCCTGCTGACAGGGTGATAAGTCCGCTGCCCCGGTGTACGGTCACAGAGGAGCTGTTTAAGAAGCTTGTGGGGATGGGAAGTGCTGTCTCGGAGACAACGGAGAGGTCTGCTGCGTTGTACATTGTGAAGGTGAGAGTCTCGGCGTCTGTTCTGTTGATTCCCAGAAGATATCCGTCTGCGTATGTTACGCAGCAGGAGGGGATGGCTGAGATATCGGTTTCGCCGCCGCTGGTTATATCAAAGCAAAGCTCTTCGGAGAAATATCCTATCCATGCGTAGTTTTCTGCAAAACGGGCGGAAAATACGACATCGTCAGGGAGGACGAGAGCGGAGATTTCTGTAAGATTTTCGGACAGAGAGTAGAGAATGTTTTCAACCTCAGCAGAGACGTCGCGGCGCTCTGACCAGCCGCTTTCGGTATCTGTATAGATAGCGTGAGTTGCGCGCTCGGCTATGGTGCAGAGGTAAAGGATGCCATCTTTTGAATACATGGAGAAGTCACCCATGAAGCAGCCGTCAATAACAGTGGCGCTGCAGGATGCAAGGTCTGCCGACAGAGGGTATTTGAGGACGGCGGTCATACAATGGGTGGTAAACTCTTCCACCTCGTATTTATCCTCATTATATGAGTTTGTCATCTCGGATGACTCGGAGAAGAACGCCATGTAAAGGTTGGTCTCGTCCATGTAAAGTCTTCCTGTTCCGCCAAGGGCGGCAGCAGAGCCTGTCAGAGTGCCCGTTTCCGTGTCATATCCTGCGACAACCGTGTAGCCTGCGCAGGTGCTGTATTCGAAAACGCGAATGTTCTCGGCGGCAACAGGTGTTTTTCCTGCCTGTCCGGAAGAGTAGGTGTGAGGAATATATGTTGTAATGTCGCTCTCAGAGGCGGCATTTATCATGTGAGATGATACTGCGTAGAGAGTGTTGCCGCGGGCTGCAGCGGAGATAAAACGTCCGTCCTGTGATACTGTGCGGTCAACCTTGGGCGCTTCGGGATTTGAAATGTCACAGAAGTAAATGTTTACCTTACAGATCTCTGCGCCTGTACTGCTGTATTCAAACGTGGAGGTTACGACCACAAGTACCGACTCTGTAATATATACGCCCTCTGCGTTTTCATAGCCGTAGGAAGTGCCATTGCGGCTCTCTGTCTCAAAATCGCTTACAAAGAGGAATGTATCTGCCACAATGCCGCTTTCGTCGCACACAAAAAGTGTGCCGCCGTTTACGGTGTAGAGATATGTTCCGTCGGAAGCGGAGGGGGAGAAAGTGACTTTCTGCTCTGTAAGTCCGTTCGCGGAGACGACCGTTGCGCTGCCGTCTGCCTGCTGAGCTTCTTCGGGATAGATGCCGTAGGCGATGTCTGCGTTGCCGTTTATGACGGAGAAAATATCCTCATAACTTGTGTATGTGCGGAAAGCGACTACCTCGGGAGGTGTATCTCCTCCGCAATCGGGAGGCTGCACCTCTTCATCTCCGGAAGATGTGTCGTTCTCTGTGTCCACGGGAGGAGGCGGAGCGTTTTCCGTGTACTCGGGAGTCTCGTCAGGCAGGGAGTCTAACGCCACCTTGCTGCAGGAGCAGAGAAAGCAAAGGGCGAGGATGATGCATAATATTTTAAGTGCGTTTTTCATTAAACACACGCCTTTCGGTATAGGATTTATATAATTATACATCATCTTGTGCCATTAATAAAGGATTTTGTTGAAATATAGTGAAAAACCTGTTTTTAAAATTGGTTCTTTACAACCGGAAAGAATTGTGCTATAATCTGACCATAGTTTAATAAGTCATATCTCATCTGTGCATTTTGCGCAGAACATGGAATCGGGTGCAAATCCCGGCGAGTCGGTCACTGTGAAGTCCGTTTTTTAAGCGGAATAAGTCAGATACATGGAGATATGCGAAATGTTTCCGCCGAAACTGTGAAACACGTTTTTTACGTCTGTTCAGGTTCGGTCCTGGCAGGCGGTTTTTGTTTTTATAAACACAGGGCGGAAACCCTGATCCTGTTCGACATTTTGACATGTGTGTCGGAATCTGATATAAGTAAGCTCCTAAAATCCGGGTGGGGAAGTCCTGAGCCCCACCCGGAAGAAGGAAGCACCAAACAGTAAAAAACCGAAATTTTCGGCTTTTATATTCATTAATGGAGGAACCAACAATGAAAAAAGTACTTTCTGTAATTATGATCATGCTCCTGTGCGCAGCTCTTCTCTGCTCCTGCGGAAAGAAGGATGAGGCTGTTGACACAGGTGAAGGCGAAAACTCCGTAACAGTTTTTGCTGTAATTTCTTCCGAGGGCTCTCTGGAAGTTTATGAAGAAGTTGAAGCAACAGACGTTGACGGCGACGGCGTTATTACAGTCAGCGATGCTATAGCAAGCACACATGATGCAAAGTATGACGGCGGCGCAGCTGCAGGCTATCTTGCACAGGATACAGAGTACGGCATCTCCATTGCAAAGCTCTGGGGCGTTGAAAACGGCGGCAGCTACGGCTTCTACCTGAATAACGCATTTGTTGATACACTTCTCGCTCCCGTTGCTGACGGTGACATCGTAAGTGCATACAGCTTCTCCGATCTCGTCGGCTGGTCCGATATGTACTCTTACTTCGATAAGGTACAGGTTTCTACAGACGGTGAAGTTACACTTACACTTACCTACATCGGCTTTGACGAAAACTGGTCTCCTGTTGATATCCCTGCTGCAAACGTGGGAATCACGGTTGACGGTGAAGTGGTCAACAGCGTTACAGATGAAAACGGCACAGTTACACTGACACTTGAAAAGGGTGAGCATGTAGTCAGCGCATACACAGACGCTATGACACTTGTTCCTCCTGTCTGCGTTGTAACAGTAGGCTAACACTAAATAAAAACTAATCACGGGGGAGGCAGTACGCGGCCTCCCTTGTGGACGTTTGAGGGATAGGTTATGAAGGCTTCAAAAGTACGCATAATTGCCGCGATTTTAGTGCTGGCACTTGTTTTCGGCCTGTGTGGATGCGGAAAAAGAAAAAGTGATGACCCCGTAGAAGACGCAGCTCTCAGCGCGGTTGACTGGCTTTACGGAGACGTAGGCGCGGTACACGGTGCAAACTGGCTGGCAGTTGCCATGAGCGCATGGGAAGGTCTGGCACCTAAAGATAACTGGCAGGAAGGCTTTGGTGACAGCGTTGCAGCGGTAGCGGAAGAGTGCGGCGGAGTTTTCAGCGCAAAAAAGCTTACGGATCAGGCGAAGGTGGTTATCAGCGTAACCGCTGCAGGATACGACGCAGCGGATTTTGCGGGATATGACCTTACACTTCCTTTTGCAGACTATGAGACAGCACTTTTGCAGGGAATAAACGGTGCGTCCTGGTCGCTTATCGCTCTGGATTTCGGAGGATATGATATGCCTGAAAATCCAGATGCAGCAGTACAGGCGACAAAGGATATGTACATCGACTATATCCTCTCCCGCCAGCTGCCTGACGGCGGATTTGCCTTTTCCACAACAGCGACTCTCGGTGACCCTGATATGACAGGCATGGTCCTTATCGCCCTTGCAAACTATATGGACAGAGCGGACGTTGCCGAGGCTGTGGAGCGTGCGGTGACCTGCCTTTCCGAACTGCAGGATGAAGACGGCGGCTATACAAGCTACGGCTTTGCAACGGCAGAGTCCTGTGCCCAGGTGATTCTGGCACTTTTAAGACTCGGCATACCCCTTGACGATGAGAGATTTATTAAAAACGGCAACACGATTATGGACAAGCTCCTTGAATACCGCACCGATGACGGCGGATTTGCCCATGTTATGGGTGATGCCGTAAACGGTGTTGCAACAGAACAGGCGATGATCGCCGTGGTCAGCTATCTGCGCATTGAAGCAGGTATGCCTGATATATTTACAGCATACAGGTGAAACAAATTATGAAAAAACTGATAGCCATTGTAATGGCACTTATTCTCACATTTTCTCTTTTTGCATGCAGCGGAAAGAAGAGCGATGACAGCGAAAAGATATATACATGTACTGTTTCCATAAGCTGCACAGTCCTTCTTGAGGAGGAGAACTACAACAACCTCACTCCCGAAAAGCAGCAGATGGTTCCCGAAGACGGAATTATCTTAGCGCCCATGGAAGTGAAGTTTGCAGAGGGCGACAGCGCGTTTGACATTCTCCAGCAGGTCACAAGAGACAACAAGATACATCTTGAGTTTTCCGAGTCTCCCCTGTATGAAAGCGCATACATCGAGGGCATCAACAATCTCTACGAGCTTGATTGCGGAGACCTCTCAGGCTGGATGATCCGCATCAACGGAGAATTCCCCAACTACGGCAGCAGCAACTGTTTCTTTGAGGACGGCGCCACAGTAGAGTGGATGTACACCTGCGATTTAGGTCAGGATGTTGGAGATACTATCGACTAAAGGAATTCGCTTTATGAACTGTTACGATATCAAAAATCTGTCGTACATGTACGGCGACAGCGATACGGAATCTGTATTAAACGTTTCCCTCTCCGTTTGTGAGGGGGAATTCGTTGCGTTATGCGGCAGCTCCGGATGCGGAAAATCAACCCTTTTAAGGTGCCTTAAACCGGGTTTTTGCCGAAACGGAGATTACAAGGGAGAGATACTTTTCTTCGGTGAGCCGCTGTCGGAAAGACACGGTGGTCGCATAGGTTTCGTTATGCAAAGCCCCGAGGCTCAGCTTAAATTCGATACGGTTGGAAAAGAACTGGAGCGCGAAATTGACAGAGAAGTATTAGGCAGCGCAGCAGATGCTGTTGTTGCCGAAATGGCATACTTTTTCGGGATTCAGACATGGTTTGATCTGCCTGTAAAAAGCCTTTCGGGCGGACAGAAGCAGCTTTTAAATCTTGCGGCTGTTATGGCGGCGTCTCCTGATGTGCTCATTCTGGACGAGCCCACCAGCCAGTTGGACCCCATTGCAGCTGCGGATTTCATAGCAGCAGTTGCAAGAATAAACCGCGAGCTGGGAACTACCGTCATAATAACCGAGCACAGACTCGATGAAGTCCTGCCCATATCTTCCCGTGCGGTTATAATGGACAGCGGAAGACTGGTTGCCTGCGATACCCCCGAAAAGGTAGGCGAGCAGCTTAAAAATGAGGATCACGGTATGTTTGCGTCCATGCCCGCGCCCATGCGTGTTTACGCTGAGCTTTCAGACACAGCGCAGGACTGCCCCGTAAGCGTGCGGGACGGCAGACTTTGGCTCGAGGAATTTGTAAAAACTCACCGCGTGAATGCTGTATCTCCAGCGGAAAGACGGTGCGGTGAAAGTGTTGCCGCAGAGCTTAAAAATGTATGGTTCCGCTACGGAAAAGACGGCAAGGACATCGTTAAAGGAGCATCTTTTACCGCAAAATTCGGTGCCGTTACGGCAATAATGGGCGGCAACGGCACGGGAAAGAGCACAACTGCGAAAATCCTTATCGGTGAAAACAAGCCCTACCGCGGCAAGGTCACTGTAAATTCAGAGAATATCGTCTATATGCCTCAAAATCCCCTTTCCGTTTTAGAGGGAGAGATTTTGGCAGATGTTTTCAACAATATCGACAAGCCCGAAGAGGAAAAAGCGGCGGTTATAGAGCGCTGTGATATTGCAGGCTTTATGGACAGAATTCCCGTAAGCCTTTCAGGCGGGGAAAGACAGCGCGCTGCCCTTGCAAAAATGCTGCTGACAGACGGCGATATTTTCCTGTTTGACGAGCCCACAAAGGGTATCGACGGGGAATACAAGGTCACCTTTGCGAAGATACTGTCAGAGCTTGCAGATGCGGGCAAGGCTGTTATAATCATCAGCCATGACCTGGGCTTCTGCGCGGAGAACGCGGACAAATGCTCTATGTTCTTTGACGGCAGCATAGTTGCGGAAGGCGAGCCCAACGAATTTTTCGCAGGCAACAGCTTTTACACAACTGCCGTTTCCCGTATGGCACGCGGCGTTATACCCGGTTCTGTGACGGTACGGGATGTCACAGAGAGCTTTGAGGTGGAATAAATGGATATCAGAGAGAAGCTTTATATAACAACTGTCGCCCAGAATGACTGGCAGACTGCGGAAAAATACGGCGCAGGAATTGAGATTGCAGAGTTCTGCACCGCATACAACATGGATACATATTTTGAGGAGACAGACAAAATCGTCCGTGAGAAAATGAGCCATGCAGACCGCTTCGTTTTTCACGCGCCTTTTAATGAGCTGTGTCCTGCGGCAATTGACCCCTTGGTTGTTGAGGTCACAAAAAAGCGATACACACAGGCTGTTGAGACATCTTTGAAATACGGCATAAAGCGCATGGTCTTCCACTCGGGCTACACACCGCTGATTTACTACAAATCATGGTTTATCGACCGTTCCATAGAGTTTTGGCATGACTTTCTCGCAGATGCTCCCGAGGATATGGTCTTCTGCTATGAAAACGTCATGGAAGACTCTCCCGACATGCCCTTTGAGATAGTTTCGGCTGTTAATGATCCCCGTCTCGGTCTGTGTCTTGATATCGGACATGCCACAACAATGGTTTCCGATGTGCCCGCGTATAAGTGGGTGGAAAAGTACGGAAAACTGATGAACCATCTCCACCTGCACAGCAATGTGGGCAAGATGGATGACCATGCGCCCTTGGGCACGGGAATTATTGACGCTAAGCAGATAATGGATCTTATTCTGGAAACCGCCCCCGATGCAACGCTGACAGTTGAGAGTATCGACGCGGAAGGCACCTGCATCTGGATGGCAGAAAACGGATATCTCGGATAGGAAGTTTTGTTATGGAATACATAGAGCAGAATTTAAAAAATATAATAGCTGAAGTACCTGACCTTGACAGAGAGGCAATGAGCGCCTGTGAAAAAAGACAGGCTGCTTTGGCAAAACCGCCGGGCAGCCTCGGCAAGCTGGAAGAGCTTTCCATTCAGCTGGCAGGCATTACGGGCAGCGTTAAGAATACGATTGAAAAGCGCCGCATAATCGTCATGTGTGCCGATAACGGTGTTTTTGAAGAGGGAGTTTCCTCGTCTCCCCAGTCTGTCACACTTTCTCAGACCATAAATCTCACCAAGGGAATCACAGGCTGCTCCTGCCTTGCAAAGCATTTTGGAAACGAAGTTGTAGTCTGCGATGTGGGCGTAAACGCAGTTATAAACTGCCCCGGTGTAATAGACCGAAAAATCGCCATGGGCACAAAAAACCTTGTGAAAGAGCCTGCCATGACAAGAGAACAGGCAATACAGGCTGTGCTAACGGGTGTTGAAATGGCGGATGCTGCAAAGGCTGACGGCGTTAAAATCGTCGGTGTGGGCGAGATGGGCATCTGCAACACAACCACTTCTTCCGCTGTTTTGGCAGTTCTGACCTGCAGCACGGTAGAGGATGTAACAGGCAGAGGCGGCGGAGTTACAGATGCGGCTTTTGCAAAGAAAAAGCAGGTCATTGCAGCGGCTTTAGATCTGCACAAACCCGACAAAAATGACGTTCTTGACGTTCTTTCAAAGGTGGGCGGCTTTGATATTGCCGCCATGTGCGGTGTATTTCTTGGCTGTGCCAAAAACCGCATCCCTGTTGTGGTGGACGGATTTATTTCGATCGTCGCAGCGCTTTGCGCCGTAAGACTTTGTGAAAATGTGAGAGGTTATCTTATACCCAGCCACCACTCATTCGAACTGGGCTATCAGATAGCTGCAAACGCTCTCGATTTTGATGCTTACCTCATGCTTGGCATGCGCCTCGGAGAGGGCAGCGGCTGCCCCATTGCCTTTGAAATTGTTGACGCTGCCTGTGCTGTAATAAATACGATGGCAACCTTTGAAGAGGCAGAGATCAACGACGATTATCTGACGGATATAAGAAAAACAGACAGCTTTACTGTTGTGGAGAGATAAATGTGAAAGTATACATTTCCGGCGGCTGTAAAAACGGAAAATCCATGCTGGCGCAGAGCCTTGCAAAAAAGCTGGCAGGGGAAGCACCGCTATACTACATCGCCACCATGATACCGCATGACAATGAGGATAACGCGAGAATTGCAAAGCACATCGAGGACAGAGACGGCTGGGGGTTTGAAACTCTTGAGCAGGGCAGAGAGCTTCTGAAGTGCCTTGACAATGCAGATGCAAACGGGACCTTTCTTTTGGACAGCGTAACCGCACTTGTACAGAACGAGATGTTTCGGGAGGATAAAATTGACCTCACAGCAGGCAGACGCGTATCCGAAGATATGGCGGAGTTTGCAGGAAAAGTAAAAAACGTCATCATGGTAAGTGACTATATTTTCGGTGACGCGGAGAGATACGATGCCCTCACCGAAGGCTACCGCCATGCCCTTGCGATGGCAGACAGAATCGCAAAAGAGTGCGACCTGGTCGTGGAGGTCTTGGCGGGAAATTACATCGTCCACAAGGGGGAATTGTACCTGTGAAAAAAGCTATAACGGGTTTCTTTATGTCATGGGGAATGTTCTGCTCGATTCCTTGCCCTTTAAAAATATGGGATGAAAAGGCAAAGCTATATTCCGTGTTGTTCATCCCCTTTATCGGTGCTGTTATCGGCGCTGTTTGGGCAGCTTTGTCATGGCTTCTTGGCGTAATTAACGCACCCTCTCTGCTTACGGCAGCGATAATAACGGCACTTCCTTATCTGCTGTCGGGATTTATTCACTTAGACGGCTTTATGGACTGCAGCGATGCCATTTTATCGCGCCGCGATTTAGCCGAAAGACAGCGGATTTTAAAAGACAGCCACACAGGCGCATTTGCGGTAATATGCGTTGTCATAGTATTTCTCATAGGCTTCGGCAGCTTTGCAAGTCTGGGAGACAAAAATGTATGGACGCTGATTTTTATCTCCGCTGCGGCAAGATGTCCTTCTGCCATTGCGGTAATGAGCTTTCAGCCTATTGGCCACAGCGGCTACGCAAAGGCTTTTGAGGGGACAAACAAGGGATATAAAATTGCTGCATGGTGTGTACTTGCGGTTGTTGCCGTATTGCCCGTTGTCATATTCGGCACGTCGGGACTTTGCGCAATCATAGCACAGGCAGCTGCATTTCTGACCATACTTTACGGAAAGCATCAGCTCGGCGGAATGTCGGGCGACATTTCAGGCTACGGAATTACCGTGGGCGAACTGGTCGGTGCAGTTGCATTGGTATTGTTGTAAGGAGAAAAATATGGACCTTATAATCGGCGGAGCATATCAGGGAAAGCTTGAGTATGCTGCTAAGACATACAACTTAAAACAGACAGACGTATATGTGTGTGCGGAAGATACAGACATAGACTTTGATAAAAAATGCATCTACGGCATTGAAGAGTTTGTAATGTACTGCTTAAAGCGCGGTATTTCCGCGCGGGAAGTGCTGGAAGAGAACAAACCCAAATGGGAAAACTCCGTGTTTATCTGCCGCGAGATTTTTTCCGGAGTTGTGCCTGTGGATGTACTTTTGCGCACATGGCGCGATGAGACAGGCAGAGTTCTCACTTGGCTCTCAAAAGAGGCGCGTACCGTTACCCGCCTTTTCTGCGGCATACCACAAAAGCTGAAATGAGAAGGGTATATCTGATCCGCCATGGCACCACGGCGGCAAATGAGAGAAGCTTATATTACGGTGCAACGGATATCGGTCTTTCCGAAAAGGGAAGGACAGAGCTTTTGGAGCTCTCCCGAAAGGGCGGATATCCCGATGTGAAAGAGTGTTCGGTTTTCACCAGCGGCATGATGAGAACGGCGGAAACTCTTGAGATACTGTTTCCCCATACGAAGTTTCAGATAGAGCCCGATTTTCGCGAGATGGACTTCGGAAAATTTGAGATGCGCTCTTATGAAGATCTTAAAGACGATCCCGAGTATCAGACGTGGATAACGGGAGATTTTATGGCAAATGCCTGCCCCCAAGGGGAAAGCGGCAATGCCCAATGCGAAAGAGCAGTAAGAGCCTTTTGGGATGTCTATAAAAAGACGAAAGGCGATGTGCTGATAGTTTCCCACAGCGGTACAATTATCGGCATAATGCAGAGCCTGTTCCCGAATGAGGGCGAAAACCGCTGGTACTGGCAATGCAACGGCGGCTGCGGCTATGCCGTGGAGCTTGAGGATGAGAAAGCGGTAAGCTATTACAAAATACCGAAAATATAACGCAGAAAGGATAACTTTCTGCGTTTTTTTCGTATTATAATATAAATTAATTGAAAATACTATGCGTAATACATTGCATTAGCGTGATAAAGTGTGTATAATGGCACTGTGTCATTTATCAGTATTAAGTTTTGAGTGGTGTGTTATGGATATTTCTTACAATGCAATAGGCTGGGAAGACAGGGTAACTCTTGCGCTCTGTACCCTTTTTGAAAGCTTTGGATATAACAGATACCGCATGGCAAAGTTTGAGCCATACGATATGTATATGGAAAACAAGAACTTTCTCAAAAGCTCTTCTGTAATCACTTTTCCCGACTCTTCGGGACGCCTTATGGCATTAAAGCCTGACGTCACCATGAGCGTTGTGAAAAACACATCTGCCGAGGAGTTTTCCAAGAAGGTCTACTACGCAGAAAATGTTTTCCGCATGGAGAGGGATACCCACGAATACCGCGAGGTAAAGCAGATAGGTCTGGAGTTTATCGGAGACGACGGCTTTTACCCCGAGGCGGAGACGATCCTTCTTGCTGCAAAAAGCCTTGAGATATTAAGCTCCGATTTTGTCCTCTGCGTAAGCCACATGGATATTCTCCACGGACTTTTGGAAAAGTGCGGAGCAGACGGCAAGACAGCGGAAGCGGTTATAGATGCCGTCAGCCGCAGAATGCCCCATAAGCTGTCTGATACAGGGTTGGATGAAAGCACATTATCGCTGCTTTCTGATATGATAAGCCTTCCCGCAGACGCAAAAGAGGCTATAGCAAAGCTTAGAGAGCTTGATATATGCAGCTGCTATGTTGACGAACTGCAGAAGGTTTATGATGTACTGGAAAATGCAGGCTTTGCAGACAGGATGAGGATAGATTTCTCTATTATTAACGATGCCCACTACTATAACGGCATTGCCTTTGCAGGATATATTAACGGTGTTCCCCGAGATGTGCTGTCAGGCGGCAGGTATGACAATCTTATGACACGCTTCGGCAAAAAGCAGCGGGCGTTAGGCTTTGCTGTGTATATCGGCGCCCTTACCCGTTACTTTGAGAAAAAGAACGAGTTTGACGCAGATGTTCTCCTTGTATACGGAGATAAGCCTGTGTGTGAAGTTTTGAATGCGGTTGAAAAAATTGCTGCTTCGGGTAAAAAGGTTCGTGCGTTCCGTGACAAACCCGATAATTTTACCGCCCATGAAACTGTAATTCTTTAGTGAGGTCGAGTAACATGATAAACATTGCTCTTCCCAAGGGAAGACTTGGCGAGTCGGTATATAAAAGCCTTGCAAAAATCGGCTATGAGTGTCCCGAGCTTTTGTCGGACAGCCGCAAGCTGGTTTTTGAAAACGAGGAAAAAGGTGTCCGCTATATCTTGGTCAAGCACTCCGACGTTGCGGTATACGTTGAGCACGGTGCGGCAGATGTGGGTATAGTTGGCTATGATGTGATAGCCGAAAACGAGCCGGATGTATTTGAGCTTTTTGATCTTGATATAGGAAAATGCAATCTCGCCGTTGCGGCGCCAAAAGGCTTTCGCGATGATAACCGCGAGACCTTGCGCGTTGCCACAAAATATCCAAATGCTGCGAAGAAATATTACAGCAGCATAAACAGGGAAATAGAGATAATAGAGCTTCACGGAAGCATAGAGCTTGCGCCTATAATCGGTCTTTCCGATGTTATAGTGGATATCGTTGAGACCGGTACGACCCTTCGTGAAAACGGACTTGAGGTCTGTACGATAATCCAGGCTTCCAGCGCAAGACTTATAGCAAACAAGAGCAGCTATCAGTTTAAAAGAGACAGTATTGAGAAGATGATCTTCGGATTGGAGAATAAATAATGATTCGCATTATAGATGTAAAAGACTCTAAGGCGGAAGAGATATTTTTCCGTGGAGAGGAGCGGGCAGCCGAAGCGGTTGAAAAATCCGTCAGAGCTATTTTGGACGACGTTCGTGAAAACGGCGATGAGGCTGTAATTAAATATACGGAAAGGTTTGACGGCGTTAAACTTACTTCTCTGCGTGTGCTTGATGAGGAGATAGATGCAGCTTTTGAAAACGCCGATGAGTTTTTTATCGAAAGCCTTAAAAAAGCTGCGGAAAACATCTCAGCTTTCCACTCAAGACAAAAACGGGACGGATTTGAATTTTCCGGCGGCGACGGCATAATTTTAGGTCAGCGTGTTATGCCCCTTGCTACTGTGGGCATCTATGTCCCCGGCGGAACGGCAAGCTACCCCAGCACAGTCCTGATGAACGCCATTCCCGCGAAAATCGCAGGCGTAAACCGAATCGTCATGGTAACTCCTGCGAAAAAGGACGGCAGGATACCCGATGATATCCTCGCTGCAGCAAAAATCGCAGGCGTTACGGACATTTATAAGTGCGGCGGTGCTCAGGCTGTGGCAGCGCTGGCTTACGGAACACAGTCCGTTCCCAAGGCGGATAAAATAGTCGGTCCCGGAAATATCTTCGTTGCAACAGCAAAGCGCATGGTTTTCGGTCTTGTGGACATTGACATGATAGCAGGTCCCAGCGAAATTCTTGTGGTTGCAGATTCCAAGGCAAACCCCATGTGGCTGGCTGCCGATATGCTCAGCCAGGCAGAGCACGATAAGCTGGCTTCCGCGGTTTTGGTCTGCGACAGTATGGAAATTGCGGAAAAGACGGCACAGGAGATTGAGCGCCAGCTGAAGCTCCTGCCGCGAGAGGAGATCGCAAGAGCATCCATTGAAAATAACGGCAAGATAATAGTTGCCGAGAATATTGAAAAAGGCATCGAGATTGCAAACGAGATTGCGCCCGAGCACCTTGAGCTTTGCGTGGAGGAGCCCTTTGCACTTTTGGACAAGGTCAGAAACGCAGGCAGCGTATTTATGGGCTATAACTGCCCTGAGGCGCTGGGAGATTATTGGGCAGGCCCCAACCACACGCTCCCCACATCGGGCACAGCAAGATTTTCCAGCCCCCTGTCCGTTGATGAGTTCATAAAGCGCTCTTCATATATGTGTTATTCCAGAGAGGCTCTGGGAAAAGTCAAGGACAATATCGCAGACCTTGCAAGACATGAAGGGCTTGACGCCCACGGCAAAAGCGTTACCATCCGCTTTGAGGAGGAAGCATGAGCAGATTTTTCAGACTTACGGAGCTTGAACCCTACGTTCCCGGGGAGCAGCCCAAGGGTATACAAAACCTCATAAAGCTGAATACAAATGAAAGTCCCTTTCCGCCATCACCTAAAGTGTCAGAGGCAATAACAAAGGCGGAGATAGACGCTCTGCGCCTTTATCCCGACCCGACAAGCGCAGGCGTGGTGGCTGCAATAGCCGGGCACTACGGCATTTCAGAGAAAAATGTCTGCGTCTGCAACAGCAGCGATGAGGTTTTAGCCTTCACCTTTAACGGACTTTGTAAAAACGGCGCTGTTTTTGCGGATCTGACTTACGGATTTTATCCCGTGTTCTGCAAATTCTTCGGAATAGATTATGAGGAGATACCATTAAAGGACGATTTTACCATTGATATTTCCGATTATGAGGGCAAAAAGGGAACTGTGTACATCGCAAATCCCAATGCGCCCACAGGACTTTTTAAGCCTCTTTCCGAGATAAGAACACTTTTGGAGCAGGACAGAGACCGCCTTGTTGTAGTTGACGAGGCATACATAGATTTCGGCGGCGAGAGCGCGGTAAAGCTCATCGGTGAATATGACAATCTTCTGGTTGTGCAGACTTTTTCAAAGTCACGCTCACTTGCCGGCGGCAGACTTGGCTTCTGCATGGGAAATGAGGAGCTTATCGCCGATATGAACACCCTTCGCTTCAGCTTTAATCCTTACAGCGTAAACCGCATCAGTATGCTGGCAGGTGAAGCTGCCATGAAGGACACGGAATATTTTGAAAAGTGCCGCAGCGAGATAATCAAGAACCGCGAATTTACGACAAAAGAGCTCCAAAACCTCGGTTTTACCCTGACGAACAGCCTGACAAACTTTGTTTTTGCAAAACCTTGCGGTATATCCGCTTTCGACTATGTACAGGCGCTGCGTGAACGTGGTATAATAGTACGTTACTTCGGAAGCAAAGCGCGTATTCGTGATTATGTCCGAATAACCGTCGGCACTTATGAAGAGATGGGTGCCTTGATTTCAGCCACAGAAGAGATTTTGAAGGGCGGGAAATAAATGAGACAGACAACTATTGTCAGAGAGACTACAGAGACATCTATCAATATGATGCTCAATGTTGACGGCAGAGGCGAATATGATGTGGACACAGGCTGCGGCTTTTTAAACCACATGCTGGAGCTTTTTGCCCGCCACGGCAGATTCGACCTTGTGGTAAAATGCCTTGGCGATATGCACGTTGACGCACACCACACAACAGAGGATATAGGCATCGTTTTGGGCTGCGCTTTCAGAGAGGCGCTTATGGACCGCCGCGGTATTAACCGTTACGGCTACTTTATGCTGCCTATGGATGAGGCGCTTATTGCCGTTGCTGTTGACATAAGCGGCAGAGCTTATGTGGGCTATGATGTAAATATCCCCACGGAAAAAGTGGGCGATTTTGACACCGAGCTTGTAAAAGAGTTTCTGCTGGCTTTTTCCAGAAGCCTCGGTGCAAACATCCATGTTAAGCAGCTTGCAGGAGAAAACAGCCACCACATTATAGAGGGGATCTTCAAGGCTCTTGCAAGAGCGATGAAGGCGGCGGTTGCCTATGAGGAAGGGTTTGAAAATGAGATACCCTCTACGAAAGGTACGATATTATGAGCTATACTGCCATAGTGGACTACGGTGTGGGAAATCTTTTCTCCATCGCGTCCTCACTTAAATACCTTGAGATCGAAAGCGTCGTCACAAATGACGCGGAAATTTTGAAAGGTGCATCTCACATAATTCTCCCCGGTGTGGGCGCTTTCGGAGATGCCATGGAAAAGCTTAAAAGCACGGGACTTGTGCCTGTTCTGACAGAGCTTGTCAAAGAGGGAAAGCCGATTATGGGTATATGCCTCGGCATGCAGATGCTCTTTGAAAAGAGCTTTGAATACGGAGAGCACGAGGGGCTTGGCTGGATAAAAGGTATCGTGCGCCCTCTTGAAGAGTCTTTTAAGGCGAAAAATATCGACCTTAAGATACCTCACATGGGCTGGAACAGCTTAACATTTGCAAAAACAGGTACTCCTGTATTAAAATATGTAAAAGAGGGCGATTTTGTATATTTCGTCCACTCCTTCTATGCTGACGATTGCGCCGACGCGCTGAAGGCATGGGCGGATTACGGAGTTAAAATACCTGCGGTGGTGGCGAGAGACAACGTTTTCGGCTGTCAGTTCCACCCCGAAAAAAGCGGAAATATCGGTCTGAGCATTTTAAAGGCTTTTTCCGAGATTTAAGGAGAGAAAACAATGAAGATTTTTCCTGCAATCGATATCAGAGGCGGCAAGGTGGTCCGTCTTACATACGGAGACTATGATCAGGAGATCAGATATGAGATGACTCCTCTTGAGGCTGCCATGGAGTTTAAGAACTGCGGAGCAAAGTACCTCCACGTTGTAGACCTTGACGGCGCAAAAGAGGGAAAACCCGTTAATGCAGACATCATAAAGGAAATTATAAAGTCAACAGATATGTTTGTTCAGGTTGGCGGCGGTATCAGAAGCCACGACACTATCAAGGCATATCTTGAAGCAGGTGTAAGCCGCATCATTCTTGGTACAGTTGCCATGAACAACTTCCCATTCCTGCGTGATATGGTAAAGCTTTACGGCAACAAAATCGCCATAAGCATAGACTCCAAGGATGGACAGGTCGCCGTAGACGGCTGGCAGAACGTAACAGGCATAAACTCCGAAGAGGTCTGCCTGAGAATCGGCGCTATCGGCGTAAGCAACGTTGTGTTTACTGACATCAGCCGCGACGGTGCTCTTCAGGGAACAAACCTTGAGGTATATCAGCGCCTTGTTGAAAACTGCTTTGTAAAGATCATCGCCTCCGGCGGTGTTACAACTCTTGAAGAGATCGCCGCTCTCCGCGATATGGGCATTGAGGGCGCCATCATCGGTAAGGCCCTGTATAACGGAAACATTGACCTTAGAAAGGCTCTTGAAGTTGCCAGAGGTGAGGCATAAATGCTTACCAAGCGCATAATCCCATGCCTTGATGTGAGAAACGGCAGAGTTGTAAAAGGCGTAAATTTTGAGGGTATACGCGATGTTGAAGATCCCGTTGAAATGGCTGCGTTTTACAATGCGTCAGGCGCTGATGAGCTGGTTTTCTACGATATAACCGCAAGCGTAGAGGCGCGCCCACTGTTTGACGATGTGCTGCGCCGTGTGGCAGAGCGCATCTTTATCCCCTTAACCGTAGGCGGCGGCATAAATTCTCTGGAGGATTTTGACCGTGTGCTGAAAGCGGGTGCTGATAAGGTCAGCGTAAACTCGGGGGCTATAAGAAATCCCGACCTTATTTCCGAGGCTGCAAAGCGCTATGGCGACCAGTGCGTCGTATTGTCTATGGACGTTAAGCGCGTAGACGGAAAGTATCACCTTTTCGCAAAAGGCGGCAGGGAAGATACGGGTATAGATGCTCTGCAGTGGGCGGTAAGGGGTCAGAATAACGGTGCAGGTGAGATAGTTTTAAACAGCATCGACACCGATGGAGTTAAAAACGGATTTGACCTTGAAATGCTGCAGGATCTCTCGGAGCTTGTGACGATCCCCATCATCGCCTCGGGCGGTGCAGGAAAGATGTCAGACTTTTCGGAGCTTTTTGAAAAGATACCGGGGGTGGATGCAGGTCTTGCTGCCAGCATATTCCACTTCAGAGAAGTGGATATACGCGACCTGAAAAAATATCTCCGTGACAGCGGAGTGAATGTTCGTCTGTGAGGAAGAATATGGATATTACAAAGCTTAAATTCGACGAAAAGGGACTTATCCCCGCTGTCGTACAGGATTTTTACACAAAAAAAGTTCTCACCGTTGCATACATGAACCGTGAGAGCCTTGAGATAACGTTGAACGAAAAGCACACCTGCTTTTTCTCCAGATCACGTCAGGAGCTGTGGCGCAAGGGCGAGACCAGCGGAAACACACAGCGCGTTGTTTCAATAACAGCAGACTGCGACTATGACGCCCTTGTGGTGGAGGTAATCAAAAACGGACCTGCCTGCCATCTGGGCACGGACTCCTGCTTCACAAATCTCCTTTTTGAGGACGGAGAGACACAAGCCTTTGCCCTTGAAACTCTTTATGACCTGCTGGTGCAGAGAAACAAGGATCGTCCCGAAAAGAGCTATACAACTTATCTTTTCGAAAAGGGTAAGGAGAAAATTCTCAAAAAAGTGGGCGAGGAGTGCACAGAGGTCGTCATCGGCGCCATGAAGGATGACAAGGCGGAGACGATTTATGAGATTTCCGACCTGTGTTACCACGTTCTGGTGCTTATGGTGGAAATGGGGATTTCTGTTGATGAAGTTAAGCGCGAGCTTGCATCCCGTCATGTGATAGACCACAAGATAAAGCAGGAGACAATGAAATAAACAAAAACCCGATCTATGAAAGGGTGTGCCCGATAAGAAAACATAAGGTTTTGCCTTTATCTATTCGGCTATAAACGAACTGAAAAAATCCGCCAATACTGGTTGTATTGGCGGATTTTTTGTTAGCTGAATATATCATAATTCATTATGATATATTGCCATGTGTCGTCTCTGACGACACGGCGATAGAACAACTGCAAGCACTTAAAAAGATAGATTTTGTTCGTAAACGAGGCAGAAAAGCGATGTAATACTTGGTATCTTGCTAGCTTTGATAACGATGTTTACGGGCAAAGGATTTCTTTTTAAGCTTATGTTTTCTTGTCGGGTTTTGCGTCTATTTGTTAAGTATATGCTCCCACGGTGCGATATCGTCCCAGCTGTCGCTTTTAAAGCCTGCTTTTATACAATCGCTGTAATACATCAGCTTTGCCTTGACGTATTCGGTAAATCCGGAACTTTCATACCCTTGATAATAGGTCATCGCCTCACCGAATACTATAGAGCGGTCTTCATCCGGCGTGGAGCAGCCGTAGCTGTAAACGAAATATTCGTAATTGCTGCCGCTGTCGTATATCTCTATTTCCTTTTCGTCGTCATAACCGTATACATAGGAAAAGCCTTCGGGATTATAGCTGTTCCAAAGCTCCTCCGTTAACGGAACCTGCGATTGTTCAGCTCTTTTCATAAGCGTTTCGCTTATCATATGCGCTGTTTCATGGTGGAGTGTATAGCAGAAGAAATAGCCGTTATCATATTCGTCGTCGGGAGTGTAGCAGTTTACATCAATTTGAATAAGCCGCCGTTCGTAACCGCTCATATATAGCCCCGAGGCAGAACCGGATCCCACCAGTTGAATACATACGTCGGCATCGAAATCTCTGAAGAAATCTTTCGGATAACAGGAAAGGCAGCTCTCTATAAGATCAAGACAGGCGCTGATCTGGTCATATTCAAAGCACAATTCCGCTCCGTCAGTATAGTCGGACACTTTGTCTGCAATCAGCACAGTCACTCCATATGTCACCCAAAGCTGTTCCGCCTTTGCATATAGGGGCGCAAGTTCTTCAACAGTAACCGAAAATGCTTCATCCATGTTGATATAATGGTCTGAGGGTATATCATAATATATTTCCCCGAAACCATTGGCGTTTTCGTAATTACCCGCCTTGAACTCATCTGCAAAATTGCCGTCAGCCGAATAATTGTATTCGTGTATCAGATTGCCGTTTTCGTCGTATTCGTAGATATACTTTTCTGTAATATTTGTGCTTGCGGTGTAAATAATCTGTGTGATTACGTTGCCGCTGTCATCTGTTTCGGTGATCAGGACATCTCCGTTGTCATCCGTTTCGGGTTTTGTTTCGGTTTCGCTGTCGTCCGGTATGGTTTCCGGTGTTTCAACGGCTAATGTGTCCTGCGGCGGTGTAACACTTCCTGATTTTACGCAGCCTGACACAGCAAAAACGAATGCCAAAACAAGATACAGTAATATTTTCAGTTTCATCTGCCAAACACCTCACAATAAATACTATCACAAACGTCCTGTATGAACAACAAAGCACAGCAGAAAGAACTGCTGTGCCTGTAAAATGTTTTAAATAAGTATAGCGCAGATTATAAGAATAAGAATAATGGCGACGACGGCGAACAGGAGATAGGTCATGAAGTTGTGACGGAACTTGACCTTAAAGCTGTCGTTTTCAGAAGTGTGACGTCCTGTGCCCTTTCTCTTGACTGCAAAGTGTGAGCCGAAAACAGCGGCAGCAAGGATGATAACGGAGAGGATAATCGCCAGAACGGGATGCTTAACGCGTTCTTTCTTTTCCTCTTCGGGTTCCTCCTCTGGAGTTTCGACGGGAGGTTCAATAACGGGTTCTTCGGGGATTACAGGCTCCTCGGGAGCAGAGGTAAGCTCCTCTGTAATGGTTACGGGGACTTCCGCGATTGTGCTGCCGTTGGCATCTTTGTAAACTGCTGTGCCTTTTTCTCCGTCTTCGGAGGTTACGGTTGCTGTAACGCCTGCTGCGGTGGTGTCATATTTAACCGTGATACCTGTAAAATCAGGCTCTGCTGCAAATACAGCTCCGTCTTCATCTGTGTATGTAAGGGAGATATCTGAGAGAACATCGGAAGCGGGGATGGGCGCATACTTTTCAAAGCCGAAGTCAAAGAGGTCGGCTGCCAGAGTCCAGCGTGTCGTACGTGTTGCGGATATATCGCCCAGAATGATGCAGATGAGCTTTGTGCCGTCTTTTTCAGCGGAAGCTGCAAGACAGGCGGCAGAGCTGCTGATGTAGCCTGCTATCAGACCTGTTGCATATTCATAGCGGTAATTGTCCTCGTCAGAGTACTCGCAGATAAGTCTGTTGGTGTTGTAGAAAGTGCGCACGTCAGCGGAATTTGTGGCTGGAATAGTGTAGGATACAGCGCCGAAGATCTCCATCAGATCAGGGTTTTTGATGATCTCTCGGGCAAGCTTTGCCACGTCTGATGCGGTGGTGTACTGGCTGCCGGAGTGCTTTCCCGTGGGGTTGGTATACTTTGTACCTGTCATGCCAAGGTCAGAAGCATAGCTGTTCATAAGGTCAACGAAGCCGTTTACAGAGCCGCCGACGTAAGTGGCAAGAGCCTGAGCGCAGTCGTTACCGGAGGCGACCAGCATACCTGCTAAAAGATCGCGGACGGTTATCTGCTCACCGCTTGCAATGGGGGGATAGAGGGTGAGGTCGGAATTTGCGTTTATGTTGGAAAGAGCGGCAGGTGAGACGGTGACAACGGTGTCAAGGTCATCAATGCTCTTAACGGTTACATAAGCTGTCATCAGCTTTACAAGACCTGCGGAGTACGCAGCGGAAGTTTCATTTTTGGAATACAGAACGTCGCCTGTGTCGGCGTTTAGCAGAATGACGTTGATGGGGTCAACCTCTCCTGTGTAGCCTGTGGCTAATGCGGTGATGCCGAGAGACATGACCAGTATCACAGCGAGGACGAGGGTAATAAATCGTTTCATCAGATATCCTCCAATCTATTAGTCAGTAAAATTAATTATAACAGGAAAAGTATGGCACAGGCAATATAAATAATAAATTATTGTAAACCAAATTTCGACAAAAGCGACGCAAAGCATCTTTGCTCGACTTTTTTGTGCGCAAAGGCTACAATAAACGTGAGGTGAGCCCCATGCGAGATATTTCAAAGAACATTAGACAGCTGAGAACACAAAAGGGCATGACGCAGGATGAGCTTGCGGATGTGCTTTTTGTAACACGGCAGACGGTGTCAAACTACGAAACGGGCAAATCACGTCCCGATGTGGATATGCTCATAAGTATCGCCGCCGCGCTGGATACGGATGTAAACACGGTGATATACGGTGTGCTGAAAGAGAAAAAAGAACATAAGGTAACACGTAAGTTTATTATAATGTTTTCTGTGGTCATCGTTTTGGCGGTACTGCTTATTATTGCAGAGACAATTATAAAGCAGGAAAAATATATGTTCACAGGGATGACATATCTGTATTTTTTGCGGCTCACCGTGTATCCCATAGTGATGTTTCTGGTCGGCTGGTTTGTTATGCAAGGTTTGGGCTTGCTTTTGAAATTTGAGCCGCTGTCACAAAAATGGACATTGTATGTGCGCCGTGGACTTTTGGTGCTTACGCTTTGCGTGATAATCGTTCTCCTGCCGCAGGCTGCTTTTTTCGCGGTCTGCGCTGTTGAGCAAATTATTCAAACCGTAAAAGAGAGAATTGATCCGACGGCTGGAATTATCGGTCTTGAGCGAACTATGTCAAAAATTCCTGTGTTGTCGTATCTTTTCAGCACCATAGTGCTTCCTGTTTGTCTGCGGTTTAAAACTGCGTTTGCACTTTTGGGCGCGGCGCTGTGGATATTCGGTTTTCCAAAGAAAAAAGGCATCTCACGTTAGGGTGTACCCGATAAGAAAACATAAGGTTTTGCCTTTATCTATTCGGCTATAATGCAACTTAAAAAATCCGCCAATACATACCAGTATTGGCGGATTTTTGTAAATTGATTCTATCTCGAATAGCTTGTGGCAAAACT
>JAFTYM010000012.1 GCA_017461585.1 Oscillospiraceae bacterium | reverse complement strand
AGGGTGTACCCGATAAGAAAACATAAGGTTTTGCCTTTATCTATTCGGCTATAATGCAACTTAAAAAATCCGCCAATACATACCAGTATTGGCGGATTTTTGTAAATTGATTCTATCTCGAATAGCTTGTGGCAAAACTGCAAGCACTTAAAAAGATAGATTTTGTTCGTAAACGAGGCAGAAAAGCACAGTAGTACTGTATGTCTTACAAGCTTTGATAACGATGTTTACGGGCAAAGGATTTCTTTTTAACCTTATGTTTTCTTATCGGGTATACCCTATAGGAGATGTCTTTTCGTTTTTACACAATATTACGGCGTGTCCACAAATCGGAACGGATAAATCCGTTCCCTACGACGCACGACGAAAAACATATCCCCGTAGGGCATGGGTTTATCCATGCAGCAAAAACCCTCTCAGTCGCCTAACGGTGACAGCTCTCCCATAGGGAGAGCCAAGGGGCGATGTTACGGCGTGTCCGTAGGGGAGGGTCTCCGTGCCCTCCCGCAAATAACAACATTGTTATCAATACAAAACAGGTCGCGCGCCTGAGTCGAGTGTTCTCTCGGCGTGCTTTTCATAGAAGCCGATGAGCGTTTTGTCATCATCCCGCAGGGCGACCATATATACATCCTGATTGGACTTGGGGTTGTGGTAGAGGAAGAATTTGTTGTTTTCTTCGCTTTCGGCAAACCAATCAATTACTCTCTGGATCTTTGCGTTGGAGTTTTCGTTGTGGCAATCTTTGATGTTTTTTCCTGTTAAGTCGCGGCGGTACTCCTTCACCGCTGCAGGGTTTGCATACAGCACGTTGCACTCCGTGTCGCACAGCAGTACAGGCACAGGCTCCTGATCGATAAGGCTCTTCATCATTTTGTTTATCATGTTAACTTCTCCTTAGAGTTTGTTTACCAAGTGTGGTCGGGGCGAAGATTGTTCCAGCGGTAGATGACTTCGGTTCCGGGGATGTGTAAATAACATTCTCTGTAGTAAGGCTTTTTCTCAGAACGAATCACACATTGCCACATCTGTTCAAAAAATGTCCTGTACTGATATATAAATTCTATTGTACACTTTCCGCTGTTTACAGCATCTATAAGGTCTTGTGCATCCCAGTATTGGACGATAGTTCTTTTGATAATGTTTCTCTTTCGTATGTATACGTCTACGCTTACATCGAGAATATCGTCAACACGAAAATCAACTCGGGCAGAATCCGTCCTTATCACGTTTTCTAAATCGTTTGCATCATGGTTTGTGGTTATCCAAAAACCCTCAGGCAGATTGAATGATAAAACTCCGTTTTCATAAGTAATTTTATCTGCGACACAATCGTGCAAGGATAGTTCCTTGCCGTGAAAGATGTCTGGATCATTATGCTTATATGTCACCGTTCGTCCACCTCTCACAATCTGACAGACACTTCGCCGCTTTGCAAAATTTCCTCGGTACCGTTGTCTTTTATAAGCTTCAAGCCGAAATTTGCGGTTATCTCCGAAGCCAAAGCAGAATACTGCGCCTTTCCGCTGCGAAATACCGTGACGGTTTTGCCCTTTAACATATCGCGCTTTGAATACTCGTCAAAAACGCTGTGGGTGCCGCCAAAAAACTCATCCAGAATACATTTTGCCAAAATATCACGGTCCACATCGCCGATGCCGCCTGCAATATCCGACAGCTCTTGAGGAGCGGTCTTGAGGTTTACGCCGATACCCCAAACCGCATATTTTGGTTTTTCAACCTCAAAAACAGATTCTGTCAGAATTCCGCAGACCTTTTTGTTTTTGTAATATATATCGTTTACCCACTTTATAGAAACATCCTCGCCGATGCATTTCTCGATAGCGAGGGCAGCGGCAACTGCGGCTTTCGTGGTGATCGACACAGCCGCCTCAAAGCTCTCAGGGCGCAAAATTACGCTCATGTAAAGTCCGCCGTTGGGGGAGAGGAAGCTTCGCCCCAGCCTTCCGCGGCCTTTTTCCTGAGCATCCGCAATTATGACAGTACCCTCTGCTGCGCCATTTTCCGCTTGCTCTTTTGCAATGTCATTTGTAGAAGATACAGTATCAAATTTTTTGATGATGTAGTCCATAAGGTTTCTCCGTTATGTTGTGTACACTCATTATACCGCATAAACATGGCTTAGAAAAGAAAAAACAGGGAGATTTTTCATCTCCCTGTCGATTGCCTGTTTAGTGGCATCCGTGTTCGCCGCAGCTGTGGCTTCCGCAGCCATGCTCGCTGCAGTTGTGCTCATGGTGGTGGTCACCGTGGTGATTGCACTGTACGTCGGGGTTAAAGTCCAGATTGCCTGCGATAAGAGCCTGAACAGCCAGGTCTGCAAAGCCTGCAACTCCGCCGTAGAGCTTGATGCCGGCAGAGTCCAGAGCGTTTCTTGCACCGCCGCCAATACCGCCGCAGATAAGAGCGTCAATATTCAGAGCGCTGAGAAGTCCTGCAAGAGCACCGTGACCGCTGCCGTTTGTGTCGATAACTTCGGATGTGACGATCTCGCCGTTTACTACGTCGTAAATTTTAAACTGTGCGGTATGACCGAAATGCTGAAAGATCATACCGTTTTCGTATGTAACTGCAATTCTCATGATTAAAGTCTCCTTTAGTTTTTCAATAACTATATTATAGACCTTATTTTTCAAAAATCAAATTTAGCTTGATGCATATAAAAAGTAAAAACGGCAAGTTTCTTTTGAAACTTACCGTTTTTTGGTGACCCGTACGAGAATCGAACTCGTGTTACCGCCGTGAAAGGGCGGTGTCTTGACCGCTTGACCAACGGGCCTGGTAGCGGCAATCTGATTCGAACAGATGACACTCCGGGTATGAACCGAATGCTCTAGCCAGCTGAGCTATGCCGCCATATATTCTATTATGCCCTCAATAGGCGAGATTTAGTATAAACGAACATTCGCCTCTTGTCAATATCTTTTTTCAAATTTTGATAATTATTTTTTTCGTTGTTTTAGGAGCACCTGTGGTGTATACTGTATATTGAGGAAATTTAGCCTGAGCAATATAATCCCCAACACGTTTTTGAGATACCGGTTCGCCCCGATGCTTCGCCCACGCTTTCCCCCGGGAACAAATCCCGTCTGCCAAGCGATGTCTCGCCTCGAAACGAACTGACAGCTCAAAAATCTTTGACCTGATAGGGATGGATAATTGGTTCAGGCGAAATTGAATGAAATAAAGGCTGAGCCAATCAGACACGCTATCAGGCGTGTTTGGATTATATTGCTCAGGCTACGGAGGTGCAATTATGAACATAATCGTACTTTGCGGAGGTCTGTCTTCCGAGAGAGATGTCTCTATCACCAGCGGCAAGGTAGCAGCACAGGCGCTGCGCAGAAAGGGACACAAGGCCGTTTTGGTTGATCTGTTCTTTGGTTATACATTGCCTTATGAAAAGGCTGAAGATATTTTTGATGCCGAATACTTTGACGACCTTGGCGGCATAGGTGAAGACGTACCCGACCTTGACGCACTGCGTTCAATGCGCGGCGGCAGAGGACGCATCGGCGCAAACGTAGTTGAAGTCTGCGCTGCTGCGGATATCGTTTTCCTTGCGCTCCACGGTGAAGACGGTGAGGACGGCAAGGTTCAGGCGATGTTTGACCTTTACGACATTAGATACACAGGTACAGGAACATTGGGCAGCAGCGTTGCCATGAACAAAGAGGTTGCAAAAAAGCTCTTTGCGCAGAGCGGAATTCTGACACCTATGGGAATTACCGTTAATAAATACGATGAAGCATACGCAAATGTAGGTTTCCCCTGCGTTGTAAAGCCCAGAAGCGGCGGCAGCTCCGTTGGAACTTCCGTTGTGGACAGGGAAGAGGATTACGCAGCAGCTTTGGAGCTTGGCTTTAAGTATGAGGATAACCTCATTGTTGAGCAGTATGTAAAGGGGCGCGAGTGCGACGTTGGCGTTATCTGCGGAAAGGCTCTGCCTGTTATTGAGATCTGCCCCAAGAGCGGCTGGTTTGACTATACAAACAAATATCAGAGCGGCATGACAGACGAATACTGCCCTGCGGATATTCCCGAAGAGACGGCAAAAGTGCTGCAGGAAGCCGCTGTCAAGGTGTTTGACGCCCTGCTTTTAGAGGTCTACGCAAGAATGGACTTCATTGTGGACGCAGAAGGAAAAGCGTGGTGTTTAGAGGCAAACACCCTGCCCGGACTTACCCCTGCAAGCCTTATGCCCAAAGAGGCAGCGGCAGCAGGCATTCCTTACGACGATTTCTGCGAATTTATCGTAACAGAATCTCTGAAAAAGTATAACTGAGAGAAGGCGTTTTTATGGGAATGAAACCCGTAACACTTAAGACCGTTGCCGAAGTAACAGGCGGAAAGCTCATCGGCGGCGGAGAAGATACATTAATAACAGGTGTAGTACGTGACAACCGCGAGGTTAAGGACGGATATCTTTTCGTCTGCTTCCCAGGCGCCAGAGTTGACGGACACGACTTTGCCCCCAAAGCTTTTGAGCTTGGCGCATCCGCCTGCCTTGCGCAGCGCGAGCTTGAAGATCCTGCAGGACCCTACATACTGGTAGAGGATACATTTACTGCCCTTAAGGCTCTGGCAAAGTATTACAGAAGTCTTTTAAATATACCTATCATCGGCGTAACGGGAAGTGTAGGTAAGACAACTGCAAAGGAAATGACCGCTGCGGCGCTTTCCGCTAAGCTGAATGTCCTGAAAACCACCGCAAATCTCAATAATGAGATCGGCGTACCGCTGACCCTGCTGTCTATAACCGAAGAGCACGATGCAGCCGTTGTTGAAATGGGCATCAGCGATTTCGGTGAAATGGCGAGACTTGCCGATATGGTTCGTCCTGATATATGCATCATGACAACTATCGGTTTCTGCCACCTTGAAACTCTGGGCGACCTTGACGGTGTTCTGAGAGCCAAGAGCGAGGTATTTGAGTACATGGGCGAAAAGGGCGTTGCCATTGTAAACGGTGACGATGAAAAGCTGGGTGCTTTTGATCCGGGGGTACGAAAGATAACCTTCGGCTATGGCGAGGATAACGATTGGCGCGGAGTAAATGTCCGTACCGACGGAACAGAAGGTGTTCTGTGCGACATTGAAAATCCCGACGGAACATTCAGCGCATATATTCCTGCTTTCGGCAGCCACATGGTGTTGGGGGCGTTGCCTGCAGCCATCACCGCAAGACTTCTCGGTCTTTCAGACGAAGAGATCGAGCGAGGACTTTTAAAATATGCACCCGTCGGAGGCAGAGCAAACGTTGAGGACACGGGCTATATCCGCATCATCAACGATTGCTACAATGCAAACCCTAACTCTATGGCGGCATCCCTTGCATCTTTAAGCGAGGTGGAGGGTCGAAAGGTTGCCATTCTGGGCGATATGAAGGAACTTGGCGCCACCTCCCGCGACCTGCACCGAAGCATCGGAGTTCTGGCAGGGCAGTATGAGATTGACAGCCTTATCTGTCTCGGCGCTGAGGCGGAGTTTATCTATAAGGGCTTTATTTCGGGCGGATTTGAGACGGAAGCCTGGCACTTCCCCATGAAAGATGCGATGTTCTCCGTTTTGCCCCGTCTTATCAGAAAGGGCGATACCGTACTGGTCAAGGCATCACACAGCATGGGCTTTGACGAGGTTGTTGAGGAGCTTAGAAAACTTAAATGATACTTTCCTATACCGTACCTGACGGTCCAGACAGAAAAGTTCATACAATACTGCGGCGGGAGCTGAAAGCCTCCGCCGCTCTTGTGCGTCGTTTAAAGCTTTGCAACGCGATTTTTGCCAACGGAGAGCCGGTGTTTACGGACAGAATGTTAAAGCCCGGTGATGTGCTGACGGCGGATATTTCTGCGGCGGAAGAACCCTGTGATGTTGTGCCCGAAAAAGGTGAGCTGCACATTATCTACGAGGACGAGGGGATGCTTGTCGTCAACAAGCCCTGCGGAATTTTAGTCCACCCCTCAAGAGCGCGATATACAGGGACTCTGTCCAACTTTGCTGCAGGCTATCTCCTTGAAAAAGAGGGCAGCGGTGTTGTTCACGCAGTAAACCGCCTTGACCGCGACACAGGCGGAGTTGTGGTGTTTGCAAAAAACAGCTATATGAAGGCGATTTTGTCCGATGCATTGGAGGAGACGGGGGAGAAAAAGTATTTTGCCGTGGTGCACGGAAAAATGCCCGAGGAAAATGGAATGATAGACGCGCCCATAAAGCGACTTGCGGAAGGCGATATGATGCGCTGTGTTTCGCCCGACGGGCAGAGAGCAGTCACTCACTATAAAACAATAGGTGAGTATGAAGCAGCAGATGAGACTATATCCATGCTCTATATCACCCTTGAAACGGGCAGGACCCATCAGATAAGGGTGCATTGCACTCACATGGGTTGTCCTCTCTTGGGTGATTGCCTGTACTACACGGATGCCTCTCGTGTTCTCTCTGAAAAACTGGAAGTGAGTGCTCAGCTTCTCCACGCGGTAATGCTGATTTTTTGCCATCCGTTAACAGGAGAAGAGCTTGTTTTAAATGCGCCGGTTTTGCGCGAGGACATGAAAAGGGTTCTCGAATTATTTGATTAAGCGGAAAAATTTCTATTGACAGACGGGACTCGCGCAGTTATAATAACAAGGCTATGAAGTGGCCCAGTAGTTCAGTTGGTTAGAACGCCAGCCTGTCACGCTGGAGGTCGACGGTTCGAGCCCGTTCTGGGTCGCCACTCGCTGATATAGCTCAGTAGGTAGAGCGCATCCTTGGTAAGGATGAGGTCGGCGGTTCAAATCCGCCTATCAGCTCCAAGCAAAAACTCCTCAACGAAAGTTGAGGAGTTTTTTTCTTGGAGCTATGGATTGAACGTGAAAGGAACCCTGAATGGTTCCTTTCACACTATCCTCCTTTCCGAAGAATATGACATGAGAGTACACGCCGACCTCATCCGTGCAAGGCACATTGTATTTTTTGCGCGGTTGTGATAATATGAACGCAATATTAGTCAAAGGACGGAAAACTATGAAAAAGATAATTGCGCTTATTCTTGCTCTTGCGCTGTGCCTTTCGTTGTGCGCTTGCGGTGGTAAGAAAGATGAAGAGGCGTTCAGCGCCTGCAGAGATGCATTTAACAAAATTACGGAAGCGTATGCGATACTGGATAAGTATTCTCAGGATATATATACTGCTTTTAATCTTGGTGAGAATAGTCCCGGAAGCTATGATGGATACAAGGGATATGACTTTGAGAAGTACAACAGGAACGAGTTTAATGCGTTCGCTGCCAAAATGAACATTGACCAAACATATATAGAAGAAGCGGTTGTAAACATCAGTGGAGCGGAAATTTTTAATACCGGTTCTTGGTTTGATCTCGGAGCACTTTACGGCGGTTCGTTTTCTTCTGCTTGGGTTGGTGTAATATCAGAAGCGTATATTTGCAGTGGTGATGCAGAATATATTTATTCTTTGCTGAATGACGCAACGGCAATTATGCAGATGTTGAGTGAGAGCTATTCTGATTACGAGCACTATCCTGCACTTAAGAGCTATTTTACCAATGCTTTGGCGTACTTTGATTTCTGTCAGAATACGGAAGGAACACTTGAAGAGGTCGAGGAAAAGTTTAACAATTATAAAGACGTTGAAAGAGATTGTTTCTTTGACTTAAATTATATCTTTGAGGACAGCGGTGCAACAAACTCTGCTGATTCGTAATAACAAAAACAGGGAGCTATACAGCTCCCTGTTTTATTTTACTCTTCAACAACCTCGGAAATGACCATAGTGCCCATTTCAACATCTGTGCCCCAAAAGCTCTTGGCACGGCGGTCATTGAGATACGTATTTACTTTAATATCGCCCGAAGCACCGCGGGATTTTGCCAAATCACGGGCGGCTTTTTCTGCGGCGACTTTAGCTGCTGCCACGGCATCGTTAAGCTCGTCAAATACCTCGCTGCCTGTGGGCAGGTGGGCGATGTAGAACTTTTTGCCGATGTTGGAAAGACGCTGGGAAATATCCACCTTGAATATTGCGCGGACATTTGCGTTCAGCGCGCCGATTGCGTTTGCAACCTCAGAGTGTTCGGGGATGATGCATCTTGTGCGAAGGGCATCAGCAACTGTGGGCAGGAAAAGTCCGATAGGTGCGCCGATGCCGATGAGGACAAACTCTGTTGAGAGAATGCAATCTACAAGATTTTTACCTGCATTGTTGCGGTTTCTCCATGCCTCGTCGATGAGGAAGGAAAGCTGCTCGTCTATTCCGTTGCCAAACTGCTTGGGGTACTGCTTTGCCAGCAGAGTTTTTACGATGCAGCTGTACATCTTGTGACAGACAAGGTCATATGCGGTGTCAGCCAGTTCTGCCACATCCTCGTCGGTGATGTCCTTCTTGCCCATGCAGTACAGGATGTACTCGGAGGCGAGAACGGACGCCTCTCTGTCGTAGAGGTTGTAGTCACCCTTGATGTGCATAAAGTCCGTGGGGGTGAGACCGCAGCGCATGACGATCTCCTCAGACTCTAATCGTTCGCTGTCAAAGTGGTATATGTCAATGTCGCAGCGCTCTTTCAGGTTTTCGATCATACAGGGACCGTCGCGAAGAGCGGTGATAAGACGTATCTCATCAGGCTCGAAATTGTCTAAACTCTTAGGCTCGCGCAGGAGATAAAATACTTCGTGCAAGGGATAGCGGTTTACGTGCTTTTTCTCCAGAAGATCGCGGAGCATGTCCTTGATTTCAGGCCACATGGCGGCGGCCGCGCACAGGGGCATAACACGGCGGCTGTCCAGAGCAAATTCACCCTCGTACATTCTTATGGCGGTGTCCCCGCCCAGACCGAATGGTGATACGTCAATACCCTTGACGGATGTTTTCCATTGAGCTATCTTAACGCCGTCTTTCATGACCACGGGATTATCGTCCTTGACGATTGAAATGTCCGTGGTTGTGCCGCCCATGTCAACGACAACATAGTTGGGGCTGTCCGTAAAGCTTTTGCCCGCCAAAACGCTGGATGCAGGACCTGACAGAATAGTCTCCACGGGATGACCCTTGGAAAACTCTGCAGACATAAGGCTGCCGTCGCTTCGTACGACTTTGACAGGTGCTGTGCAGCCGCGTTTTTTAAATTCGTCTTCAATGGAGAGGACAAACTCCTGTACAAGGGGGAGAAGTCGTGCGTTTAAAAGTGCCGTAGCGCCGCGCTGGATTGCGTTTATCTCGCTTGTCAGCTCATTTGCGCAGACGCATGTCTTTCCGAAACGTTCTTCGATAAGAGTCTTAAATTTCTTCTCGTTGGGCGCACCGCTAAGTGTGGAAAACAGCTCTGATGCGGCAATGATGTCAGCATCGCGGATCCAGTCGCCATATTCCTCCGCCAGCTTGTCCCAGTCGGGCTCTTCAATGTAAAGTCCGTCTGCGCTGCTGTTTATGTCGATGCAGTTTGCAAACTCGTAAGGGATGCCGTAGTTCTCCTTTACGTTAAATCTATGCAGAATCTCGTTTGTAAGACCGAAGATAAAGAGCTTGGCACGTCCGCCCTTGTTTTCGATACACGCATTGGTGGCAAGGGTGGTGGAGATACAGACCTCTTCCGCTATTTTCAGATATTCGGGATCCAGCATATCAAGAGCACGGCTGATGCCGATGATAAGGCTGCCGTGGGTGGTGTTGGATTTACCCTTGGAAAGGACTTCCTTTGTCTCAAAATCATAGGCAACGATGTCGGTAAATGTGCCGCCTGTGTCAATTCCTATTCCGATTCTCATAATTCTGCCTCCTGTTCTTTTGCCTCGGGTATGTTTTTGAGGACTTTTAATAAATCATCCTTTGAAACAGGGTCTAAATGAACGCCTGTGCGTCTTTTTACGGCAACGCGGTCTGCGTAGTTCATAATATACTTTTCGTTATCGCAGTTATACACGCGATAGCGTGTGACGGTGTCAATCATCTCTGCAATCTGCGGGCGCTTTAAGTCAACGGTGAGGTCGCGGTCGTCGGTGCAGTAGTAATCCAAAAATGCACGGACTTTTAACAAAAGCTCCTCGGGGTACGGGGGTTTATCAATATCCCTTTCTGTGACCATAAAAAGGGAAGCGATGAACTTTTGGGGCACATGGTAGAAAACATCGTCATTTTCAATGCGGCACACGTCTTTCAATATCTGCAGGGCATTGATTTTACTGTCTGAAAGCTCGCGGTAAATCTCGTTTTCCATCACGGCTGTCACACTTCCTCAAATCTGTATTTCTGCGTTACGTCAGGGTATTTCTCTCTGTCCACCTCACCCCTGAACATATCATAAGGACGGACGTAATATTTGAAATCTCCGTAAAGCGCCTGATAAACCACCATGGGCTCTTCTGTTTCAGAGTGGTAAGCTATGGCAATTACGTTATATTCCATGCCTTTGAAGTGGCGGTATTTCTTTCCGGGATAAATTTCTCTCATGGTTTTATCTCCTTTATCTGAACAGTTTCAGTAAGTTTTTATATGATGCCGCACCCTCGGGCCACGGTCTGTTTGCTTTTGTTCTCACAACACCGCCCAAAACGTCGGCTTCCGATTCCCATGGCGAGCCGTAATAATCGTAGGGGAGCTTGCCTTTCCTCCACAGGATATTTGCGGTGAGAGATGGGATAAAAATTTTGATAAAGTATCTGAAAAAGCCCATATTCTTAAGCTGGAGCCTGTGCCCGTATTCGTGGAGCAGAAGCTGGGGAGAATCCACATCTTTGCCTAAAAATATGACCCCGAGGGACATTCCGCTGTCTCCGATTGGCAGCTTTATTACGGGCACGCTCATGTAAGATGAGAAGTGCCGTGCTTTAAGGACTTTTTCAATGTCGGTGTTTTGCTTCTTCCTTTTCATAATCACACCTCTCGATGCTATTTTACTATACCTGACAAAAATGGTCAATGCGGCAGACAAATCTCAGGTATCCGTAAGTTGACGAAAGAGCATGATGCTGTTAAAATTTTATCAGATAAAGTTTAAGGATGTGACGTTATGGAAAAAAGATATCCTCATGTTTTTTCGCCCTTTGAGATAAGAGGTGTTTTGTTTAAAAACAGACTTGTACAGGCTCCTCCGGGATGCTTTTTCTCAGGAGACGATAACGGCTTTGTAACACAGCAGTTTGTGGAGTATTTCCGCCAGTACGCAAGAGGCGGCGTGGCTGTCTGCAATGTCGGTAACTGCACTATCGACATAAACGAGAGTAATGATGAGCCCCGTCAGCTCCAGCTGCAGAGCGATGACTGCGTACAGCCTTTGAAGCTCTTTGCGGAGATGTGTGAAATTTACGGATGTCACGGCTCTTTGGAGCTTACCCACAACGGCAAGGACACCGCTCCCGAGAAGATAGGCAGAGCGCCCTACAGCTGCTCTTCCTACATAACAGTTGCCGAGGAAAAGCGCGCTGCCGCTCTGGGCAGAGCTCCCGTTGCAACGGAAGAGATGAGCCGCGAGAAGATAAAGGAAACTGTTCAGAAGTATGCCGCTGCCGCAAAAAGATGCAAGGATGCCGGCATGAAGATCTGCATGGTACACGGCGCCCACGGCAACCTTATCGCCCAGTTTGCAAGTCCTTATTTCAATAAGCGCACAGACGAATACGGCGGCTCTTTAGAAAATCGCGCACGCTTTGCGTGTGAGATTTTAGATGCCGTAAGAGAAGCGGTAGGACCCAATTTCGTCATCGAATACCGCATGTCCGTTGAAGAGCACCACCCCGACCAGATGCATTTTGACGAAGCTCTGGAGTTCATCGGCTATATCAAGGACAAGATAGACATTCTCCACGTTTCCGCAGGACTTCATGACCTGTGGGGTGAGATTTACTATATGCGCTGGCTGCTGTCCAACTACACCATGGACAGGTGCTACAATGTTCAGTATTCCAAGGTCATAAAAGAGCGCTACCCCGACCTTACCGTCTGTGTCGTCGGCGCTATCAAAGACCCTGCCATGGCAGAGGAGATAATCGCTTCCGGTGCAGCTGACATCGTTGCCATGAACCGTGCGCTACACGCAGACTTTGAGATGCCCAGAAAGTATGCGAATGGTCGCGAGTGGGAGCACATGCCCTGTTTACGATGCGGCAACTGTTTCCGAATGGCAAGTCCCCACACGGCAAAGCTCTGCTCTGTAAACCCCATTTGGGGCAGATATAAAGATTATCCCGACGCAAAGCTGCCCAAGGCTCCTGCTTCCAAAAAAGTCGCCGTTGTGGGCGGCGGTCCTGCAGGTGTAGAGGCGACAAAGTGGCTTCTGCAGCGCGGACATGATGTAACTCTTTATGAAAAGGGCGATAAGCTGGGCGGACACGTAAGAGATGCTGTCGGCGCACCCTTCAAGCGCGACCTGAGAGACTATATCGCATACATGGAAGCCTTTGGCGAGAATTGCGGTGCCCGTGTTCTCCTTAACACAGAGGCGACGCCTGAAATGCTGAACGCTGAGAATTATGATGCTGTCTTTGCGGCTGTCGGCGCAGATCCCATCTTCCCCAAGGTTGAGGGAATCGACCTTCCCCATGTCCATTGGGCGCCCGATGCTGAAAACGGCAAAGTGCCCTGCGGTGAAAATGTTGTAATCGTAGGCGGCGCCGCCGTTGGAACAGAGTCCTCCATAACTCTCGGCATGCACGGCAAAAAGGTAACTGTCATCGAAATGGCAAAGGACGTTGCCGCCCTGCACAACGGCGCGGGAATGGATCTTATGCTCCTTTCCGAAAAACACGGTGTTACAAGAATGATGGGCACAGCCCTCCGAAAGATTACGCCCACTCATGTTGTTGCCGAGAACATTGACACGGGTGAGATCGTTGAAATCCCTGCCGATACGGTTTTGATGGCTGTGGGATTAAAGCCCAGACGCGCCGAGGCCATGAAGTTTGCTGATTGCTGCAACGCAACCGAGTTCTTTATCATCGGTGATGCTTATGCAAGCGGCGATGTTAAAGATGCAACGTTCCACGCCTTTGAAGCTGCAAGATTTATCTAAAGCAAACTGCCTGTGGATTTTTCCACAGGCGGTTTTTTAATGAAGCAATATTGTATAGATAAATAAGTATAGTTCTTTTTTAGTTTATTCTTAGTATAATTAGTGTGTAAATTTGAAAGGTCAAGACCTGCAGATTTTGAATGTCTTGACCGTTTATTTTTGAAGGTCTGTATAATAAAATTTGAATATCACAAAATTTGGAGTGATTATCATGCTGAGAGAATACATAGCTGTTATATGGCCTACGGGATATAAATACAGGGACGAGATAGCACATCAGTACAGAAGTAATTCAAGAGTGAAGTGCGTCTCCGATTTTTACGAAAAAGAGTTTCCCAGAGGCGCGGTGAGATAAGAATACATATGGTTTAGAAACAAAAATTTACGCTCTCACATCATGAAAATGCTCGGAAATACAAACAAGTATTTCCTGTGCTTTTCATTTCGTGATAACAAAAATTTTTAGTTTCTAAACTGCTTGCACCCGAAAAGTTAAGATTTTGCCTGTAAGCGAGGCATTTAAACGTAGACATACTTGGTGTCTGTCAAGTTTAAATAACAATGCTTACGGGTAAAAGATTGCTTTTCGGGCATATGCTTTCTTATCTCACCGCGCCTAATGCCGAGGCTTTTAAAGAATTCATTTTCGATATTTACAAAAATGATGATCTGTCCCGTGATATACTGGAGTATAAGACGGGACTTATGATGAAAAATGACCACTTTATCTGCAGCGTGTTTACTTTCAGTATAGACAGCGATGTTTGCGAAACAGAGCTTGACGAGTCTGTCCTCTCCATGAAAACCGAAACAAGAAATATTATCGCTGCCAAAATGACGGATTATTATTAGGGTGTACCCGATAAGAAAACATAAGGTTTTGCCTGTATCTATTCGGCTATAAACGGACTAAAAAAATCCGCCAATACATACCAGTATTGGCGGATTTTTGTTAGCTGTTTCTATCTCGAATATCTTTTGGCAAAACTGCAAGCACTTAAAAAGATAGTTTTTGTTCGTAAACGAGGCAGAAAAGCGCTGTAATACTGTATGTCTTACGAGCTTTGATAACGATGTTTACGGGCAAAGGATTTCTTTTTAAGCTTATGTTTTCTTGTCGGGTTCACCCTTT
>JAFTYM010000011.1 GCA_017461585.1 Oscillospiraceae bacterium | reverse complement strand
TTTTGGCAAAACTGCTTGCACTTAAAAAGATAGATTTTGTTCGTAAACGAGGCAGAAAAGCGCTGTAATACTGTATGTCTTACGAGCTTTGATAACGATGTTTACGGGCAAAGGATTTCTTTTTAAGCTTATGTTTTCTTATCGGGTTCACCCTTTATGAGGGAGCATTTTCTTTTCTATTTTCGCTTATATCGCAAACTTCAACCTTGTGATCTTCTTTGTGTTTTCTTACAGATTGCTGCAACAGACGGTAAGCGGTAGCTGCAAGCGGAACACCGACAAGCATGCCGGCAACACCCATGACACCGCCGCCAATGGTGACGGCTGCAAGCACCCAAATGCCGGGCAAGCCCATTGATGACCCAACAACTCTCGGATATATCAAATTGCCCTCAAGCTGCTGCAAAATTACAATATAAACGAGAAACAGAAGGGCTTTCATGGGGGAAACGGTAAGTATCATGAAAGCTCCTACTGCCGCGCCGATATATCCGCCTGCTACGGGGATAAGCGCTGTAAACGCAATCACAGCACCCGTCATGGCAGCGTAAGGGAATTTGAATATCCACATACCGACCGTACACAACACACCCAAAATCAGTGCCTCTGTGCATTGACCCACCAGATACTTACGGAAAGAGTCATTCATAACCGACAGCACATGACGAGTAGCTGTATAAATCCTGTCTTTCATAAACTGCTTCATAATGCAGTCAAACTGCCCTCCCAGCTTCTCTTTGCCGCTAAGCAGGTAAAACGAAAAGATTATGGCAAACAGCGCGGTTACAATACCCGAAAAGACAGATGAAACAACATTGAATGCTGTGCCCAAAACACTTCCGACACCGGTAGTTAAGACACCGAATATCTGTTCCAATCTCGCTTTCCAATCGATACCGGAAAGAAATGCCGACAGGTCTTGCGGAACAATATTTTTGCTGTCCAACCACCCCAAAACATCTTCGATTATACCGGGCACCTGCGCTAAGAGCAGCTGCACTGCAGCCATCAGCTCCGGTATAACAATGTTCAGAAGCAGAACTACAACTACTACTAATGTCAGAAATGCCGCTATCATACACACAGGGCGTCGGCTTTTTACCCAAAATCTCTTTTGCTTCTTTGGAAAATAGTGCCGCTCGTAGAAGCTCATAAGAATATTTACGATATATGCAATAACACAGCCTATAAGCAGCGGTGCAGACGCTCCTATTAAAGTGCCGAGGAATGCGGTAAAAGCTGACCAGTACTGAATGCAAAGATACAGCAGAAACACGCTGATTCCTATCTTCAGACAAGTTTTCCCTTCAATTTTCATATTCCTCTCCCCTGTGAGTTCCGCTTAGACCTCTTCCGCATTTTTCGGTTCCTTCTTCTCGCGGTTACTGAAGATGCTGCCTATCATATCAAATATAGCCTCTACGATCAGGGTAATGCCTGTAAACATCCACAAAACTGCAGTTGAGCTGAACGGACTGGTTATTATAATAATTCCGCACAATACTGAGATTGCTGCGCTAATGGCAGCAAGAATCCATTTGCTGCGCTTTGTGCGGATAATATCCACCGTCCACTGGAGCTTTGTTATGCCTGCAAGCAGGATCACAACACCGTACACCAGCGTCAGCACAGGAAAAGTGGCAATAAACCAATGCGCTTTAAATGCACAGAAAGCACCTAAGAGAAGCATGGTCACTCCCTTTACCAGCGTTTGACTGATTGCCGCCTCTTCGGGTTCTGTGCGAAAATACTTGATGATACTGAAAAGACCTGCGATCATCAGCACAGCGCCGAAGGCAACGATAATCCCTGAAGTAAAGCCGACGGGATTAACCAGCAGCAGAATGCCGACAATTACTTCGACAAGGCTCATAGCCATGTTGCTCAAATTGCGTTTTAACATAATTTTTCTCCTTTTACACTTTCTTTATCAAAGGGTGTTTTCCCTTATCAATCCACATAATAATGCAGGCTATAACTGCGCCGATTGTCTCCAAAAGCATATCCAGCATTGTATCAATAAGACCGATGTCAATATATCCGTCTGTTTGCAAAAGCACACCGTTTACAGTGATTGACTCAATATCGGAAATACTGCCGACAACTCCCACGCGGTCACCTAAAAGGTATGAATTGAGTCCGTGAACAACCGTGTCATACTGCATATCCATTCCAAGTAAGGTGTCCGCACCGAATTCACAGAATTCCCACAACGCAGCAACTGCCACGGAAAAGCAGAACGAAAAAATAACTTTTGCAGTCTGATGTTTCTGACCGCGCATTAAAAAGTCAAATAAGCATGCGCCCAGAATGACAAACATCACACCTCCGGTGGTATGCAAAAGCTTATCCCAACCGGGTAGCGTGTAGTACAGCTTCCAGCAATTCCCCAACATAGGTCCAATTGCGTAGGCAAGAGCAAAAATGTATAAAGGCAGGCTTATTCTGCAGCGAAACAGCTTTTCAAGCAAAAAAGGAAGTGCCGCAAGAACAACCGTACCGAACGCCAGTGCAATTCTGTCAGCTTCTCTATTGCAAAGCATGGTTACTATGGTATAGATTGTAAATATCTCACATATCGCTGTGCCCACAAGCTTGATGTGTTTTTCTCGGTTGGATGTGCAAAATTCAGAGTTTTCCATAAAAACAGGCTCCAGACATATTGTATATGTGCAGGTTACCCCGTAAGTTACAACTCAACATCAAATCAGCATCAATTTTTGTTGACAAACATATATCACTGGACATATATAGACAAAAAAAGGCCGTGAATCAACTGATTCACGGCCTTTTTTATTTTTAAAATCCAAAATAGTTCACTGCGTTTCTCCAGCAAATATCCTGCACCGTTTTACCCAAAATCTCCATATCGCATGGGTATTCACCGTTTTCAACCAGCTTTCCAAGCTTGTTGCACAGAATCCTGCGGAAATACTCGTGACGGGTAAAAGATGTAAAGCTGCGGGAGTCCGTCAGCATACCGACGGAGCCTGAGATAAGTCCCGTCTCCATGAGCTGATCAAGCTGGTCGCTTATGCCGCGAACGTGATCCAGCATCCACCACGCAGCACCGTACTGTACCTTTGCACCGTCGGACGCAAAGTTTGCAGCCATAGTGGAAAGCATGGCGCTGTCTGCAGGGTTTAAGTTGTAGAGAATAGTCTTGGGCAGATTATCAGCCTTTTCAAGGTCGCCCAAAAACGCACCGAGCATAAAGGGATCGGTAACACTTCCGATGCTGTCTCCGCCGGCATCAGCACCAAAAGAGGTGAAAAGCTTCGGGGAATTGTTGCGGATGGGTCCTAAGTGCAGCTGCATTGTAAGTCCGCGGCTTTCATATTCGCCTGCAAGGAAGCGCATCAGCGCACCCTGATATACGGCAATTTCAGCATCTGTAAGCACTTCTCCGCGAAGAGCCTTCTCCATAACAGGAGCAGGATCGCCGCTTGCATATCTGAAACGGATAAATCCGTGGTCAGTTACGCGGCAGCCAACCTCATAGAAAAAGTCGATAGATTTTTTAAGCGCAGCCGTAAGGCTCTCAAAATCGGTTATCTCACCGTATTTTTCGCCAAGATGTTTTAAAGCTGTACTCCACGCAGCCTGATCAATGTGTAAAAATCTGTCAGGGCGGAAAGAGGGCAAAGTCTTAAAGGGCAATCCTTCATCGCGAAGCTTTATGTGCCACTCCAGTGTATCTGCAGGGTCGTCTGTTGTGCAGAGCACCTTCACCTGCATTTTATCAAGGAGTGAAACGGCATCGAAGCCATCTCCCCCCAGCATTTCGCAGGTCTTATCCCAAATTTCCTTTGCGGTTTTGCCGCTTATTGGCGTGTCGATGCCGAAGTATCTCTGCAGCTCAAGGTGCGCCCAATGGTAAACGGGAGAGCCGATAAGACGGGGCATGATCTCTGCGAACTTCTGAAACTTCTCCCATTCGGGAGCATCGCCCGTTACGTACTTTTCGGGAACACCGCAAACGCGCATGCAGCGCCATTTGTAGTGGTCCCCCTCCAGCCAGAGCTGAGTAAGGTTTTCATATCTGCGTCTTTGGAAAATATCTCGGGGAGGCAGATGGTTGTGATAGTCGATTATAGGGCAGTTTTCCGCATATTCGTGAAAAAGTCTGCTGCCTGTCTCTGTCTCAAGCAGAAACTCTTTATCCATAAAAGCTTTCATATTAAAATCTCTCCCTGTTTATCCACAGACCCAACGCGGGATTGGGAATGAAGTAGATCTCTTCACCGTCGGGCATTGTGTTGTAGCCGTACTGAAGCTTCTCGGGATCATAGCGCTTTACCGTTTCGTCATAATCGGCTGCCGCAAAGCCTACGCCCTCTATCTCTTCCTTGGTGATATTCTTTACCGCATAAGTGATGGTAAAGCGTCCGTCGGAGGAGCCGTGGATAAGATGAGCCGCGGCGCCCATATTGTCTCTCAGATCCTGATTTTCAGGCTTTTCAAACTGCTCGAGCGTGTTGATGCGTCCCTTGTAGCCGTATTTGCGTATAAGCTTGTCAACCTGCATATCCTCACCAAAACGCTCGATACCGGGAGCAAGAACAAGAAGCTCGCCGCCGTCTGCGATCGCCATGCGTGTGCGGTAAACGGATTTATTGCCAAGCCATGTGCTCTTAAACTCATCGGGCGTGAGATAAACAACACACTTTTTGATGCCTGTGTCAACAAAGTCGATATTTGTCTTCTGAGCAAGCTCGATAGCAGCCTCAAGACCGGATCTCTTCTCGCTGATGAACAGACCGTGAGTGCGGATGTTGCCGCCGGGAGCCGTGCAGACGGTGAGAACAAACAGAATGGGGCGCTTGTTTAAATAGTGCTCCATGCCGTAGTCGAAAATCTTGCGGACGGGAGTGTGATCCTTACCCATCATCTTTTCCATGTCGTAAACCGCGCCCACCATGTGGCTCTTGTTTATCATATCGCTGCCGCCGACGCCGACGAACAGGTTCTTTGCGTGGTTTGCCATGCCGATAACTTCGTGGGGAACTACCTGACCTACGGAGATAATAAGATCATATTTCTCATCCATAACCAGCTTGTTGACTTCAACGCTGACTGCATCGTGCCAGATACCCTCGGTAATCTCTTCAAGGTACTCTGCGGGCACTTCACCAAGGCGCACAACGTCTGTTCGCCAGTTGTGGACTATAAATTTATCATAGGGAATATCACCGAACATAATCTCGGCCTCTTCCTTTGTTACCGCAACGTGTGTGCCCAAAGCAGGCAGCACATCAACGCAGGCACCCATGTTCTCAAGGGCGTGATAGTAAACGTTTGTTATAAAACCTGCGTTGGAGTGAAAGCGGGTAAAATCAGGCGGAATTATAAGTACATTTTTGAGAGAAAGTCCCTCAAGGCTCTTTAAAAGAGCGGCAGTAATCTCCTCTTTTGAAAGACCGTTTTCAGTCTGTGCATATACAAAATGCTCCATTTTGCCACCTCTTAAACTCCGCTGTATGCGGAAAATCCGCCGTCCACGGGAATTACGATACCTGTTACGAAGGAAGCAGCCTTCTCGTCAACAAGGAACAGCAGCGCGCCCAAAAGCTCCTCGGGTGTACCGAAGCGTCCCATGGGAGTTGCAGCAAGAATTTTGCCTGTTCTTGCTGTGGGAGTTCCGTCGTCGTTAAACAGAAGTGTTCTGTTCTGCTCAGTTGCGAAAAATCCGGGAGCGATAGCGTTTACGCGGATGCCCACCTTGGAGAAGTGAACTGCAAGCCACTGTGTAAAGTTTGAGATTGCTGCCTTAGCACCCGAATATGCAGGGATCTTTGTAAGGGGAGTGTATGCGTTCATGGAGCTGACATTGAGAATTGTGCAGCCTTCTCTTCCTATCATATCCTTTGCAAAAGCCTGCGTAGGCAGAAGTGTGCCGACAAAGTTGAGATTAAATACAAACTCCATGTCCTCATCGCCGAGATCAAAGAAAGTCTTTGTGTCGGCATCAAGGTCGCCAAGCTCAAAATATTCCTTATCTGTTGTAGCTCTGGGGTTATTGCCGCCTGCGCCGTTAACAAGAATATCGCACTTTCCAAGTTTTTCGAGGACGACCTCGTGTGCCGTCTTTACACTCTCTGCATTTGTAACATCCACCTGTACGGCAACAGCCTCGCCGCCCATGGCTGCGATATCTTCAACCACCTTTTCCGCTTTGGAAAGGGTGCGGTTTAAAATTGCAACCTTTGCTCCGCAAAGAGCCAGCGCCTTTGCAAACTCACGGCACAGAACACCTGCACCGCCTGTTACAACAGCGACTTTTCCGTTCAGTTCGGGTTTAAAAGGTATATTCATAACTGTTACCTCTCTTTAAAACAAATTTCTTCTATTCCGTGTGCGACGCCGTTTTCGTCGCAGGAAAGGGTTATGCGGTCAGCAATTTTCTTCGCCTCATCACAGGCGTTTGCCATTGCAACGCCAATACCTGCCGTTTTCAGCATAGACAGGTCGTTGTATCCGTCGCCAAAGGCTAAAGTTTCCTCGCGCTTTATTCCCAGATGCTCAGCAAGTGCTAAAAGCGCCTCACCTTTATTTGCGTGTTTCTGGTTTATCTCCACGTTATCATCCGTCGAGCTTGTGACGCAAATGTCTGAAAACCGCCTCGGCAGTTCTTCCATTAAGAACTCCCTCACTTCAGGTTTGTTTGTGAAAAACTGCACCTTCTGAACTCCGCGTGCCCGCTTTATGAGCACCTGTTTTAATTCGTCCACAGGCTTTCTCAGCTCGTGGAGCATTTTGCGGTAGTGTACGCTTGATACTGTTTCATCAATGCGCTCTTTCATCTTCGCTGTCATCCACGCGTCATTATCCTGATAACAATCGTAAATAACCGGAAATTCATCCAGAAATTCCATTATCTGCACGGCCTGTGTATGCGGCAGTTCCGCCTTGTACAAAACCTCACCTGTCAGCACATCGAATACCTGCGCACCGTTAATCGTAATGGCATATTTAATAAAAGGCAGCTGCCGAATCTCTTCGGGCATACCGCCGTAAAATCTTCCCGTCGTGGGCACTATCAGCATCCCCGCGTCAGCGGCGCATTTAAGCGCCGCTGAGGATGCGGGGGTAAGCTCTTTATTTGAGTTTAATAATGTGCCGTCAAGGTCAAGAGCTATAATTTTAATGTTATGCATTGTAAGAGCTTGCGGATGCGCCGCTGCCAAAGCCTGTCCAGTCTGTGTGGAACATCACACCGCGTGGCTGATCGATGCGCTCGTATGTGTGTGCACCGAAATAGTCGCGCTGTGCCTGAAGGAGGTTTGCAGGAAGACGCTCGGTTGTATAGCCGTCAAAATAGCTGAGTGCAGATGCAAAAGCGGGTGCAGGAACACCTGATTTAACTGCGTAAGCCACTACCTCGCGCCATGCAGGAACGAGAGTCTTGATAGTCTCTGCGAAATAGTCATCCATCAGCAGGTTCTCAAGCTCGGGATTCTTTTCAAAGGCTTCCTTGATCTTGCCGAGGAATACGCTGCGGATGATGCAGCCGCCGCGCCACATAAGGGCGATTCCGCCGTAGTTGAGGTTCCAGCCGTAAGTCTTGGCAGCTGTGCGCATAAGGGTGTAGCCCTGTGCGTAGGAGATGATCTTGGAGGCATAAAGAGCCTTGCGGATGTTCTCGATAAACTCTGCCTTGTCGCCCTCGAACTGAGGGATCTCCTTGGGGAACAGCTTTGAAGCTTCAACGCGCTCATTCTTCATTGCGGAAAGGCATCTGGCAAATACAGCCTCGCCGATAAGTGTAAGGGGAACACCTTCATCAAGGGCAGCAACAGCTGTCCACTTGCCTGTACCCTTCTGACCTGCGGTGTCGAGGATATGGTCAACGGTGATCTCACCGTTTTCGTCTTTGTAGCCGAGGATATCTGCCGTGATCTCGATAAGATAGCTGTCAAGCTCAGTCTTATTCCATGCGGCAAATACTTCGTGCATCTCTTCAGGAGACATGCCGAGGCAGTCTTTCATCAGCTGATAAGCCTCACAGATAAGCTGCATATCGCCATATTCGATACCGTTGTGAACCATTTTGACAAAGTGACCTGCGCCGTCTTCACCAACCCATTCGCAGCAAGGGGTATCGCCCTCTACCTTTGCACAGATAGCCTGAAAAATAGGCTTAATGTGCTCCCATGCTTCCGGAGAGCCGCCGGGCATAAGGGAAGGACCCTTAAGAGCGCCCTCTTCACCGCCGGAAACACCGCTTCCGACGTAGAGAAGGCCTTTGCTCTCAAGATACTTTGTGCGGCGGATAGTGTCAGGGAAGTGACTGTTGCCGCCGTCTATAAGGATGTCTCCCTCATCAAGAAGGGGGATAAGCTTTTCAATATAATCATCGACAGGCTTGCCCGCTCTGATCATCATCATAATACGTCTGGGCTTTTCAAGGCTGTCTACAAACTCAGAAAGGGAGTATGTTCCGACGATATTTTTGCCTGCTGCTCTGCCCTCAACGAAAGCCTTTACGCTCTTTTCGGGGTCAAGGTCGTATACGGAAACCGTAAATCCCTTGGACTCCATATTAAGTGTCAGAGACTGACCCATAACGGCAATGCCGATCATGCCGATATCAGCTTTTTTCATGGTAAATTCTCCTCTTATCTCTGAACTCTTGCGTTGCCTGCGTAGATGTCCCAAACCTGCTTTTCGTCAGCGGGCTCTGCGTAGTCATTTAAGCTGCTTGCAGCGAGAACGCCTGTTGCCCAGCCGAACTGTGCGCACTTTTCAGGCTCCCAGCCATTGAGCAGACCGTAAAGCAGACCGCCTGTAAATCCGTCGCCTCCGCCGATGCGGTCCATAACCTGAATAGGTCTGGGCTCTTCAACGCACCACTGACCGTCAGCCTGCAGGAGGCAGCCCCACATGTGCTCGTTGGCGCTGATAACCTGACGGAGTGTTGTGCCGTATACCTTTGCGTTGGGGTACTTTTCCTTTACTTCGTTTATCATGCCCTTAAAGCTCTCAATTTTTCCGAGAATATCCTTGCCGCCTGCCTCGGGCCCCTTGAATCCAAGGCAAAGCTGGAAGTCCTCTTCGTTGCCCACGAGAATGTCAGCAACAGAAGCGATCTGGTGGAATGCCTCGCGAAGCTCTTCCTCGCGTCCCTTCCAGAATGTTGCACGGTGGTTAAGGTCAAAGCTTACAAGTGTACCGTACTTCTTTGCAGCCTTAGCACACTCAAGGCAGAACTTTGTTGTGTCCTCGCTCATAGCAGCGATAAGACCGGAGATGTGGAATATAACAACGCCTTCTTCACCGAAGATGCGGTCAAAATCAAATTCGTCAGCAGAGAGTGTACGTCCTACCTCTCCTGCTCTGTCGTTCCATACTCGGGGAGCACGCATACCAAAGCCGCTGTCTGCGATGTTGAACTGGTGTCTGTAGCCCCAGGGACCGCCCTGATCTACTTCAACGCCTTCGTAGTTGATGTTGCGGGATCTGAGGTCATTCTTGATGAACTGAGCAATGGGGCTGTCCTTAACAAACTTTGTAAGAACAAGGCACTCACGTCCGAGAGAAGAAGAAACGTTGAGAACGTTGCTCTCAGCGCTTGTAGCCTGCATGTAGAAGTGATTGCTGTTGTGAACAGCCATACGGTTGTCAGGAGTAATGCGTACACCCATGCTTGTAGGGCAAGCAAGAGCATATCTGCAGTCTTTGCGAAGATTCAGTTCCATAATGAAACACCCTTTCAAACTTATATTTAAACTTTTTGTTAATTTTAGACTAAACTATATTATACAACAATCAAATTTGTATGTGAAGCTGTATTTTTCATTATTTTGACAAAAAACGGCACTCCGATTTCTCGAAGTGCCGTTCGTAATTATATAATATTGGCAAAGGTTGACCCAAGCCGTGTATCAAACCCAAGCGCCTGATACATTTCCTCATCGCAGGGAGCACAGCAAACCGTAACGCTTGCAACACCGTTTTCTTCGCACCACTCATGTTCTGCTTTCACAAGCTTTCGGGCAATTCCCTTTTTTCGGAACACAGGTTCTATGTAAAAATCATCAAACACTCCCGTGTCGGAACAGGAAAATGTGGAAAAACACTTTGTCACGCTGCACATCCCCACAGCGCGGCATCCTCGCTTTGCCATAAAGAATGTGATCTTTCCATCCCGAACAGCCTTTTGCAGGCTGTCCTGCTGTTCTTCCGTAAGCGCCCTCTCGCCGATCTCCTCCAAAAATCCGTTTTCCAGCTTTAGAAGCTGCCAATCATCAGCATCGGTAAGAATTTCTACAGTAACAGGCGCATCCTCTGTGGGCGGCAGGATCATCAGGGGTTCTCCCCACTCGTCAGCTCCGTTTCTGCAAAATCCTGCACTTTCCCAAAAGCGAACTCTCCGCTCATCACCGCTGCAGTTAAGCTCAGCATAAAGCGCACCGTTTTCTTTTGCCCACTCCAAAAGCACTTTTGCGCACTCTTTGCCTGTGCCTTCGCCGCGTTTTTCTGGGTAAACGCAGAATTCCATAATAAAACACTTGCCGTCCTCTGTGGTATAGATTATCGGCATAGCAAAGCCTATATCCTGTCCGTCTCGGTGAAAGAACAGATATCGGCATCTGTCCTGCGCGCGGTCGTGAAGCTTCATCATGTGTTCATAATACTCCGAACCAAGGAAGTATTCCAGGTCCTCGCTTTCGGGATTCGGGAAGATGTCCCGCTTGTGGTAGATGTGAAGCTGTTCCCAAAAGACAGCAATTTCTGTTTCCGTGACCGCTTCACGGATGGTAATTTGTTTTTTCATTAAACTCCTCCAACTTTTATTCGGAGGGTCAGTTTGCGCGAACCCTCCACTCGCGATTCATCGTCATAAAAAATCATCCTTTCCGTTTTAAGATTGTATTTATACAGCAACTGTGTGCAAATACTCGTTAAAAAAGTTTTATTTTGTTACATAGTGTCTGTTTTCCTCGCGGTACTGTTTCGGTGTAACGCCGTGGAATTTTTTGAATATTTTTGAAAAATAGTTCACGTCAGACATGCCGCAATGCTGGGCAACAGTCTGTATCTGAAGCTGAGTTGTACGCAGAAGACGCGATGCAAGCTCCATACGCTTTTCATTTACAAACTCTGTGATAGTCTTACCCGTCTCCTTGTGAAACAAAGTGGAGAGATAGCTGGCATTTATATTCTGCAGCGCCGCAAGCGCATGCAGACTAAGATCTCCCGAAAGATCAGACTCTATATACGCAACCGTTTTTCTTACGAAAGGAGCATATTGCTTTGCAGAGTATTTCTTCACAAGACGGCAGTATACCTGAGCGCTGTCCTTCATAAGATCCCAGCCGTCATTTATGCTGGCAACGCCCTCTATTCTTCGCGCAAGCATGGAAGACGCGCTGTCAAGATGAAGCGGATGCACTCCGCCCTTTTCCGCAGCTTTACGCATAAGTGTATTACAGATTATACAGTAGTTTTTCACATTACGTACAGGGTCTTTTACGCGCTGTTCCATCATTCCCTTTGTAAACGACCTGAGCATAAGCTCTGCCCTGTGGGCAAGACCTTGAGAAACGGCTTCCATCAGTTCGTTTTCGTATGCATATCTGTCCTCCATGGATTTCATATGAAGCATTATCTCTTCGGGATCGCGGGTTTCATCATCCCTCTCCGGCGGCATTGCCGCGCTGTTTGTCTCATATTCTATCTCTGTTACGGTAAACGCATTTCCCGCTCCCCACAGTATCTCGCCAAAAGCATTGAGCATCACAAATAAAACCGTCTCATCCGGAACATACGGAATATTCGCATAACATGCCTCAAGCTGTCGGAATTTTCTGGCAGGTACATTGTAATGCTCAGCCTCTTCCAGAAGATCCTCCCTTGTTTTTTCCTCAGTAATGTACGGACCTGCCATAAAAGCAACATTTTCTCCCGGGAGCTTGAAAAAGACATAGCGGCACTTAAACTCATCAGTCATCTTATATATAATGTTGTCGTTCATCCATTTCTCGGGATGATTAAACATGTCTCCGTAACGAACATCCATCCCCAAGAATTTTCTAAGCCCGAAATCAAGGCACTTGCTCTGCATATCCTCAGGAGTAACACACATTGCCTGAAAGTGCAGTTTTCTCAGCACCTTCATAAGATAATCCATCTCTGCTTTATATTTCACAGCCTATCCTCCGCTCCATCTGCCATTTCGCACAAAATCTTGCAGCCTTTTTTATCATTATCCTACAAACCGCAATTTTTATCAACAGGTAGTACAAATTTTTTACTGAAATAGCCAAAAATTTTACTCACTTTTCATACCTTTGTCTTGATACACTTATTAAAGTGACATTTTGCCGTCATTTCGGCAAATTACGGATAAAACAAAAGAGAAAAGAGGAAAAAATAATGGCAAAGAAACCCGTCAAGCTTGACGATAAGGGTCATCGCAAGTTTGGTATGCGCGACAAACTGGCATATGCTGCCGGTGACTTCGGCTGTAACATGTCCTTTGCATTAAAAGGCACAGTTCAGACCTTCTGGCTCGTTTACATGATGATGGAAACAGGCCTTCTCTCCCTGCTCCTGCTCCTCGTTCAGATCTGGGACGCAGTAAACGATCCCCTGCTCGGCACAATGATCGACAACGACAAGAAAAACTATAAGCGCGGTAAGTTTAAGCAGTACATCTTCGTTGGTGCATGCGGACTTCTCGTTACAGGCGCTGCAGTTTTCCTCCCCTTCCCCAACGCTCCCGTAGTTATCAAGGCAATGCTCTTCATCCTTGGTTATGTTCTCTGGGATGCATTCTACACAATCGCTAACGTTCCTTACGGCTCCATGCTCTCTGTTATCACAGAGGACATTGGTGAGCGTGCACAGCTCTCCACATGGCGCAGCGTCGGCTCCATGATCGGTGGCATGATCCCCGGCATGATCCTTCCCATGATCATCTGGCAGAAGGTTACATACGACGGAACAACAGACTTCTTAAGCAAGATCGAGATCCCTGATGGTTTCGATAAGTCCCAGTTCCTCACAAACCCCTTAACAGGCGAAGCTTATCAGCTCGGCGACAAGGTTCTGAGTCCTGCTACAGGTAAGCAGGTTGAGATTCTCCTTGGCGACCGCGTATTCATCGCAGCTCTCATCATGGGCGTTCTCGGCTTCATCGCTTTCATGCTCATGCTCAAGAACGTCACTATCCGCGTTGACGAAAACACGGTTAAGACAACTGAGACTGAAAAGTTCAATGTTATCAAGGCTTTCGGCAAGTTCCTTAGAAACCGTCCCGCAGTTGGCGCAACAATCGCTGCTATGGGTATGTTCCTCGGTATGCAGTCCGCTTCCACAGCTAACACAATCATGTTCGCTACATACTTCGGTCAGGCTTCCATGTCCGGTGTCGTTCAGATCATCGGCTTCCTGCCCATGTTCATCTTCATGCCCTTCGTAAAGAAGATCGTTCACAAGTTCGGTAAGAAAGAAGCTTCCGTTGCAGGTACAATCGTTTCCATGATCGGCGGCGTTATCATGCTGATCTTCCCCATGGTCGACAGAAGCGTTGCTCTCCTCGTTTACATGGCAGGTCTCATTGTCTTCGGTATCGGCATGGGTATCTACACTTGCGTATCCTGGGCTATGATGGGCGACGCTATCGACTACAACGAGTGGAAGTTCGGCACACGTGAGGAAGGCACAGTTTACTCTCTGCACTCCTTCTTCCGTAAGCTGGCACAGGGCGTTGGTCCCTCCGTTGTTCTTCTCATCATGGGTGCTCTCGGCTACAATGAGAAGCTCGGCACAATCGGTCAGAGCCTCGAGACATCCCACAACATGTGCTGGCTCGTTGCAGGTCTCTACCTGTTCAGCGCAGTTCTGCAGTTTGTTGGTCTTGCTCTGGTTTACAACCTGGACAAGAAGACACTTGCAAAGATGTCTGCTGACCTCGGTCGTGATGTAACAGCTGATGATGCATCCTCTAAGGTTGCTGAATAATTAAAAGGTTCGATTGCATTCTACATAAATTTACATTATAATTAAAGAACGGCAGGTCGGCGAAATGCCTGCCTGCCGTTTTGATTTACTGCTTTCAAGGAGACAAAACATGAGAACTATTATCAACTTTAATGCCAAGTGGGCATTTACAAAGCAGGCAAGTGAAGTTCCTGCTGTACTGCCCAATGACTGGAACTGGGTCAACCTGCCCCACAGCTGGAACGCCATTGACGGTCAGGACGGCGAGAACGACTACTACCGCGGCACAGCTTACTATGCAAAGACACTCAATAAGGTAGATTTGCCCGAGGCTGATCAGTATTACATCGAGTTTCAGGGTGCAAACTCCTCTGCCGATGTATACGTAAACGGCAAGTGCCTTGCTCACCACGACGGCGGCTACTCCACATGGAGAGTTAACATCACAGATGCTCTGGAAGTCACAAACCTCATCGTTGTCGCTGTTGACAACTCTGCAAACGAGACAGTTTACCCCCAGATGGCTGACTTCACATTCTACGGCGGTCTCTACCGCGATGTAAGCATCATCTGTGTTAACAACTCCCACTTCGACCTTGATTACTATGGCGCTCCCGGCATTAAGGTAACTCCCGAAATCTGCGGCAAGGATGCCAAGATTGAGATCGAAGCATTTGTTAAAAACACAAAGATGGGTCAGACTCTGCGCTACACAATCTGCACCCCCTGCGGCTGCGAGGTTGCAAAGGTTGAGACAGATGACACAAAGGTAGTTTTAGACATCGCAGATGTACACCTGTGGCACGGCAGACGTGATCCCTACCTCTACACAGCAAAAGTAGAGCTTGTTGAAGACGGCACAGTTCTTGATAACGTATCTGCACGCTTCGGCTGCCGTACATTCGAGATCACAGCAGACCGCGGCTTCATCCTCAACGGCGAGGAATATCCCCTGCGCGGTGTATCCCGTCATCAGGACCGCTGGGGCTTCGGTAACGCACTGCTGCCCGAGCACCATGAAGAGGATATCGACCTCATCTGCGAAGTCGGCTGCACAACCATCCGTCTTGCTCACTATCAGCACGCACAGTATTTCTACGACCTCTGCGACGAGCGCGGTCTTGTAATCTGGGCTGAGATCCCCTACATCTCCAAGCACATGCCCACAGGTCGTGAGAACACAATTTCTCAGATGACAGAGCTTATCGCTCAGAACTACAACCACCCCTCCATCGTAGTATGGGGTCTCTCCAACGAGATCTCCATCGGCGGCTCTGATGAGGATCTTCTTGAAAATCACAGAATCCTCAACGACCTCTGCCACGAGATGGACAAGACTCGTCTTACAACCATCGCTGCAGTTTCCATGTGCAAGATGGACGATCCTTACCTGCTCATCCCCGACGTAGTTTCCTACAACCACTACTTCGGCTGGTACGGCGGCGACACAAGCATGAACGGTCCCTGGTTCGACAAGTTCCACGAGACACATCCCAACATTCCCATCGGCTGCTCTGAGTACGGCTGCGAGGCTCTTAACTGGCACACATCCACACCCATGCAGGGCGACTACACAGAGGAATATCAGGCATTCTACCACGAAGAGCTTATCCGCCAGCTCTTTACACGCAAATACATGTGGGCAACACACGTATGGAACATGTTCGACTTCGGTGCTGACGCACGTGCTGAGGGCGGCGAGAACGGTCAGAACCACAAGGGTCTTGTAACCTTCGACCGCAAGTACAAGAAGGACTCCTTCTATGCATACAAAGCATGGCTGTCTGACGAGCCCTTCGTACATCTCTGCGGCAAGCGCTATGTCGACCGTGTAGAGGATGTTACAAAGGTAACTGTTTACTCCAACCTGCCCGAAGTTGAGCTCTTTGCTAACGGCGTAAGCCTCGGCAAAAAGGCCGCTGCTGACCACTTCTTCTACTTCGACGTTCCCAACGCAGGCACAACAAAGCTTGTTGCCGTTGCAGGCGAATGCAAGGACGAGAGCACAATCAACAAGGTTGAAGTATTTAACGACGCTTACAGACTCAAGGAGAAGGGTGCTATCCTCAACTGGTTTGACGTTGAGTCTCCCGAAGGCTATCTCTCCCTCAACTCCAAGATGAGCGACGTTATCTCCACAGTCCGCGGCAAGCTCATTTTTGTAGAGCTCATGGGCAAGATGCTGGGCGGCAAGAAGAAGGGAAAGAAGGATGAAGAGGGCGAAGGCAATATGAATGTTGCAGGCTTCGACATCCAGATGACACCTGATATGATGGCTATGATGGGCGGCTTCACAGTTCTCAGACTGCTTACAATGGCAGGCGGCATGATGAATGCAGAGTTCACCAAGGAAGATTTCCTTGAATTGAACAAAAAGCTGAACAAGATCAAGGCTCCTAAATAAATAAACAATAAAAAGCTCTCGTATTAGTGATACGAGAGCTTTTGTTATATATTCTTTGTTTTCCAGTCGCCGTTTTCCAGCCACCAGTAGTTTTCGGACAGGCTGTCGTTATCAAAAACCTCAAACATACTGTCAAATCCGTCCGCTAAGGTGTAGTTTTTCAAATCCTTTTTATCTATCCAAAAGACCTTTCCCTCTTCGGACGATTTCAGCTCGCCCGAAAATTTATCCGTCTTGTAAAACAGGACGATATATCGGAACTCGCCTTCCCTCTGTGTCCACTGCTTTACTCCGCAAAGCTGAACATCTGTAATATCCAGCCCCGTCTCTTCCTTGACCTCGCGGATAACGGACTCCGCAAAAGACTCACATGGCTCAACATGACCTCCCGGAAATGTAATTCCCGGCCATTCGGGATTCAGTTTGTCCTGCACCAGTATCTTGTCCCCGTCATAAACCATGCACATATTGGTCAGCACGCAGTATTCTTTTCTCGCCATGTGTTTCGCCTCTTTTGCGCTTTTCCCATGATTATAGCACAACCGCCGCAGAAATCAAATTCTGCGGCGGTTTGATTATTTATCCGAGTATTGCCTTAATGTCCTCTTCAGGTGTTGTGACAGGTGCGATATTGAACTTCTCAACTAAGAAATTCAGCACATTGGGAGATACAAACGCAGGGAGTGTAGGTCCAAGGCGAATGTTCTTGATGCCCAGGTGCAGCAGGGTAAGCAGGATGCAGACCGCCTTTTGCTCGTACCATGACAGAACCATGGACAGAGGCAGGTCGTTTACACCGCACTCAAAGGCGTTTGCAAGGGCAACGGCAATCTGAATCGCAGAGTATGCATCGTTGCACTGACCAATATCCAGAAGTCTGGGCAGACCGCCGATAGTGCCGAGGTCAAGGTCGTTAAAGCGGTATTTTCCGCAAGCGAGAGTGAGAACGACGGTATCTTCAGGTGTCTGCTTTACAAACTCTGTGTAGTAGTTTCTGCCCGGTCTTGCTCCGTCACAGCCGCCAACAAGGAAAAAGTGCTTGATTGCGCCGCTCTTCACAGCATCAATAACAGTTCCCGCAACGGACATGACAGTATTTCTCGCAAAGCCTGTCATGAGCTTATCACCGCCGTTTATGCCGGTAAAGGTCTTGTCCTCTAAGTATCCGCCAAGCTCAAGAGCCTTCTCGATAACAGGTGTGAAATCTTTATCTGCGCCGATATGTGTTACATTGGGGTAGGAAACAACCTCTGTTGTGAAAACCCGGTCTGCGTAATTTGCCTTGGGCGGCATGAGACAGTTTGTTGTAAAGAGAACGGGGGCAGGGATTTCTGCAAATTCATTCTGCTGATTCTGCCACGCTGTGCCGAAGTTGCCCTTTAAGTGAGCGTACTTTTTAAGCTCGGGATATGCGTGGGCAGGCATCATCTCACCGTGGGTGTAGATATTTATTCCTTTGCCCTCAGTCTGCTCCAAAAGAAGCTTCAGGTCATACAGGTCGTGACCTGTGATGATGATAATAGGACCTTTTTCAACCTTGAGAGTAACCTCTGTGGGCACAGGGTGACCAAAGGTTTCGGTGTTTGCCTCGTCCAGCATAGCCATGCATGCAAGGTTCACTTCGCCGACTTCCAGAACTATGGGCAGCAGCTCGTCCATACCCCAGTTCTCACCAATGGCAAATAGCGCCTTATAGAGGAAATTGCTCACTTTTTCACTTCTTCTGCCCAGAACGGCTGCGTGGTAAGCGTAAGCCGCAACACCGCGGATGCCAAAGAGGATGAGAGATTTAAGGCTTCTTATATCCTCGTCAGCTCCCCAGAGCTTTGTCATATCGTAATCGTCATTTCTGCCGCAGGAAGAGGCGCAGGATGCGCAGTCGGGCACAAGAGCGCGCTTCGCCTCTTCCACACGGGCGAGAAGACCGTTCAAAGTATCGTTATTGAAATTTACATTGGTAAGGGTGGAGAAAAGACATTCCATTACCAGATCGTTGATTTTTTCGGAAACAAGGCTCTCGTTACCGACGGTAGCTCTGGCAAGACCGATAAGCTTACCTGTCAGCTTGTCCTGAAGTTCTGCCGTGTCCGCTTTCTTTCCGCAGACACCTGCATTTCCTGTACAGCCTGCACATCCCGCGGTCTGTTCACACTGATAGCAAAACATCTTGTTATTCATTGTTGTTCCTCCTTGTAGTTGTGAGTTTCTTTCAACTGACAAGGTGATTATATCGTGCCTTTTGCAACATTTCCGTTGTATTTGCAACCGAATTGCATTTTATATAGAATTAGTTTATAATTTTTAAAAAAGAACCCGGAGGTGATGACCATGCATAAACAGCACGCCATATTTGAACCTGACGAAATCTTTGACACAGGTACGCTTGCTCACTTAAAAGCAGGCAACTGCGGACGCGCTTTGGACGGGCGCAGAACCCCCGGCTTTATCGAAAGCTTTGATGCAGACAGCGCCATGTTTATCTGGCGTATCACCGATTTCGAAGATACAGGAAGCTGCTGGGAAATCCCTGCAGAGCAGATAAGCAGTTATCAGTTCTATAAAGACAGTTCTTTACTTTCTCAGGAAGAAATCTGCATCATCGAGGAGCGCTGCAAAGCACTGAACAAAACTCTCCTCATCCCAAAATCCTCCGCTGTGCACGACGAAACCAAAAAGGCTGTAAAGCTTCAAAAACCTGTTGCTCGGGAATGGATTATAAATAATTCCAAGTTTTATAAGTCAAACTCGCAGCTTGATTTTGATGCAAAAGAGGGGTATCCGCTTTTGTTTGAGGACTTTGAGCAGTATTTGCGCGAGCGCGGTCTGTATGAGATAGAAAAGCATATCGCTGAACAATATGTACTCAATCCTTATTCAGGCGAGTGGATAAAGTACATTAAAATAGTAATGGCAGAAATGGGACTCATCTCCTATGACGGCACTATACCTCGCAAATCAGATGCTTTCACAGGTCTTTCGGATAAAACCTTATTGAGAGAATATGTAATATCACGCCTTGCCTTTATTCAAGCTATGTTTAATCTAAATGGCATCTGCGAAGTTCCGCTTTTCCGCGGAATGTCCAGCGATATCGACCTGTATGACACACCCCACACTTTGGTTTCCACCACATTTTCCGCCGAAACCGCATCGGCTTTTGCCGGTCTGAATCAAGAATCTACGTCACGTAGCGCTTATCTCGTCAAATTCTCTTGCCCTGTAGAAAGCCTGTTTATGACATTTTTTGAAACAAAAGAACTCAACAGGCAGTATAAGGAACAGGAAGCGGTTATCTTTTTTGACGGACAATTTAAGCTTTAATGTCAAAAAACGCGAAAGGAGACGATCCAATGAAATATTTTCTCATTGCACTTATCCCCATAGTTGCTGCTGTAATAATTGTGATATTGGCAAAACGTACAGCATCACATACTTTCAAATGCAAACACTGTTCCGAGGAGTTCAATATCAAATGGTCAAAGGCAGTTGCTACTGAGCACTCCGGCAATGAGTATATGCTAATATGCCCTTATTGCCAAACAAAAGACTGGTGCACCCAGCAGCTTGACAAATAATTAACCGCAGTATCCGTCGTGGATACTGCGGTTATTTTTCGGTATTTCTTATTTCTCAGCTAAATATTCTTCCGCATAGTGCACGCAGGTAGCGCCGTCGGAGCAGGCGGTAACGACCTGCCGCAGAGCCTTTGTGCGCACATCACCGACGGCGTATACACCGCGGATGTTTGTCCTTGTGGACTCGTCAGCAATGATGTAGCCGCCCTCGTCCGTCTCCACCTGAGATGCAAAAACCTCGGACGCTGGCTTTCTTCCTATGCTGATAAACACGCCGTCGCAGGGAAGCTCGCATATTTCGCCCGTCTTTGTGTTTTTCAGCTTAACGCCCTTTACTTTACCGTCAACGATAAAATCGTCAATCTCGCTGTTCCAGCAAAACTCAACGTTTTCAAGTTTTTCAAGCTGGTCGTGATAGATTTTCGTTGCTCTCAGCTCGTCGCGGCGGTGTATGAGATACACCTTCTCTGCAATACGGGAGAGGGTCACAGCCTCAGCAGCAGCGGTATTTCCGCCGCCCACAACGCAGACGGTTTTTCCCCTGAAAAACATTCCATCGCAGCTGGCGCAATAGCTTACGCCCCTGCCTACAAGGCTCGCCTCACCGTTTAATCCCAGTTCTCTGGGATTTGCGCCTGTGGCGATGACCACGGTTTGGGCGTAAAACGTGCCCTCGCTGGTGTTGACTATTTTCGGGTACGCTGTAAGGTCTGTTGAATATACTTCCGCATATTCGGTCTTTGCGCCAAAACCTTCCGCAATCTGCTTCATCTTCTCTCCAAGCTCAAAGCCATCTATAAGGTCGATGCCCGGATAGTTTTCAATCTGCTGCGTCAACGCCATCTGACCGCCTGCAGACAACATTTCAAGAACGACCGCGTCCATCCCGGCTCTCGCTGCATAAAGAGCAGCTGTGTAACCACCGGGACCGCCGCCGATAATTATCATATCGTGGATATGTTCCATCACTTCTCAAGACTCTCCTTGATAAACTTCTCAATAACAGCTTTGGAACCGGGATTTACCGCAAAACCAACAGGAGTCTCGCCGCGGAACACCATAAGTGTGGGTATGACCTCAACACCATATTTCTGGGCAATGGCAGGCTCGTCATCAATGTTGATTTTAACAGTTACAAACTCATCGGCATACTGCTCTGCCAGCATCTCAACCGCAGGCGCGATTCTGCGGCAATATACACACCACGGTGCCCAGAAATCCACCACAACAGGTCTGTCCCCGCCCAGTAATGCCTCAAATTGTACCTTATCAATACTTTTCACAGCCATTATGATCTCTCCTTTTTGTATTTGTTGTATTATGTCCATTATAACGTGTTTTTTAGTCTTTGTCATCAATAAAAAAGCCCGCCATAAAGGGTGAACCCGACAAGAAAACATAAGCTTAAAAAGAAATCCTTTGCCCGTAAACATCGTTACCAAAGCTCGTAAGACATACAGTATTACTTCGCTTTCTGCCTCGTTTACGAACAAAATCTATCTTTTTAAGTGCTTGCAGTTTTGCCAAAATATAAATGAATTATGATATATTCAATTTACAAAAATCCGCCAATACTGGTATGTATTGGCGGATTCTTTTAGTTCGTTTATAGCCGAATAGATAAAGGCAAAACCTTATGTTTTCTTGTCGGGTACACCCTAAGACCGGCAGGGCTTTTATTAATCTCTTCTGAAAATATCGCGAGTATAAACTTTTTCTGCAACATCATCCAGTTCAGAATCATATCTGTTAGCAATTATAGAATCACAAATTGATTTAAATTTACCAAGATCATTTACAACCAAGCTGCCAAAGAAAGTATCACCGTCGTTAAGCGTAGGTTCATAGATGACAACCACAGCACCTTTCGCCTTGATGCGTTTCATTACTCCCTGAATAGAACTCTGTCTAAAGTTATCGGAATTTGCCTTCATTGTAAGTCGGTATACTCCGATAACTACGCGTTTTTCCTTTGCTGCATCCCATTGACTATTCGCATCATAATATCCGGCAAGCGCCAAAACACGGTCTGCAATACAGTCTTTTCTCGTACGATTGCTGTCTACGATCGCCTGAATAAGATTTTCAGGCACATCCTCATAGTTTGCCAAAAGCTGTTTCGTATCCTTAGGCAGGCAGTATCCGCCATAACCAAAGCTTGGATTGTTATAGTGTGTACCGATACGCGGATCAAGACCGATACCGTCGATTATCTGCTTTGTATCTAAACCTTTCATCTCGGCATAAGTATCGAGCTCGTTAAAAAAGCTGACTCTCAGCGCCAGATACGTGTTGGCAAACAGTTTTACCGCCTCAGCCTCTGTGAATCCCATAAACAAAGTATCTATATTCTCTTTTACAGCTCCCTGCTGCAAAAGGAACGCAAAAGTATGCGCAGCAGCTGCTATTCGCTCATCCTGCGGGTCAATGCCAACAATAATTCTGCTCGGGTAGAGGTTATCGTACAGCGCTTTGCTCTCACGCAAAAACTCAGGACTGAACAGAATATTTTTGCTTCCTGTTTTCTCACGGATTTTCTCTGTAAATCCAACAGGAATTGTAGACTTTATAATCATAATCGCTTCATGATTGCATTCCATCACCTGAGCAATTACAGACTCTACAGCCGATGTATCAAAGAAGTTTTTCTTACTGTCATAGTTTGTCGGAGTAGCTATTACCACAAAATCCGCTTTGGAATATGCCGCCTTGGCATCTGTTGTGGCAATAATATCCAAATCTTTTTCCGCAAGATACTTTTCAATATAATCATCCTGAATTGGTGATTTTTGAGAGTTGATAAGCTTAACCTTTTCAGGAACAATGTCTACCGCATAAACCTTATTGTGCTGTGCAAGAAGTATAGCAACGGACAATCCCACATAACCGGTTCCAGCAACAGCTATTGTATATTTATGACTCATAGTATCCCTCTGTATTCTTTTTGCACCATCTCATAACTTTCCAGATTGCCGATATCATAGCGTTTCCCGGGCATTTCCATCGCATGTACACGCGTCTGCGTGCAAAGCCATGCCGCAAAACTTCCCGGGGCATCTGTTCCGCAGCCCTTTTCTATTCCTTTTGCTATAAGCTTTAAATCCTCTTTTGTATAGTAATAGAACGCAGGACTGCACCAGTTGCTTTCAGGTTCATCAGGCTTCTCCGCCATTTTTACAACGCTGTCGTTGTCATCAACCGTAACAACACCGCTCTTTTTTAACCGCTGTAAAGAGGGCTCAAAGTATCTCATTATACAGGTCGAACCTTTTTCTTTTGCGTAATCTATAAACTTAGTCAAACTGAAGTCCAGCAGATTATCACCAGCAACCACCAGTACATCGTCGTCTATGTGACACACATCTACCGCAAACTGAATATCTTTCACCGCACCAAGACGGCTCTCGTTTGTGCCCGTTCCGTCATCTACCACAGTAATTTTCTGCTTTTTTTCCTCTGCCCACTGCTTAAAATGGTCAGCAAACTTATGGTTGGATATGACAATATACTCATCAACCGCTCCTGCAGTATCCATATCCTCAATAAGCCAATCCAAAATAGTCTTTCCACCCACTTTTAAAAGCGGTTTCGGAAAATTTTCGGTCAGCGGATATAACCTTGTGGCATATCCCGCCGCTAAAATCAAACATTTCATAGTTTTACTCCGTCTGCACTATGGCAGATATGTACAGAATACTTACCGCGAAGCTCAGGGAACACCTTCAGGTACTCTTCTGTTACGCATTCCTCAACGCTCTCCGCATACTTCGGATCTATAAGCGCCATACAACAGCCTTTGAACCCGGCGCCTGAGAAACGGCCGCCGTAAATTCCTTCCGTGCGCGTCATTATCTCATACAGGGTTTTAAGCTCAGGAGAACCCGTCTCCCAGTTTTCAATAGAGGATTTTCCGCTTTCAAAAGAGAGTCTGCCGTATTCCTCAATATCTCCTCGGCGCCATGCATCCGCACCCGATTGAACACGAAAAAACTCCGTATACCAATGCTCAGCGCGTTTGCGCCAGTTTTCTGGCAGCTTATCCCTGTACTGTAAATAAACCTCATACGGCACATCACGCAGATATGTCTCATTGAACTTGCCATATTCCATGCCCGCATACGCCTTAAGTGCATACGCAGCACTTCTGCATTCGTCAACTCTCATATTGAACTTGCTTCCCGCCAGAGTTCTCTCAACGCCGGAGAAGAAAATTGCAATTTCATAAGGCTTCATTGTCGGAGCTACGGGAATAAGCTCAAAGCTGTCATCCAAAGTATCGAGATACAGCAAGTGGTCTTTTTTAGAATAAACCTCACATGATTGATCAAGCTTTCCGCAAGAAACTCCTACATAGTCGTTTTCTGCCCTCAGCGCCGTCATTATCATTTCATGCTCGGACAAATGTATGCCGTTCACATTACACAACGCAGACAAAAAGGCAATTATTACTGCTGCAGAAGAGGATAAGCCTCCAATAGGCAGCGTGCCTTCAATAACACCGCACACACCAACCTTCAAAGGATACTTCTGTCCGAGAGCTATGGTTGCTCCACGCAGATAATCTGCCCAATCGTTTTCTTTTTCCTTCGGAACGGCATTAACATGCCATTGAGCTCTTTTATCAAACTGCAAAGATGCCATTTCTACAACGCCGTTTGTTTTGGGAGCGTATGCAATATGTATACCCTTGTCAATAGCAAGACCCGTAATTTTTCCGTATTGATGATCACTATGCGCACCAATGGGACATACTCTATACGGGCAAAATGCAATATCAGAAGGCACTTTCCTGTACGTGCTTTCAAATCTTTCAATACATCTCATCGTTTTATCTCCGCAGGCAGTTATCTGTTCCCGTACATTTTTTCATAATAGTTGCGGTATTCGCCGGATATTATCTCTTCCCACCATTCGCGGTTATCAAGATACCATTGAATAGTTTTTTGAATTCCATCCGCAAACATTGTCTCAGGCTTCCATCCCAGCTCATCGTGTATCTTTGTGGGGTCGATAGCATAGCGCAAGTCATGTCCCTTTCTGTCTGTAACATAGGTAATAAGGCTTTCGGGTTTGCCCAACACTTTACATATTATCTTCACAATATCAATGTTTTTCATCTCATTGTGACCGCCGATATTATAAACCTCGCCAAGTCTGCCATTGTGGATAATCAGATCAATAGCCTTGCAATGATCCTCAACGTAAAGCCAATCACGAACATTCAAGCCTTCTCCGTATACAGGCAAAGGCTTATCATTAAGTGCATTGGCGATCATAAGAGGGATAAGCTTTTCGGGAAAGTGATACGGACCGTAGTTGTTGGAGCATCTCGATATCGTCACAGGCAGTCCGTAAGTGCGGTAATATGCCAGAACCAGAAGATCCGCACCTGCTTTCGAGCTTGAATAAGGAGAGCTTGTATGTATGGGAGTTTCCTCTGTAAAGAACAGATCCGGTCTGTCCAGGGGCAAGTCTCCATACACCTCGTCTGTAGACACCTGATGATAACGAATGTTTCCGTATTTTCTGCAGGCATCCATCAGCACCTGTGTGCCGAGAATGTTTGTCTGAAGAAAAACTTCAGGGTTTTCAATAGAGCGATCCACATGACTTTCAGCAGCAAAGTTCACCACCACGTCAGGCTTTTCCTCTTCAAACAGCTTGTAAACAGCTTCTCTGTTGCAGATATCCTCTTTTACAAACTTAAAATTCGGATTATCCATCACATGTCTAAGTGTAGACAGATTTCCCGCGTAAGTAAGCTTATCCAGACAAACAATACGGTACTCGGGATATTTGTCCAGCAAGTAGAATATAAAATTAGAACCTATAAACCCTGCGCCGCCGGTTACAATGATCGTCATTATTGTTCCTCCCGGGAAAGAGACAGCAAATACCGTCCGTAATCTGTCATTTTCAGGCTCTCGCCTATTGCATGAAGCTGTTCTTTGGTAATAAATCCTCTGCGCCACGCAATTTCTTCAATGCAGGATACATAAAACCCCTGCCTATCCTGAACAGCTTCAACAAACTGAGATGCCTTAAGCATTCCGTCCGGCGTTCCTGTATCCAGCCAGGCAATACCGCGTCCCATGAGTTCAACGCGCAGTTCACCCATCTCAAGATACGCATTATTAACTGCGGTTATCTCAATTTCACCTCTTGCCGAGGGTTTAACATTCTTCGCGATCTCAATTACCCTGTTGTCATAGAAATACAGACCGGGAACCGCATAGTTCGACTTAGGGTGCTGTGGCTTTTCCTCAATAGACACAACATTGTGATTTTTATCAAACTCCACAACACCAAAAGCTTTCGGATCTTTTACGGGATATCCAAAAATCGTTGCGCCCTTCAGGTTGTTGATCGCCTTTCTCAGAATCGCTGTCATATTCTGACCATAAAAAACATTGTCACCGAGAATGAGGCAGACGCTGTCATCACCGATAAACTCTTCACCGAGAATAAAAGCATCGGCAAGGCCGCGGGGAGTCTCCTGTACTTTATAGGACAGCTGTACCCCAAGCTGGCTGCCATCGCCCAAAAGTCTCTCGTAAACAGGCAGATCGTCAGGCGTGGAAATGATCAGTATTTCCCTGATACTCGCGAGCAGAAGCATAGAAAGAGGGTAATATATAAGCGGCTTGTCATAAATTGGCAGCAACTGTTTGGACACGACCTTCGTCATAGGATACAACCGGGTTCCTTTGCCGCCTGCAAGAATAATTCCTTTCATTTTCTTCACTCCATCACTTCAGAATAATATCACAGATCCTATCCACATCTTCGATCGTCAGGTCCGCAAACAGCGGCAGCGTCAAAACTCTGTATGCGATATGCTTCGCAACAGGGGTCTTGTCCTCTCCTGCGCTGTCCCAGTCCTCATAGCACTCAAAACCGTTAGTCAGAGGATAGAAATATTTGCGGGCAATAATGTCCTCGGCTTTCAGCTTTTCAAAGACTTCATCACGCGTATATTTATATCCGTCAAACACAACGGGGAAGTATGCATAGTTGGACTCTATATTTTCCTGTATTGCTGATAAGCGTATTCCGTCAACACCGGAAAAGCGCTCTCTGTAACGCTCTACAGCTATCTTTCGTTTTAAAATTTCATTCGGCAGGTGTCTGAGATTACAGATACCCATCGCCGCCTGAAACTCACTCATTTTTGCATTTCCTGCAATATATTTACACTCTTCGCCGGAAAGGCCGAAGTTTTTCTGTGCGTCAAGAACCGATATCAAATCATCGTCCGAATAACATACCGCGCCGCCTTCAATCGTGTTGAAGACCTTGGTGGCATGGAAGCTGAACATAGAGGCATCTCCAAAAGCAGCCGCGCTGATCCCCTTATATGTAACGCCGAAAGCATGCGCTGCATCGTATATGACTTTCAAGCCATACTTGTCAGCTATCTCCTGTATAGCCTCAACATCACACAAATTACCATACACATGAACAGGAACAATAGCACAGGTTTTTTCGTTTATAAGTGCTTCGATCTTATTCACATCCATGGTGTAATCCACATCGTTAATATCGCAGAAAACGGGAACAAGTCCGCATCTGGATATGGCATGCGTTGTTGATACAAACGTAAACGGAGTTGTAATAACCTCTCCGCCCTCAGGCAGCTTCATAGCCGCAATAGCATTCTCCAGCGCCAAATGTCCGTTTGTGTACAGCGTCACATGGGGCACAGCAAGATATTCCTCAAGCTTTGCCTGAAGAGTTCTGTGCTTTACACCCATATTGGTCAGCCATCTGCTGTCCCACAATTCTTTTATTTCCTCGCAATACTCCTCAAAAGAGGGCATCGATGATCTTGTTACATTGATTGGCATATAATATCACCTGATAATTTTATCCTCTCACGGACATCTTTTCGTTTTAATAGGAATAAAAGCCATATCCTGCTCGAGCCAGCTCATTTGTGCTGTCACAAAGATAAACAGTATATAATCCGCTTTGCGCAAACGCTTTAGCTATACCTTGCCCCATCGTGCCTGCGCCAATTATTCCAACTTTCAACTTTGTTACTCCTCGTTAGTTGACCGTTCAGTCCCAATAGTGGTTTCTTGCAACAAGAGCACGGTAATCAGACTCTAAAATTCCTACCATTGTCAAATCCAACCATTCTCCGCTCTTGAATACGCAAGAACGTTTGACACCTTCTTCTACCCAACCACACTTTGTGTACAACGCCTTGGAAGCAGCATTGCTGTCAAACCAGGAACTGTTCAACCTGTGAAGCCCCAGCTCATCAAAAGCATACCGCATAATTGCCATGACTGTATCTGTGCCGATTCCTTTGGCGCGCTTTTCGTCGCTGGCCAGTTTAATACCGTGAGTTGCCGTTCTGTTCTTCCAATCCAGATCTGTCAGCGTCGCAATCCCCACTGCACCATCCTCAGGTGTCTCTATTACAAAACGATGGTTTGTACGATCATTCATATGGCTGTCAAACCATGCCATCTGCTGTTCAAGCGAAAGGGGGAAGGCCCATCCTACAACGTGTTTTTCCATAAACGGATCATTAAACATGTCACACACCATCGGCATATCCGCTCTTGTCATGGCGCGTAAAGTTACAAATTTTCCAACAATATTCATCGTTTTCCCTCCACATTATTCATCAGATAATTCTGCACAAACATACTGTGCGATACGCTCCATATCCTCAGCATCGTATCTTTGGTCGCACGGTAACGGAAGGATATTTTCAGCATAATCCTTTTCCAAGGTGCCACTTAACTCCAGCACATTCGGCCACAATGTAGCCACATATATTTTCTGAGCCGCCAAGGCTTTTTTGATTCTCATACCGTTTTTGCAATAAAACGGATAACAATACGGACCGTCCGGAGTCGTAAACCGCAACCCGTTATACTCTCCAAGATGCTTTTCAAGCATTGCGAAATTCTCATTTCTCTTGCGGCGTACACTCTCATAATCGACGGCTTTTAAAATATTCTGTGTCAATACAGACATTTTTCGCAGCGTGCAGTTGTTAAAAGAGCTGTCATTCTCTTTAAAATCCGCATAGTAATCTGATGCGGCACCTTCAAAACGCCCCAAAATATGTTTCATCCGATCTTTTGACACATCCAGCGCCATCTCTTCATCCAACAACACATCTGTTGCCAAATATCCGCCGTCAGGAACTCCAAAGAACTTTCGGCAGGAGTATACAGTATCTATCCCGGAAACTGGCTTTTGAAAAAACGCTTGCACGTTATCAAAAATAATATTTTTGTATTTTCTCTTCAACGTGCAAATCTGCTCATTACTGATCTGTCCGTAATAATTTACAACATACAGATATTCATCCGCGTCCAATTTGCCGTCAAACAGCGGCATAAAGTCCGAGCTTATATTGTACAGCCCGTAAGAATACCCTTCTCTTTCGCACATTTGCCTGACAGAGTCACACAGAAAATATGGCAAATATATTTTTTTGATTTTCTTTGCTTTCAATATATAGAGTAATGCGTTTCTGCCGTTATTTACAGCAATCAATCCGTCATGGTATTCTCTACCATAAAACTCTTCAAGACCAAAATATCCGCCGATTTCTTTCGTAATCATCACACCCTCTATTGCTTCATCAACTGGCGATAAAACTCGGCAAGTTTCGTCTTCCACACAGGTGTATCAAGCTGAATGCTGTCCAAAGAAGTAAGCGAGTTGATCTCCAACACCTTAACACGATTATCATCTGTAATTACAAAATCCATGCCGAGATACTTGAGTTGGGGAAAATGTATACTAAAAGCCTCACATGCGCAAACCACTTCATCCCATAAAGGAATTTCACCTTGCAGAAGCGCTGACGTATCGGGGTGTACATCAACTACACAATTATGACGTCTGTCTTCGCTTATAATATTTCCTTTTTCAAACTTACCGTTTTCATCCAGATAACACAGAACACCGCCCGCATTGTAGTTCTCTACAAACCCGGACTTTTTTGTGCCAAATCTAATAAATCCTTTCAGCATCTCCGTCTGCCCATTCACACGTCCCATAAGATAACGTATACAGTTGACGGTGCTCGGGCAATACTTTGCAAGCATCTCATGCGGATACAAATACTCAATTATAATATAATTTCTTAATTTACCCATTGCGCTGCAGAATTCAGACAAGCTCATTTCTTTCCCATTCAAAAAATAGGCACCGTTTTTAAACTCGCTCTTGTAAAATCCTGCTCCTATCGCTCCCGCTATGAGCTTGATTGCCAGAACACCTTTTTGCTGCAGCAATTCTGCTATATCTTCCACGGTACAACTGTTTTTTATCACCGGCGCATCCATAAGGCAAAGGATTCTTCCTTCTGCATTTATTTGATAATAATACTCCGGCATATATTTATCTAACGGAGTTCCGGCACAAAGATACTTTAATGTCAGTTTATCATCTATCCATGAAGAATATTTGCCGTTTATTGGGTGCATTCTGTAATAGTCAACATCCGATAAATAGTCTTTATAGTTTTCCTTATTGAGCCCTAATATACACCAGTCCGAAGCACAAAATCCCTTTCTGTGGATCGAGAATATTTCAGCATGTGAAAGCAGCTTCTCTCTATAATCTCCTATAAAATTCTCAGCCAAAAAGCCTGCGCTTGTCAATGTCAGTTTCCATCTGAGCATAAGATATATTTTATATGCCATAATAAGAATTCTTTTCACTATGCCGTTTCCTCTCTTTTATTTCAGCACTACCTGAATCCATTCATCGGAATGATCCATCATATAAAGCATTTTTTCCATACTCTCAAACTTCATAAGCAAAATACCCAGAGTAGTATTAGCTCCTGTAAAAGCGTGTATCTCATCACCGGGCTTTTTGATGATATGGTTTTCAACAATGTTGTTTTTTTCCACATCTTCAGCTATTACAATTCTGTCTAAAACACCGTCTTGCAGGCTGTGAACTGCAAAATACGCCCAGTATCCTTCCGGCTTCCCAAAGTTTGCCGTATCTATCGTTTCACCAACTGCAGCCTTTATTGAACATTCAACCAGATCAACTCCCGTTGCATAACGAATGATCTGCGGAATATAATTGCCGCCGTCTCTTGGTGCTATTTCCATCAGATATACATTGTAGTCCTTATCTATTCTTAAATCAAAATTGTATGTAGTGGTCTTCATCCCAAGCAGCGTGATCAGTCTTTGGATCTCATCATGAACCTTATCCTGAACTTCAGCCGGCATATTATAAGGAAAGCTGGCTGAAATAGGCACAAACGGATTTACACACTTGGGATTGAAATGATCGTTGGCAAAATATCTGAACACAAGCTGTCCGTCAACAGATAATCCGTCTCCCGCTATTTGATAGCCAAACATTTCAACATATTCTTCTACAATAATTCGTTTTTCTCTCGAAAAAGACATTGCATATATAAGCTTGTCCACAGCCTCTGCACAATCATCTATTCTTCCAACGCCTTTACTTCCGGACGAATCAACAGGTTTGACAATAACCGGCATTGTAAAATATCCGTTTTTAATATCAGAACAAGCTTCATCAATATCCGTATACCCTTTTGCCTTTGGAGTGCAAAAGCCATGCTCCGAAAGAAATTTTCTGAAGCGGTCCTTGTTGCACAGTATTTCCACAGACTCATAGGGACTTCCAGGCAGACCAAGCTGTTCTGCCACATACGCCGCTGTTGGCGCAGCAGGGTCTGAAGCATAGGCCACAATGCCATCTATATTTGCTTTTCTGGCAATGTCAAGCACAGCTTGTTTGTCAGTTGTGCTGACCTGATAGAACCTGTCTGCATAATACTGTCCCGGGTTATCGGGCAAATAATCGCAAAGTATGGTTTCATATCCCATACGCTTAGCTGTTTCAATAGCAATGATCTGCTGCGCTGAACCGCCCAACAGCAGTAGTTTTTTCATATATGTTTACCTCATTGATTATTCTTTATGCTCCGCTTTTTTATTATCTGCAGCAGCATTTTCAAAGGTGCCAGCTTGAATATCGCAGACAAAGCAAGATATACAGCTATTCCGGTTATTATCTGTATGATGATTATAAATATAGGTGCTATATTTATATTTCCAATTAACAGCACAATAACGCACATTACGCCCGAGAGCAGTAAATAGGGAAGGATATCCTTGATCTGCTCAAAATATGAATAACCGACCAATTTTTTGTTCGGCGCTGCATTGATAAAACAGCTTATAAGACCTGTTACCATTCCCGTCAGCGCGATAGCAATTGGTGAATCAAAACAAAACACCGCTACTACCAATGTTGCAACGCCCATTACTTTTTTAATAATTTCCAGCTTCAGAAAAACGTCACTTCTGCCCATTGCGTTAATTGCCTGCAGATTGCATGTGTGTACAGGATAAAACGCAAAGGTAAAGCAGTATATTTGGATGTACGGAACACACGGCAGCCACTTATCCGTAAGCAGCAAACTCACCAAAGGTGCAGCCACTCCGGCAAGTCCTGCCATCATCGGAAATATGATATACGAGCTCAATGTGATGGAGTTTCGCATCATAGCTTTGACCTTTGTTTTATCATCCTGTTCAGCAGACATCGCAGGAAGCAGGACGCTTTGAACAGCACCGTTAACCGCATTTATGATAAACTGAGGAAATTGCTTACCTCTGTTGTAGTATCCCAGCGTTCCGGAATCATATTTTTTAGCAATTACCAAGCTTCTCAAATCCTGATAAACAGTATCCAGCAAGCTTGACAACAGCAACTTCCAACCGTAACCAAACAGCACCTTAACCCGTTCTAAGTTACATACTAAGCGGATCTTTAAGCGAACTGTAAATCGCATAACGATACACGCCACTACTGTATTCAGCAGCGTCTGCACAACAAGTGCCCATAAGCCACCGCCTAAATAAGCGACAACGATTCCTGCAACACCGGAAACCGCTATACCACCTATATTGCTGAAAAAAACCTTTTTAAAATCCATCTCACGACTGATTTTAGCCAGCTGAACAGAGTTGAGCGCACCGGGTATCAGCATCAAAGACAGCACTCTGAACGGTACCACGATATCAGGCATATTGTAGAACGCTGCAATCACCGGTGCCGCAAAGAAAAGCAGCACATACAGCACACACGCAATAAGTATTGAGATCCAGAACACAGAGGAATAGTCCTCATCCGTTACGTCTTTATTTTGTACAAGAGCTGTACTGAATCCTTTTTGCACAAACACATCTGCCAGCGTTGTAAAAACTATCATCAACGACAGAACTCCGTAATGCTCAGAGTCTAAGATTCTTGCTAAAACAATCTGCAGTACAAACTGAACCCCCTGGACACCAAAGCGTTCAAGCAGTTTCCATATTAATGCCTTTTTCAAAAGCCGCCCCCTAAACCAACACTTATTCTATATAGTTTTCTGTTTTATATAAAAAACTATATAGAATACTTCGCCACTATATTTATTTACCATACACCAGCTCAGCATTTTAATTAACTATCTCTTTTTAATAACATATGAGTTCGACGCTTTAAATATATTTTTCTCATCATCTCAGGTAAAAACACACTGAAGACCACATATATTTTTTTTGTTGTTGTCAACACATTAAAATACTCTCTATTCTCTTTACGTAACAATTGTTTGGCATTTTTTTCCAAAATTGATGACACTACCATTTGATAAGATATTCGTTCAACAATCGCGCGATGATACTTCCGCCCCGAAAAATCATCAAACGAACTATATGTGTCAATCATTATATGAGCGTGTCGAACTATTCTATCCACATTTGTGTTTTGAATAAAACTCCAGCTCTCTGCTACTCCTCGTCTATAGCACGACATATCATCATCAATATAAAACACATCGCTTAAATTCCCAAAATACATCATATATGGTTCATCACCCACATCGCACTTTATAACAAACTCCGGCGGATTTTGTATATATTCTATGTAATGCTCTGCGCGAAAAATATAACTGCTAGTATGAAAGCTATATTCTTTACTGATCTCAAAAAAATCTTTTGATGGTATAGCCCCCTCCGTTACCACACCAGCAGGGAAACTTCTGCCTGTCGGTGTACCGTCTTCATTCACCTCTGAAACTCTATGAACACACATATTGCATTCACTATGTACTTCCATTGCATCTATCTGGCGCTGCAGCTTATATATATCTGTCCAATAATCATCGCCTTCACAAATCGCTACATACCGTCCCTTGATAAGCGGACAAATGAACTCACGTTTTATGTTCGTCCCCTTGGAATATTGATTCTCAGTTTGATATACAGGCTTTATTATATCTGGATACCGCTGTGCATACTCACGTATCACTTTAGAGGTATTATCTGTAGATGCATCGTCATGAATAATTGCTTCAAAAGCAAATTCAGTTTTTTGTGATAAAAACCCATCTAATGTCTGTCTAATATATTTCTCATGATTGTATGCCAAGCACACAATTGAAACCATTATTCCCGATTGCATATAACTCCTCCCTAATCCGAAATCCTCTTACATTTTAAGCATCCAACCAATTTTTTGTATTGCTTTTCTATCTGTAGCTTGGGAACAATCCATAATATAAAAAGGAATAAAAAGTAGGTTAAAATACTATCCGTTCTCATCAGCGGCACATTTTGCAATTGCAGCACAAGTTTTAATGCCATAAAAATTTGCACTGGTTTTCCATACGGTGCAAGTATCCTTTCAGAAACAATAAAGACAACCGCCAATAAAACAGGATATATAAGTATCCCCCATTCCGCAAAATGCATTATCGCCTCAGCATAAAGGCCACTATTAGGTGAAGGAATCTCCCCTCCAAAATATGTAGTGCTGATAATTTCCAACGGAGATATAGCATATTTCGGCTCAAATATATTTTGGAGCAAAAATACATTTTGTGTCCATAAAACAGGTCCATTTTCAAGAAAATATTCGCTGTACATTGTTGAAAGCCATGCTGGATAATACATCATTCTGCGAATAATCACAATAAAAACGTAATCACTCCTAAGAAGAAAGTGTTCTATTAAACAAACTATCAAAACCGCCAACATGCCATATTCCACAAATCTATCGAAATACTTCAAAACGTCAAACTTGTAACAAATATATAGCACTACAATCACTGCAACAAAAAGAAGCCCGCCTTTGCTCGAAGAAATTGAATATTGCGATAGCAAACACAAAACAGCCAATGCCGCATGTAACCATTTTTTTTGAATAATAGAAACAAAAAAATAATAATGCGCCGCAATCGAAGCTACATTTCGAATAATTGTCAAAAAATACGCCAACGCTGAACCCGAAATATTATCAAAAAACTCTACCATCTCGGCTCGATTACTATAAACTGATTCAGCTTCCATAGAAACAGATAAACTAAATCCGTTGTACGCCAATTTGAAAATTATAAAAACTATACATAGTGCCGCACAACAGCATAAAACGCCTTTATCCGTGTATAACTTCTCCGGATTATTTTGAGGTTTATCTTTTTTTGTACGCTTTACCACTTCAGAAAGAAGTTTTGTTGCAACAATAATCAATATAAAATAAATATTACTTAAAAGGAAGTAAACAACAGGTTGATTATTTATCGAAAATGCAGAATTTAACGGAATATAATAAAGAATAAACAAAAGAGTAATAACAGAATTTATCAAATTCCCATTGAACTTCTTGCAAAGAACAAAAAACGAGACCAAAACAAATACGATGGAACCCAATATTTCTTTCCACAACACAAAAGAAACGTTGTATCCATCAGATCCTACATACCATAAATCTTTTAATATTATCACAGACAAAAGAATATATAGGTACTTTATCGCAAGCATTATTATCACTCGACAATATGGTGCCGACGTTATATTCACAAATTTATAAGCAAAGATTCCTATCTTTGTGTTCACTTGTTTTAATCTCCTGAGCATTCCTTTACACTTCCATCTTTCAATCAAAAAACACGATTCTTTTGTCTAGTCATTGTGCGATATATCTTTAGCCAAGAACTGCCATATTTGCCACAATGTCTTATTGCATCTTGTAAACACAACAGCCTCCATAAACGCCTTGACATAGTTCTATACAAAACGCCTTGATCACGCAAATACTTTTCATCATATCCTGTATTCCAACTTGATGCTCGTTCTTCCGTCAGTTCTGCAATAAAAAATGGAACAGCATAAATTTTCAGTCCTTTTTTCAAGCATTCTGCCAAAAACAAATTATCTTCACCATGGCAATGTTCAGTACCACCACCAAAACACTGATTAAAATAGATTCCATGATTTCTAATTGATTTGGTTTTTATCGCCACTCGCGCCGTTCCATAACGAAGAAAATTAAGATATGACACCCTTCTTGCCTTTTGAATTACATAGCGTGTTTTTATAGGCTCAATCAAGTTAAATATCATAACATCAGCATCTGGATACTGTTTAAATGCATCGGTAACAATTTGGGTATATGAATCTACATATACCATATCATCGTCCGCAAACAAACAAATCTCTCCATCGGCACGCATCAGCGCATTATTACGATTCAATCCAACGCCTCGCTCTGTAAAATTCAAGTAACGAATTTTATGTCCGTTCCACACAAAGTCTTCAATCTCATTACGGTCGCACTGGTTTGCAACGATAGCCGAACTTTGAATATTCATTTTCTCCAGTAGCGCATGGTCAGTTTGATGCATCGCTGCGACTAGCACTTGTACATTCATACTCAACGGGCTCCCTTTACGTTCATTTAATTCCAAACACCTTCAGAAAACACCAAAAGCCAATATGGAATAACGATCTGAAAACGCTCAGATGTTCAATATCACGATACAGAATCCAGTGATATTTGATTACCTTTAGCTTATTGCTGGATATAGAATTACTCCGGATTCGATAACGCATCAATACATCCGGCATTCCCCAGATATACTTTTCTTTTTTCAACATCTGCAACCATAATGCATCATCATTTCGTTTCCGAATGTTCGGAACCTCAAATTTCCCCATAGCATCCACATTGTACATGACAGAGGAGTTACCCACAGGACAATCCAGCAACAGGCGATTGTAGTCTGTCTTTTGAACCGTTTTTATTACACGATTCAGGCTTTTGCTTTCTTCATCAATTTGCTCATATGCCGTACAAGAGAATACGTACCCATTGTCTGTCATAAACTTCAGCTGCTTTTCCAGCTTATCCGGCATCCACAAATCATCGCTATCACAAAAAGCCATATATTCGCCCCGCGCCCGTTTCATTGCTTCGGTTCTTGCAACAGCTGCACCGGAGTTCGTTTCAAGACAGTAATAATGGATGCGGGAATCTTTTGCCATCATTGCCTCAACAATTTCTCTTGTATCATCTTTAGAACAATCGTCTACAATCTCGATTTCCCAATTTGTATAAGTTTGCATCTGTATAGACGCAATGGTTTCTGTAATGAATCTCCCACAATTGTATGTAGGCATAATTACAGATACAAGACCTTCAATCATTGGCCAGACTCCTTCATTTTGTCATCGTCAGCCTTTTCATGCACATACTCCTTGCCCAACACAGCAAAAACAGTCATAAACATGACCTTAATATCATGAAAAAAGCCGAAGTTCTCTATTGCATTAAGATTATAATACATTTTCCCCGGAAGGACATCGTGCAAATATGCCTTATCTACATCGACCGCACCTTCAAGCAAACGGTCTTCGTCTCTATAAAAAATGCTTGCCTCAGATGTGACTCCAGCAGGTAGCAGAAGTGTCGCCATCATTTCAGGAGTATACTCAGCAACATATTTCGGTACTTCAGGACGCGTTCCCACAAAAGTCATGGTACCTCTTAAAATATCGATCAGCTGACAGATTTCATCCAATCGACACTTACGTATCAGCTTTCCAACCCTTGTAATCCTGCTGTCATTGCCTACTGTTACCTGTGTTCCGATTTTATCCGCATTGCTCACCATAGACCTAAATTTAAAAATTCTAAATTCCTTTCCATATTGCGTAACTCTGACTTGTCTGTAAAACACAGGCCCCGGTGAGTCGACCTTGATTGCAATTGCCAGCACTAAAAACACCGGTGACAGTATCAGCAGCATGATAGCCGCCGCAACAATATCAAACACGCGTTTGAAAACAAGGCTCAATCGCTTCTTGTTCAATATCTCATAGTAAGGTTTTACCTCATCAGTTCTCAACTGTTCCGGCAACGCTTCCCATTTCTTCAATATCATACAATATACTCTTTCAATACTTCAGAATAATTTTTTATTATATACTCCACCTGTTCATCTGTAAGACATGTATGCAGCGGCAATGATATTTCATTGGCGAAATATTCATAAGCATTTGGATAATTCTTTATGTCAAAACCCATGTTTATATACGCCGTATGCATCGGAAGCGGTTTGTAATGCACATTGCACGCCACTCCGCGCTCAGCCATTTTTATAATGATCTCATTACGCTGCTCTGCAATAATACCGGGTATACGCGAAAGATATAGATGTCCGGATGACGCATACTCTTCGGTATAATGCACCAGCATTTTTACCCCCATTGGTTTGAATGCCGCGTCATATCTTTCTACAATCTCTCTGCGGCGCTGCAGCATATCTCCATAACGCTTCATCTGCACAAGACCAATGGCTGCGGCAACATCCGTCATATTGCATTTGTACCAAGGACCTACAACATCATATTCCCACGCACCAAGTTGAGTCTTTGCCAAAGCGTCTTTTGACTGTCCATGCAAACTGAACAGCTGAAGCATCCTGTATATCTCTTCATTACGCACCCCCGGTATTGTACGCCATGTCAACGCACCACCTTCGGCAGTAGTCAGATTTTTAACAGCATGGAAAGAAAATGACGAAAAGTCTGCCAACGCACCTGTCGGCTTTCCATTTCGCACCGCACCCAAAGAGTGCGCAGTATCTGCCATAACAGCTATTCTTCCCAGCGCCTTTTGTATATCATTCTTTGCGCAAAACAGCTGTTTCTTGCGCTCTACAATTTGATATATTCTATCATAATCACATGGAACACCACCGATGTCCACCGGAATAATTGCCTTGGTCTTTTCATTGATTGCACTTTCCAGCGCATCATAATCCATTTCAAAAGAATCCGGCTGGGTATCTATCAATACAATTTTAGCACCAACATGATCTATAACAGATGCAGATGCCGTATATGTATACGCAGATGTAATAACTTCGTCTCCGGCACCTATTCCCATAACACGTAGTGCAAGCTCCGCACACGCCGTCTGCGAATTCAAGCAAACCGCATATTCAGTTCCGCAATACTCTGCAATTTGTCTTTCCAATTCCTTTGTACGTGGGCCGGTAGTTATCCAACCGGAGCGCAGGGTTTTAGCAACTTCCTGTATTTCCTGTTCTGTTATATCCGGAGGGGAAAAAGGAATATTCATCATAATTACACCTTCTAAATATTTTATCCCTATTCTTTTATAGATTTGTATCGGGCTTATATGTCGGCACAATTTCTGCAACCAACTGCTTCATATTCGGGTCTTCGACCCTGTATGCAGCATCCAATCTGTCAAGCTGCTTCAAAAACAGCTCATCATCCATCTCGATAGGTCTTCCGACATGGATAAGCTTATTGCTTGTCTCACGAAGTCCCTCTTCATCCATCAGAAGCTCTTCAAACAGCTTCTCGCCGGGACGAAGACCCGTATAGACGATTTCAATGTCAACATCAGGTTCAAATCCGCTGAAACGAATGAGATTTCTCGCCATATCGTCGATTTTCACCGGATCTCCCATATCGAGCACAAAAATCTCTCCGCCCTTAGCATAATATCCTGCCTGGAGCACCAAACTTACTGCTTCGGGTATTGTCATAAAATATCTGATAATATCAGGATGTGTAACGGTAACGGGACCGCCCTCTGCAATCTGCTTTTTAAAGAGCGGAATTACCGATCCGTTTGATCCCAGTACATTTCCGAAACGTACTGCTACAAATTCAGTTTCAGGTGACTTGCGGTCCATCATCTGCACAACCATCTCGCACAGGCGTTTGGATGCTCCCATGATGTTCGTGGGATTTACAGCCTTGTCTGTAGAGATAAGCACAAACCGCTTGACCCCATATTTCGCAGCAGCCTGCGCCAGTTTATATGTACCGAAAACATTGTTCTTTATTGCCTCATTGGGGCTGTCCTCCATAAGCGGAACATGTTTATGCGCCGCAGCATGGAATACAAGCTCGGGTCTGTAATGTCCAAGCACATAATCCAGTCTTGCTGTATTGCGAACAGAACCGATAAGCACTTCAAGATTAAGCTCAGGGCATGTGCGCTTAAGCTCCATCTGAATGTCATACGCGTTATTCTCGTAAATATCAAAAATGATAAGCTGCTTGGGATTTGCACGGGCGATCTGCCGGCAAAGCTCACTTCCGATAGATCCGCCTCCGCCTGTGACCATAACGACCTTGCCGGAGATATACTCCATAATTTCATCCAGATTGACTTTTATAGGCTCTCTTCCCAGCAGGTCCTGAACGTCCACATCTCTCAGCTTGCTTACGCTCACTTCGCCGTTGGCTATCTGATAGATGCTGGGCAGCACCTGTACCTCACAGCCCGTTGTCGCACAAATATCCAAAATTGCCTTTTTATCGGAAGCTTTACTTGCAGGGATCGCAAAAACAATGCTGTTGACACCGTATTTTACTACCGCATCGTGAATATCATATCTGTTTCCGACTATAGGAACTCCGCAAAGTCTCTTATTCTTCTTCATCGGGTTATCGTCTATAACACAAACTACGCGGCTTGACGCAAATTTATTATTCTCAAATTCATTTACCAGGATTCTTCCTGCTTCGCCCGCACCGATGATCATGATGTTCTTAACATCACCTTTTCGGACCATATGATTCAGCTGCGTCTTTAAGCCGCGCATAAGTCTGTATGAAAATCTCACACACACAACGGCAATAAAACTGAAGGCAAAGCCAAGCACATAAAACGAATACGGCATATATCTATTCCTTGTCACAAGCAGATATACTCCGCCGACGGCCGCAAGAACAACATAAGCGCCGATAATATGCAGCAGCTCGTCAACGCTGGCAAAACGCCACATACTGTGATACAGCCTGCACACCGCATATACCGCAACAGAAACAGCACACCACACACATGTAAAGGGGAAATATGCACTTAAATACTCATGCGGGATAGCACCGAAGCGGAAATCGAATCTGAGCCACAGTCCCAAGAAAAACGCGCATAGTATGCACAGAATATCCATGGTTACCAAAATTGCGATCCTGCGCTGCATATCCAATTTTACAGATTTATTTATATTTGGTTTTTTCATCTGTCGTTCACCTGTATCGCCAAATTTTCCGCAGAAAATCATCCTGTTTCTTCAGTGTTGTAAACTGCATATTTAATTTATTTTACTACACATAATAATCATAGTCAATCGAAACTGTCTATCGCCAATAGTCAATTTCCACCATTTGCAGCTGCCCATGTTTGATAGAAAAAAGCACAGACAGGCATTTCCCTCTTTATTGGAGGAAAATGCCTGTTTCGGTTTATTTCATTTTTCTCACGATCGAATATTTGGGCGCTTTTACGGGAAGCGGCATTGTAAACTCCATCATAGGATGAGGAAGAGTTTCCACAGCCTCACCCTCAGCATTTTTTATTCCCTGTGCGGTAAAGGTCACAGGAACTCCGCCGTCGGGTGTAATAAGGCTCAGTGTATCTCCAACAGAGAACTTGTTTCTCTGAGTAAGCTTACCTACCAGATCATCACCGCAATCTTCAACATAAGCAGCAACATCGCAATCTGTAAAATACATTGCAGAGCCGTAAAACTGACCGGGACCTGAGTGGTCATAGTAAAAGCCTGTGGAATACTCTCGATGGCTGACATGCTCTGTCTCACGAACCCAGATCTCATCAAGGGGTTCACCTTTGAGAGCTGCATCCACCGCATGTCGGTATGCGTTTGTGACAGCAGCAGCATAGTAAGAGGACTTTGCTCTGCCTTCAATTTTGAGACTGTCAACACCTGCAGCAATAAGCTCAGGCACATGCTCTATCATTCGCATATCGCGGGAGTTTAAAATGTACGTTCCGTTATCCTCGGAGATCTGGAAATACTCCCCGGGACGACGCTCCTCCACAAGGTGGAATTTCCAGCGGCAGGGCTGGGCACACTGTCCGCGGTTTGCATCTCTGTCAATAAGATAGTTGGACAGCAGACATCTTCCCGAGAAGGAAACACACATAGCACCGTGGATAAATGTTTCTATCTCAAGATCTGCAGGAGTCTTTGCTCTAAGCGTTGCAATATCATCCAAAGACAGCTCTCTTGCCAGAACAACGCGCTTTGCGCCCATATCATAAAGCGCCCTCGCTGTCTCATAGTTGGCAACACCCATCTGCGTGCTGACGTGCAGTTCTGCTTTCGGCGCATATTTCTTTGCCAGCGCCATAACGCCCACATCGGCAATTATAAGGGCATCTACACCTGCATCCTGCAAAAATTCCAGATAAGAGGGCAGCATTGCCACCTCGTTGTTTCTGGGCACGGTGTTGCAGGTCACATGAACGGCAACGCCTTTATCGTGGCAGAACTTCACAGCCTGACGAAGACCTTCTTCGTCAAAGTTGCCCGCAGCCGCACGCATTCCGAACATATTTCCCGCAAGATATACTGCGTCAGCGCCGTATGTTACAGCCATTATTAACTTTTCCATATCTCCTGCAGGGGAGAGCAGTTCTATCTTTTTATCCACCATAATTATCACTGTTAATAAATTTCAGGAATGAATCGTAATTCTTGAAGAACTCATGATATCCGTCTTTGTGGAGGGCGTAGAAATAATAGTTGCTGTCCTCGGGATACAGAGCGCCTCGTATCGCTGCTTCACCGGGGTTGGAAATAGGACCGGGAGGCAGACCTTCGTTTGTATAGCTGTTGTAGGGTGAATCATAGCTTGTGCTGAGATCCAGATCCTCATCATCGTTTCTTGACATACCGTAAAGGATTGTCGCGTCGATCTGGAGATAGGGGAAATTGTTGCTGTTGATACGGTTGTAGATAACAGACGCGATCATATCTCTCTCGCCCTCGAAGGAGGATGACTCTCTTTCGATCATAGAAGCGATGATAACGATATCGTGGATGGTATATCCTATCTCCGCTGCGCGATCGATATAGATATCGCCGAACTTCACCTCAAAGTTGTTCAAAAACTTATTGATAACGCGAACAGGGTCGTCTCCTACATAGAAATAGTATGTGTCAGGGAAGAGATAGCCTTCAAGACGGTATTTGTCACCCTTTGCAGGGATGCCGGAAAGGAACTCAAAATCGCTGTCAAAGTCATAGTTTGCAGCAGTATCCCAAAGTTCCTGTGCTGTGCAGATCCCCTCTTCTTCAAGGTAGCTGAATATCTGCTTCAAGGTGTAGCCTTCAGGGATGGTGATAAGCACCTCAACCAGCTTTGCGCTGCCCGGTGTGGTACCCTGTACAAGAGCACGGTAGTCGTACTTTGTATTAAGTGTATATGTGCCGGGGCCGATTTTGGTCTCTGCATCACAGAATTTGCAGAAGATTTTGAAAAGACCTTTGTACTTTATAAGACCGGAGTCGTACATCAGATCTGCAACCATATCCAGGTCTGCAAGCTTAGCCTCTTCTTCACCGATGACATTGCCCTCATCGTCCTCAACCTCTACGGTGCCGATATAGAACACCTCTTCGGGAACGGTAAGGATTACTTCATCATCTTCCTTGCCGAGAGCGAGAACATCTACCGCAGCCATCCACATCAAAACCGCAGCTATAAGGCTGACACAGATGATAAAAATGCCGTACAGAACACCGCCGACACAACCGGAGCGCTTTTCACGGCGGCGAACCAGCGGCTTTGCCGTGGGTACATCACGATATTCTCCGTCAAAGTCAAAGTTTATTTTAAAGTTTTCAGGTCCTGTATCCGATGTGTCATACGCAGATGACATACCGGAATTGTTGGGGATAGCTTTTGTGGCATCGTCCGCAGGCTGATAGTCAGGTGCATCGGAGCCGCCTTTAAAGTAGCTGTCCCATGATTTCTTGTTATCAGACATATTCATTCTCCTATGTGGCGGGTACATTTCCCCGCGGTACTGAACAATTTATATTTTAAACCCGGTAGCAGTTTCGGGTGTGTTGGCATAGTATATTTCAGACGGCGGAAAACCCAACCCCGTCCGGGCAGAGAGCCCAACATAGCTTCACCGAAAACGCGCCGCGGTGAAGAGGGAAATTAAATCAAATATTTAAAATGCCGTATGCGCGAACGGCGGAATGGAGCAAATTATGTGCGGTAATAACTCTTGTATCTGGATCATCCTCATTCTCATCGTCCTCTTTGGCTGCTGCGGCAACGGCTTCGGCACATGGGGCAACAACGGTGGCTGCGGCTGTGAGAACAACGGCTGTGGCTGCGGCTGCTAAATAGATAATCATGAGGGGTGGAGTTTTATACTCCGCCCTTTTTTATTTATATACTTTACTCTCGGTGACCAGATATTTTACAGGCATATCATGCTTTTCAAGGGGAACCTCACAGAGAAGCTTCTCTCTTCCCAAGCCGACAGAGCAGGCGGCAGACCTCTCCAAAAAGCGGTCATAATATCCGCCGCCCCGGCCTAATCGATAACCGTTTCTGTCAAATGTCACGGCAGGAACTATTATAAGGTCAATATCCTCTTCTTTTAAAACAGGTGCATCCTCTTTTGGGGCTGGGATCCCAAACTTGCCGACCTCAAGTTCGTCAAGACTTTTTATCACCTTCGGAACCATAATGCCTCCGTCAAAACTTACGGGCAGGGCAACGGTTTTCCCAAGCTCAAGGGCTTTTTCGATAATTCTTACTGTGTCGGGTTCCCGCTTTTCGCTGATGTAAGCGAAGATGTTTTTTGCAGAAGCAAATTCGGAAAGAGCGATAAAATTCTCATAAATACCGCTGTTTGAAGAAACTATATATTCTTCGGGCAGGGCTGCGATTTTTTCAAAAACTTCTTTTCTGAAAGCCTTTTTATCCATTTTGGATTATACCCTTAACCAACGCAAAAATTTCATCGTTTATGTCTTCTATTGTACGCTCATTTCCGTCTTTCACAAGCGCTATCTTGTTCCAACCGTAAATATCGGCAGCCTGAAGTCCGCACTCGTGACACATGCGAAGATATTCTGTATCCTTTTCGTGGATATCGCCTGTTGTACCAGTTGCAGCCTCTCTTTGGGAAATGCGCTTTAAGGCGAGATCAAAGGGAATGTCCATATACATAACAGCATCAGGTGCGGGCAGGCCCAGAAGTCTGAATTCAAAATCAGTCAGCCAACGGAGATACTCCTCGCGCTCTTTCTTAGGAATCTTCGCACTCTGATGGATAGCGTTGCTGGTGGTGTAACGGTCCATGACAACAAGACCGCCGTTGTTATAATAGTCGCGCCAATCCTGCAGAAAGGACGCAACACGGTCTACCGCATAAAAGCAGGAGGCGGCATAGGCGTTTACATCGCCCGGCTTTGTGCCGAACTCTCCGCCTAAATACATTTTTATGAGGGATGCTGAGGGATTATCATATCTCGGGAAGGTAACAGAGCGAAACTCTATGCCTTCTTCTTCAAGGCGGCTTCTTGTAAGTCCGCTCTGGGTGGACTTTCCGCTGCCGTCTATACCTTCAAAAACTATAAGTTTTCCCATGTGTACACACCGCTTCCATTTTATACTATCATCGAAAAATTATTATACCATATAGTATTTACTATTGTCCAGTTAAGAACCTTTTAAGATACTGTGAACAAACTGCTGTGAACAAAAAACGGCACGGAAAATTCCGTGCCGTAAGCTTATTTAAAACAGCTTTTTAAGACCGTCCAGCAGATCGCCTGCTTTGTCAAGGGAGATCTTTGCCTTAACGCCGTCTACTACCTTTTCGATGATATCGTCGGGCAGGTCAACGCCGAGAATGCTCTCAACAGCCTTGATGGGATCCTTCTTGAACTTCTCCAGAAGCTCATCGTCGTTCTTGATTCTTTCTACGATCTTATTGATCTCAGCTTTAATATCCATTGTTCACTCTTCCTTATTCTTCAACTATTACGGAGTCCTGCGCGTTCTTCTTGACGGACTCAATACCGTTCAGGCAGCTCTTCATAGCCTTGTAGCCTTCGCTGACTGCGATGACCTGACCGTTTGTTGCCTTGAGACGGAAACGGAACTCTCCGGCTTTGTCTGTGTAAACCTCAAACTTGGGGTGCTTTTCCTTAACAAAGCCCTCAACTGTCTGATCTTCAACAGCAGCAACGGGAGCATTCTTGATTACGCTTGCAACACCCTTCTTGCAGGATGCTTCGGATGCGTAAACTTCACTTGTAGCAACAACTTCGCCGTTTGTTGCCTTAAGGTCGAACTTCACGCCGGTATTTGTTTTGCGGATAACAAATTTGCCCATGGATATTACCTCCTGTGTAATTTATGTTTTGATTTTACACTCTTTTTTTGCATATTTCAACAAAAAACATGCATTATTTATCCATTTCCCGCTGTATCCATGCTATAAGGAGATTTACTATCTTCCTCTGCTGCGATTCCGTCAGCTCACGTCCTGCGGGGATGCGATACCACTTATTCAAACAACCGCGGCAGCAGCAGGCACAGGCGTGCTGTGCCTTGAAAACAGGATGTCCTTTCATAGGTGTCTGCGCTCCGTCGTTGGGTATCTCGGCAGGGGCAAGACGCTTTTTTATAAATTCCTCTGCGTGAGAGCGGATAGTGTCCATGCCTTTTTCACGGACATATTCCTTGTCCTTTGCATTTAGATAAAACTTTGCGCGAAAGTCCGATTTTTGAAGCTTGTCAAGAGCCTGATCAATTGTCTGCATAGCTATATCTCCTGCCACAAATATCTTTCAAGGTCAACACATCCGTCCATTTTAAACCCAACGCCCTCTATCTCAAGAAGCATACGGTGAGTATCTTTTCCTAAAGGCTCAAATGCATCGGACAAGCCGCCAAATCGGTTTACAACACGCTGACAGGGCACATCATCGGGAGCTGTATGCATGGCATAGCCCACAACTCTCGACATACGGGGATTTCCCGCAATGCGTGCGATTTGCCCGTATGTCGCAACCTTGCCGAAAGGAATACGGCGCACTATATCGTAAATTCTCTCAAATGTATTTTCCATAATGTCACTGTTATACAAAAAATCCCGGAGCATTCTCCGGGCAGTACATCCTTATTTTGTGATTTTATTATAACAGAAAACCATGTAATTTACAAGACTTGTAATCTCTTTCCTTTTCTGTAGAATTTACATTCGAAGGGAGCTGATAAATTATGGCATATTATCATTGTTCACCCACCGCAGGATTAACCGTGCTTAAAGCCCAAAAACCGGAAACTTTTGAAAAGCCTGCCGGAGTCTACCTGACAACTCTTTTTCCCATGGCACTTATGTATGCCATTAAAAATTACGAGTACACCTACGGCTATACCGTGGAAGGCAAAATCTATTTTTACGAAAGCTTCCCCAACGCCCTGGAAGTTTTATACAGAGGAAAAAGCGCAAGTCTCTATCTGTGCGCTCCCGAAAGTACAAATCCGACAAGCATCCCCAACGAAGCTGTTTCGGAAGCCGCAGTTCCCATTGTAAGTGAAACGCACATTCCCGATGCCTGTGACGCTCTGCTCAAACAGGAACAGGAGGGCACGCTGACTATATACAGATACCATGAGCTGTCAGAAGAAATGCGAAACTGGATTTGTACAGAAGCCGCCGGTGAGATAAGAAAATGCAATCTTATAAATACGCCCGGACCCATGGCAGACTATTACAGGAAGCATTATCCCGAAAGCTGGGCAATTGTCAAAAAAGAACATAAATGAACAAAAACACCCCGACTGAGCAAAAACTCAATCGGGGTGCTGTATTTTATCTTATTCTTCCGCCTTGTTGACAGCAATAGCAAGCTCGTCAAGCTGCTTCTGCTCTACAACGTCGGGGCAAGCTGTCATGGGTTCGGATGCGTTCTGTACTTTGGGGAATGCGATAACGTCACGGATGGAATCTGCGCCTGCCATGAGCATTACCATTCTGTCAAGACCGTATGCAAGACCGCCATGGGGAGGTGCACCGTACTTGAAGGCATTGATAAGGTGACCGAATCTCTCCTGTGCATCCTCATCTGTAAAGCCGAGAGCACGGAACATTGTCTGCTGCATCTCAGGTGTGCTGATACGGATAGAGCCGCCGCCCATCTCTGTACCGTTGAGAACGATGTCGTAAGCCTTTGCACGGCAATTTGCCTTGTCATTTTCAAGCTTGTCTACGTCCTCATCCATAGGAGCGGTGAACGGATGGTGAACTGCAACATAACGTCCGTCTTCCTCTGAATACTCGAACATGGGGAACTCTGTTACCCACAGGAACTTGTAGTCGTCCTTCTTGCAAAGACCGAGTCTCTTACCGATCTCGCATCTAAGTGCGCCGAGAGCCGCAAATACTGTCTCGTTCTTGGCATCGGCAACGATAAGGATAAGATCGCCGTCCTTTGCCTCAGCTCTCTCGATGATTGCTGCATTTTCTTCCTCTGTCATGAACTTTGCAAAGGAGGATGTCATGCCGCCGTCAGAGAGCTTCATCCATGCAAGACCCTTGGCACCGTATGTCTTGACGAAGTCTACAAGGCCGTCGATCTTCTTTCTGGGGAAGCTTTCCGCTCCTCCGGGAACAGAGATAAGTCTTACGGAGCCGCCAGCTGCAACGGGGTCTGTAAATACCTTAAATCCGCAATTTCCAACAAGGTCGCTGATATTCTTAAGCTCGATGCCGAAACGAAGGTCGGGCTTATCGGAACCAAAGCGCTCCATAGCCTCAGACCAGGGCATGCGCAGGAAGGGAGTTTCAACCTCAACACCGATAGCCTCTTTGAAAACTCTCTTGATAAAGCCTTCGTTCATGGCAATAACGTCGTCTACTTCAACGAAGGACATCTCGAGGTCGATCTGCGTAAACTCGGGCTGACGGTCAGCACGAAGGTCCTCGTCGCGGAAGCATCTTACGATCTGGAAATAACGGTCAAAACCGGACAGCATAAGAAGCTGCTTGTACTGCTGAGGAGACTGGGGCAGAGCATAGAACTTGCCGGGGTGAACACGGCTGGGAACAAGATAGTCACGTGCACCTTCGGGTGTGGACTTTGTCAGCATGGGAGTCTCGATCTCAAAGAAGCCGTTTTCGTCAAAATAGTCTCTTGTGACTTTTGCGACCTTATGACGCAGCGCGATAGCTCTCTGCATATCGGGGCGGCGCAGGTCAAGATATCGGTATTTGAGTCTGAGCATATCATTAACATCGGAGTTTTCGACAATTTCGAAGGGAGGTGTCTCAGCTCCTGCAAGAAGTCTCAGTTCCTTAACCTCGATTTCGATCTCACCTGTGGGGATATCCTTGTTCTTGGAAGATCTTTCACGGACTACGCCCTTTGCCGCCAGAACGTATTCGCTTCTTGCAGAAGATGCCTTTTCAAAAACAGCGCGGTCTGTGCCGTCGTCAAACGCAAGCTGTACAATGCCTGTGCGGTCACGCAGGTCAATGAAGATAAGCTGACCTAAGTCACGCTGGCGCTGTACCCAGCCGCATACGGAAACCTCTTCGCCCACATTTTCAATTCTGGGCTCGCCGCAGTAAAGACTGCGCTTAAAACCTTTAAGTGTATCCATTTTCATTTCTCCTTACTTTATAGGTTCCTTTATAGGGGTAATTGTTCTCTTTTCGTTTATCTTTGCGGAAATTGCTGTACATGCCATAGCGGGGGAGATGGTAAGCTGCTCTCCGCTTGTCATATCCTTAACAGTAACTTTGCCTGCGTTTACTTCATCTTCACCGATGAATACGACGTAAGGAATGGACAGCTTGTCCGCATAGGACATCTTCTGCTTGAACTTTTTCTTCTCGCAGTGGAGCTGTGTGCGAACACCTGCTTCGCGAAGCTGTGTTGCAAAGGAAATAGCAGGGGAGAGGTCCTCTGTCATGGGCATGATGAGTACATCGCTAGGCGCTGCAGGCATCTCCTCGTTAAGATACTTCTGATCTTCAAGAACAAAGAAAAGTCTTGTAAGACCGATGGAAATACCGACACCGGGCAGCTTTTTATCTGTGTAGTATCCGGCAAGGTCATCATAGCGTCCTCCGGAGCAGATAGAGCCGATCTCGGGGTGATCCAGCATCTGTGTCTCATAAACCGTGCCTGTGTAATAGTCAAGTCCGCGGGCAATGGTCAAATCTATCATAAAGTTCTCTGCGGGAACGCCGAAATCTGCCATGTACTTTACAACGGTGGACAGCTCGGAAATACCCAGGTCAAGAGTCTCGTTCTGACCCACATATTCGTTCAGCGCATCCAGAGGTGCAATACCCTTTTCCTGACAGGTGATGAGCGCAAGGATCTTATCTGCAGCATCTTCTGAAACGCCGCACTCATCAACAAGGAGCTTTTTGACCTTTTCCTCACCGATCTTCTCGATCTTGTCGATAGTACGCATGACTTCTGCGGACTTTTCGCCAACGCCGACCAGTTCAAAGAAGCCGTTCAAAATCTTGCGGTTGTTGATGCGGATAACAAAGCGCTTAAGGCCAAGTGCGTTAAAGGTTCTGTAGATAACACCGGGGATCTCTGCCTCGTTGATAATGTCAAGGCTGCCGTCGCCGATAACGTCGATATCAGCCTGATAAAACTCACGGAATCTGCCGCGCTGGGCTCTCTCTCCTCTGTAAACCTTGCCGATCTGGAATCGTCTGAAGGGGAATGCAAGCTGACCATAGTTCATGGCAACATATTTTGCCAGAGGCACGGTAAGGTCAAAGCGCAGAGACAGGTCGCTGTCACCTTTGGTAAAGCGGTAGATCTGTTTTTCGGTCTCGCCGCCGCCCTTTGCAAGAAGAATTTCAGATGACTCAATAATCGGTGTATCGAGGGGTGTAAAGCCGTAGAGGCTGTAGCTCTCTCTCAGCTTTTCCAGCATCTTTTCAAAATATATCTGCTTTTCCGGAAGCAGTTCCATAAATCCGGATAATGTGCGTGGTTTGATTCTGTCCATCGTTTCTCCTCCATATTTATAAGCCTGAGCAAAAATAAAGACTCCCGTCCCTATATTGGGACGAAAGTCTTAAAACTTCGTGGTGCCACCCAATTTCAGCGCATACTGCGCCCTTTGGCTCCCGTTTTACCGTCGGGAAACACGCTTTGCTCGCGTGATGTCTTCAAAAGCAAGCTTAAGTCAGATGCTCTCAGCCAAGGCACCTTTCTCTGTAAACTCGTTTACTTTTTACTCTTTCACGGTCATCGCAAAATATGTATTTATTTCTTCTTGGGATTTACAATATCGCGCCAGTCAAGATCGCCGCGCTTAAGTCCCTGTACAAGGACCTCCGCAGTTGCAACATTGGACGCAAAGGGAACATTGTGCTTATCGCAAAGTCTTGCAATATCATTAACATCTGTCTGGAAATCACCCTGATCAGGATCGCAGAAGAACAGCACCAGATCGATCTCATTATATGCAATTCTCGCACCGATCTGCTGATCGCCGCCCTGCTTGCAGGACAGATAGTTGGTTACTTTAAGTCCCGTGGCTTCAGAAACAAGTCTGCCTGTTGTGTTTGTGGCACAGATAGAATGACCTGCCAGAATACCGCAATAAGCGATGCAAAACTGTACCATCAGCTCTTTCTTTCTGTCATGTGCCAACAGTGCTATTTCCATAATGTTTTCCTCCCTCCCAAACGCTCTTCCAATTTAGCCTGAGTAATATAATCCGAACACGCCTGATAGGGTGTCTGATATGCCCAGACCTCATTTCATTCATTGATGGGCCTTACGCCCATCTGCTTCATTCAATTTCGCCTGAACCAATCATCCGCCCCTGTCAGGTCGAAGATTTTTGAGCAGATAGTTCGTTTTGATGCGAGGCATCACTTTGCAGACGGGATTTGTTCCCTTCAAAAAGTGATAACGAAGCATCAGTATGAACTATCACCTCAAAAACGGGTTTGGATTATATTACTCAGGCTACTTAACAGATATAGGAACATCAACCCCTGCAAGTCTCTGTGCCACTTTTAAAAATCCTTTGGCAGCAGCTTTTCTGCTGTAAAGCACCAGCGGCGTTTCAAGATTTGCCGAAAGAGTGACCTCTCGATCTTCTTTGATAACTCCTATAAGACGAGCTCCGATGGCATCTATCATGTTATCCACCGTTGAGCCTGTTGCGCTGAATATTCTTCCCCGCACGCGGTTTACCAGAAGACGTACATCTTCTATTCCCGCTTCGCGGAGCTTTACGGACATAACCTGTCCGTCTCTGATGCTGGAGGCATCTCCCGTGGCGACGATTATCGCCATATCAGCCAGCGATGCGGCAAACTCCACATCCGGACCGATACCCGCAGGTGCATCCAGCAGGCAGAAGTCAAAGGTCTCTCTGATCTCGGCAAATATATCCTTTGCCTTTTTCAGATCATACTCCGCACGGTAAAACGGAGGGGCATCCAGAAATGAAAGATTTTCAATGGTCGGATGCTTCATGACCGCCTCAGCAAGTGTACATTCTCCGTCAATGACATGACTTAAATTTGATACAGCAAATCCGGTCATGCCAAGAGTGATGTCAAGATTACGAAGTCCTGCATCACAATCTGCACATAATGTTGAATTACCCATAGCTGCCAGGCAGGAGCCTATCGCTCCGACCGCGGTGGTTTTACCTGTACCGCCTTTTCCCGACACTACTACGATCACTTTTCCCATGCAAGTTCCTCCGGGCGAACCATGCCTATAGTCTATTTATTATACACAAACCTGCCATCTTTTGCAAGGTTCTTAAGTGCATTATTTCACATACTGCCTGTCGAGATTTAGGGAATAAGAGTGTTCTCTCCGGGCACAGTTATATATTCTGTTCTGTTGCCGAAGTAGTATTCCATAACATCTCTTGCAATGCCCATGATTTCAGCGCCTGATCCGCCTTTTTCAACGACAATGGATATGGCGATCTCAGGATCATCCGCAGGAGCATAGCATACGAAAATACCGTTGTTTGTCTCTGAGTTATCAGACTGAACCGTACCGGTTTTACAAGCTACCAGTATCTCTTTACCGTCCACAATGAAAGAACCGAAAGTATTTCTCGCAGTACCGTACTTTGCAACAGCCTCCATACCTGTGCGCAAATATCCGAGATACTCTTTTCCTTCGGGCGAGAACTCGTGAAGCACCTCTGTATCATTTTTATATACAGTCGTGGTATAGTCCGCACTTTTAACAGAGTTGAGAAGCGTCAGCTTGTGCAGAGTTCCGCCATTTGCAATTGTTGAAGCATAGTTTGCCAGCTGCACGGGAGTGAACATGTTATGTCCCTGTCCGATAGCTGTATAAACGTCGTCCGCAGCGAACCAGTTTTCTCCGAGAACTTCCTTTTTATACTCACGCGTTGCAAGGTTTCCGGGTGAATCACCGATCTCAATTCCCGTCGTTGCGCCGAAGCCGAACTCTTTGGCAGAGGCAGCCATGGCATCGATACCGACAATATCGCCGACGGTATAAAAATATACGTTGCACGAGTTCTGGATGGCATCTACCAGATTCATGCTGCCGTGACCTGCGCCGGTAGTGGGGTAGATCCAGCATTTGGGAGCAAAGTTATCACTCTCAGCATATTCACGGTAAGCACCGTCATCGAAAATAGTATCCTCGGGAGTATATTTTCCGGTAATAAGACCGGTATAACCCGTTACCATTTTAAATGTCGAACCGGGGTTATACGTACCCTGTGTTGCACGGTTAAACAGGGGAGACGTTGAGTCACTCAAAAGAATACTGTAGTTTTCAAAAAATGTCTCAATATCAAATGTGGGGTAAGATGTCATAGCCAAAACCTCACCCGTTTTAACGAGCTCTACAACTACGGCTCCGCCTGTGATCTTATCTCCGACCTCACGTTCAGCGTTGATATTCAGAATCTTGTTTTCAAGAGCATGCTCTGTTGCCGCCTGAACGTCAATATCTATGGAGAGATAGACGTTCTGTCCCGGCTTTGCCTCTTTGACTACCTCGCGGCTTACAACAGCGCCCGTCTCCTCGGAATAGGTTACCTTCTGTCTGCCGTCCGCTCCGTGGAGATACTCCTCAAAGGCCTTTTCAACACCATCTTTTCCTATAACGGCATCCATGGGATAGTCCAGAGTCTTATAGTACTCATATTCCTCGGCGTTCATCTTGCCCACATAGCCCAAAATATGAGCTGCGTACTGGGTGTGGTAAACACGGGAAGTAGATATCTCTACATTAACACCGGGGAAACCGCGTTCTTCAAGAACGGAAATGAAGTCCGTTGTTGCATTGTTTGTAAAAACATACTCATCTATATTTACGATGACTCGCGTTTCCATCTCATAACGCAGACCGATAACAACACGGGCATCGGAAATAGACATTGTGTAGTCTATTTTGTAGTGGTCTTTTAACCAAATAATAAAATCCGAAGCAGATATCTCGGGATCCAGATCAAAAAACTCAAAGTATTTGCCAAGAACATAGCTCTGCTGGTTTGTGGGATCTGCAATGTAAGAAAACGGTGCGCCCAATGTAACAGGGAATGTGTCGTTATAGCTTACTCCGTACTCTGCCGCTGTATATGCAAGCTCCAGAAGGATATCGTTTATGTCCTCGCGCTCAATAAGCGCAGAGCGGGACAGCGTTATATAGTACGAGCTCTCACCGGAAACCAGCAGCTTTCCGTTTCGGTCGAGAATATCTCCTCTGCCGGAGGGGATTATCTCATTTACGGTGTAAGTACTGATAATGTCCTCACCGGTACCGCCGTCGCGGATCTGCAGCTGATACAGTTTCGCCACATATATTAAAATTACAACTGCAAACAACAGAAAAAGCGCCGCTATTCTGCCTGTTCGTACAAGCTTACGCATTCTAATAAACCCTTTCTTTACCTTCTGCTTTTGCGGGATATCCACTTAATTACGGGATATAACAGCACCGCACATACCATACTTGTTACGATCTGAATGACCGCTGTTATAAGAAGAGGGAAGATCGCCACATCTTCAAAAAACAGCAGGGCAAACATCTGCACAAATGACACCACAACAAGTGCCCCAAGGCAGCATATCAGATATGAAGGAAATCTTCGTGAAAGTATCGTATCTCCGAGATAACCCAAAAACAGTCCGATAATACTCAAAGTTACCGTATATATAATGGTAGGTCTTCCCAAGGCAACATCACACAGAATACCGCAGAAAAGTCCCAAAACAGCACCTCTGCCGCTGTCTGTAAAATGGCTTAATCCTGCTGCGGCAATTACAAGAAGCAGCGGGACCGCACCTTCAGCAAACCACGGAAATACACCTGCCTGCAGAACATACAGCACCAGCAGAAATATTCCGTTGTAAACAATATCCAAAACCGTTTCACGTCTTATTTTGCTAAGCACCGTTTATCTCCTTACTCAATGATCTCAAATTCAGTAATTACAAATACGTCCATAACATTGTCCAGATCTGCCGCAGGCTCAACTGTGGCATAGTCTGACAGGCCCGTTTCATCGCTGCTGATCTCTACGATATAACCCACAAGAAGTCCGTCAGGGAACACACCGCCCTTGCCGGATGTGATAACAGTATCACCGGGCAGGACCTTGTTGCTGTCGTTGATGTAATCCAGCATCAGAAGACCGTCCTTCATAAGAGCGTAATCGCCCTTTGCAGAAGCAGAGCCTGTGACCTTGTTAAGGTTTACGCTGACGGCAAAATCTGAATCCACAACTGATATGCAGACGCTGGTAACTGTGGAAACCGTCTTTACAACGCCCACAACCTCACCTGCGGATGTAATAACGCAGTCGCCCTCTTCAATTGCAGAGTTTGCGCTGCCCTTGTTGATGGTAAAGGTAGACTCCCAGTTTGACGAGCTCCAGTTAATTATAGCTGCCATCTCAAACTCATAGTCAGAGTTTCTCTGGGCAAGACCCAGCAGCTCTCTGAGGCGTTCGTTTTCCTTTTCCAGCTCTGCAAACTCACGTTCTTCCTGGCTGGAGCCCGCGAGCTGTGCTCGAAGCTGAGCGTTTGTCTCCAGAAGTCTGTCAAAGTCGTTCATGTATCCGTAAATCTTCTCACAAACACTTGCAATAGATGCAGTAACAGTCTTGATAGGACTCAAAATAGTCTCCACGGTATTTGTGACTATTCCCGGATTGCTGTTTAAAATAAGCGAAATACCTGTGATTGCAGCAATAATCGCCGCTATTATCACAGCTGTAATTCCTTTTTTTGAAAAGAGCTTTTTCATAAGAACTCCATTCTGCCGCCTTGTGCGGCAATAGCTTTATAAAAGAGAAAATCCAAATTCCTTCAGCATAAGGTGAAGGCGGTGGAGAGGCAGACCCATAACGTTAAAATAGTCACCCTCTATACCTTCTATAAATATTGCGCCTTTCCCCTGGATGCCGTATGCACCTGCTTTGTCCATGGGTTCAAAAGTTGCAATATAGTTTTTTATGTCCTCGTCTGACATTTTGCAAAAACGTACTTTCGTCATCTCTGCGTCAGACGCACACTTGCCGCCCATTGAAACGGCAACGCCTGTATAAACCCGGTGCTCATTACCGGACAACTTTTTCAGCATTTCAAAGGCTTCCGCCTCATCTTTCGGCTTTCCCAAAAGTTCTCCGTCAAGACACACCAGCGTGTCGGCTGCGATGACCAGATCATTTTCATCTCTGTTCTTTGCAACAGACAGCGCCTTGCCGAGGGCGATTTTTGCAACTGCCTTTTCAGGAGAAAGTCCTGCTGCATCAAGTTCGTCCTTCGCGGGGACTATTTCAAACTCAAGCCCCATCATCTCTAAGAGCTCACGTCTTCTGGGAGATGCCGACGCTAAAACTATGCTCATTCTACACCTCTGTAATAAAGACCGCGTGTGACGCCGCCGGGAGCTGCATCCGTCAGTCCCATATAGCGCTTAAACACCTCAAGACATTCCTTGCTGTTTTCCGTTGTAAACGCAAGTCTTGCAGCCCATACACCAACGCGGTCAATGTCCCTCATCTTGTCTGCCATAAACAGCTTCTGTGAGTTGAGAACTACGTTTCTGCAGCCAAACTCACGGACAACGGGGAAGGTTGCCCCCATCTTGTCTGTTATGCCTGTAAAGCTGTCGCAATTGCAGACTCCGCGGGCATTTCTGATCATGCAGTTTTCCGTGACCATAAGGGGAAGTCTGCCGTAAGCAAATATCTCTGTATCCATAGTCTTGGAAATGTCACGGATCTGTTCAAGTCTCATCTCAAAAGAGAGAGTTGCAGACAGAAGTCCAAGCTCGTTGAAAACACCCAGTGTCTGAGAGTTGTAAACATTAAGACCGAAATCCCCGCGGACTTTAAATCCCAGAGCCATGGCGTAGGGAATATGTCCGATATTTCCCACAAGCGCCTCAGTAACGCCCATTTCCTTAGCCATTTCAAGATATTTGGTGCATTTTTCTATTTCATTATCGTGGATAACTCGCGGGAGCGTGACGCATACAGTTATCTCCATGTCATCCAAAAACGGCTTCAGATGCTTATAGCCTGTCTCAAATTCCTCAGCAGGAACATATACGACTTTTGGCTTCAGTTCCGCCATTTCAGGTGAGAGCTGGGACACCTTCAGAACAGAAATGGTAAACACAGGCATGTCCGTTCTGTTGGGGACAGGCGCGTCAAACGTAACGTCCTGCTCACGTCCGGGCACAAACGCTCTTCGCTGCTTCATAAGATCCGTCAGCACATTACGTCTCATCTCATTGACAGACGCCATAGCCAGTGACAGTCCGGGCTCGATTTTGCTCTTAACGCCCGTGCAGATAAAGGGTGTTCCGCCTGTTTTGTGGAGCTGCGTCTGGAACGCAGCCTGAGTCAGCTCCTTGTGGAAGGCTGTTTCGGGCACAAGGCCCTCTGCCTTTGCAGTATTTCCTCTGTCATCAACAGCAATGAGTTTTGCGGTCTCACCGCTCTTTACAAGTCCCACAAAGTTTACAGGAACTCTCTGATACTCGCCGTTCAGATAGTTTTTCTTAGCAGTTGAAAATATTACCTGTTCACCTTTCTCCTCATCGGTCCTTATACCAAACATATCAGGACCCTTAAGGTCGCGGTAATATCCGTCTGTAAAGCCCTGTCTGGAAAAGGCAGCTCTCAAAGCTCTGAAGTCCTCTTCACGGGGCATTGCCCTGTCTTTAATGGCACGGGAGTAGATTCCCGTTACAATAGCTGCATACTCAGGACGTCTCATTCGTCCTTCTATCTTTATGCAGGAAACACCGATACGCTCAAGATCCTCAACATATCTGATAAGGCAGTTGTCCTTAAGGCTCAGCGGATACTCGCTGCCATGTGCGCCTGTTGAGTATTTCTGTCTGCAGGGCTGAGCACAAAGCCCGCGGTTTCCGCTTCTTCTGCCGATGACAGCACTCATATAACACTGTCCCGAATAGCACATGCAGAGTGCGCCGTGGACAAACACCTCTATCTCAATAGGCGAGCGTCTGCAGATATATTCGATCTCATCACGGCTCAGCTCTCGCGCAAGAACCACACGGGAAATTCCCATGGCAGCCGCCATCTTTACGCCCTCAAGGTTATGAACACTCATCTGTGTGCTGCCGTGGATGGGCATATCGGGAAGAGCCTGTCTGATAGCACGGATCATACCCAGATCCTGAACTATCAGCGCGTCCGCACCGCATCGTGAGGCGATTTTTGCCTGTTCCACAGCAGAGGGAAGCTCCCTGTCAGTAAGCAGAGTATTTATGGTGACATAGACCTTTACACCGCGGATACGGCAATACTCCGCAGCACGGCGAAAATCCTCTTCATTAAAATTTTTGGCATTTCGTCTGGCGTTGTAATTTCCAAACCCCAGATACACGGCATCTGTGCCGTTTTGAACCGCGGCAATTACTCCTTCGCCGCTTCCTGCAGGTGATAATATTTCAAGCATGATCCTTCTCCAAATAAAAAGTATCGTGTTCCGTTTAAGTTTAAGCCCGCGCCTCAACGACGCAATATGGGTATCTTACATAATAACACATTCAGACAATATAAAAAAGAGAAAATTCATTAAATTTCCTTTTATACCTATTAAAAGGCAATATACACAGAAATCTTTATCCAATTTTCACTTTTTCGCCATTGTACGACCGACTAATAACTGGTATAATAGATTGGTTCACTATGAAAAAGGAGGTTTGGCACAATGGCAAAATACACTTTACCCGGCACAGGCAGCATAAGCATGAGCGCAGATGCGGCAGATAAGCTTATTTCCCGCGGTGACGGCGAGGTCGCCCTTGTATATCTGTGCATCCTCCGCTCTGACGGAGATATCTCTCCCGACAAGATCGCCGCAGATCTTAACATATCCAAAACCGCAGTTGAAAAGGCCTTTGCCGCCCTTGCCGCAATGGAGCTTATCAGCGCTTCTTCCGGTGAACAGCAGGTGAGCTACACCGCTTCAGACATTGCAAAAGCGCTGGAAAATCCTGAATTCGCTTTCCTTTCAGATGAAGTAGAGCGCATCTTCGGAACATTCCTCGCCTTTGAAGAGAGAAAGATCCTTTTCAATATTTACACAAACTCTCAGCTTCCTCCGGAAGTTATTCTGCTCATGACCCAGTTTTTCAAAAACGATATTCGCCGCAGGTACGGCCCCGGCAGACGTCTTAACATGGTCATTTTGGAAAGAACAGCCTTTGAATGGCGCAGAATGGGCATAGACACGCTGGACAAAGCGGAAGAATACATCAAAAAGCGTGACAACGCCTACTCCCTTGAAGGTGAGATCAAGCGCGTTCTCGGCATTTTTGACCGCAAGCTGGTTCAAAACGAAAAGCAGTACATAGACAGCTGGATAGAGATGGGCTTCAAGGCAGATGCAGTACAGATCGCATATGAGCGCACCATCGGAAGGCTCCACAATCTCAGCCTGCCCTATATGGACAAGATCCTTTTAAGCTGGCACTCTAAAAACCTGCACACAGCAGAGGAGATAAACTCCGGTGACCCCTATGAAAAGCGCAGGAAAGCATCCGGCGAAGGCATTTCGACAGAGACTGCCACACCTGCTGTTCCTACGCAGGACGAAGCAGACAGATTACTGCGCTTTTTCGAGAGCATGAAGGAGGATAACCAATGACACTTGACGGCAAACTTCTGGCAAGAGCAAAGGCCGCTCTCTCAGCCAAAAAGCAGAGCTGGGAAGAAGAGCTTGTGCGCCGCACAGAGAACGTTTACAGAAGAAACCCCAAAGTACGCACTATTGACAACGATATCCGCACATCTATGCTTGACGTCATCGGCATCATGCTGCAAAAAAGCGGTGATGTGGAATCTTCTGTCTCTAAAATAGGAGATGATAATCTCTATCTCCAGAATGAACGCCGAAAAGAGATCGTCGCAGCCGGCTATTCCGAAGATTATCTCGACATGGGCTTTATGTGCTCAAAATGCGAGGACACAGGCTTTGTGGGCAACACCCCATGTTCCTGTCTCATGGAGCTTTACAAGGCAGAGCAGGCAAAAGAGCTCAGCAACATGCTGTCCATCGGCAACGAGACATTTGAAAACTTCCGTCTCGATTACTACAGCGACATACCAACAAGCAGTGGAGCACTCTCTCCCAGAGCATTAATGAAAATCGTTTACGGAAATTGTGTTCGTTACGCAGAGACATTTGGTAAAGCATCTAAAAATATGTTCTTTACAGGTGCACCCGGTCTCGGAAAGACCTATCTCTCTGCCTGCATCGCAAAGGTCGTTTTTGAAAAGGGTCATTCCGTTGTTTACAGTACGGCTTCTCAGGTCTTCTCCACCTTTGAAAAAGCTCACTTTGACCGCGACGAAGAAGCTAAAGAGGAGAAGGAGCGTCTTTTGGGCTGCGAGCTGCTGATCCTTGATGATTTGGGCACAGAGATGACCACATCCTTCACGGTCAGCGCACTTTACGAGATCGTAAACACGCGTCTTACCACAGGAAAGAAGACCATAATCAGTACAAATCTCTCCGTTTCCGACATATCTGCACGCTACAGCGCCCAGATTTCCTCGCGAATCGGCGGCGAATATCTTACTATGCAGTTTTATGGTGAGGATATCCGTATATTGAAGAATAAAAACATATAATAACCTTATATTCACCATATTTTGTATATAAAGTCCGTTTATAATAATGCCCGTAAACCACGTCAATCCATTGATATTACTGGGTTTTGCACATTTTCCACAAGGTTTTCCACATTAATTATGTTAACGGATAGCACCTGCATATTCATAGTATTCCCCCATATATCCTTTTCCGCACTTTATATTTTTATCATCATCTGAATATATTTAAAGTGCGACTTTTCCCAGAAAGGACTGACTCCATTTGGCAAAAAACAAAAGCTTTGTTCAGGGCACCGCGATACTCGCAGCTACTGTTGTAATCGTCAAACTTATCGGCGCCATTTATAAAATACCGCTGTACAACATCCTTGACGACAAGGCAACAACGTATTACGGCATCGCATATACCGTATACACCCTACTGCTGACCATCTCCACATCAGGTGTTCCTGCTGCTATTTCAAGACTCATATCCGCAGCCTCGTCAACCGGTAAGCAGAAACAGGCTCAGCGCATTTTCAGCATAGCGCTGCCGGCATTCGGCGTCATCGGCGCCGTCTGCAGCATTCTTATGATGATCTTCTGCAAACAAATCGCTGCATTTATGGAAGTTCCCGGTGCTTATCAGTCTATCTTTATTCTCGGACCTGCAGTATTTTTCTGCTGTCTGGTCTCCGTTTTCCGCGGATACTCTCAGGGACATGAGGATATGATTCCCACTTCAGTTTCTCAGATAATTGAAGTTCTGTGCAAGCTGGCAGTCGGTCTCCCCATCGCACTTCTGCCTTTAAACCTGGGCATGTCCGCAGGACACGTCTCCGCAGGTGCTATAGCCGGCGTTACCATCGGTCTCGGTCTTGCCGTTCCCGTGCTTGCATATTTAAGACGCCGCTCAATAAAAAACAATTCATACGAAGTTATTGATACAGACCCCACGGTTCTCTCCAAAAAAGATACTCTTAAAGATATCTTCCGCGTCAGCATTCCCATGACACTCTCCGCATCCCTGCTCAGTTTACTTGCGCTGGTGGATACAAAGGTCATTATGTACCACCTGAAAAACACACTTCATCTGGCAGAAGGTGTTGTTGAAACACACTATTCCGCGTTCACACGCGCAAATACGCTGTTCAATCTTCCCAGCAACATTCTTGTTTCAATAGCTGTTGCCATAGTTCCTGCGATAGCCGCAGCTGTTGCACGCAAACAGTATAAAGAATCCGCAACTCTCATGAGCTCATCCTTAAAGCTCATGAACCTCTTCGCTCTGCCCGCAGGTGTAGGTCTCTGCGTTCTTTCAAACCCCATTTACAATGTTCTTTACTGGGACGGAAACGAGCTTGGCCCTCAGCTTCTGGCAATTATGGGTATTGCATCTTATTTTGTTTGCTTCCAGGTCCTCTCCACCTCTTTGGTACAGGCAAGCGGACACGAAAAAATGTCTCTTATCTCTCTGCCCGCAGGCAGTATTCTGAAGCTCATCGTAAACTGGGTGCTGGTTGCCATCCCTGCAGTAGGCATCCTCGGCGCTCCCATTGGCTCTCTGGTGTGCTATGCTTTTATCTCCCTGTTTAATATGGCAGTCCTGATGAAGAGAGCACCCGAAAAACCCAAGCTTGGCGCTGCATTTATAAAGCCTCTTCTCTGTACAGCTGTTATGGGCGCATGTGCATGGGCAGTATACGGTATACTGACAAAATTAGGCGGCGGATTCTTTGTTTCAGGCAGACTTCCCATGATGATCGCCATGGTAGTTGCCATCGGCATTGCAGTCATTGTTTACTTCATAATGATAATCGTAACGGGAACTCTCACAAGAGAGGATATGAAGCTTGTACCCAAGGGTGAAAAAATAGCCAATATTTTAAAGCTCAAATAGGGCAAAAACCCTGCAATTTCAATGTTTTTTAAAAAAAGTTTGTATTCTATGAATATTAGTCTTGCAGAAAAGGTGAAAGTATGATAAATTTTGAAAACAGGCCAAAATATGGGGTATATGATCTGCAGAAGCTTATCGCTATACTCAGGGCGCCGGGTGGCTGCCCCTGGGACGCAGAACAGACCCACGAGAGTATACGACGCAATTTCCTTGAAGAGGCTTATGAGGCTTGCGAGGCCATTGACGAGAAGTCTACAGAGCATCTGAAAGAAGAGCTGGGCGACGTTCTGATGCAGGTGGTTTTCCATGCCGGCATCGAAGAGGACGCAGGCAGATTCGATCTTGACGATGTAGCAGACACTGTATGCAGAAAGATGATCCTGCGCCATCCCCACGTTTTCGGAGACGTATCTGTTTCCGGAAGTGATGAAGTCCTTAAAAACTGGGACGAGATCAAGCGTGCGGAGAAGAGCCAGGAAACAGTTACTGACTCCATAAACTCCGTTGCCAAAAGTCTTCCTGCGCTCTGGCGTGCCGAAAAAATTCAAAAAAAGGCAGCCAAGGTCGGCTTTGACTGGCCCGATGTTTGGGGCGCAATGGACAAGTTGGCAGAAGAGCTCACAGAGGTTTCTGATGCGGTTGGCGGCGAAGGAAACATTGAAGAAGAGCTGGGCGATCTGCTGTTTTCCGTTGTAAACGTTGCCCGCTTCATGGGCGTTGATCCTGAGGTGGCGCTCGGCAAGGCATGCGATAAGTTCACAAACCGCTTTGCGTATGTGGAATCAACTGCAGCTTCACAGGGCAAGATACTTGCAGACATGACTCTCGATGAAATGGAAGCTCTCTATCAGGAGGGCAAATCCCAAAAATAGTTTTATTTTATAATGCGGCCAAATCCGCAGACAAAGGAGAATATTTCAATGAACAAGAACGAACTCATCACAAAGATCGCAGCAGAGACAGGTCTGTCCAAGAAGGACAGCGAGAAGGCTCTTTCCGCAACACTTAACGCAATCACAGAAGCTCTTAAGGGCGGTGACAAGGTTCAGCTGGTAGGCTTCGGCGTATTCGATGTTAAGGAGCGTGCAGCTCGCATGGGCCGCAACCCCAAGACAAAGGAAGCTATCGAGATCCCCGCATCCAAGGCTCCCCAGTTCAAGGCAGGCAAGGCTCTTAAGGACGCTATCGCTGAGTAATTAACGCAAAAACGGCACGGCAAAAACGCCGTGCCGTATCTTTTTAGGAGGAAAAGTATGAGACTGGACAAATATCTCAAGGTTTCACGTCTTATAAAGCGCCGCACCGTTGCAAATGAAGCCTGCGACAACGGTCACATCTCCGTTAACGGCAACGTTGCAAAGGCATCTTACGATGTCAAGGTCGGCGACATTATCGAAGTCCACTTCGGCACTCGCACCTTAAAAGTGCAGGTCGTCGCCGTTTCCGAGCACGTCTCAAAAGACGAAGCCTCAGCTATGTATAAGGAAGTATAACAAAAAAAGACGTATTCGATGCGAATACGTCTTTTTTATTGGATATTTACAACAGCATACATTGTGTTGGAAAATTTAGTACAGCGCAAAACACTGTCACGACCAAAGCAACCCCGTACGCCGCACACTCTATAGTGATAGTATATATATTCGTGCTTTTATTAAACACTTATCAACAAAAGAGTGAAATATAAGCATATTAGTTGGAACTCCGTTAGGAGATACCATTTCGACCGTTATGCTCCAAAATGGACAACAGACAAAGAGAGGATGGGGCGAGACGTCCTCATCTTTGTATCCACCCCAAAAGCAAACGGCAAATCCGTAGTCATTATGATTGACGCTACACCCCGCGTGATTGAGCTTGTTGAAACGTATTACCAAAAGCTACATACACATTAAACATGCAGCCACCCCGATTTCATATCGAAATCGGGGTGCTTTTTTATTTTCCGTCCCCCGTTTCAACAGGCAAAACACGAACTTCCTGCATAGTATGTTTTCGGGAGTATCCTAATTATTAAGGAAAGGAGGAATACTCTTGAGTGTTCTTATGGAACACCTGAGCAAAACATACCAATCGCCGGACGGTGAGGTCTGCGCTGTTTCCGACGTCACCTTAAACATTCAGGACGGCGAATTCATAAGCATCGTCGGCCCCTCGGGCTGCGGAAAGTCCACACTTCTCTCTATGGTCGCAGGTCTGGAAACTCCCTCTTCAGGTGCCGTGTACATTGACGGCGAGGAGATCTGCGGCACCTCCACAAAAATAGGCTTTATGCCCCAAAGAGATCACCTCTTCCCGTGGCGCACTATATGGGGAAACGTCACATTGGGGTTGGAGCTTCGCCGCGGAAAAAGCACAGAACAGCTTAATCACGTGTCCGAGCTTTTAAGCCGCTACGGTCTGTCGGGATTTGCCCAAAAGACCCCATCCCAGCTCTCGGGAGGTATGCGCCAGCGCTGCGCTCTCATACGCACTCTGGCAACAGACCCTCGCATCCTCCTGCTGGATGAGCCGTTTTCCGCGCTTGACTATCAGACGCGGCTTTCCGTTTCCGATGATATCAACACCATAATCCGAAGCGAGGGCAAAACGGCACTCATGGTGACTCACGATATTTCCGAGAGCATCAGCATGTCAGACAAGGTGGTCGTTCTCTCGGAAAGGCCTGCCGTTATAAAGGCAATATTTGACCTCTCGGAATTTCGGGGTGTCTCCCCGATGGAACGGCGAAACCACGACCGCTTCAAGCAGTATTTCAACGATATATGGAAGGAGCTTGATCTCGGTGCCTGAAATGCAGATCTCACAAGAGAGAATAGACTATTTAAAAAGCAGAAGAAACCGCAAAAACGCCATAATTCTCCTTCGTGTCATTATTGTCGTCGGTTTCTTCGCACTTTGGGAAGTTTCAGCCCGTCTTGGATGGATAGACGCCTTCATTATGAGCAGCCCCTCCCGCATGGCGGAGACCGTTGCGAATCTGTATATTTCGGGAGATCTGTTTTTACACATCGGCATGTCCTGTCTCGAGACGGTCATAGGCTTTCTGCTGGGCACCCTTGCAGGTACGCTTATTGCCGTTGCACTTTGGAACAGCCCATTTCTTTCAAAGGTGCTGGATCCGTATCTTGTAGTATTAAACTCGCTTCCCAAAACCGCGTTGGGTCCCATATTCATCGTCTGGATCGGCGCAGGACCGTCCTCTATCATCGCAATGACCCTGGCGATCTCCCTTATCGTAACGATCCTTGATGTACATAACGGCTTTCTTTCGACAGATCCCGAAAAAGTAAAGCTGATGCGTACATTGGGCGCTACAAAGAGGCAAATTCTCTTTAAACTGGTGCTGCCCGCCAATTTTGCCACTATGATAAACGCCCTTAAGGTTAACGTCGGTCTGTCATGGGTCGGCGTTATCATGGGCGAATTTCTCGTTTCAAAGGCAGGTCTGGGTTATCTTATCGTCTACGGTTCACAGGTATTCAAAATGGATCTTGTCATGGCAACTGTCATAATCCTTGCCGTCGCCGCAGCACTTATGTATCAATGCATCCTGCTCTTGGAAAAAGCTTTAAAAAAGTATATAGGAGTGACTTCATGAAGAAAATCATCGCACTTGTATTAGTCCTGCTAATGAGCCTCGGCGTACTTTCCGCCTGCGGCGAAAAAGATGACGAACTTACGAAAATCACCTTGAGCGAGGTTGCACATTCCGTATTCTACGCACCTCAGTATGCCGCGCTCAAGCTGGGCTTTTTTGAGGAAGAGGGATTGGAGATTGAGCTAATAAACGGTGGAGGAGCCGACAAGGTAATGACCTCTGTTTTAACAGGCGAGGCACAAATAGGCTTTGCAGGTCCTGAGGCGTGTATCTATGTTCTGCTGGAGGGCCACGAGGACGCACCAAAGGTTTTTGCTCAGATGACAAACCGGGACGGCGCATTTCTCGTGGGCAGAACGGATGAAGACTTTTCATGGGAAAATCTGCGCGGCAAAACCATAATCGGCGGACGCAAGGGCGGTGTACCCGAGATGACTCTGGAATATGTCATGCGTCAGAACGGCGTTATCCCCCACGAAGATGCAGTCGTGGACACCTCTGTCCAGTTCAACATGATGGGCGGTGCCTTTACGGGCGGCAACGGAGACTATGTCGCTCTGTTTGAGCCAACCGCAACAGAGGTTGAACAGGCAGGTCAGGGTTATATTCTCGCATCCATCGGTGAGGAGAGCGGCGACATCCCCTACACGGCATACTTTGCCTCTCAGAGCTATATGTCCGATAACCCCGACGTTATTCAGGGATTTACAAACGCAGTTGCCAAAGGATTAAAATGGGTTTCCGAGCACACCGACCGTGAGGTCGCAGAGGTCATAGCAGAACAGTTTCCCGACACAGACCTTGATGTTCTGGAAACTGTTGTAGGCAGATACAGAAGCATTGACGCATGGAAAGAAACACCTGTCATGGAGCAGGAAGACCTTGAGCGTCTCGAGACCGTCATGGAGACAGCAGGCGAACTCTCCGAAAGAGTTGAGTTCACAGCGCTTGTAGACAACAGTTTTGCCGAAAAATCGGCTGCTAAATAATTAAAGGCGGTTTTAAAACCGCCTTTAATTATTTCTTAAATGTATTTTACAGCAGAGATATTTCTGTTATAATGCCCTTAAGGTGATTTATTATGGAAAGCAACAACAATAACCACATAGATCCCGAAGCCGCAAAAATACTGAAAACCATATTTACATGGATAGGCATCATTATTTGCCTTAATGTATTTTGGCCTGTGGGACTCTATCTTATATACAGGCAGCTCACCAAACCGTCTGTAAAAAACAGCAAACTATTCACAACTATCCGCGAGGGGTGGAACAACGCAAAGGATGAGTTTCTGAACAGAAACGCTGCTCAGAGCACGACTTCTTATTCTGCAAGTTCCTCCGCCCCAAAGAAAAAAGAAAAGAAGAAGAAACTGCCTCAGGCAAACGGTGCTCTTTTGCTTTTGATCCTTGCCATTGTTCTGTTTATCATCGGTGCAAGCAATATTATAGAGGGTATTGATTACTATGATATGCTGCAGACAGTCATGGGTGTTTTCAACGTCATCGGCGGCGGAGCAGCCCTGGGCGCACGTCAGCTTATAAACCGCAGAGCAAGACGTCTCACAAAGTATATCACCGTCATGGGCTTTGACGATGCAAAATCCGTTGACGAGATATCCGAGATAACAGGCTTTTCCAAAAAGCTCATCCGCAAGGATCTCAACTATCTTGCAGAGCGTGGTTATTTCGGCGACACGGCATACTTCGACATAGGACTTGACAGTATCGTTATCTCCCCCGAGGCAGCAGAAAACGAACGCACCGTCCGCTATGCAGCAGAGCAGTCTAAAAAGACTTCTGCAGCAGCAGACTCAAACACTTATGCTTCAACTCTTGCAAACATGAGAAAGCTGAGAGGCGAGATCATAGACCCCGAAATATCACAAAAGGTAGACCACCTTATCGAGGTCACCGCAAAGATATTCAAGATAGTAGAGGAAAATCCCGGGAAAGAGCCTATGATCAATAAGTTTACCGAATATTATCTCCCCTCAACAGGCAAACTTCTCCGCTCCTACAGCATGCTTGAAAGACAGGGCATCACAGGCAAGAATATCGACGCTGCAAAGCAGGACATTGAGCGCATATTAGACTCTCTTACAGAAGGCTATGAGCGTCAGCTGGATAAGCTCTTTGACTCTGATGTTCTGGATATCTCCTCTGATGTTGATGTACTGGAGACAATGCTAAAGCAGGACGGTCTTACGGACGACGGCTTCAAATCTTCAAAGTCAGACTCCGAGGGCGGTCAGACAATGACATCAAACTAAACAAAAAAACACCCGATGCATTGCATCGGGTGTAAATTTTTTACTTAGATAATGCGCTTTGCGCCATGGTAAACTTCTGTATAGTAATCGGAGTTAAGATCGCTGATCTTAATACCTGTTCTGCTGGTGGAAGCATGTATGAACTTGCCGTCACCAATGTACATACCAACGTGTGTTACGCCGCCGGAAGGTCCGTTGCCTGCAAAGAATACCAGGTCGCCGGGCTGGAGCTCAGACTGTTCAACATATACGCCGTTGTATTTATACTGCATGCTTGCGCGGCGCTGGATGGAGTATCCGAACTGACCGTATACATAGTACATAAGACCGGAACAGTCAAATCCTGTAGCAGGAGATGCACCGCCGTATACATATCTGGAGCCGTTGAACTGTAATGTGTAATCTGCGATCTGCTGACCCAGAGCGTAGCTGTCAGATACTGCGGGAGCTTCTCCGATGGAGATGTAGTCGGCACTCATGTATCCGACATTGCCGTTATAGCTTATCTGATACCAGCTGCCTGTTTTTCCTGTGATCTTAACAGAAGTGCCCTTGTTCAGGAGCGTAATAATTGCAGACGTGGTGGATGCGCCTTTGCGGAGACGAACATAGTTGCCTGTTACGTAGCCCTTCTCATCCATTGTCTCAACATCAGGATCAGATGTGGAGGGTGTGGAGGGAGCTGTGGACGGTGCGGAGGTTGTACCGGAGCTCAGAACGATATAATCGTCGCTCATATAACCGGTGCTGCCGCCGTAAGTGATCTTGTACCAGCCGTCAACCTCACTAACGACCTCAACAGATGTGCCCTTGTTGAGAAGGCTGATGATCGTAGATGTAAGGTTGGGCGCGCTGCGGAAACGAACATAGTTGCCTGTTACGCTGCCCTTCTTGTTTACAACTGTCTCATTGGATGTGGTTGTGTCATCAGGTGCTTCTGTGTCATTATCGTCGTTATCATCAGCATCTGTATTCTGATCTGCCTCTTCAAAAGAAGTAAGATCTATGTAATCAGAACGCATATAACCGGTCTTGCCGTCATAAACCAGCTTATACCAGCCATTGTTGATACCGATGATCTGAACCTCTGTGCCCTTGGGGATAGTACCTAAGGAGCTGTCCTCTGTAGAAGGACCGGTTCTGTATCTTACGCCGGTATCGTTGACCTTGCCCTCAGCATCAAAATTCTCTGCCGTAAGGACATTTTTGAGATAACGGGAAGAGACATAACCAACAGTGCCGTCATAGTTTATGCGATACCAGTCATCGCTGGACTTTTCGAGAATAACTACGATCTCGCCGTTTTCAACTGTACCCACTACCGAGTTGTTTGTACCGGGACCGGAGCGGATGTTTAAAACTGTTGCAGATACTGTACCTGCACCGTATGCTACCGTTCCTGCAGCTTCTGCGGAGAACACAACAGATGTTGAAATCAGCGCAAATACAAGAAGTGCACACAAAAACTTTTTCAAGTGCTTCATTTGTAAAACCTTTCTCAGCACGGCTTACTTACCGGCAAGCGCTCTTGTGAGCCAGACGTGTGCAACGTCCATTGCCGCGTAAAGACTACTCTTTTCGCTTTTCTTAACTACTCTGTCTCTGGACTTGAGCTCAGGATCTGTCAGCTGCAGCTGAACGCTTACGCGTGTTGCTACGTCAAGATCTTTGACTTTCTTTGTTTCTGTAATCTGGAGCATTGCTATATATTTGTCAGACATGCTGCCGTAGTAGATCAGATTGTCTTTTCTTCTGAGCGGATATCCTTTGTATTCGAGAGAAGTGACTTTAGCCATAAAAAAATCCCCTTTCCAGGAATAGTGTAACCAAATTGTAACACATTGTTTCTCTCTTGTCAACACTCCCACACCTTTTCGTCACTATTTATATAGAAAAGTACAGCACAAAAAACGGCGACCCAGCTTTGGGCCGCCGTTTTGCAGTTATGTTATTTGTTGTGCTCCAGATAGTTCTTTACAAGCTCTTCGAGAAGCTCGTCTCTGTCAATATTGTTTACGAGACTTCTTGCTCCGTTATAGTTTGTAATATATGTTGGGTCTTCAGAAACAAGATATCCCACTATCTGGGTAACGGGATCGTATCCCTTAATTTTCAGTGCCTCATATACTCTGGAAAGTATTTCGCGCATCTCTGCGCTCTTAGAGACAATGTCAAATTTTCTTGTGTAGTCTTCCATATATAGGCACCTCCATAAAGAATTCTTTTATACATATATAATACAACATGTGCAAACTTAATAAAAGGTCTAACGTGTTACAATTTTATGACAAATACTGTAAACTTTTGCGCTATCAATCCATGTTCGCATTAGTGAAGGGCGACGCCAGCAAATTCTTCAAATTATAGCTTACATAGCGTCCGTCGCCTCTTGCGCAAAGGACCTCCAGATTCGGTGCAAACTCCATAAGCACCTGGCGGCACTGACCGCAGGGAACACAGTAATTTGTGCCCTTGGAAATAATGGCGATCCGAACAAAATCGGTATGTCCCTGACTTACGGCATTCCCAACAGCAACACGTTCCGCACAAATCGTACTTCCGAGCGCGCAGTTTTCAATATTGCAGCCCGTGAAAACAGAGCCGTCCGCACACTCTATAGCCGCACCAACGGGAAAGCGTGAATAGGGCGAATAGGAATTCGCCATTGCAGCCGCAGCCCGCTCCAACAGGTTTCTGTCTGTCATATTCCATACCCTCCTGTTAATTGCTATTACTCTTCTTTAATATTTATCGTCCATCCCGCAGCATCGCTGAACACACCGGATACGGTAGGCGAAAAATTGGATATGTCTCCTCTGTGGGTATAGACCACATACTGTCTGTACATCACAGGGATCATAACCGCATTTTCAACGACGTAAGTACACAGTTCCTGCGCAGCAGCTGCTTTTTCCACATCTGTAACAGCGTTTAGGAAAGTGCTGCACAGCGTTCCGCACTCTTCGCTGCCCATCTCTCCGTAGTCGAGAATACCGTTTTTGCCCAAAAGACTTCTGAAGTTAAAGTTTCTCGTCAAAGAGACCTCGGCATAGTAAAGGTCAAATGATCCGGCCTCCAGCGCTTCCTTATACTCTCTCCACGGAAGCGTTATGAGAACTATCTTAAGACCTACGCTTCTCAGATTTTCAACAATACTCTCAGCAGCCTCGACCTTTTTTTCGTTATCGTCACAAACAAGGAAGCGCAGTTCAAAGAACTGGTGCTGTCCGTTTACGGGATATTCAAGATATCCGTCGCTGTTTTTATCGTCAAGTCCTGACGAAGCAAGGTAGGATGAAATTTTTGCCGCAGAATATCCGTAGCCCTCTTCCCACGTATCGGAATATAAATAGTGCGCGGGGTTGAGGATAAGATCAGCTGCTCTGCCGTCTCCGTTAAATATCTCATTTACTATCTTGTCTCGGTTAACTGCATAGTACACCGCAAGGCGCATATTCAGATCGCTGAAAACGGGAGTGGATGAGTTAAAGCCCACATACTGCAGAATGGTAGTATCGTAGTATCTCGCCTCGTGGTCGCTGTAGAGGTTTGTGGGACTCTCTCCTGCGGTGTCCTCCCATATACAGTCCAGAGTGTAGTTCGCAAAGCTCTCCTCAATGTTTCCATCTGTCATATTGTCCAGATATATGCGGTCTATGAAATCGCACTCAGGATCTCTGTATTCCTTAAACGGAGAAAGACCGGGATTTCCGCTTATACTGTTAAAATAGTAGGGGCCTGTTCCCGCAGGATTATCGCTCTCTGCAGACTCACCGCGGATGATGGGAATATCCAGCAGTGCAGGCAGGCTGTAATCCGTCTCATACAGCTCAATATATATACCGCCCTCGCCGTCAGTTGTGCAGTAGATGATATTGCGCAGACGGCTCTGATATTTAGAGCTCATTCTCGCCTGATTGATGCTGTACACAACATCTCCTGCTGTAAGGAGGGCTCCGTCATGCATTTTTGTTTCAATAATGTGAAATGTATATTTTAATCCGTTTTCTGTAGTATAGTCGCTGCAGAGCACAGGCTCGGGTCTGAACTGCTCATCAAGCCTGAACAGACCCTCATAAATAAGGCTGGCAACAGCATCATTATATACATTTACGCACTTTAAAGGATTAAGTGTCTCGTCAGAATTATAACGGAGCGTAAACTTTCCGTCAGACTGAGCCATAACAACTCCTGTGTCGGGAGCATCATCGAGTACCGGCTCATCCTGCGTTTGTTCTTCATCTTCGCTCTGATTTCCACCAAAACAGCCCGCAAGAATATTTACGGCAAAAAGCATGGCAACGAGAAGCGATATTAACTTACATACAGTATTCTTTTTCACCTGCAGGTTCCTTTCTCTACAGCACTATACAGGAACATTGTGTTCCTCTTTTGCCGTTTGTTGCCCTGTGAGACCAATATTTTTCACAGCTGCACTTTGTACATTCTTCGGATATCTCAATGTTTTTCACACCCGCTCTTTTCAGCAGATGAGCATTAACACCCTTTAAATCTATCATATATTTATCATTCGGCTTCTTTTCGGCGTACCTTTCAGCAGCATCACCCAAAACAGCTTTGACAGCTTCGTATACCTCGGCTCCTGTCTCAAAGCAGCATTCGGAGATACAGGGACCTATGGCAGCACAGATACTTCCAGCATCGCATCCGTAAACCTCACACATCTTCCGAACGGCTTTGCCTGCAATGTCCACAACCGTTCCGCGCCAGCCTGCATGAACAGCGCCGACGACACCTCTCACAGGGTCATGGAGAAGTATGGGTGTGCAGTCTGCAGTAAAAATCACCAGCGGCAGATCCTTTACGTCCGTTATAAGTCCGTCTGCCTCATAGGGCACTGAGTATGGAACGCCCTGCCTGTCCTCCATGGTACAAACTCTGATGTCATCTCTGTGCACCTGCTTTGAAAATGCAAATTCCACAGGAACTATCTCCAGAGTTTCGGCAAGAATGCGGTAGTTTTTCGCAACCTTTTCATCATCGTCTCCACATGAGAATTTCAGATTTAAGGATGCATATATCCCTTCGCTCACTCCGCCAAAACGCGTGGTAAAAGCGTGTTTCGCCGTTATATTCGGTGACGTCATGTAAACCACACCGTTTTTGTTGTTCTCGATAAATGCCATTATTATCTGATTCCTCTGCCGCAGCAATCTTTATACTTCATGGGAAGCCCATTGGGACGCTTCTTTCCGCAGGGACAGGGGTCGTTTCTGCCGATCTTCTGAGCGCCGTTTTTAACAGGCTGTCTTCTTCCGCCTGTCTGTCCGCCGACAGATGCTCTGCCTGCGCCGACAACGCTTCTTCTCTGCACCGTCTGATTTCTTACCTGCGCTGTGAATACGCGGCGAACGACCTCTTCGCGGATGCCGTTTACCATGGCTTCAAACATCTCAAAGCCTTCACGCTTGTATTCATCAACAGGGTTTATCTGGCTGTATGCGCGAAGTCCTACGCTCTGGCGAAGTTCATGCATAACGTCAATGTGCTCCATCCAGTATTCGTCAACAACACGCAGCAGAATAACGCGTTCAAACTCTCGCATAAGGGGTGCACCCGTCTCAGGGTGAAGTCCCATAGCTTTTTCTTTCTTCTCATAGAAGTCCTCTGCCTTCTGCAAGACAACGTCAGTAAGCTCTTCCTTTGTATATCCGCCCTCGGGGATCTGCACACCCCCTCTGGGAAGAAACAGCTTTTCAAAAGGCAGCAGCACTCTGTTCAGCTCTTCCTGCGAGGTTATTTTTCCGTCTGATGAAAATTCGGCTGCCAGAGTCTGGGAAAGCACATCCACCGCCATTGAGTGAATGTATTCCTTTATGTTCTCTCCGTCCAGAACCTTTCTTCGCTGGTCATAGATGATGTTTCTCTGCTTATTCATTACATCATCATATTCAAGAACAGTTTTACGGGACTGGAAGTTTCGGCTTTCAACTCTTTTCTGGGCAGTTTCAATGGTGTTGGACAGCATTTTCATATCAACTGGCATGTCCTCATCCATCTTGAGCGTCTCCATAAGACTATGGATCCTCTCACCGCCGAACAGACGCATGATGTCATCGGTAAGGGCAATGTAAAAACGTGTCTCACCGGGGTCGCCCTGTCTGCCGGAGCGTCCTCTCAGCTGATTGTCTATTCTGCGGGACTCATGTCTTTCAGTACCGATTATATAAAGGCCGCCTGCTGCTCTGACTTTTTCAGCTTCAGCATCTGTTACCTTCTTGTGCTCCTCAAGCTTTCTTCCATAGAGCTCACGGGCATTTATGATCTCCTCATTGTCAGTATCGGCATAGCCTGTGGCCTCAACGATTATCTCTTCGGGTATCTGCGCCTTGCGAAGATCATTTTTTGCCATATACTCGGCATTGCCGCCCAGCATAATATCCGTGCCTCGTCCTGCCATGTTTGTAGCAATGGTAACAGCACCCAGCTTGCCTGCCTGAGCGATTATCTCCGCTTCCTTGTCGTGGTGCTTTGCGTTGAGGACATTGTGCCTGATGCCCTGCTTTTTAAGCAGAGAGGACAGGTACTCACTCTTTTCAATGGAAACAGTGCCCACAAGAACAGGCTGTCCTTTCGCGTGGCACTCTTTTATCTGTGCAATAATGGCGTTGTTCTTGCCGTTTTCATTTTTGTATACAACATCGGGGTTGTCTATTCTTATAACAGGCTTATTTGTGGGTATCTCAACGATATCCAGATTATAGATAGCAGAAAACTCTTCTTCCTCTGTAAGGGCAGTACCGGTCATACCGGAAAGCTTTTCATAAAGTCTGAAGAAGTTCTGATATGTTATGGTAGCCTGAGTTTTGCTCTCGCGCTCTACATTTACATGTTCCTTGGCCTCAAGCGCCTGATGAAGACCCTCGGAATAACGGCGGCCGTACATGATACGTCCCGTAAATTCATCGACGATAAGAACTTCACCGTCTTTTACAACATAGTCAACATCGCGCTTCATAACACCATGCGCCTTTATGGCCTGATTGATATGGTGAGACAGCGTTGTATTTTCAAGGTCAGCCAGATTTTCCAGCTCGAAGTATTTTTCAGCAGCAGCAGTACCTCTTGCGGTAAGTGTTGCGCTTCTTGCTTTTTCGTCTACGATATAGTCGGCGTCAAGGTTCTCGTCCTCGGCTTCTTTCTCATCCACCGTTGCATAGACCACCTTTTTAAGACGGGATACAAAGGCGTCTACCTGACCGTACATCTCTGTAGACTTGTCGCCCACACCGGAAATGATAAGGGGAGTTCTCGCTTCATCGATGAGGATGGAGTCCACCTCGTCAACGATGGCAAAGCGGTGTCCGCGCTGTACCATGCTCTCTTTTCTGATAGCCATGTTGTCGCGCAGGTAATCAAAGCCCAGCTCGGAGTTTGTTCCGTAGGTAATATCTGCAGCATAAGCAGCTCTTCTCTCGTCTGATGTGAGTCCGTGGACGATGAGACCTACCTTAAGACCCATAAAACGGTGCACCTTGCCCATCCACTCGCTGTCGCGTCGTGCAAGGTAGTCGTTAACGGTAACAATATGCACACCTTCCCCTGTAAGGGCATTGAGATAAGCAGGCAGAACAGCAACAAGAGTTTTACCTTCACCTGTACGCATCTCCGCAATTCGTCCCTGATGCAGAACGATGCCGCCGATAAGCTGCACTCTGTATGGACGCATACCGAGAACTCTGGCAGAAGCCTCCCTTACAGCCGCAAAAGCCTCCGGCAGGATATCATCAAGAGTCTCACCCTTTGCAAGACGCTCTTTAAACTCAGGAGTTTTTGCCTTGAGTGCCTCATCGCTCAAAGCCTTATACTCATCTTCCATAGCCACGATCTTATCTGCTATGGGCTCTATGGTTTTCAGCTCTCTTTCGCTGTGTGTTCCAAATAATCTGGCAAAAAGGCCTTTACGCATGTTTTCGAAGTTCCTTTCAATAATGGGGTATTTCTTCCTAATATACTAATATATCATAAATTTATGAACAAAAAAAGTGAAATCAGCCAAAATACAGTACCCCTGCAGCGTTTATTTTACACTGCAGGGGTAAAAGTTATTTAAAATTCCATTAATTTTAAGTCTTTTGCGATTTCAACTGCAAAGGGAAGCTTTTGGAGAATGTCCTTTTCCATGTCTATTCCCGGTGCGATTTCCGTCAGAATAAGGCCGTTTTCTCCAAGTCGGAACACACATCGCTCAGTAACATATAGCACTTCCTGACCGTTTTCCAGCGCATTTTTACAGCTGAAGCTGAGGCTTGTTACATCGGGCAGGAATTTTTTGATGCGGCCCTCCTGTGCAATGGCCACCTTTTCGCCGTCAAACTCACCCTGAATTCCGCCTGTTGTAAAGGTGAAGCAGAATACCACCTTTTTTGTGGTCTGTGTGATATTTGCAAATCCGCCGATACCCGAGAGCTTGCCCTTTGTATAGTGTCCGTTTACGTTGCCGTGACTGTCAATTTCCAAAGCGCCGACACAGCAGAGGTCAAGACCGCCGCCCTCATAAAAATCGAACTGTCGCGCCATGTCCATCATACTGTCAGGACCGATAACAACGCCAAAGCCCTGTGCTCCCAAAGGAAAACCGCCTGTATGACCGGACTCAACGCTGAGGTGCACCTGCTCCAGCATGCCGCTTTCCAGAACCGCTTCGGCTACAAGCTCAGGAATTCCGATGCCGATATTTACGATATTTCCCGGATGTATCTCCTTCATAGCTCGACGGGCAATAGCGGTATGAAGAGAGTTTCTCTTGTTTACGGCACCGATAGCACCGCGTATCTCATCCCTGCACGCCGCCATTATGGCACCGCGGGGAACATACTGTCCGCAGATAAAGTCAAAATAGCCATCCATGTTTGTAATTTGCTGTTGCTTGGGGCAGATTACCACAGTATCTACCAGCGCAGCAGGGATGTTTACAGAGCGGGGCAGAATGTTGTTGTTCACACGGCGAGCAACCTGAACGATTACTTTGCCGCCGTTTCTATGGGTCGCCTGAGCAACAGAAAGAGCATCAACAGAGGCAGTTTCGTTCTGAAAAGAGATATTTCCGCGCTCATCCGCAAAGCTCGCCTTGATAAAGGCAATGTCTACCTTTGGGATTTTATACAGCAGCCCCTTTTCTCCGCCGAGAACAGTTGATGTAACCAGTTCCTCTCTCGACTTTGCATTGAGGCGGTAGTTTGAACCAAGCTCGGGATCCACAAAAAGATTAAGACCGGTTTTTGTAAAAAGCGCTTTTGAACCACGCGCTGCCGCACGGATCATATGTGACATTACACCGCCGGGAAGATTATACCCCTCTATTTTATTCTCCATAATGGCGCGGCACGTGTTTTTAAGGCTTGCAAAATGACCTACAACAACGCGGTCCGCCGCACCTTCACATATATATCCTTCAACATCGCTGCCCTCTGTCCAGTCACCAAAGCTGAACGCAGAATAGACAGAGAGGTGTCTCGGTGATCCCGTCTCGCGAAAGCGTTTGGTAAGACCGCGGTTAAGATCTACAGGCGACGCACAACCGCCAAACGCATTTATCCATATTGTGTCGCCGTCTTTGACCAAACCGACGGCCTCATCCATTGTCATAAACCGTGCCATTTATATTTCTCCTGTTCATTAACCGCCATACAACAAAAAGCGCCCGTCAGGCGCTTTTTTGTAAAAACTATCTCATAGAGTTCCGCGATCCGCAGATCGCGGAATAAAGCGCAATCCGCAAAATCCGGTGACACGCGCAGCGGATTTTGCACCGCTCAGCCTGCGCGCGAGCTGTTTTACGGCGCGCGGCTGCAGGCTGCAGCCCTTTCATAAAAATGCTTGCATTTTTATGAGCTTCTTTAGTATGCTACGCCCCAGATAACCATCTTATCTGCAGGCTTTCCGCAGATAGCACAGGTGTCGCCGATGTGCTCCTGCTCAAAGGGGATACATCTGGAGGACATTCCTGCCTTTTCCTTCATAGCCATTTCGCACTCAAGGTCGCCGCACCACATTGTCTTGATGAAGCCGCCCTTTGTCTCCTGAATTTCCTTGGCTTCTTCAAGAGAGTGTGCACAGCATGTGTGCTCTTCCATGTTCTTCTTTGCCTTTTCGAACATAGTTGTATGAACAGCCTCAAGCAGCTGGGGGATCTTTTCCTCAAGCTCATCAAGGTTAAGTGTGATCTTCTCACCTGTGCTTCTCATAACAGCAACACACTGGTTATTCTCGATATCACGGGGACCGATCTCAATACGGAGGGGAACACCCTTCATCTCGTACTCTGCAAACTTCCAGCCGGGGCTGTTGTCGGAGAAGTCGCCCTTTGCGCGGACATCGATCTTCTTAAGTCTGTCAACCAGCTCCTGAGCCTTGTCTGCTACGCCGGGCTTATGCTGAGCGATGGGCAGAACGATAACCTGAATGGGAGCGATTTTGGGAGGCAGAACAAGACCGTTGTTATCACCGTGAGTCATGATGATACCGCCGATGATACGTGTGGACATACCCCAGGATGTCTCGTGGGGGTAAGACAGCTTGTTTTCCTTATCTGCAAATGTGATGTTAAATGCCTTTGCAAAACCGTCTCCGAAGTAGTGGGATGTACCGCTCTGGAGAGCCTTCTTGTCGTGCATCATGCATTCGATTGTGTAAGTATCCTCAGCACCTGCAAACTTTTCCTTGTCTGTCTTGTTGCCGCGGATAACAGGCATTGCAAGGTAATTCTCGCAGCAATCTGCGTAAATTTCCAGCATCTGTTTTGTCTCTTCCACAGCCTCTTCCGCAGTTGCGTGGATTGTGTGACCCTCCTGCCAGAGGAACTCTCTTCCTCTGAGGAAGGGACGTGTTGTCTTCTCCCAACGGAGAACGCTACACCACTGGTTATACTTCATGGGCAGATCTCTCCATGAGTGTACAACGTGACTCCAGTGGTCGCAGAAAAGTGTCTCGGATGTGGGACGGATGCAGAGTTTTTCCTGTAAAGGCTCGGATCCACCAAGAGTTACCCATGCACACTCGGGAGCAAAGCCCTCAACGTGATCCTTTTCCTTCTGAAGAAGGGACTCGGGGATAAGCATAGGCATGGAGACGTTTTCGTGACCTGTCTCCTTGAACTTTTTATCTAAAATGCTCTGGATGTTTTCCCAGATAGCATAACCGTAGGGTCTAAGAATGAACAGTCCCTTTACGCCGGAGTAGTCAATAAGGTCTGCCTTGACTACAACGTCAGTAAACCACTGACCAAAATCCACTTCCATGTCGGTTATAGCCTGAACTTTTTTATCCTTAGCCATTGTAATTTCTCCTTTGAAATCTAATTGCTATTTAACCTATTAATAATAATAAATGTAACTGCGATTGTCAAGATTGGCAAACCAAAGCATTTGCCTTTTTCCCTTGTTTCTGCTATCATCTCAAGCGGTGATTAATTTGGAACTTCGCATTTTGAACGAACTTGAACTCAAAAATTTATATACAAACGAAGCACACCGCGATTTCCCCGAAAGCGAACTTAAACCTTTGGATGTTGTGGAAAAGCTATACCGCGAGGGAAATTACGAGCCCATCGGCTTTTTTGAAAACGGTAAGCTTATGGCTTACGCCCTGCAGGTAGTGCGCGAAAAGGGCAAAAGCGTACTTTTGGACTATCTTGCCGTAACTCCCGAATTTCGCGACTGCGGCATAGGCTCAGAGGTTTTGCGGGCGCTGCAGGAATACTACAGCGGCAAAACAGAATTTATCGTAATAGAAAGTGAGCATCCTTCGGAAGCCCCCGATAAGGCCGCCGCCCTTCGCCGTCTGGAATTTTACAAAAGAGCAGGCGCTATCCTGACCGACACCCAAGTGCGCCTTTTCGACATACTTTTCCTGATATTCGCCCTGCCCTGTAAAAACGCGGAAAATATAGATATTTCAGCAGAAATGGAAAGCATCTACCGCGTTACGGTTCCGACAGAGCTTTACGACGATGTTGTGGACATTTTTAAGGCAAAATTCGAGTAAACACATTGTATTTGATTGTATATGTCAGATTGCGTATTTTTACGCAGTCTGCTATAATATTTTGTTAGAGAAGATTTGTGTCCACAGACACATTACAGAATAACTTTTCACAGGAGGAACGACAATGTATCAGCTCAAACCCATTACCGAGCGCGTACAGAAGATGCGCGCCAAGTACCGCGACACTCTGCCTGAGATCTGCCTTTCCAGATACAAGATCATCACAGAGTTCTACATGAATAACCCCCAGCTTGAGGGCATTCTTCGCCGCGCAAAGGTTTTTAAAGAGATCTGCGAAAACATCGCTATCCGTATTGACGAGGGTGAAGTTATCGTCGGTGCACAGTCCGCAAAGTACCGCGCATGCGCACTCTACCCCGAAAACAGCGTAGAGTGGCTGAAGCAGGAAGTCGAAAACGACTACATCCAGACCCGTGAGATTGACCCCTACATTCTCTCCGACGAGGACAAGAAGTACATTCTCGATACTATCGATTTCTGGATGACAGAGTGTATGAGTGCAAAGACAGACGCTCAGATCGTTGACCAGTATCTGCCTCACGTTGGCTCTGCCTGCTCCACCTTCAACTCCCGCGGTCAGACAATGTCTCCCGTAGGTCATTTCTGCACAGGCTACAACACAGCTATCAGAAAGGGCTTCGGTGCTATCCGTCAGGAAGCCCGTGACAAGCAGATGGAGCTTGTTATGGCAGGCATCCCCGGCAAGACCATTGAGCAGTATAACTTCTACCGCGCAATTGAGATCGTCTGCGACGGTATGATCACACTTACAAAGCGTTATGCAAAGCTGGCTGAAGAACAGGCTGCTGCATGCACAGAGCCTGTTAGAAAAGCTGAGCTCGAGAAGATGGCAGAGTGCCTTAACTGGACAATGGAAAACCCCGCAAGAAACTTCCACGAAGCTATCCAGACTCTGTTTATGTATCAGACATGCCTGTGCCTCGATGCTAATATGCACGGCATCTCCTTCGGACGTGTTGACCAGTACCTCGGCTCTTACTATGATGCAGATATCGCAGCAGGCACAATCACTCCCGAGTATGCTCAGGAGCTTATGGACCTGTTCTACCTTAAGGTCGCTGAGATGAACAAGCCCTGGGGCTTTGTTCAGACAATGTCCAACCCCGGTTACACATCCGGTCAGCTTATGACAATGGGCGGCGTTGACAAGGACGGCAATGATGCTTCCAACGCTGTTACATACATGATGCTTCAGGCATCCGGTCGTCTCGTTCTTCACGATCCTCCTCAGGCACTCCGTATCCACAAGAACACTCCCCCCGAGCTTTGGGAGGCAGCTATTGAGACAACAAAAATTGCAGGCGGCGTTCCCACCTTTGAAAGTGACGACGCTATCATCCCCGCGCTTATGTCACGCGGTCTCTCCCTTGAAGACGCAAGAAACTACACACTCATCGGCTGCGTAGAGCCTGCAGGCTGCGGCACAGAGTGGCCTGCTTGCGGCGGTACAGGTACAGAGTCCTACATGAACATGGCAAATGCCCTGCTCAGCGGTATCAACAACGGCTACAACCCCATGCCCATGCCCGGCAGAAGCGGCGTTGCAGCAAACGAAGGTCAGGTCGGTCTGCCCACAGGCTACCTCTACGAGATGGAGACATTCGAAGAGGTCAAGGAAGCCTTCGCAAAGCAGATGGTTTACTTTGTAAACTGGCACGCTGTCAACATCAACTCTTTCGAGTATATCGGCCGTCAGATCCTGCCCCTGCCCGTTGTTTCCGCAACAATGGAAGGCTGCATGGAAAAGGGCATGGACGTTATGTGGGGCGGTGCTAAGTACAACTCCACAGGTATGTCCGGTGTCGGTGTCGGCAACGTTATCGACTCTCTCGCTATGATCAAGCACCTGTGCTTCGACACAAAGAAGGTCACAACACGCGAGCTTTACGATGCACTCCGCGCAGACTGGGTAGGCTACGAAGAGCTCCAGCGCTACATCAAAAACGAGGCTCCTCACTACGGCAACGGCATCGCCGAAGTAGACGAGCTTGCAACATGGGTCGGCAAGGTCTTTGCGGACGCATGCAACAGCCACACAGGTCCCAGAGGCCGCTTCTCTGCTGGTATGTACCCTGTAACAACAAACGTTACATTCGGTAAGCAGACAGGCGCAACTCCCGACGGCAGAAATGCACATCAGCCTTTGGCAGACGGTATTTCCCAGCCTCAGGGAATGGATACAAACGGTCCCACAGCTATCCTCGTTTCCGTTTCCAAGATCAACCAGAAGGAGTACCCCAACGGAACGCTCCTCAATATGAAGTTCAGCCCCTCCTGCCTGCAGGGCGAAGAAGGCATCACAAAGCTGACACAGCTTATCCAGACCTACTTCGACATGGGCGGCATGGAAATGCAGATCAATGTTATCTCTTCCGATACTCTCCGCGAAGCTCAGAAGAATCCCGAGGAACACAAAAACCTCATCGTTCGTGTTGCAGGCTTCTCTGCTTACTTCGTAGAACTGCATGTAACAGGTCAGAACGACCTCATCTCCAGAACAGAGCTTAACATGTAATTTCAAAAATCATACAGGCGGTGTGATACTCTCCACACCGCCTGTATATTTTTCTTTTTAACTACCTAATTTTTTGTAAAAATACTATATTTTTCGCAAAACCATCGGCATTATCAGAATGTATGTAGTATTAATTTTCAAATGTGGTATGATTAAGCGGTAAATCGTCCGAAAAGTACTAAATTTCGGTATATTATTCAGGATTCAGAAAAGGAAGGTACACGGCATGGCAGGCAAATTTATGCAGCAGGCAGCAAACAGAGACTATTCCAAGTGGTGGCAGGCAGAGGGCTCCTGGCCCTGGATGTTCCAGCAGTCCAAAGCTCCTATAGAAGGACGTCCCTACAGCATTTTGGAAAACTATAAGCGAGTAATGAAGGGCGAGCAGCCCTATTGGATGCCCGCATACATGAACGAGATCAACATTATCTGGCCCGACGCAATGGAAGAGCACCCCGTCCCCGAAGTAAACGGTCCCGACTGGTGGGGCGTTGACTGGTTCATGGAAACAGGTATCGGCGGCATGATGGTAACTCCGGGCACACGCACTCTCACAGAGTTTGCCAACTGGAAGGAAGAGCTTGAGTGGCCTGATCTCTCTGTTGTAGATTTTGAGACAGACGGCAAAAAGATTTCCTCCCGCCTTGACCCCGAAAGAGCACACGTTTACGAGTGTGTTGAGGGTCTGTTTGAGCGTCTCCACGAGCTCATTCCCTTTGATGAATCTCTTCTCGCTTTCTATGAAGAGCCCGAACTTCTGGAAGAGTTCTTCCAGAAGATGGTAGACTACAAGATTGAGTCCTGCTCTCAGATCTTCAAGCACTACGGCAGAGTAGACGGCGTTCTCTACCACGACGACTGGGGCGCAGAAAAGGCAGGCTTCTTCTCCAACGATATGTTTGAAGAGCAGATCATGCCCGCAACAAAGCGTTTCTTTGATTTCCTGCACAAGGAAGGCAAGTTCATTGAGCTCCACTCCTGCGGCAGAAACATGCAGTATGTTCCCTTCATGATCGAGATGGGCATTGACTTCTGGGCTCCCCAGCAGAGATGCAACGATATGGATTACCTGTACGATACATACGGCGACAAGATCTCCCTCGCCATCGCTCTCAACATTCCTGTCGGAACAAGCGAAGAGGACACAAAGAAGATGGTTCACGATTTCGTAGACCGCTACGGCGAAAAAGGACGCACAGTCTGCTGGATCACAACAGACGACGCCAACTTAAAGGCACTTGCAGCAGACGAGCTTTTCAAGTACTCCTTTGAATACTACAATAAGCTCTACGGCAGAAACTAAACATATACAAAGAACCGATGGTAAAGGCGCGGTGAGACAAGAATACATATGCTTTCTTGCCTCACCGCGCCTAACATCGGTTTTTATTGCCGTTTCCCCGCGCCTATGCTAAAATTATTATAACTTCAAAGTTATAATTAGAGGTAACACCATGACCATAACTCAGATAAACCATTTTATCGCCGTAGCAGAAACTTTAAGCTTTACTCAGGCGGCAAACATGCTGTACGTATCTCAGCCTGCCATAAGCAAAAGCGTGTCCAAATTAGAGGAATATTTGGGCTTCAAGCTTTTTGAACGCAGCGAAACATCCCTCTCCCTCACGCCATCGGGCAATTCTATGTATGAGTTTTTTACAAAAACAACGAGGGAATTCAACAGCCTCACAGATGATATTCGCGCTGCTGCAAAGCTACCGGCTCAAACTCTTCGCATAGGCTGTCCCGAGACATGGAGCCCTGCCAATTTCTATAACAAAATCGAGTCCTATTTTTCCGAAAGGCACCCTGAGATCAAGCTCAATATCGAGTGCTATAAGCTCTCTGACCTTATAGCACGTCTCCACGCAGACAAGCTGGATATTGTTCTGACGCATGACTTCTTTATTCCTGCTCTTCCAAATATTTCTGCAAAAGACTCTGTCTCCACCACCTTCGGTATTCTCTATTCAAAGGAGCATTTCCCCAGCGTCTCTTCCATAAGAGCTTTTGCCAAAACACCCTTTTTGTTGTTTGACAACGACATCGAAAAGCGTTTTTCCGATGTTATCCGCAGAATTTGCTCAAAACACGGTCTGTCCCCGAAAATCATAAACTGCGGACAGCTTCCATCCGCTCTTTTCAATACTGCCTGTGGCAAGGGTGTAATGCTGTTTTCCAGCTGGGACAGCGCAGTTTCAAATCCCTCCTTCGGATTCTTGCCGCTGGACGAGATCATGCCAATTAAAATTATTCATTTTACAGACAACAGCATTCCGAAAATCAGCCGCTATGTGGAAGAACTGCGTAGTCTTCTTATGTGAAATCCATAAAATATTTGCATGATTTAATACGTTGCAACTGTGAAAGATTGTGTTATACTTAAGCTAGGAAAATTTTAAGGAGGAGATCCCATGGCATATAAATTAAGTCCTATTACAGAACGCGTACAGAAGATGCGCGCAAAGTACCGTGACACACAACCAGAAATCTGTCTTTCCCGCTATAAGATCATCACAGAGTTCTATATGAACCACCCTGAACTCGGCGGTATTCTTCGCCGCGCTAAGGCTTTTTATGAGATCTGTAAGAACATCGCCATCCGCATTGACGACGGTGAAGTTATTGTTGGTGCACAGTCTGCAAAATACCGCGCAGCTGCTCTTTATCCCGAAAACAGCGTAGGCTTTCTGAAGGAAGAGATCGGCAGCGGCTACATCCAGACCCGTGATATTGACCCCTACATAATCTCTGATGAAGATAAAGAGTACCTTATGAGCACCATCGACTACTGGATGACTCAGTGTATGTGGGCAAAGACTCAGGCTTACATGGTAGACGAGTACGAAGGTCACGACGGCAACGGCATCACAATGCTGGGCAGAATGACAATTTCCGACACACCCGTAGGTCACTTCGTAACAGGCTACAACAAGGCTATCCGCGTTGGCTTCAAAGCTATCCGCGATGAGGCTGTTGCTAAAAAGGCAGCTATCGTTGAGGCAGGTATGCCCGACGGAACTATCGATCAGTACAACTTCTACCGCGCAATCGCTATCGTATGCGACGGTATGATCCTTCTCACAAAGCGTTACGCTGCTCTGGCTTCCGAGCAGGCAGCAGCCTGCACAGATCCCGTCAGAAAGGCAGAACTTGAAAAGATGGCAGAGTGCCTTAACTGGACAATGGAAAACCCTGCAAGAAACTTCCACGAAGCTCTTCAGTGCCTCTATATGTATCAGACCTGCCTGTGCCTGGACGCTAACATGCACGGCATCACATTCGGCCGTGTTGACCAGTACCTCGGCGATTATCTCGACCGCGATCTGGAAAACGGCACGATCACAGCAGAGTACGCACAGGAAATGCTTGACCTGTTCTACCTGAAGGTCGCTGAAATGAACAAGCCCTGGAGCTACGGCGCAACACAGTCCAACCCCGGTTACACATCCGGCCAGATGGTATCCCTCGGCGGTGTTGACAAGGACGGCAACGACGCTTCCAATAAGGTTACATTCATGATGCTCCAGTCCATGGGTCGTCTCGTTCTTCACGATCCCCCGCACTCTCTGCGTATCCACAAGAATACTCCCCCCGAGCTTTGGGAGGCAGCTATCGAGACAACAAAGATCTGCGGCGGTGTTCCCACATTTGAGAACGACGATGTTATCATCCCCGCTCTTATGTCCCGCGGTCTCTCTCTTGAGAGCGCAAGAAACTACTCTCCCATCGGCTGCGTAGAGCCCGGCGGCTGCGGCGATGAGTGGCCTGCATGCGGCGGCACAGGTTCCTGCTCTTACTTAAACCTTGTAAACGGCATCTGGCTCGGCATCAACGACGGTCACCTGCCCATGCCCATGGCATTCGGCGCCCCCAAGGAAGGCGAAGAGAACCCCACAGAAGTAAATCCCGAGCGCGTCGGTCTGGCAACAGGCTACCTGTACGAGATGGAGACATTCGAAGAAGTTCTGGAAGCTTACAAGAAGCAGCTTGAGTACTTTGTAAAGTGGCATGCAATCCACATCAACTCCTTCGAGTATATCGGACGCGAAGATCTGCCCCTGCCCGTTGTTTCCGCAACAATGGAAGGCTGCATGGAATCCGGTAAGGACGTTATGTGGGGCGGCGCTAAGTACAACTCCACAGGTATGGCAGGCGTTGGTATCGGTAACGTAGCTGACTGTCTGTATATGATCAAGCACCTCTGCTACGACACAAAGAAGGTCACAACACGTGAGCTTTATGATGCCCTCAAGGCAAACTGGAAGGGTTATGAGGATCTTCAGCGCAGCATTCTTAACGAGTGCAAGCACTACGGCAACGGCTACCCCGAGGTAGACTGCTGGGCAGACTGGGCAGCTGAAGTATTTGCAAACGCTGTTACAGCATGCACAGGTCCCAGAGGCCGCTATGCTGCAGGTCTGTACCCCGTAACAACCAACGTTATGTTCGGCTATATGACAGGCGCAACACCCGATGGACGTAATGCAGGTCAGCCTCTTGCTGACGGTATCTCTGCAATGCAGGGCATGGACACAAACGGTCCTACAGCTATCCTCAGCTCCGTTTCCAAGATCCAGCAGGTACATTACTCCAACGGTACACTGCTCAACATGAAGTTCAGCCCCTCCTGCCTCCAGGGCGAAGAAGGCATCCTTAAGCTTACTCAGCTTATGCAGACCTACTTCGATATGGGCGGCATGGAAATGCAGATCAACGTCATTTCCGCTGATACTCTGAAGGAAGCTCAGAAGAATCCCGATGAGTATAAGGATCTCGTTGTCCGTGTAGCAGGCTTCTCCGCTTACTTCGTAGAGCTTCACATCACAGGTCAGAACGACCTCATCTCCAGAACAGAGCTCAATATGTAATTATACAAATCATCCCCGACTGTTTCATAAACAGTCGGGGATATTCAATTGCAAAAAATACGACTTGAATTACAGCATATTTATGGTAAAATAGTTATGTTAGTAAATTTAAATTAATAAGGAGGCTATTACCCATGCAGGAAGTATTCGATTTTCTGAAGAAGGCAGGCACATATTATCTGGCAACAGTTGAAGGCGATCAGCCCAGAGTTCGTCCCTTCGGCACAGTCAACATTTTCGAAGGCAAGCTCTACATCCAGACAGGTAAGGTAAAGCCCTGCTCCAAGCAGATGGCTGCTAACCCCAAAGTTGAGATCTGCGCTTTCGCAGGCGGCGAGTGGGTTCGTATCGCAGCTGAAGCTGTCAACGATGACAGAGTAGAGGCTAAGGAGAGCATGCTCGACAGCTATCCCAACCTCAAGGCAAGCTATTCCGCAACTGATGACAACACACAGGTTCTCTACCTGAAGGATGCAGTTGCAACATTCTCTTCCTTCACAGCTCCCTCCAGAGTTGTAAAGTTCTAAGAACACAAATAAAGACCGGATGAAAAATCCGGTCTTTATCTTTCATATCTCTTTCCCCACGGAGGCAAATAATGGAATTTATCAAAGCCATAATTATCGGTATAGTACAGGGTATCACAGAGTGGCTTCCCGTAAGCTCCACAGGTCATATGATCCTGTTTGAAACATTTCTTCACATGGACGTATCGGAAGCCTTTTCTGAAATGTTCCGTGTTGTAATCCAGTTCGGTTCCATACTCGCCGTTCTCATTCTGTACTTCACCAAGCTCAACCCCTTTTCAAAAAAGAAAAACCCCGCAGAAAAAAAGCAGACCTGGAATCTCTGGTTCAAGGTCATCGTTGCGGTCATTCCTTCCGCTGTTCTGGGGCTTTTGCTGGACGATTGGTTCGACGAGCATTTTTATAACTATATAGTCGTCGCCATCACACTTATACTGTACGGCGTGGCTTTCATAATCATCGAAAATAAAAGGAAAAACCTTCCTCCCAGGATAGATAATGTACACGACATCTCATACAGAACCGCTTTGGGCATCGGCGCATTTCAGGTGCTTTCCCTCATCCCCGGTACATCACGTTCCGGTTCTACCATTATCGGCGCCAGCCTTTTGGGCGTATCCAGAACCGCCGCTGCCGAGTTTTCATTCTTCCTCGCCATTCCCACCATGCTTGGTGCTTCTGCGCTGAAGATCTTGAAATACTTCATGGACGGCAACGCAATGTTCACTTCTCAGGAATGGGGTATCCTCATCGTCGGCTGTGCTGTAGCTTTTGTAGTATCATTAGTTGCAATCAAGGCTCTTATGAACTATGTACGCCGCCACTCCTTCTCCGCATTCGGTGTTTACCGCATAATCTTAGGCGCTGTGGTTTTGGGCTATTATCTTATAACACTTATATAATAAAAACGGCTGATACATCAGTATCAGCCGTTTTATTCATTCTATGTCGTATATCTTTTTATTTTTACCGTAGTACGCCAAAATATAACCTACGAAAGAAGCGATCAAAAGTCCAAGGCAAACCACCGTGATCAAAGTAACTCCCCACTGGGGGATCTGCGGAAATACTATAAGGGCTATCATCGCAAGAAACAGCACCGTCGTGCTGATTTTGCCGATAAAAAGTGCACCATTCAGCATTTTTCCGCGTCTGTAGTGATAAAGTCCCACAAAAAACTGAAAACACTCCTTGATCACAAACAGGGGAATGATGCTCCACAAAACAGGCCGCTTTACAGCGAGGCAAATGATCATGGCAAACTGCGTGCCTTTATCAGCGACAGGATCCAAAAACTGTCCAACTTTTGTTATTAAGTTAAATTTTCTGGCAATCATGCCGTCGAACATATCGGTTATACAGGATGCAGCTAAAACAGCACCTGTTACGATATAGTCCCTGGCAGTTTCAGCCTTCAGATAAAGCACGACGCATACGGGGATAAGGAGAATTCTGATAAAACTCAGAACATTGGGTACGGTCCATATCTTCAGCTTTCTGTTTTGCATTAAAATCTTTCTTTCTGTGTTTAATACTTAAATGCTCTTGCAGCCTTCGTAAGCATCCTCAAGAAGAGCTACAACTTCTTCTCTTGTGGGAACTCTCTTGCCCAGCATTGTCATAACTTCGACATTCATCATATAGTCTGTGCAGGAGACAAAGTCTTCCTTTGTAAGGTTATAAGACTGTGCATCGGGAACGCCCAGCTTCTTCATGAACTCTCTCTGCCATGCAGCACAGAGCTTTGCACACTCTTCGCCTGTCTTGCCTGTTGTATCTATGCCCATTGTGTGCGCAACACGGCGGTACTTTTCACCGCATACAGGAGCCATAAACTCCAGAACAACAGGAGTAGACCATGCGCATGCTACACCGTGAGGAATATGGAACAGAGTTCCCATGGCATGTGCCATACCGTGGCCAAGGTTTACGATAGCATCCGCAAAAGCAACACCTGCGAAGTTACTTGCAATAGCAAGATTCTCACGTGCTTCAAGATTGTTGATATCTTCAACAGCTACGGGCAGCCACTTGATGATTCTCTCGATAGCATCGTAAGCGAGAGCGTCAGAATGGGGGTTGTCCATACCGCCGCTGCAGAGAACTTCAATAGCGTGGGAGAACGCATCAAGACCTGTGTAAACTGTGATGCTGCGGGGCAGACCGACAGTCAGCTCGGGGTCTACGATAGCAGCGCTGGGAATACAGCCAACACCTGTCTTGCACTTACGGGTCGTGTCGTTTACAACACCGATCTGTGTTGACTCGCTGCCTGTGCCGGAGGTTGTGGGCACCATAACTGTAATAAGCTTGGGATTATCCTTGGGAGGACCGGGGATGAGCAGCTCTTCGATTGTCATTCCGCTGCCGACAAGAACAGAAACAGCCTTTGCAGTATCAAGGCTGGAGCCGCCGCCAACACCCACGATTGTATCTGCGCCCATAGCCTTTGCAGCCTTACCGCCTGCCTCTACTACATAGTCGGGAGTGTCCTGTACGCACTCATCAAAAATCTGATATTCAAGACCTGCCTTTTCCAAGCTGTCTGTAACTTTCTTTACAAGACCAAGGTTTACCAGCGCCTTCTCTGTTACAACAAGAACCTTCTTGGAACCCAGAGAAACACATACATTTCCTGTCTCTGCTGTGGCACCTGCGCCGAATGTAACAGGTGCTAATATTTTATAAGAAGTACAACCCATGTTTATATACTCCTGTAATAATTCTATAACTATATAATAGTACCATAATTTATCAAGTTTGAACAGACAAAATGCGAAAATTTAAACATTGATTACATTCTCATCAGTTGCTACAATAAAATCGGTGATTAATATGTCGGATAACTACAACAAACTCTTTTCGCTGTGGCAGAATAATTTCTGCAGCATGCCGAATAAAGAGGAAAAGGCCCGTGAGCTTGGCATCCATGTCGAAAACGGTAAATTTAAAATCACATATTGCTGCCGCTCTTATGAGGTTGAGCTTGCAAGCGGGAATATCGTCCCCCTTAACGGGAGTACAGATGTTCCGTTCTTTGATGCCATGTTTATCTACCACTTGTTCTGGTTTTCAAAGAAAAACCCCGTAGCTTCCCGGGAGTATATCCCTTTTAAGGATATTCCCAGCACAGGCGTTTTTGATGCAGCCTTTCAGCGTTCGGTGAAACCGCTTGCCCAGCGCTTTGGTGGACGAATCGACGCTTTTTGCAAAGCCTGCGAGAGCTTGGGTGCCGTAAAAATCCCTTACGGCGATGCAGGTTACGCCATTCCCCTTTGGAAAGATTTATACCTGCAGATAATTATATGGGACGGCGACGATGAATTCCCTGCCTCTGTCAATGTCCTGTTCGATAAAAACATTGCCGATTTTACCCATCCCGAAACCGTGGTCACAATGGGCGATGACGGTATAGCAGCAGTTTTAAATGCGGATAAATAATTAAAGCCTCTCTTTCGAAAGAGAGGCTTTAAATTTACACTTCTTGAGTTTTTAACGTTTTTGCCGCAACTCTGGCATACAGTATAAAGCCGAGGATAAGCGCCGTTGTGTCCGCAACGGGAGCCGCAAACACAAGACCATACATTCCGATAATATGCTCCAAAATCACAAGCATGGGGATAAGCACCACGCCCTGACGTACAAAGGAAAGGGCAGTGGACTGCTTCCAGAAGCCAAGTCCCTGGAATATAGCGTTGAAAACCTGACAGAAACACATACCCGGTGCGCAAAGGATCCACCTTCTCAGGAAATCCGCGCCGATCCTTACTGTCTCGGCATCATCAATAAATACCATTATGAGATATTTTGCAAACAGTTCATAAAGAACCAGACACGCAGCAGTAAACACACCGACAATAACAAAGCTGAGCTTGCATATCTCCCGGACTTTCCGGGGATTGCCGGCTGCATAGTGATATCCCAGAAGCGGCATAATTCCCGTTGCGATACCTACAACTATCTGAACGGTAAGATTTCCTACCTTTTGAACTATACCGAATGCCGCCATGTTGACATCGCCGTATGATGTCATGAAATGGTTCAGCACCATATTTGCTGTGCAGCCTAAAATTACAACAAGAAACGCAGGAAGTCCTACAAGCAAGATATTTTTTGCTACCGCACCGGAAACTCCCATATCCTTCGGATTAAGAGAAAGAACAGTTGTCTCTCTTGTTTTCCAAAGGCAGAAAAGCAGATATAAAAGCGCAGCAAGGTTTGCGATGAAGGTTGCAATACCTGCACCCAGCGCGCCCATATCAAATACAGAGATAAAAATGGGGTCAAGGACTATATTTACAAAGCCGCCCAGCATAAGGCCTGTGCTGGCTGCCTTTGCCATACCCTCGGCTCTCATCATATTGGCAAGGACCATTTCCGCAACAGTTGGAATTCCACCGATAACAACTACCCACAGAACGTATCCACTGGCATGCTCATAAGTTGCGCTGCTGGCGCCGACAGCCGTAAGTATGGGTCTCATAAATATAAGCAGCACTGCAGAAATGACCGCAATTACAATAACACTTACCCAAAGGGCAAATGAAGAGACATTTTTTGCCCTTTTGGGCTGCTGCGCACCTAAAAATCTGGATATGCTGGAGTTTGCACCGATACCGAAAAGGTTTGCAACAGCGGTCATTATCATGTATATGGGAAAGCAGAGGGAAAGTCCCGCTACCTGATTGGGATCACCCGTCTGTCCTACAAAGAAAGTATCCGCAAGGCTGTGTATCATGGTAACTACCTGACTCAACACACACGGACCCACAAATTTTAAAATGGCCTTTTTGATAGGGAGCTCAAAAAGCTCCTGTTTATCATTCATTTTATCACCTGTTTTAAACATTATGCAGCCCGAATTTTCATTCGGGCTGCTTTAAATATATTACATTCTGCCGATGTCAAGAGCAATATTGTATGCTGCATGTGTCGCTGCCATGATATTTTCGGGAGCTACACAGTCACCGATAACATAGATCTCGTCTGCACAGTCATTAAGTGCCCATGCCTCATCAGACAGAGATTTCTGACCTGTTGCATAAACAACAGTATCTGCATCCAGCTTTGTAACGCCGTCTGCATTTTCAACTGTTACACCGTCTTTTTCGATGTTAAGAGCCTTTGTGGAAGTGAGCACCTTGATGCCCAGCTTTCTGATCTCACCGAAAGTTGAGAATGTATGCATGGAAGAGTAGTCAAGATTCAGCTGAGGCATCATCTCAACGATGGTTACGTCTGCGCCCTTCTGTGCGTAGAAAATGCCCAACTCAATACCTACAAGTCCGCCTCCAAGGATAACAAGCTTGTTGCCGCCCTTTTCGGGATTGTAGTACAGCTCCTCAGCACCGATAGCATTCTCAATTCCTGGAATGGGAGGTGTTACAGGGCGGGCACCCATAGCTGCGATGATAACTTCGGGAGCGACCTCCTTTGCATACTCAGGTGTTACCTCTGTGTTCAGACGAACCTCTATATTTTCATTCTCAGAAACTCTGCGTGCCTGACGTGCAAGATATTCGCGAAGGCGGCGCTTAAAGGGAACATTGTCCTCACAGAGGAGAACACCGCCCAGCTTGTCTGTCTTTTCGCAGAGGATAACTTCGTGACCGCGCTCAGAAGCTGTGAGAGCAGCCTGCATGCCTGCCACACCGCCACCTGCAATAAGGACCTTGCGGTTGTACTTATTCTTAGGTGTCTGTGCAATCTCAAGTTCGTGACCGATCTCGGGATTAATTGCACACTGAACGTTTCTCACCTTACCTGTGCTGCCGAAGCAGGAGTTGCAGCGCATGCACTTGTTGATCTCTTCGTCCATACCGCGGCGTGCCTTGATGGGGAAGTCGGGATCTGCAAGGCTCTGACGTCCAACTTCAACGATGTCAGCACCGCCGGATGCAATAACCTCTTCCATGTGAGCAGGATCTGTAAATGCGCCGACCGTTGCAACATGTGTCTTTACATGCTTCTTTACCTCTCTTGCAAGGTAAGCGTTGCATCCGTCCTCGCTGAACATACCGGGATGTGTAATTACAGTACCGTTGATATCTTCATGGTGACCTGCGGAAACGTGGATAATATCGACCTTTCCGTCCAGCGCCTTTGCAATTTCAACACCTTCATCAAGGTCATAACCGATATCGCAGCACTCAGAGCCGCTCATACGGAACTCGATGGGGAACTTGGGACCTACTGCCTTTCTGATGCTGTCGACAACAGCGAGAGGCAGACGCATGCGGTTCTCTAAGCTGCCGCCCCACTTGTCTGTACGGGTGTTTACCTTAGAGGACATGAACTGGGGAAGAAGCCAGCCGTGGCCGCCGTGTACAGTTACCATGCCAAAGCCTGCCTGCTTTGCAAATGCAGCAGCTGCACCGAATGCGCCGATTATCTCTTCAATAAGCTCTTCGGGCATTTCCTGAACAAAGCCGTACTTGCCATTTTCAATAGTTACAGGACCGTAGATCTGCTTTCCCATAGCGGGCAAAAACTGTGCATACATACCTGCATGAGAGAGCTCAGCGGATGCAACCGCGCCATGACGGTTAATTGCATGGGCAATACCTGCAAGACCCGGGAGCATATCGCCGTCCTGCATTTTTATAAGGAAGGGATAATGCGTACCCGTATCAGTATGTACGATGCAGTCACCAACACAAACGCTGGCAAATCCGCCAAGTGCCTTTCTGCCAAAAAATGCAGCACCCTGCGGAGTGGGCATCCTGTCTTTACCAACATTGTAATAACCTTCGGGAGAGGCAAAAATTCTGTTGCGGAATACGGTTCCTGCAACCTTTATGGGCTCAAACAGATGAGGATATTTCATAAAAAAACGCTCCTTTTGTATTTTCCAAAGTTTTATAGTGCATATTATAACATATCGGTTTTTATCATACAAGAAAAAAGCAGAGCTGTAATGGGTGTACCCGACAAGAAAATACGAGCTTAAAAAGGCAGTTTTACAGCAAGCTATTCGAGATAAAATCAATCTACAAAAATCCGCCAATACTGATATGTATTGGCGGATTTTTTAGTCTGTTTATAGCCGAAAAGATAACGACAAAACCTTATGTTTTCTTATCAGGTATGCCTTAGAAGCATCCGTGTTTTTTGTGTCCTTTATGTGGTTTGCAGGTGCCGCCGTTTGGCGAAAAGTCATATTCACGCAGGTGGGGTGCCAAAGGAAAACCTGCTTCCAGGAGACGGCACAGTACCGTTGCGCAGGCAACGCTGTCGCTCCCTGCATCGTGGTGGTCCAGGTAAATGCCGAAATAGTCACTCAATGTGTTCAGCTTGTGATTCGGCAGGTTTTTCAGCAGTTTTTGGGACATACGGTATGTACAGACGTAAGGCATGTTAGGCTCGACGATGTCGTATCGCGCAAACAGCTTGCGAAGTACACACAGGTCAAACACAGCATTGTGAGCGCAGAGAATACCCGAACGCATAACAGGCCCCAGCAGCTGCCAAAGCTGCGGAAAAGTAGGTGCACCGCACACATCTTCGGGGTAAATTCCGTGGATCATGATATTCTGATAGTCGAAATCTGCCTCGGGGTCAACAAGATAGTGCTGATTTTCAATTATTCTGCCGTTTTCAACTATAGCAATACCGATTGAGCAGATACTGTTATTAAAATGGTTTGGGGTCTCAACGTCAAAGGCGATTATCCTGTCCATAATTACTCCCGTCACATCACGCGGACGAGCACCATATATAAAGCTGTGCCTGCGCAGATGGATATAAACATATTTTTCTTCCAGAACTGAAGTCCTGCGACCACAAGTCCAGCCAAAAGCTCGGGGATACCGTGAGTGCTTGATGCAAAATCAATGGATTTATAGCAGTAGATCACCAGCATTCCCATTACCGCTGCAGGGAGAACTTTGCCCAAATATGCAATAAAGGGCGGAGTTTCGCGGTTTGCAGGAAAGATTATAAAGGAGATGCTGCGGGTAATAACTGTTCCCAAAACAACGACGGCAATTGTGATAAGCATCTGTGTCATTGTCATCTGCCGTCACCTGCTCTCTTTTCAAGGGGGATCTTTGCTGCAGATAAAACAGCTAAAATTCCCAGCATCGACGGGATTATAAAGTTGTCTGCGCCAAAAATTATCAGGCACAGAACAGAGACGACAAGACCGCAGACTGATGGAAAATGGTCCTTTTCCTTCTGGAACTGGTTTACAAAAATAACGATGAACAGAGCGGTCATGACAAAATCTATTCCCGCTAAGTCAAAGGGGATAAGATTTCCGAAAAGGGCGCCGATGGTGACGCTGCCTACCCAGTAGATCTGGTCAAACAGGGTGACAAAGAACTGATACCAGCTTTTGTCCACATCTTCAGGGATGTCTGCTGAGTAGTTTATGGAAAAAGTCTCATCTGTCAGACCGAAGATGAGATACCACTTCTTTTTGCCTGTGTTTTTATACTTGTCAAGCATTGAAAGCCCGTAAAAAATGTGCCGCGCATTCACCATAAGGGTCATGAAAAATGCGGTAATGGGCGAAAAAGACAGGGTCAGCAGATTTGCTGTGACAAATTCCATGGAGCCTGCGTAGATAAAAACGCTGGTGATGATGGGTAAGTATGCGGGAAAACCCAAAGAACGCATGAAAATGCCGTATGCCGCACCTAAAAACAGAAATCCTGTCAGTATTGGTATTGTGTTTGGGAAAGCGGCTTTTGCCGCTTTTATGAGTTTGCTGTCTTTCATGTATAAACTCCGGAAATAAGTGCCGCCGGCCTGAGTTTGCCGGCGGCAAATGTTAAAGCTTACTTGTTTTCCGCTTCAATGGTGTCTGCTGCTGTCATTGCCCATGTAAGAGCACGGCAATGGCTGTTGCCGTTTAGAAGCAGAGGATAGTCAACGCCGTAAAGACCGCCTGCTACGTTGCCGACTGCAAAGAGACCGGGGATAACCTCGGAATTGTCGTCCATTACGTGCATTTCCTTGTCAATGATAACGCCGCCGTGTACATTAAGGAGTGCAGGACCCCACTTAAGAGCGTAGAAGGGAGGCTCAACGATAGTTGTAAGCAGCTCACTGCGTTTGCCGTAGTCTTCGTCCTTGCCCTTTGCGCAAAGCTCATTATAACGGTCTACTGTAGCTTTGAGGTTTTCTGCGGGGACGCCCATCTGCTCAGCCAGCTCTTCTATAGTGTCAGCCTTGAAGCAGGTACCCTTTTGAACATAGCGCTCGATAGTTTTGTCGATGCCGTTGTCGGGAGACCATTTATCGCCGTACATGCAGATGAGAGGATCTGTAAACTGACCGCCGCAGATCTCTGCGCGCTCGCCTACTTCCTCGAACCATTTTTTATCAAAGATGGAGAACGCATAGTCACCGCCCGGCTGCTGGAGGCAGCGGATGGCCTTTGCCTGTACCCATGTGTCCTCGTTCATAAAGCGCTGACCGCGCTGGTTAACGTGAAGGAAGAAGAAGCAGAAGATGGAATATGCAAGAAGGTGCAGAGAAAGTGCCCATGATGCGTCTTCAAAGGCTGCACCGGACCAGAATGCCATCTTGTGTCCGTCGCCTGTGTTGAGACCGGCAGGAGAGTAACCGTTGCGGTTGGGTTTAAGACCCAGGGGACAGAATGCCGCCAGCATCTCAGGGTCACCGCCGATATCGCCTGTTGCAAGGACGACGCCTTTTGTACCTACAAATCTGCGGTACTGTCCGTCCTCACCCTTTGCAATAAAGCCTGTTACACGACCCGTCTCATCCTTTTCCAGCTGCTCAACGCGAGTTTTGCGGATGATCTTGTTGCCGCCCTCAAGGATGACATTCTGCAGCATCTCGCACATAAGGATAGCGCCGCCGCGGAACTTATACTTATTCGACTCCGGCTTCTGCATGATGAAGTGAGTTCCGGGGTACTCTGTGAAATCAGGCCCTTTGTAGTGGCCGCCGTGAAGAGCGCAGTCGATAGCGTCTCCGCCGATGTCTAAAAGCCACTGGAAAGCCTCGCCGCTCTTATTGATATAAAGCCAAAGCAGATCTTCGTTTACACGGCTGCCGCAGATGCGCATCCAGTCGCGGGCGAATTGCTGCTTGTCAATATGTACGCCAAGCTCTTCCATTTTCTTGGACTCCAGACAGGCCACGTGAGCACCGCGGGCAACAAGACCATGGAACTTTTCAACAACTACAACGCTCATGCCTTTCTGAGTGCATCGTGCCCCCGTTGCAAGGCCTGCAATACCGCCGCCGACAACTGCAACATCAGCTGTGATGGTTTCGACGATTTTTTCCTCTGGAATTGGCGCTGGAGCCTTTGACCAGGAGTAGGCGTCAAAACGACCGCGTCTTAAATCCTGAACATTATTCTTAACGCTTTCAATGTAATCCAGATCGGGTGCGTTTTCTTTCTTTTCAATTTCTGCCATTTTAATCACTCCGGACTTATTTAATATAGTAAATTAAATTATATCAAATTTACCAAATGATAACAACAGTTTTTAAGCATTATGCAGATTAAATATGTCCAATTTGACAGCGGCGCAAAAGGTCAATATAATCTAACCATAAAATCATAATTGTAAGGGAGGAACAACCATGACACCTAAAGAATTGGTACTGAATGCCATAAAATTCAAACCTGTGCCGAGAACACCTGTCGCTGTTCTTGATGGATATAACTGGATGATGCAGCGCACAGGAATGACACACCAGAAGCTGTTTTCACTGGACGCTGATGCGGCTGCAGATTTTATTATAGAGCAGTATGACATTATCGGCTCTGACCTGGTGTATGCCAATGCCTTTGCAAACGGCGCGCTTCGTGAAGTTATGGGTAACGGCGACGCATCAAAGCCTGCTCTGAGTGAGCCTTCCGATATACATAAGTTCAATGTTGACGAGGTTTTTGAAAAAACAGTTCAACACCCGCTCTTCGTTGCCTTCGGAAAGCAGCTTGAAGCGCTTAACAGAAAAATCGGTGACGAAAAGCTGATACTTGCTTTCGGAACAGGTCCCCTTACAAACTGTGCCGGTATGCTGGGTATGGAGCCGCTCATGATGGCGCTGCACGAAGAGCCGGAAGAGATGATGGCTGTTATTGATTTTGCAGTTGACATGAGCATAAAAATGCTGGAATATCAGGTGCAGCACGGTGCAACAGCGATTTCAATTGCAGACCCTGTATCCTCTATTAATCTTATCAGCGAGGAATTTTTTGAAAAGTATTCTCTGTCCGGACTTAAGAGAATGAATGCAGCGGTGAAGCATTTTAATATGCCAATTATGCTCCATATATGCGGAGATACCACATCACGTCTTGAGCCTCTTATCGGCAGCGGCATCGACATTTTCTCTCTTGACTCTGTTGACCTTAAAACAGCTCTGGACTTAAGCCGCGGAGACTATGCTATTTTCGGAAACCTGAGTACAGTTGAGGTAATGCTCACAGCCAAGGCTGACAAGGTTTATGAGCTTTCCAAAGCAAGATGCAATGAGGCGACCACAGGCTTTATCCTCGCTCCCGGATGCGACCTTCCCCCTGCAACACCCTTTGAAAATATTCAGGCTATGATGAAAGCCGCAAAAGAGTAAAACATCCCCCCGACAGCGTCGGGGGGTTAGTTTTATCTGTATTTCTCGATAAACTTTTCCAAAAGCTCAGCTGCACGGGTGACAGTTTCAAGACAGCGGTTTTCTTCTGTTTTATATTTTGCCTTCAAAATCTCACAGTCGATAGTTCCGCAGCCAAGACCTTCTTCGAACTCTGCCACGAACTCCGCGCAAATATCGCGAAAATCCTCACGGTCGGAGAAGAGCTTGCCCAAAACACCCACAGCGCCTGCGCAGCAGCCGCAGATCTTACCGCAGCCTATTCCGCCGCCGAAGCCGGAGAAGAGGCATACATCTTTTTCGGAGATACCGAGATCATAAGTGTCGCTGCCGCCCAGGAGGATACCCTCAGCACAGTTCATCTCTTTGTCCCAATAATACTTTTTTGCGTTTTCAACATAACCCATGATAAAAACTCCTTAGGAAAAAGCAGACGGACAGCTTTTGCTGCCCGTCTGTAATATGTAACGTAGATTACTTGCCTTCTGCTGCGCGAACCTTTGCGTAGAACTCGGAGGAGTAGTAGTAAAGCTCTTCCAGAGCTGCGGACATGAGATCCTTGTTGGGGATAGCCATGAGACCGCTTGCAACAACGCGGTGACCGCGGGGAGCATACTTATCAACGAAGTCACGGATTGTCTTGCGAACTGTGTCTTCATCTGTTGCCTTGTCAAGACCGGGAATGTCAACTGTGAGGGACAGCTTGTCGCCATACTTCTCTGTCAGCATGTCGAGGTCGTTGATGTTCTGAGGTGTCCAAGCGTCAAGACCCATCTCTACGAACTCTTCGATGTACTGCTGTGTGAGACCGCAGGAGTGGAGCTCAACATACTTGCCGCAATCGTGAACATGATCCCATACCTGCTTTGTGTAGGGCATGATGAATTCGCGGTACATATCGTTGGAGAAGAAGCCGGACTTCTGTGTGCCCCAGTCATCGCCGTAAACGATGAAGTCGATGGGAGCATAGTGATTGAATACGATGTCGAGAAGCTCGATCTTGTAGTCAACCATCATCTCGAAGAATTCCTTAACTTCGTCGGGGTTTGTGTAGAAAGCGAGAAGTGTCTCGTCCATGGGCATGAGCTCGTGGAGACGCTCAAAGATACCCTCTGTGCAGTGGAAAACATGGGGACGGTCGGGATCGTAACGAGCTGTCTGAATAGCTGCGTCGGAAGCCCAGTCTACTGCCTTGAGGTCAGGGCGCTTAACTTCGTTCTTCCAGTTTTCGATGTCGTAGATTGTACGTGTGCCGGGCTTGGGCATCTGACCGCCGCTCATGGGCTCGAATACCCACTCCTGACCCCACCAGTCAGGACCGTCGCCTTCGAAGAGCGCGTGCTCTGCGTAAACATCAGGCCAGCAATACTGGGAGTCTGTGAGCCAGATGGGCATCCAGTAAGGAGTCTCGCCCTTCAGAACCTTCAGGTAGTTCTCACGAGCTGTTACAGGGCGGTCACCGGGATAGAGGGGACGGGGAGCCTGCTGAAGCATCCAGGGGAAGGTTCCTTCAGGCTGCTTGGAAGGAGAAATCTTATCAAAATCAAACATAGCTATACTTTCCTTTCTTTATCCGGCTGTAAGCTGCGCTTCGCCGGCAAAATTTTTAAACCTGTACGGTATATTTTATCACACATTTACGCAAAAAACAATAGCGCGGACATGGCATTAAATAAGCAAAAAAACTATATCTGAGGATTATTTTGTGGTATAGTAGCAAATATAAAAGAACAGGGGGATGAAAATGAAAATAACTTCGACCCTTCATAATCATTGTACAATGTGCGACGGAAACAGCACTCTGGATGAGATGATTAAAGCAGCAATATCTGCCGGATTTTCGGATTTTGGTATGTCCTGCCATGGATATGCGCCCTTTGACCCTGAGTATTCCATGCCCGGGGAAGAGGAATATATTGCGGCTTTAGCTGATGCAAAAGAGAAATATGCTTCCGATATCAGAATATGGACAGGCGTTGAGGAAGATTATTTCGCTCCTTCAAAGATGCCTGAAAAATATGACTATATCATCGGGGATGTCCACTATGCAAAGGATGCGGGCACCGGTGAACTTATCGCGATTGATGGCTCACCGCAGAATTTCTGTGATGCGAGGGATAAAATATTCGGCGGAGATGCCATGGCACTGGTGAAGGACTACTTTGCAAACATGGTAAGTGCAGCAGAGAAAAATCCGACTGTACTGGGTCACTTTGACCTTGTTGTAAAAAATAATAAGGACAACTGCTTTTTTGATGAGGAGAGCGATGAGTATCTGGATACAGCGCTTGAAGCTCTGAAAGCATGCAACGGCTGCGGCGTTATTTTTGAGGTAAACACAGGCGCGATAGTGAGAAAAAAGCGGGATTTGCCTTATCCATCACCTTATCTTCTTAAAGAACTGCGCGAAATGGGCGGAAAGGTGACGCTTTCTGCCGATTGTCATGATGCGGTATTTTTAACTGGTGGATTTGATTTAGGACTCAAAGTCATACGTGAAGCAGGCTTTAAGTCGGTTTTAGTCTGGGAGAACGGAAAGTTTATTGAAAAGGAAATATAAACCGTAAATTTTCACCCTTTTAAGGTCAAAACTTTAAAAGGGTGATTTTTTATGAGTAAAAACAATGAAACAGAGCTGCAGAAGGACCCTGCGGCTCCGCAGGAAGCTCAGCAGGACGGAATCGTCGAAATGGGGTCTGTTACTTCCAAATCTGAAAAAGGAGTTATACATTGCCTTACCATTATCGGACAGATAGAGGGACATCAGGTACTGCCCGAGGACACTAAAACGACGAAATATGAGCATATTATGCCTCTTTTGGCGGCAATTGAGGAGTCGGATGAAATAGATGCACTTCTTGTGCTGCTAAACACCATGGGCGGTGATGTGGAGGCCGGCCTTGGAATATCAGAGCTGATTGCAGGCATGAAAAAACCTACGGCTTCTCTCGTCCTTGGCGGAGGGCATTCTATCGGTGTTCCGCTGGCTGTTGCGGCACAGCGGTCGTTTATAGTTCCGTCGGCTGCCATGACCATACATCCCGTGCGCTTAAACGGTGTGGTCATCGGTGTTCCGCAGACCTACAATTATCTGGGCAAAATTCAGGAGCGCATAGTGCGGTTTATTACGGAAAACTCAAATATATCCCGTGAAAAGCTGCTGGCTTATATGATGAACACCTGTGAGCTGGCAAACGATGTGGGAACTGTGGTATACGGTGAAGAGGCGGTGAAAAGCGGTCTTATTGACCAGCTTGGCGACCTTTCTGACGCGCTTTCCTGGCTTCATGAAAAGATAGAAGAAAACCGAAAGAAATAATGCGCGGAAACTGGAAATCTCTCACGTTTTGTGTTATAGTGTAAACTGAATTATAATGCAGATATGTCCGATATGTATCATATCGGTTCCGGGAGGGATAAATTTGTCGGTAATGATGGCGATTCTGCTTGGTATAGTGCAGGGAATTACAGAGTTTTTGCCTATATCCAGTTCAGGACATCTTTCTATCTTACAGAATATTTTCAAGGTGGATTATTCACAGGAGGAGCATCTTCTTTTTGATGTTATGCTTCATCTGGGAACACTTGCAGCGGTTTGTATCATCTACCGAAAGGATATTGCGCTTATGTGGAAAGCAGGCGTTCGCCTGTTTCGCGGAAATATGAATTTCTCTGCATTCGGAGATCCGCTTATACCTCCTGCCCGTCAGCTCATGTTTGTGGCTATAGGTACTCTGCCTTTGGTAGCAGCGCTGTTTGTAAGCAATGCCGTGTCAAAGCTGTTTACAATGACAGGCTTCATCGGATTTGCCCTTTTGGCAAACGGACTTCTGCTCTATTCTGTAGACAAGCTTATTCAGTCCGGAAAAAAGAATGCGCGAAATATGTCTGTCAAAGATGCTCTTGTAATCGGTCTTGCACAGGCTGTTGCTCTTATTCCCGGCATCTCAAGAACAGGTGTAACCCTCTCTGTCGGAATGTCCCGCGGACTTTCAAAGAGCTATGCGACACGCTTTTCCATGATGCTTTCCCTGCCCGCTATCGTTGGCTCTCTGCTTGTAAGTATCGCGAAGGTCATCGGCGCAGGTATTACATGGAGCTATTTTCCTGCATATATCTTCGGAATGATATTTGCATTTATAACAGGATTTCTTGCCATCAATCTTCTCAACAGAATAATCAAGAGGGGAAGATTCGGCAAACTGGCATATTATTGCTGGGGACTTGGCGTGGTAACTATGCTGCTGTCCGTGATTATTTGATTATGAGGTGAAAAAATTGGCCCAAAGTAAAGGCAAAAACACTAAAAATACAAAAAATACCTCATCTAAAAATACTGCAAGATCTTCCAAAAACGGCAAAAAGGCCCCGGAAAACCAATCTGCATTCCGGGGCAGATTGATTGCAGTTCTGGTGCTGCTGGCGCTTGGCGTATTTTCCTCCTTGGGATACTTTGTAAGTGCCGGCACAAGCGGAAAGGTCATCGGTATTTTGTGCGACCTTATGAAAGGTCTGTGCGGTTGGGGTTATTACATACTGCCGCCTCTGCTTATTATAGGTGCGATTCAGCTTGTGGTACGCCGAAGTGATAAGCACGCAGGCTGGAGAACGGCTGCGACAATCTGCATTTCTGTTATTTTCGGCAGCATAATGCATCTCATCCTCTGCAGAACGCAGTTTTCGGGTGTGAAGCTGATCGGCGAACTTTGGAAAAGCGGCGTTCAGAATAAGTCCGGCGGTATAATCGCCGGCGGTCTGGCTGAGCTGTTTGTATACCTGTTCAGTACGGTCGGTGCTGTTATTATATTTGTGATCATCCTTGTGCTTCTGGTTATCGCCGCTTGCCGCGTAAGAGTGGGCAAGATAGTTGAAGACGTGATGAACAGACCTGAAAAGGAAAAGAAAGAGCGCGTAAAGCCTGTTAGGGAAGTTCCAGTCAAGGAAGAGGTTCCCGAAAAGGAAGAAGAGAAAAAGCCGCGCAAGAGAACACGCCGCTCTGATATAGATATTCCGCTGGATTATGATGTGGATGAGACAACAGGCGAAATTATCGAGAAGAAGCCGACGCCCAAGCCTGTTTTTGAACCCGAAATAATCCCTGAACCCGTAAAAACGGTTGAAGAAGAGCCGGAGAAGCTTGAGGAAGAAGTCGAAGAGATTATCCCGGAACCTGAGGAAGAAGAGATTGTGGTTGAAGAAACCATAGTTGAAGAGCCTGAAGAAGAGGATGCCGCAACATTTGATGATCTGACTACAGAGCTTGACGGAGATGAGGATAACTATGTATTTCCTCCCCTTGACCTGCTGCCTGCAGGTGTTCCCGGCGGTGCTTTGGGAGAAGGTGCAGGAGAGGCAAGGACAAATGCCGAAAGACTTGAAAGTGCGTTCCGCAGCTTTGGTGTAAATCTCTCCGTTGTTGGTTTCACAAGAGGTCCCAAGGTCACAAGATACGAGGCTGAGATCGAGGCGGGCACAAAGCTTTCCAAGCTTGAAAACCTTGAAAAGGATATCGCCCTTGCCCTCGGTACATCCAGCGTACGTATTGCTGCAATGCCCAATAAAATCGCAACTGTTGGCATTGAGATACCCAACAAGGTCATCAGCACAGTATACTTAAGAGACATTATCGACTCTACAGAGTTTAAGAACTCCTCTTCAAGACTTACATTTGCCATCGGTCAGAATATTTCCGGTGATGCCATCGTCGGAAACATCGCAAAGATGCCCCACCTGCTTGTTGCAGGTACTACGGGCTCCGGTAAGTCTGTATGCCTTAACTCTCTTATTCTGAGTATTCTCTACAAGGCATCTCCCGATGAAGTAAAGTTCATAATGATCGACCCGAAAATGGTCGAATTCAAGATCTATAACGGCATACCCCATCTGCTTGTCCCTGTTGTAACAGAGCCTAAAAAGGCAGCGGGTGCACTTCAGTGGGCAGTTGTTGAAATGGAAAAGCGTTACCGCTACCTTTCCGATGAAAATGTCCGAGACCTTGCAAGCTACAACGAGGTCATGAAGACACGGGAGGACGGAAAGACGCTTCCTCAGCTTGTTGTTGTTATTGACGAGCTGGCTGACCTTATGATGACAGCTTCCAAGGAAGTTGAAGAGTCTATCATCCGCATTGCACAGATGGGACGTGCTGCAGGTGTTCATCTCGTCATCGCCACACAGAGCCCCAGAGCGGATATCATCACAGGTCTGATGAAGTCCAACATCCCCGCAAGAATCGCCCTTCAGGTTTCAAGCGCCCTGGAGTCCCGTATTATTATGGAGGCAACAGGTGCGGATAAGCTTTTAGGTAACGGCGATATGCTTTTCAGAAAAGACAGCGGCTCCAAGCCTGTGAGAATTCAGGGTACATGGGTTTCCGACGAAGAACGTGAAGATGTTATCAACTTCATCAAGAGAAGCGGAGACGCAGAATACGCTGCAGATGTTATTGCGCAGATTGAAAAAGCTGCAGAGGACAAAAACAGCAAGAGCGCAAAGGCTGAAGAGCCCAATGTGGAAAATGATTACGACGACCTGCTTCCTCAGGCTGTGGATGTTGTGTTCAATCTGGGTCAGGCGTCCGTTTCTCAGCTCCAACGCAGACTTAAGCTGGGATATTCAAGAGCGGCAAGAATTGTTGACCAGATGGAAGAACTGGGAATTATAGGACCTTTTGAGGGTGCAAAGCCCAGGTCTCTGCTCATAACACGTCAGCAATGGCAGGAGAGACAGTTTATCCACGGCACAGCGCCTATTGAGACTCTTCCCGATGAAGAGCCTGCTGATAACAGCGACGAAGCGCCGTTTTAATAAGTAAAAACGAAAAAGTTTGGAGGATATAAATTATGGCTATTGATAAAGCATGGTTTGACGAGATGGAGGCACGCATCCCCAAAGGACGCGTCCGCACACGTTTTGCACCCAGCCCCACAGGCTATATGCACGTTGGCAATCTGCGTACAGCTCTTTACACATACCTTATTGCAAAGAGTCTCGGCGGTGACTTCCTTCTCCGAATTGAGGATACAGACCAGAGCAGACTGGTTGAAGGCGCTGTAGATATTATCTACGCAACAATGAAAAAGTGCGGTCTGCAGCACGATGAAGGTCCCGATATCGGCGGTCCCGTAGGTCCTTACGTTCAGACAGAGCGCCGTGACCTTTACGGAAAGTATGCTGAGCTCCTTGTTGAAAAGGGCGGTGCATACTACTGCTTCTGCGACAAGGGCAATACCCACGATGCTGAAGGTACTGACATCAAAAAGCATAAGTGCGATTGCCCCAAGCTCACAAAGGAAGAGGTAGAGGCAAAAATTGCAGCAGGAATTCCCTATGTTATCCGCCAGAAGATTCCTGCAGAGGGTACAACAACATTCTCCGATCTCGTTTTCGGTGATATCGAAGTTCCCAACGACAGCCTTGATGACAATGTTCTTCTCAAGTCTGACGGACTGCCCACATATAACTTTGCAAACGTAATCGACGACCACCTTATGGGTATTACACACGTTGTCCGCGGCAGCGAATATCTCTCTTCTGCTCCTAAGTACAACCTGCTTTATCAGTCCTTCGGCTGGGAGGTTCCTGCTTACATCCATTGCGCACCTGTAATGCGTGACGCACAGCACAAGATGTCCAAGAGAAACGGCGATCCCTCATACGAGGATCTTATCGAGATGGGTTATCTTTCCGAGGCAGTTGTAAACTACGTTGCACTCTTAGGCTGGAATCCCGGCGGAGAGCGCGAGATCTACACACTTTCTGAGCTGGTAGAGGTATTTGACGTAAAGGGTCTTTCCAAGTCCCCTGCAATTTTTGATATCAACAAGCTGACATACTTTAACAGCGAGTACATCAGAGCTCTGCCTGCTGAAGAATTTGCTAAGATCGCAGAGCCCTATATCCGTGCGATCGTAACAAACGAGGATCTTAACCCTGCAAAGATAGCAGGTATCCTCCAGCAGAGATGCGAAAAGCTGACAGATATTACTGCTGAGAAGATCGGTTTCTTTGAAGAGCTTCCCGCATACGGTCTTGAGCTTTTTGAGAACAAGAAGTCCAAGTGCAACAAGGAAGTTGCCGTTGATATGCTGCTCGCTGTTCTGCCTCTGTTCCAGAACCTGCCCAACTGGGAGCAGCAGACAATTCACGACGGTCTCATTAACCTTGCACAGGAGCTGGGTGTTAAGAATGCAACTCTTATGTGGCCTGTACGTATCGCAGTTTCCGGTCAGACAGTAACTCCCGGCGGTGCAGTTGAGATCTGCCACATTCTGGGCAGATACAATTCGCTCAGCCGTATCAGCGAGGCTATGGCTCGTCTGATGACAGAGTAATTTTTGAAATTCCATAAATAACAAAGCCCCTTTGCGGTAAAACTAACCGCAAAGGGGTGTTTTTTATGACCAAAGTAATTCGTGTTTTAGCAATCATATTTGCAGTAGTGGGGGTACTTACGCTAAGCGGTGTTGCAATATACCAGTATGACCGCGCGGAGGATTATGAGAGAGCGGTGACGGTTTCAAACCGACATGCGTTCTCGGAGCTGGCGGGCAGCGTGGGGAATATCAGCTCGGGACTTGAGAAAAGTCTTTATGCAGCATCACCTGCTCTTATCAGCAGTACATGTGCTGAGGTTTACGGAGAGGCAAAGGCTGCCAGAATGATAATGGGTGAGCTTCCCTTTTACGGAGAGCTGGAGCATACTACGAGTTTTCTGACGAGCGTGGGTGATTATACCTACATGCTGTCGAAATCGGCAGCAGGCGGAAACGGCTATACAGAAGAGCAGTATGAAAACTTGAAACAGCTTGCGGAGGTTGCAGAGGTACTGTCGTATAATTTAAATCAGCTTATGGATGAGATTGATGACGGCACAATATCCATTTCCGCTCTAAGCAGTGCAGATGAAGCCGCAGAAGGCGCGTTGTCGGAAAGTATGAAGGTGGTTGAAAGCGAGTTCCCCGAGGTTCCGGAGCTTATTTACGACGGACCGTTTTCCCAGCATATTGAGACTATGAAGCCCTTATATCTTGAGGGAATGGACGATGTTTCAGAAGATGAAGCAGTACAAAAAGCGTCGGAGCTTTTGGAAATACCTGCTGAAAGCTTTGCGGTAACAGGCGTGAGTGAGGGCAGTTTGCCCTTTTATATGATAGAGGCAGAAAATGAAAGTGAAACAGTTTACGCCGAGGTTTCCGTTCAGGGCGGAGTAGTCCTTGAAATTATGGTGTCCCGAAATGTGGGAGAGGCAGAATATTCACAGAAAGAAGCAGTTGGAATCGCCCGTGAGTTTCTCGAAAAAGCGGGATATGAGAGCATGCGGGAGAGCTACTATATGACAAACGGCAATGTCTGCACCGTGAATTTTGCCTATGAGCAGGACGGAGTTGTATGCTACACCGACCTTATAAAGGTATCTGTTGCGCTGGATAACGGTGAGGTAACGGGCTTTGAGACTATGGGATATGTTATGAGCCACGCCGAAAGACAGCTGCCGGAAATCAAAGTCTCAAAGGAAAATGCGGAAGAAAAAGTGTCTGACGTGCTGGAAATAATGTCTCACAATCTGGCGGTAATACCCACAGACGGACAATATGAGGTCTTGTGCCATGAGTTTAAATGTGAAACAGAGGATGACAGACATTGTATTGTCTATGTAAATGCTGAAACGGGCGTTGAGGAAAAAATCCTTATCCTTATCGAAAGCGAAAGCGGAACCCTGACGAAATAGCATAAAAGGAAGCATACACTTTTAGTGTATGCTTCCTTTTGATAACTTCATTATTACTGCACTAACACAGCAAAGTACGGCGCACAGAACAAAAGACAGCGAAAGGCTTTTTTCTGCTGCATATCCAAGCATTACGCTGATACCTGCGGATGTGCTGTCGGTTATAATGGTATTGATGCTGAGTGCAGTAGCTCTGTCGTCTGATTCTGTCATCCTGCTTTCCAGAGAGATCTTTAATGGCTCAAAAATGCTGAATACTCCCTGAATTAGTATTACTGCGGCGGCAGAGAAAAACAAAGACGAGCTTGTTGCTAAAGCAACACAAAAGAACGTGCCGAGCAAGGGAAGTATAACAAGTGCTTTTCTGTGCCTTGTTTTTGTCAGCTTTTCGGAAAATACAGAAACAAGTCCTGCCAGTGTAATGACAATGTGAACAGCACCAATGATATGTGAGCTTGCACCTAAGCTTTCGAACTTAAGCTGGCTGAAAAATACAGTAACACTTTGATATGTCTGCGAAAAGAGTGCGAAAGCAAGCAGGAACAGGAGGAGCTTTTTATCTTGAATAGTGCTTTTTAAGCTTATTAGCAGTTCTTTTGGTGAAAATCTGTCTTTTTTCGGATGCCGTACTTCTTTAAGCAACAACGATAAAAGAGCTGCAGCACCATAGCTTAATACCGTCAAAGCAGCTGCTGATCGGAAGTTGCTTCCTATGAAAACAGAGTATACAAGTGATGCCAAAAGGAGACCTGCGGTTCCAAGTGCGCTGTAAATGCTGAAGACTTTATGGCTTTTTTGGGGCGGACTCGACAGATACAGGATACTTACATCTACACCTGAGAGACCGGAAATGACTATGGCTAAAAGTACGCGCTCTGCGAAGAATCCGAAAAATCCAGTTGCTTTCCAAAACACGAGTTTTGACACAAAATAGAGTGCGTTACATACAATTATGGTCTTTTTATAGCCTATACGATCTGCCAGTATTCCCCATGGCAGCTCAAAAACAAAGCTGAGAACAAGAGAAATGCTCTCAATTACTGCAATTTGAGAGATAGTGACTCCAACGGCGCTGCGGTAAAGGGTTGCAATAGGGGCATAAAATACCATACCTTGCAAAAGTGCCGTCAAGTACATTATATTTATATTTCTTTGCACAAATAAACTGTCCTTTCGATTTTTTGACAACAATTACCAAGCCATACCGAAGTATGGCGAAAAACGGTATTGCCAAAAAATCAAATAGGACAGTTCATATTTTACAGTATTACCTTAATTAAAAACTTATCTTGCAAGACCGTAGCCGCCGTCGATAGTTGCGATAAGGCCTGTTACCTGATCACTTGCTGCGCTTGCAAGGTAAACTGCAAGTGCGCCGACCTCAATTGCCTCACCGAAACGACCTGTGGGAGTCTTGCTGCAGAGGTGGTGATATGCCTCTTCGGGCAGCTCGTTGGAGAAGTTGGACCAAGTGAAGCCGGGGGCGATAGCGTTTACGTTGATGCCGTGGGGACCCCACTCGAAAGCGAGGCTCTTTGTAAGACGGTTTACTGCTGCCTTTGCTGCTGCATAAGGAGCCATAAGGTCAACGTTTACGATCTCACCTGCGTTGGAGCTGATGTTGATGACCTTGCCGCCGCCTGTTTCCTTCATGTGCTTGCCTACAAAATAGCACATCTGTGCGACACCGTTTAAGTCGATGCTCTGTACTCTGAACCAGTCTGTCATATTCTCATCCATGTCAAGGAAAGGACCGCCGGCTGCAATACCTGCGTTGTTTACGAGAATGTCGATCTTGCCGAGCTGGTCGATAACTGCCTGTGTGGAAGACTTGCAGTTTTCAAGATTGCCCACATCTGTCTTTACAAAGATGTACTTTCCGCCGTATACGGAAAATTCCTTGATAACTTCAAGAGAAGTAGCCTCATCACGTGCGAGAATGGCGACGTTTGCGCCCTGCTGTGCAAATGCAGTTGCAATACCCTTGCCGATACCCTTGTTGCCGCCTGTTACGATAGCATTCTTTCCCTTGAGAGAGTATGCGTTTTCCATTGTCTTGATAGGCATAATATTTCCTCCTTAATAAATTCTTTATGGTTTTACAATAACATATTCCAAATGTGATTTCAATTACAAGGGTGTAATTTAGATTGCCGTGTGGTATAATTTTGTAAACAAAATCGGCAGGAGTGGAGAAGTATGGACAAGCTGCAAAATACCAAGCTGTTTCTTTTGGATATGGACGGTACGCTGTATCTGGGGGATGAGGTTTTTGACGGTGCGGTTGAGTTTATAAAAACACTTGAAAAGACGGGCAGAAAGTATATCTACCTGACCAATAACTCTTCCCGTGCGGGCGTGGACTATATAACCCGTCTTAACAAATTAGGTTTTCCCTGTAAAGCGGAGAACGTGTTCACATCGGGCATGGCGACAGCTATGTATATAAATGAAAAATTCCCCCATAAAGGCGTTTATCCTGTTGGAACAAAACGCTTTATGGAGGAACTTGAAAGCTATGGTGTTGAGTTTACGGAAAACGAGCCTTCTGCGGTAGTTGTGGGGTTTGATACGGAACTTACCTATGAAAAGCTGGACAAGGCGGTGCATTTTATCCGCCATGGAGCGGCTTTTATTGCGGCAAACCCCGATTTTGTCTGTCCCATGCCGAAAGGCGAGGTTCTGCCCGATTGCGGAAGCATCTGCGCGCTTCTTACCGCGTCTACAGGAGTAAAACCCACATACATCGGCAAGCCCGAAAGACGGATGATAGACATTATCTCCGAAAAAACGGGTATTTCCAACGACAAGATCGCCATGGTGGGAGACAGACTTTATACGGATATAGCAGCAGGCGTTAACGCAGGGGCTGTGTCAGTCTGCGTTATGTCAGGCGAGACTACGGAAGAAATGCTCAGAGAATCTGACGTAAAGCCAGATTACGTATTCCCGTCGGTTGTGGAAATAGGCGATTATTTAAAGCGTACGTCTGGGATGTAATGCTCGAAAATAACAGCGTCGTTGCCAATTTCATTAACGGTGGATTTTGATGTCCAGCAGACCTTCATGGCGCCCATTTTTTCGCTTATTTTGACAGAAAGAGGCTTTTTGCCGATGCCGTAAGCTATAAAGTTGGGGCGGGCGATGAAGTTTGTAAACAGGTTTGACAGCATGAAGGCTGTAGGCTTGCTGATATTTTTAAGCTGTGAGTGATGACAGGAGAGCTGACCGCGGAGAATATGGGGCGCATTTTTCTTGAACCAGCCTACAATGAAGGGGTCAAAGCTTTCAACGCAGATATCTCCCTTATATTCCTGAATAAGCGCCAAAGTGAGAGCACACAAAAGGTCGTTTCTGCTGCCGCGCTTGATCTCAAGGATTATGGGAGCGCCGTCCAAAACTTCAAAGACATCCGTCAGGAGGGGAATCTTGCATTCTGTCTGTCCGAGAGTGAGATCGGACAGCTCTTCAAATGTCAGGTCCTCGATCTTGCGGGGATCTCCGCACATGCGTTCTAAGGTGTCATCATGGAAAACAACCACCTTGTTGTCAGCTGTCAGGTGTACATCAAGCTCCACACCGTAGCCTAAAATAGAAGCTGCCTGAAAAGCGGGCAGGGAGTTTTCAGGTGCGGAGCCGTCTTTGGTGTGCAGACCGCGGTGGGCAAAGTTGCGTCCTTTAAAAGGCGCTGTCTTTGACGGGCTGGGCTTTTCGGGTGCTAAAAGATATGCCGTGCCTGCTACGGCAAGAGCGGGTATGATAAGATGACGTAATTTCATCGTGATTTCCTCCGAAAGCAGAATTTATATTTTGATTTTAACCCAATTAAACGGTCAGGTCAAATTATAGTTGAATTAAATATAACAATACTATAAAATTATACCAATACATAAAGCAGAGGTGCAGAAATGAAACTGAACACAAAAAGAACCCTATGGGTCGGACTTGCCTTTATGTCCATCAGCGCATTCTGGCAGGTTTACGACAGCATCGTTCCCCTTGTTTTAAAAGACGTATTTGATCTCCGAGACGATATCGCAGGCATCATAATGGCTCTTGACAATGTGCTGGCGCTGTTTATGCTGCCGATTTTCGGAGCGCTGTCTGACAAGACGACGACCCGCTACGGAAAACGTATGCCCTTTATCGTTCTGGGAACGCTGGCGGCCTGTGTATTTGCATTTCTTATGCCTGTTGCCGTTACAAACCATAATCTCATTTTATTTGTTGTGACATTGGGCGGAGCGCTGCTCTCCATGGCAACTTACCGCAGCCCTGCAGTTGCCCTTATGCCCGATGTGACGCCGAAACCCTTAAGATCCAAGGCGAATGCCATCATCAACCTTGCAGGTACCGTAGGCGGAATCCTTATGCTGGGTGCTATCGGCGTACTTGCACCTGATGACGGTGTGAGCTATTTTCCCCTGTTTATTCTCCTTATTGTCTTTATGCTTCTCTGCATTATCGGACTTTTTGCAAAGGTCAAGGAACCTGAACTTGTTGCAATTGCAGAGGAAGAGTCCCGTGCAATGGGTGTAAAGGATGAAGAGGCTGTGGACCCCAATGCAGGCAAGGAAATGAGCCGCAAGGCAAAGATCTCCTTTGCGTTTATGCTGGCTTCCATCTTCCTGTGGTTTATGGGTTACAACGCCATCACCACATCCTTTTCCAAGTATGCAAATGTATACTGGGGCCTTGAGGGCGGCGCATTTGCCTACACTCTTATGATTGCCCAGGCTGCTGCTATTATTGCATACATTCCCGTTGGCGTTATCTCCACAAAATTTGGCAGAAAAAAGACCATTATGGGCGGTATCGTCCTGCTGACCATTGCGTTCGGCAGCTGCGTATTTTTCAAGACCTTCGGCGGACTTATTTTCTTCTTCTTTATCCTCGCAGGCTTCGGCTGGGCAGCTATCGGCGTCAACAGCTTCCCCATGGTAGTTGAGATGTGCAAGGGAGCAGATGTGGGCAGATATACGGGATATTACTACACAGCTTCCCAGTCTGCACAGATCATCACACCTATTCTCTCCGGCGTTGTACTTGAGCACGGCTATAAGCTTCTCGGCAGCGTAAATCCCGATGCGGGATATGTTCTGCTGTTCCCCTACGGTGCAATTTTTGCTGCGGCAAGCTTTATTACAATGATCTTTGTAAAGCACGGAGACAGCAAGGCAGAGAGCAAAAAAGGTCTGGAAAACTTTGATATTGATGACTAAGGCAAAACTTATTTGGCGGATTGTTGCCATACTTTTCTGCTTGGGATGCTTTCTGCTGGCGTTGGTTTTTGCGCTGAACACACGAATTGTGCAGAAAACCGACAGTATGATTTCGGATGCTGCAAACGCAGGAAGCGGGTATGACTGTATCCTTATCTTAGGAGCAGGCGTTCGTGATGACGGAACACCGTCTCTTATGCTTAGAGACCGCCTTGAAATGGGCATTGAGCTTTACAAAGCGGGTGCTTCGGAGAAAATAATCGTCTCAGGCGACCACGGAACTGAAGGCTACGACGAGGTAAATGTAATGAAAAATTACCTCATTGATGCAGGTATCCCGTCTGAGGATATTTTCATGGATCACGCCGGTTTTTCCACATATGAGAGCGTTTACAGAGCCCGTGATATTTTCTGTGTACAGAGCATGGTTATCGTAACACAGGAATATCACCTTTACAGGGCGCTGTATATTGCAGCTGATTTTGAACTTGATGCTGTGGGCGTTCCCGCGGCAGATATCAGATATTACGGACAAACCTACAGAGATGCCCGTGAAATTTTGGCAAGGGCAAAGGATTGGGTCTATACCGTAACGCGCCCGAAGCCTACATATCTGGGTGAGCAGATACCAGTCTGGGGAGACGGAAATGCAACGAATGATAATTAAAAATGAAATATAAAGGAGAATTCTGTATGAAAGTTATTGCTGTAAACGGAAGTCCCAGAAAAACATGGAACACAGCGCAGATGCTGGAAAGCGCATTAAAGGGTGCTGAGTCTGTCGGCGCTGAGACAAAGCTATATCATCTGGCGGATCTTGATTTCAAGGGCTGCATCAGCTGCTGCATGTGCAAAAAGCTGGGCAATCCCGACTTTGGTAAGTGCAACTTCAAAGACGGTCTTACCCCTCTACTCGAGGATATCGCGACCTGCGATGCACTTATCGTGGGCTCTCCTCTGTACATCGGCGATGTTACAGGTATGACAAGAAACTTCATCGAGAGACTTACCTTCCAGTACATTTCCTATGACAACACACCGCCCTATTTTAAGGGTCACGTAAACTGCGGCTTTATCTACACAATGAACTGCCCCGAGCAGTTTGCAGACTGCCAGCAGTACGCTTACGAGCAGAACGCAGGATGTCTTAAAGTCCTTGGCGGAACAACAGAGTTCATCATGGCAAACGAGACATGGCAGTGGAACGACTATTCCAAGTTTGCTTCCGGTATGTTCGATGTTGAGGCAAAGAAGAAGAGAAGAGAAGAAATCTGGCCCCAGGATCTGCAGAAGGCATTTGATTTAGGAAAAAGACTTTTGGGTAAATAAAGAATTCAAAGCAGGAGATTTAAAAAATCTCCTGCTTTTTTCTAATGCGCAGTCTTAGCATAACAAATGACACTTAAAATTTTTTGAATAAGCAACCTTAAGTTGCGCGATAGTTGGTGGAAGCAACCTGTTTATGTGAAGTAAAATGCACTTACAAAACAGTAAAGGAGACAGAAAATATGAAGAATATGATAATTGTAACGAGTTTAAGCTTTGTTTTCGGACTGATTTTCTTAGGCGCAATGGTATATTTATTTGTGCTTATCACGAAGGCGTTAAAGAGATATATCAAATCAGGAGAGGTCAGAAAAGAGAAATCGAATATTAAAAGATCTTTGGGAGAGACGTTAAAAGAACATAGAACAAGATGTAAAATGACGCAGGAGTTCGTTGCTGAGAGCATTGGCGTAAGCAGACAGGCTGTATCAAAATGGGAAAGCGGCGTGTCTGATCCCAGTACGTCAAATTTGTTTGCACTTGCAAAATTATTTGGTGTCTCAGTTGAGGAATTATTGAATGAAGTTGAATAAATTTTGTCGGGCAGGTATTTTGCAAAATACCTGCCCGAATTCAAAAAAGAAGTTTTTTGACGGATAATTGTGTCTTATTGAAAAAGATGTTATAATGTTATATTAGACATTTGAGATAACAAGGAGTTGAACGTCGTGGCAGAGCTTACCCCCATGATGAGACAATATCTTGAAATAAAAGAAAAGAATCAGGATTGCATCCTGTTTTTCCGTCTCGGCGATTTTTATGAGATGTTTGGCGAGGACGCAAAGACAGCCTCTCAGGAGTTGGATATCGTCTTAACCACAAGAGACAGAAATAAGGAAAATCCCGAAGATCGCACACCTATGTGCGGCGTACCCTACCACTCTTCCGAGGCGTATATTGCCCGCCTTATCGCAAAGGGCTATAAGGTTGCAATCTGTGAGCAGATGGAAGACCCTGCAACAGCAAAGGGCCTTGTAGAGCGCGACATCGTCCGCATTATAACTCCCGGTACTCTTATTGAGACATCCATGCTGGACGAGGGTAAGTCCAACTATCTCTGCGCCGTTTCTATGGAGAAAGGCAGCGCTGCTGTTGCTTTCGCGGAGCTTTCCACAGGTGAAATGGCTGTGACAGAGTTTACGGGCGATGATATCGGTCACATTATGAACGAAATCGGCGCATATCTTCCTGCGGAAGCTGTGCTTGATGCTGCTTCATGGGAATGTGCAGAGCTTCGCGTATTTCTCAAAGAGCGTATGGAGTGCATGACTCAGAAAATGGACGCGCTTTTTGATTTTAATAAGTGCAGAGAGCTTTTGAGAAATCAGTTTAAAGCTCAGATGGCAGAGGATTTAAAGCTCAGCCGCTCTGCTGTTATGGCGGTAGGCAGCCTGCTGCAGTATATGACTGATACACAGAAAACCGACCTGTCTCACATCAACACTCTGCGTATAAACTCAGGCGAAGAGTATATGGAGCTTGACCTGCAGACACTCCGAAGCCTAGAGCTTGTGGCGTCTATAAGAGCGCAGGAGAAAAAGGGCAGCCTTTTATGGGTGCTGGACAAGACAAAAACAGCCATGGGCAGAAGACTTATGCGCTCATGGGTGCTCCGTCCTCTGCTCTCTCCCGTACATATCGGCAGAAGACAGGCAGCGGTAAAGGAGCTTTATGACGATACTGTCTGCCGCGGGGAGCTTACAGAGGCGCTCCGCCAGATCGGAGATATTGAGCGCCTTATCGGCAAAATCGTCTACGGAACTGCAAATGGCCGCGACATGCGCGCCCTTTGGGCATCACTCTGCTATGTTCCCCGTGTTGCGGAGCTTATCTCCGTCAAGAACAGCATAAAGCTGAAAGAACTTGCGGGAATGGATGTTTTAGAGGATATCCGAGAGCTTATTGACCGCACTATTGATGCAGATCCTCCATTTTCCATCCGTGAGGCAGGCTTTATAAGACCCGGCTTTAACGAACAGGTAGACTATCTCAGAAGCCTTCTCAATAACAGTACAGAGGCGCTGGCAAATATTGAGGCGAGAGAAAAAGAGCGCACAGGCAAAAAGCTCAAGGTCGGCTACAACAAGGTTTTCGGTTATTATATCGAAATTCCCCGCAGCATGTCCGAGGATGTGCCTGCAGACTATGTACGCAAGCAGACTCTTACAAACTGCGAGAGATTTATAACTCAGGAGCTTAAAGAGCTGGAAACCGCCCTTTTAAACGCGAAGGACAATCTTGCAGATCTTGAATACCGCCTGTTCACACAGCTGCGTGAGGAAATTTCCGCTCACGTTGTACGTATTCAGGACACAGCCGCAAAGGTGGCAGAGACAGATGTTCTGTGCAGCTTTGCAGAGGTTGCGGTAAAGAACAATTACTGTATGCCCGAGGTTGACCTTTCCGGAGCCATTGAGATAAAGGACGGACGTCATCCTGTTGTTGAGGCGATGCAGAGAGACTCTCTCTTTGTGCCCAATGATACCTTCTTAAACCTTACAACCGACAGAACTGCCATAATCACAGGACCCAACATGGCAGGTAAATCAACATATATGCGTCAGACCGCACTCATCACTCTTATGGCGCAGATTGGATCTTTCGTCCCTGCAAGGTCTGCACATATCGGCGTTGTTGACCGCGTGTTTACACGAATCGGCGCATCCGACGACCTTTCTGCAGGCATGTCCACATTTATGGTGGAGATGACTGAGGTTGCGGAAATTTTGGAAAATGCAACATCCCGAAGCCTGCTCATTTTAGACGAGATAGGCAGAGGTACTTCAACATACGACGGCATGGCTATTGCAAAGGCGGTACTGGAGTTCTGTGCGGAGAAAAAGACTCTCGGTGCAAAGACTATGTTTGCAACCCATTACCATGAGCTTACGTCCATGGAAAAAGCGGGGAACGGAATCAAAAACTACAGCATTACTGCAAAAAAGCGCGGCGGCGATGTAATCTTCCTGCGAAAGATAGTCTCCGGCGGTGCTGACGACAGCTACGGCATCGAGGTTGCAGGTCTTGCAGGTGTGCCCGAAAGCGTTGTAAAGAGAGCAAAGGCTGTTCTTAAAGAACTGGAGGCAGAGCCTGCGTCTGTCTTCCCCAAGTATGAGCCCAGAAATGATGAGTTCCAGATATCCTTTATGGATGTTACGGGAAATGAAGTTGTTGAAACTCTCAAAAATACAGATATCAACACGATAACACCTATTGAGGCTATGAACCTCTTGTATGAGCTTAAAAAGAAGGTGCAGGATGAATAACCCCTCTTTTAACTTTCCAATGTCTGTGAGAGAGCGCATCGGCGGTATTATCTATATCCCTCTGCATTGCTGGGTGATCCCCATTTTGGTAGTGCTGATCGATGAACTCTCGGATAAAATGAACTGCGGCGAAGCTGTGCTTAACCTGCTCATATACGCGGTGGGATTTCTGTTCTGCCTGCTGTTTATGTGGAAATTTCTCAAGAAGTCGTTTGAGGATATTTTTGAGAATAAGGTGAGATTTTTCGCGAGGGTGATGAGCAGTTTCGGCTTATACTATGTTCTTTCTGCGGTGGTGTCCTGGATCGTTGTTGCAGCAGTTGGAGATTACGAGCTTGCAATAAATCCGAATTCCGCGAATATAAATGCCCTTGTCCGTGAAAACTTCAATGTTATGGCAGTGATGTCTGTAATATTTGCGCCTGTAGTTGAAGAGAGTATGTTCCGCGGTGCCCTGTTCGGAACTATCCGCAAAAAAAGCAGATTCTGGGCGTATGCTGTGACCATAGTGTTCTTTGCGTTCTATCATCTGTATGCGTATTTTATTACGGACTACAGCTGGCAGCTGTGGGTATATCTGCTCCAGTATGTTCCTGCAACATTTGTTCTCTGCCGCCTTTACGAAAAGAGCGGTACTATCTGGTGTCCTATTGCGCTGCACGCTCTTATAAACCTTGTTGCGCTGTATGCCGCAAAGCTTTTGTGATGTTTTCGCTTTCCGGTGCATATACTGGTCTATATGCGCTGAAAAGGAGGAGACATTATGGCTGCATTTAACTGCTTTCCGCCCCAATTTCCTCCCGGAGATATAGATGACCTTATCTACGGAGAAGAGGACGGACGTCCCAGCGACAGATAAAAAACAAACCCCCGATGATAATTCATCGGGGGTTCCTGTGTTTCGACAGAAAACACAGGCTTTACAGATAATGCCATTTCATATATAATATTATAGCTAATTTCTAAATTTAACGAAAGTGCGGTCATAGACATGATTGAATTTGAAGATTATAAAGTTAAAATAAATGGTTTACAGCCTACTCTTGTTACTCTTGGCGGAGCACTTAAGCTGGAAGCTGCAAAGGAAGAGATCGCAGAGCTTGAGGCAGAGTCTGCAAAGGACGGTTTTTGGAACGACCTTGATAATTCCCAAAAGGTTCTTCAGCGCATAAAGCAGCTTAAGAATAAGTGCGAAAAGTATGAAAAGCTTGCAGGCAGATGGGATGACCTTATCACCCTGTGCGAAATGGCTATCGAGGAAAATGATGACAGCCTTCTTCCCGAGTTGGAAGAGGAATATGCTTCTTTTGAAAAAGCTCTTGAAGAGATGCGCCTTTCCACACTTCTCTCCGGCGAGTATGACAGCTGCAACGCTATCCTCAACTTCCACGCAGGTGCAGGCGGAACAGAGGCACAGGACTGGACACAGATGCTTTACCGTATGTACACACGCTGGGCTGAGCGCCACAACATGAAGTACAAACTCCTCGACTACCTTGACGGCGAAGAAGCAGGCGTAAAATCCGCTACTATCGCAATCGAGGGAGAGAATGCTTACGGCTATCTTAAGAGCGAAAGCGGTATCCACAGACTTGTTCGTGTCTCCCCCTTTGACTCTTCGGGACGCCGCCACACTTCCTTTGCGGCTATCGAGGTTGTGCCCGAAATCTCCGACGATGTAGAGGTCGAGATCCGCTCTGAAGACCTTAAGGTAGACACTTACCGCTCTTCCGGTGCCGGCGGACAGCACGTTAACAAGACAGAGTCTGCTATCCGTATCACCCATATTCCCACAGGCATCATCGTTGCCTGCCAGACGGAGCGCAGCCAGCATCAGAACAGAGAATATGCAATGCGTATGCTGAGGTCCAAGCTTGTTGAGATCAAAGAACGCGAGCATCTTGAAAAAATCTCCGACATCAAGGGTGAGCAGATGAAGATCGAGTGGGGCAGCCAGATAAGATCCTATGTTTTCATGCCCTATACCCTTGCGAAGGACCACCGCACAGGCTTTGAAAACGGCAATATCAACGCAGTTATGGACGGCGATATCGACGGATTTATCAATGCATACCTCAGCATGAAGGCCGGCGAGGAAGAAAATAAGTAAATATATAAAGATAAACCGCTGATACCTTTAGGGTGTACCCGATAAGAAAACATAAGGTTTTGCCTTTATTTATTCGACTATAATGCAACTAAAAAAATCCACCAATACATACCAGTATTGGTGGATTTTTATTACTCGTCAGGCACACCCTAACATCCATTTTGTTTACTTATTTCATAAGCCGTATATGAATATGCAAACTCATATCCTAGCTTTCGCGCAAGGGTAAGCGATGTGAGATTATGTGCATCCCAGCTTGGAAAGATCCCTTTTTCAAGACATTTCAGTATCAGCTGAGCGCACGCAAAATATGCAAGCCCCTGTCTGCGGTGTCCTGACAGCGTGTCCACCTGTATCTCAATGCCGTCTTTATACGCGCTGTATGATGACGCACCGGAAACGGGAACACCGTCTTTTGTTACCATGACCCCCAGCCCCAGCTTTACAAACTGCTCATACGTATTATATTGCGCCACAAAATCTCTGCACCACGGTGTGTTTTTGCAATACTCAAAAAGCTCTTTATTCATCATTTTAAATTCAAAACCGTGGGGCAATTTTATGTTTTCAAGCTGTTTTACATCAAATGTGTGCTCTTTTTTCGTGGCATAGCGGGTAATTTTATGCGCCTTTTTGCCCCATGTGCTGACTATCAGGTCAGACCACTTCTTATTCTGCGGCACCATGATCAAATAGTCACGGGTCACATTTTCCACAAGCTCAGAATTTATCTCACCTGCAAGAAAGCAAAAGTCTCCTATAACCGCAGACGCGGATTTTTCTTCTGTGTCTGTGAAAAATTCTCCCATGGTGCCGTCAAGGCAGGACCATACGAGAGTATCCTGTGAATCTTTAAATAATACCCTTATTTTCTCTGTTGCAGCTGTTTTAAAAATCATAAGAATTCACCGTAAAAATACTACCATATTTTAGTTTTCCTTTCAATGTCACCATATCATTAAAGCATTGTAATAGAGGGGATTTTGGTGTATAATAATATGATAGACAATTGTCTGTAAACTTCATGAACATGAGGTATAAAACCATGCGTGATACATTACTTATTAAAGGCACAAAAGTAAATAATTTAAAGAATATAGACGTTGAGATACCCCGTGAAAAGCTGGTAGTTCTCACAGGTTTGTCAGGCAGCGGTAAGTCTTCTCTCGCCTTCGACACTATTTATGCTGAAGGTCAGCGCAGATATGTTGAATCGCTCTCCTCCTATGCAAGACAATTCTTAGGGCAGATGGAAAAGCCCGATGTTGAGCTTATTGAGGGTCTTTCTCCCGCTATTGCCATCGACCAGAAGACCACCAGCCGAAATCCCCGTTCAACTGTGGGTACTGTTACCGAAATTTACGACTATCTCCGTCTGCTTTGGGCCCGCGTCGGAATTCCCCATTGTCCCAAATGCGGCAAGGAAATCCGTCAGCAGTCTGTTGACCAAATCGTAGATCAGGTCCTGACTCTTCCCGAAGGCACAAGAATTCAGATCCTCTCTCCCTTAATAAGAGGACGCAAGGGCGAATATAAGTCTGTCTTTGAAGATGCGAGAAAAAGCGGCTATGTAAGAGTCCGCGTAGACGGCAGCATATATGATCTTACCGAGGATATCGTTCTTGATAAAAACATCAAGCATAATATCGAGGTCGTTGTGGACCGTCTTGTTATAAAAGATGACATTCAGCGCCGTCTTACAGACTCTGTTGAGACAGCTTCTGCTTTGGCAGGCGGCATTGTGATCGTCGACCTCGTTTCCGAGGGCAGAGAGCTTATGTTCTCACAGAACTACGCCTGTGAGGACTGCGGCTTCTCCATGGAAGAGCTTGCTCCCCGCATGTTCTCCTTCAACAACCCCTACGGTGCCTGCCCTGAGTGCACGGGTCTCGGCAGCGTTCTGCGCGTTGACCCTGACATTATCATCCCCAATACTGCCATGTCCATTATGGAAGGCGCAATTTCCGCATCAGGCTGGGGAAAAATTAAAGATGACAGCATCGCCAAGATGTATTTTGACGCGCTGGCAAAGAAATATCACTTCAAGCTTACAACTCCCATCCGCGACCTTCCCGAAGGCGTTCTGGATATCATCCTCTACGGCACAAAGGGTGAAAAGCTGAACCTTAATTACGACCGTGAGCGAGGAAAAGGAACTCTCTCCCAGCCTTTTGAGGGTATTATCAATAACCTTGAGCGCCGCTATAAGGAAACACAGAGCATCGCCATGCGCTGGGAGCTTGAACAATACATGTCCGAGCATCCCTGTCCCCATTGTCATGGCAAGCGCCTCAAAGACGAGATACTTGCCGTTACTGTCGGCGGTCTGAATATTGCCGAGTACACAGACCTCTCCATTACAGAGGCTCTTAAGTTTATGGAAAACCTTAAGCTTGAGGGCAAGGATGCCATGATTGCAGAGAGCATCGTTAAGGAAATAAAAACCCGTCTTAACTTCCTCTCCAGCGTTGGTCTTGAATATCTCACTTTAAGCCGTCAGGCAGGCAGCCTTTCAGGCGGTGAAGCACAGCGTATCCGACTTGCAACACAGATCGGTGCTTCCCTCATGGGCGTTCTGTATATTTTGGACGAGCCCTCTATCGGTCTGCACCAGCGCGATAACGAGAAGCTTCTTGCAACACTCCAGCGTCTGCGCGATCTTGGCAACACCCTTATCGTCGTAGAACATGATGAAGACACCATTCGTGCTGCCGATTTTGTCGTTGACATTGGTCCCGGTGCCGGTGTACACGGCGGCGAAGTCGTCTGTGCAGGCACTCCTGAGGAGATAATGGCTTGTGAAGAATCCATTACAGGTCAGTATTTAAGCGGAAAGCTCCGCATTTATATACCCAAAGAGCGCAGAAAAGGCACAGGCAACTCCCTTGTTATCCGCGGAGCTGCAGAAAACAACCTTAAAAATATCGACGTCGAGTTCCCCTTAGGCATTATGACCTGCGTCACAGGAGTTTCGGGCAGCGGCAAGTCATCTCTTGTAAATGAAATACTTTATAAAACGCTGGCTGCTGAATTAAACCGAGCAAAGATAAAGCCCGGCAAACACGCTTCCATCGAGGGTCTTGAGCATCTGGATAAGGTCATAAACATTGACCAGTCTCCCATAGGACGCACACCGCGCTCCAACCCTGCAACTTACACAGGTCTTTTTACAGATATCCGCGACCTTTTCGCATCCACTCAGGACGCAAAGACAAGAGGCTACGGACCGGGAAGATTCAGCTTCAATGTAAAGGGCGGCAGATGTGAGTCCTGCTCCGGCGACGGTCTTTTGAAGATCGAAATGCACTTTTTGCCCGATATTTACGTTCCCTGTGATGTCTGCAAGGGCAAACGCTACAACCGTGAGACCCTTGAGGTAAAATATAAAGGCAAGAGCATTTCCGATGTCCTTGATATGACAGTAGATGAAGCATATCACTTCTTTGAAAACCTGCCCAAGATAAGAAACCGTCTGCAGACACTTATGGATGTAGGCCTAAGCTATATAAAGCTCGGTCAGCCCTCCACCACTCTTTCAGGCGGCGAGGCACAGCGAGTAAAGCTGGCAACAGAACTCAGCAAGCGTGCAACAGGCAGAACTCTCTATGTTTTGGACGAGCCTACAACAGGTCTGCACACAGCAGACGTCCACAGACTTATAGACGTTCTTGACCGTCTTACAGATGCGGGCAACACCGTAATCATCATCGAGCACAACCTTGATGTCATCAAAATCGCAGACCACATTATCGACCTTGGTCCCGAAGGCGGCACCGCAGGCGGTCAGGTGGTATTTTCGGGCACACCCGAAGAAGTTGCTGAGTTTGAAGGCAGCTATACAGGCAAATTTCTAAAACCTATGCTTGAAAGAGATAAGGCAATAGATTAAAAGGAGATAAAAATGGGAATCCATGATGAACACAGAAAACGTATGAAGCAAAAGTTCATAGACAACGGCATGGATTCCTTTGCCGACCATGAGGTTTTGGAGCTTCTTTTGTACTACGCCATTTCCCGACGCGATGTTAACCCCATCGCTCATGAGCTTATAAACCGCTTCGGCTCATTGGCTGCCGTGTTTGACGCACCCATTGAAGAGCTTATGAAGGTAGAAGGCGTAGGTGAGCATACGGCTATGCTCATAAAAATGCTGCCTCAGTTTTCAAGACGTTATCTCATAAGCCGTACCAGCGCAGATAATGTTTTGGACTCTCCGAAGAAGGCAGGGGAGTATGTCCAATCTTTCTTCTATTCCATGCGTAAAGAATGTGTATTCATGGTTTGCCTTGACGCTAAAAACAAGGTAATAACCACAAAATGCGTCACAAAGGGCGACATTTCATCCGTCCCCTTAAGTCCACGTCAGGTTGTAGAATTTGCACTTGCAAATCAGGCGACATCGGTAATTTTAGCCCACAACCACCCCAACGGCTTTGCTCTGCCGTCATCAGACGATTACAGCAGTACCCGCAGGATAGAAGAGGCTCTCAGAGCAGTTGAGGTTAAGCTGCTTGACCATATAGTCGTAGCCGACGACGATTTCGTATCCATGTCGGACAACGGATTTTTCGACAGATATTGACATAAGGAGGTGCAGGTATGCCGGAATTTAAAGTCAAAAGTGATTACAGTCCCTCAGGCGACCAGCCCGAGGCTATAAAAGCTCTGGTAGACGGCGTTAACTGGGGTTTTGAAGAGCAGACGCTGCTGGGTGTTACAGGCTCCGGTAAGACCTACACCATGGCAAAGGTCATTGAGCAGCTTCAAAGACCTACCATTGTCCTTGCTCACAATAAAACTCTTGCTGCGCAGCTGTGTTCAGAGTTTAAAGAGTTCTTTCCCGACAATGCAGTAGAATACTTTGTTAGTTACTACGACTATTACCAGCCCGAGGCATATATTGCCCACACGGACACATACATCGAAAAAGACAGCTCCATAAATGACGAAATTGAGCGTCTGCGACACAGCTCCACATCATCACTCTTCGAAAGACGTGATGTCATCGTTGTCGCATCTGTCAGCTGTATTTACGGTCTTGGCGACCCCATTGACTACGCAAACATGGTCATCTCTCTCAGAGTCGGTCAGACACGTGACCGCGATGAGCTTTTAAAAAAGCTGGTTGAGATACGCTATGAGCGTAACGACATGGCATTTGACCGAAACATGTTCCGCGTAAGGGGCGACACAGTTGAGATTTATCCTGCCTATGCCCACGGAAAAGCTGTCCGTGTTGAGTTTTTCGGTGACGAGATAGACAGAATAAGCGAAATCAACACAGTTACAGGACAGGTAACAAACAATATCTCCCATGTTGCCATCTATCCTGCGTCTCACTATGTAACCACAGCCGAAAAAATGGAACGCGCCATTGAAGAGATAATGGCAGAGATGAAAGAGCGCGTTGAATATTTTGAGGCAAACAATAAGCTTTTAGAAGCTCAGCGCATCCACCAGCGAACAATGTTTGATATTGAGATGATGCGCGAGATAGGTTACTGCTCAGGTATTGAAAACTACTCCAGAGTCATCTCAGGCAGAGAACCGGGAAGTGCACCTATGACACTTTTAGACTATCTTCCCGATGATTTTGTCATGTTCATAGACGAAAGCCACGTCACACTTCCGCAGGTAAGGGCAATGTACGCAGGCGACAGAGCGCGAAAGGAGACCCTTGTGGAATACGGTTTCCGTCTGCCCTCTGCTTTTGACAACCGCCCTCTTACCTTTGATGAATTCAACGAGCGTATAAATCAGGTTATCTACGTATCCGCAACACCTTCAGAGTATGAGCGCAGCCGCTCTTCTCAGATCGCAGAGCAGATAATCCGTCCTACGGGACTTTTAGACCCGGAGATCATTGTCCGCCCCGTAGAGGGACAGATAGACGATCTTATAGACGAGATCAAGCTGCGCACAAAAAAGCAGCAGCGCGTTCTCGTAACAACTCTCACAAAGAAAATGGCAGAGGATCTTACGGAATACCTAACCACATCGGGCATCAAAGTACGATATATGCACCACGATATCGGAGCAATTGAGCGTATGGAAATAATCCGTGACCTGCGTCTCGGTGAATTTGATGTCCTCGTCGGCATCAACCTTTTACGTGAAGGTCTTGACCTTCCCGAAGTCTCCCTTGTCGCCATACTTGATGCCGATAAAGAAGGTTTCCTGCGAAGTGAGACCTCTCTTATTCAGACTGTCGGCCGTGCTGCACGAAATGCCGAAGGCGTCGTTATCATGTACGCTGACAAAATTACTCCCAGTATGCGCGCCGCCATTGACGAGACAGAGCGCAGACGCGCAAAACAGCAGAAATATAATGAAGAAAACGGTATAGTTCCCAAGACTATCGTTAAGGGCGTCCGTGATATTATTGAAATCTCAGGTGACAAATCCACCGCCAAGTTTGAGTCCGGCGTTAAGATGACTCGCAAAGAGCGAGACGAAGCTATTGCAAAGCTTGAAAAGCAGATGAAAGAGGCAGCAAGAATGCTTGAATTTGAGGTTGCCGCAGCATTGCGCGATAAGATAATCAAGCTGCGCGGGGAAGGTCAGTAAAGAAAGGAGGCATAGCCGAGATGGAAGAGCAGAACGGTCTTTTAACCATAGAAGGCACCGCCGCTGTGCTCATATATCAGAATCCCGAAAACGGCTATGCCGTATTGCGCCTCGAAACTGAAGACGGTTTGGTTACCGCTGTCGGCTGTATGCCGGGCATATCTCCGGGCGAGGATCTTGTCTTAAAGGGGAAATGGATAATCCATCCGTCATACGGCGAACAGTTTAAGGCAGAATGGGCACAAAGACGTATGCCCGTGGGTTCTGCGGCAATTTTCAGATATCTTGCCACAGGCTCAATTAAGCACATCGGTCCCTCTAAAGCTAAAGACATTGTAGACAGGTTTGGTGATGAGACCTTGGATATAATAGAAAACCACCCCGAAAAACTGGCTGAAATACGCGGAATATCGGAAAAAAAGGCTCGCGAAATCAGCACATCCTTCCGCAGACAGGTCTCTCTGCGCCGCCTTATGGAGTTTTTGTCACAATACGGCATAAAGCCCTATGTTGCGATACAGCTTTATCATCAGCTTGGCGATATTGCTGTTGATGCCGTCCGTGATAATCCATATATCCTCATCGAATTCGGCGCAGAATTTTTTGAGGCAGATGCCATGGCTCTTGAAATGGGATTTGAAGGCGACTGCCCCCAGAGAGTTGAGGCGGCGGTTATGTTCGAGCTGTCACACAACCTTAACAACGGTCACACGTTTTTGCCGTACTCCAAGCTTATCGCAGCGACGAACCAGCTCATTGAAGCAGGTGAGGATGTTGCAAAAGAAGCTCTTGAAGTTCTGTGCGAAACGGGGCACATTGTGCGGTGCGAAGTTGCAGGGCAGGATGCCTGCTACCTCTACGATATTTTTGACGCGGAATTATACACCGCAAAGCGCATTTCCGATATGGCTTCAAATACTGCTTTCAGCTATGAAAATGCCGAAAACCTTATAAACAGGGTGGAGCGCGAGCAGGGAGTTACATATTCTGAAGGACAGCGCAAAGCCGTTGCACTTGCTGCATCAAATCCTGTACTTGTTCTCACAGGCGGACCGGGCACAGGTAAAACCACATCTGTAAGGGCAATTTTAGCTCTTTTTGATATGCTCGGTCTTGACACCACCCTTTGTGCACCTACGGGCAGAGCCGCAAAGCGCATGAGCGAGGTCTGTAATCGTGATGCCGCCACAATTCATCGCCTTTTGGGCGCAATGATGGGTGAAAACGGTGAGCTTACATTTGAACACGGTGTTGACAATCCGCTTGAAACCGACGCAGTAATCGTTGATGAGTCTTCCATGATTGATATTAACCTTATGGCAAGTCTCCTGCGTGCATTAAAACCGGGATGCCGCCTTGTTATGGTAGGCGACGCAGATCAGCTCCCCTCCGTCGGTCCCGGAAATGTATTTTCCGACATAATTAGAAGTGAGGTTATAAACACCGTCCGCTTAACGGAGATTTTCCGTCAGGCGCAGGAGAGTAAGATCGTCCGTTCTGCCCACATGATAAACAGCGGTACCATGCCCGACCTTAAAAATTCAAACGGAGATTTCTTTTTCCTCAAACGCACAGATAATCAGCGTGCAGCGGACACCATAATCTCCCTTTGCACAGAGCGTCTTCCCAAAAATATGGGAATTCCCCCTTCTGAAATTCAAGTCCTTTCACCAACACGCCGTCATGAGCTTGGCACACAAAATCTCAACAAACTTCTGCAAAATGCCTTAAATCCCTTAACAGACGGCAAAAAAGAGAAAGAATACGGTGATTTTCTCTATCGTGAAGGCGATAAAGTAATGCAAATACGCAACAATTATGATATAATGTGGAAAACTTTGGACGGACTTCATCAGGGAACCGGAGTTTTCAACGGCGATGTAGGTGTTATTTCGGCTATTGATTATCAGCGCGAAATAGTAACTGTCGAGTATGACGACAAACGCGTTGAGTATCTTTACGAGCAGATTAATGAGCTTGAGCCTGCATACGCCATGACAGTACACAAATCTCAGGGCAGCGAATACGGCGCCGTGATTTTAGCCGCTGTGGACAGCGCACCTCAGCTTCAGGTGAGAAGCGTGCTCTACACCGCAGTTACCCGTGCGAAAAAGCTGCTTATAATCGTGGGCGACGATGGCGTCATCGCAAGAATGGTCGCCAATGACCGCCGTACCCGCCGCTACAGCGGACTTCGTGCCCGTTTGGTGATGGAGTCACAAGTAGTTTGAATACTTTAACAGTTTTATGCCCATAATCCACTAGACGATCATTTCCCTTTATCTGATTTTAGATTGGAGTTTTACTTATGATGATTTTCGGTCGTGACCTTGCCATAGACCTCGGTACAACTTCTGTACTTCTCTCTGCAAAATCAAAGGGAGTTCTCCTGCGAGAGCCCTCTGTTGTTGCTATGGATAAAAATACAGGCCGTCTCCTCAAAATAGGCATGGCAGCACAGCGTATGCTGGGACGTACCCCCGGCAATATTGTCGCCATTCAGCCTATGAAGGCAGGCGTTATCTCCGACTATGACATGACTGAGCGTATGCTGCGAGAACTTGTTAAAAAGGTTACATCATTCAGCCTTCTCAAGCCCCGTATCATAATCTCTGTTCCCTCGGGCATTTCTGAGGTTGAAGAGCGCGCAGTTATCGACGCAGGCATGGAGGCCGGTGCCCGTAAGGTTTATCTTATGGAGGCTCCCATGGCAGCTGCCCTCGGTGCAGGTATTGACATTTCCAATCCCGACGGTCACATGGTAATAGACATCGGCGGCGGTACTACCGACGTTGCGGTGCTTTCTCTCAATGGCGTTGTAGAGTCTGACTCCATTAAAATAGCAGGCGACTCTTTCAACGAAGCTATCATCCGTTACATCCGCAGAAAGCACAACATCCTTATCGGCGAAGCAACAGCCGAAGAGCTTAAGCGTCAGATTGGCTGCGTATTCCCAAGACCCGACGTTCTCGCCGTTGAAATCAAGGGCAGATGCCTTATGACAGGCCTTCCCAGAGTTGTCACCTGCAGCTCTACCGAGATGCTTGAGGCTTTTGAAGAGGTTTCTGAGAGAATCATCGAGACTATTCTCCATGTTCTTGAGACAACTCCTCCCGAGCTTGTTGCAGATATTTCACAGAACGGTATCGTTTTAACAGGCGGCGGCAGCCTTATCTGGGGCTTTGACCGTCTTATCGAGAGCCGTACAAATATCCCTACACGCATAGCAGACGATGCTGAGCTCTGTGTTGCCTTTGGTCTTGCAAAATCCCTTGCATGGATCGGCGATATGCACGAGGGCACATTAAACATTTCAAGAAGAAAACAGCTCAAAGGCTAAAATATCTTCATTAAAAACCTTTTGGGTTTTTAATGAGCTTTTACGGCTTGCTGCAGCGCACAGCCAAGCTGCACGTTTGCAAGCCGAGAAGAATTTTTTGTCCGGTACACGCCCGTACAAAAAATATATTACATTTTATTTCAGCTGTACGGCTGAAACTCAAGCGAGGCTATGATACAAAAAACCTGAAATCATTACGATTTCAGGTTTTTTATGTGAATATTAAAATTCCGCCGTATGTAACAACTGAGACTATTATCGCCGCTCCAACAACGCCGAGAACAATTGCAGGGAATGCTTTACTCAGACGCATATTAAGCATTGCCGCAACCAGAGCGCCTGTCCAAGCACCTGTTCCCGGAAGAGGAATAGCTACAAGAATGGCAAGACCCCAAAAAGCGTACTTTAAAACAACATCAGACTTTTTGTGGGCTCTATCCTCAAGCTTTGTGACTACCTTATCAAGCTTTGGGCTCCATTTACGCATAAGAGCAAAGATTTTTCTTATAAAAATTATAATAAAAGGAACAGGAATAAGATTTCCTATTATAGCGCAGACAATTGCGACCCAAAAGTTAAGTCCATGGGCTGTTGCAATCGGTATTGCACCGCGCAGCTCTATAACAGGGACCATTGAGATGAGAATGGTCATCAAAATCTTCCCGCCGACTGAATTCCACACTAGGGGATACCTCCGACTTATTTTGCATAGTACATTTGATTATAGCAGACAGATATTTAAAGTAAAGTTAATTTTTCGTTAAATACAGCTAAAATTAAAAGAGCCGAATCCATTAATGGACTCGGCTCTTTTTACTTATTTAAACTTATGGCTTTCAGCAACAGCCATCTCATCACAGCGGTTGTTATAGGGGTTTTCGGCATGTCCCTTTACCCATACAAACTCAACCATGTGTATCTGCAGAAGATCATAGACTTTCTGCCACAGGTCAGGGTTTTTGACAGGGCCTGTCTTTCTCTTCCAGCCCTTGGCTATCCATGATTTAAGCCAACCCTCGTTTATTGCGTTTACTATATACTGAGAATCTGTATACAAAGTAACCTCGCAGGGTTCTTTTAAAGCTGAAAGGGAAGCAATAACACCTGTAAGCTCCATACGGTTATTGGTCGTCTCGGCTTCGCCGCCGGACATTTCTTTCATTTTTTCACCGTATTTCAGTATGGCACCCCAGCCGCCCGGCCCGGGATTTCCGCTGCAGGCTCCGTCAGTATAGATTATGACTTTTTTCATTCTGCCGCAGGCTCTGCCTCTTCATTCTCTTCATGCTTAAACATGAGAGCGATAGAGATAACTCTTGAACCTTCAGCAACACGCATAAGGCGAACACCCTGTGTATCGCGCTTATATGTGCTGATATCATCTACAGCCATACGGATAATCGTGCCGTCATCGGAAACGAGGAGAACGTCAATATCGTCCTCAACTACCTTTATACCTGCAACAGGACCTGTCTTATCGGTTACGTTGTAGTTCTTTACGCCGTAACCGCCGCGGCTCTGTGCAGATTTTTCATCTGTACCGCGCAGGTATTCAACAACAGGAGTTCTCTTACCATAGCCGTTTTCAGTTACAGACAGAACTGTCTTGTCCATATCTGCAATGGCAGCGCCGATACAGTAGTCACCCTCACGGAGCTTAATACCGCGGACACCTGCTGCATTTCTGCCCATGGGACGCATATCGTCTTCATCGAAGCAGATACCCATACCGTCATGAGTTGCGATGAGAACAAGCTTACTGCCGTCTGTATGGAGAACGGAAATAAGCTCATCGCCCTCATCCAACGTTATCGCTCTGATACCGCTGGAACGAATATTTTTAAGAGCGCTCATTTCCATACGCTTAACTGTACCGTTTCGAGTTGCGAGAACGATAAATGTATCGGAAGCTTCCATAGTCTCTTCAAGACTTGTCATACGGATCATGGAGGAGACCATCTCACCGGGCTGCAGGGGCAGAATGTTTACGATATTTGTACCTCTTGCATTTCTGCCTGCCTCGGGTATGTTATAGCCCTTCTTCTTATAAACACGGCCGTAGTTTGTAAAGAAAAGGATATAGTCATGAGTTGAAGCTGTAAACAGAGTGTCTACAAAATCTTCATCTCTTGTTGCCATAGCGCGGATACCCTTACCGCCGCGTTTTTGGGCAGAGTACTCTGTCTCAGGTGTGCGCTTGATATATCCGCCGTGGGTCATTGTATAGACACAGTCTTCCTCTTCGATAAGGTCTTCAATGTCTATCTCATCCTCAACATCCTGGATCTCTGTTCTGCGCTTGTCGCCGAACTTGTCGCGGATAGCAATAAGCTCTGTTTTGAGAACCTCTTTACGCATCTCTTCAGAAGCGAGAAGATCGTTATAATACTTGATTCTCTCCTGAAGCTCGGCATATTCTGCCTCTAATTTCTCTCTTTCAAGTCCCTGAAGAGCTTTCAGGCGCATATCGAGAATAGCCTGAGCCTGTATATCATCAAGTCCGAAACGCTCCATGAGGCGGTCCTTAGCCTCGTCATAGCTTGTGCGGATAATATGGATAACCTCGTCGATGTTATCCTGAGCTATAATAAGACCCTGCAGGAGATGTGCTCTCTCCTGTGCCTTCTTAAGGTCAAACTTTGTGCGGCGGATAATTATCTGCTCCTGGAAAGAGAGATACTCGTCCAGAATGTTTCTCAGAGAGAGAACACGGGGCTGAGTCTGATCCTGTACCAGAGCCAGCATGATAATGGAGAAGTTGGACTGAAGCTGTGTCTGTGTGAACAGCTTGTTTAAAACTACCTGAGCATTGGCATCGCGCTTAAGCTCGATAACGATACGCATACCGTTACGGTCTGTCTCATCTCGCAGGTCGGAAATACCCTCAATACGCTTATCCTTTACCTGATCTGCGATATTTTTGATAAGCTGACGCTTGTTTACCTGATAAGGCAGCTCATTTACGATAATTCTTGTGCGGTGATCACGGCCAAACTCTTCAAATTCTGTGCGGGCACGTACAACTACCTTGCCTCGTCCTGTTGCATATGCCTTGCGGATACCGCTTCTTCCCATGATGATACCCTTAGTGGGGAAGTCAGGACCATGAATATGCTCCATCAGGTCGGAAAGTGTTGCCTCGGGATTATCCAGAACACAAACACAGGCATCAATAACCTCAGCAAGGTTATGAGGCGGAATGTTTGTTGCCATACCGACGGCAATACCGGAAGAGCCGTTTACCAGAAGGTTAGGGAATCTGCTGGGGAGAACACGGGGTTCTTTTGTGCTCTCGTCGAAGTTGGGATCCCAGTCTACAGTATCTTTGTCGATGTCGCGAAGCATCTGATCTGAGATCTTGGAAAGACGTGCTTCTGTATAACGGTAAGCAGCAGGGGGGTCACCGTCAACACTACCGAAGTTACCGTGACCGTCTACCAGCATATAGCGCATGGAGAAATCCTGCGCAAGTCTTACCATTGCGTCGTAAACTGATGAGTCGCCATGGGGATGGAATTTACCCAAAACCTCACCGACGCAGGTAGCGGATTTTTTATAGGGCTTGTCACTTGTAAGGTTCTCCTCGTACATTGCGTAGAGGATACGTCTGTGAACGGGCTTTAAGCCGTCACGAACGTCGGGAAGTGCACGGCCGACGATGACTGACATCGCATAGTCTATGTAGCTGGTCTGCATTTCGCTGACAAGCTCAGACTCTGTAATGTGCTGATTAGGGAACGCAATGTCCTCAGGTTTATAGTTTCTGTTATGAGCCATGTGACCTCACCTCCTATATATCAAGATTTACGACGTATTTTGCGTTTTCTTCTATCCAGGCACGGCGAGGTTCAACCTCTTCACCCATAAGGATAGTGAAAATTTCATCTGCCTTAAGCGCATCATCAAGTGTAATGCGGCGCAGAGTACGTCTTTCAGGATCCATTGTTGTCTCCCAAAGCTCATCAGGGTTCATCTCACCGAGACCCTTGAAGCGTGAAATTTCAATCTTTGCGTTGGCATTATCCTCACGCATTTCTGCAGAGATTGCATCACGCTCTGCATCGGAGTAAGCAACGCGCTGCTGCTTACCTCTCTTCAGCTTGTAAAGAGGGGGAACGGCAGAGTAAACATAGCCATGCTCAATAAGAGGACGCATATAGCGGAAGAAGAATGTCAGAAGGAGAGTTCTGATATGGCTTCCGTCAACGTCGGCATCGGCCATGATGATTATCTTGTGATAACGCAGCTTTTCGATGTTAAATTCTTCACCGATACCTGCACCAAGTGCAACAATAAGGGGATAGAGCTTATCGTTGCCGTAAATTTTATCTGCTCTTGCCTTTTCAACGTTGAGCATCTTACCCCACATTGCAAGGATAGCCTGGAAACGGCTGTCTCTGCCCTGGATGGCAGAGCCTGCAGCAGAGTCACCCTCAACGATGTAAATCTCACAGAGAGACGGATCGCGCTCGTTGCAGTCCTGAAGCTTGTCGGGCATCTGTCCTGACTCAAGACCTGTCTTTCGTCTTACAGACTCTCTTGCCTTACGTGCTGCTTCTCTTGCCTTGCTTGCCATAATGGCTTTTTCGATAATTGTCTTGGCAACATTTGGATTTTCCTCAAAGAACTGTTCAAGCTTATCGGAAACTACGTTGTTAACCAAAGTACGCATCTCGCTGTTGCCCAGCTTTGCCTTAGTCTGTCCCTCAAACTGGGGCTCTGTGAGCTTAACGGAGATGATCGCAGTAATACCTTCAAGACAGTCATCGCCTGTTACCTTGTCCTCGCCCTTAAGAGCACCGGATTTTGTACCGTAAGCGTTGAGAACACGGGTAAGTGCCATCTTAAAGCCTGTCTCATGCATACCGCCTTCGGGGGTATGGATATTGTTTGCAAATGAAACGATAGTAGAGTTATATCCGTCATTATACTGAAGAGCTATCTCAGCCTCAGAATCTGTCTTTTCGCCCTTCATATAGATAACTTCTTCATGAAGAGGTATCTTGTTTTTATTGAGGAAAGATACAAACTCACGAATACCGCCCTCATAACACATTTCGTGAACACATTCTTTACCGGGACGCTTGTCGATAGTGCTTATCTTAAGTCCTGCGTTAAGAAATGCCTGCTCACGCATGCGTGTAAAGAGAGTGTCGTAGTTATATACTGTCTCATCAAACATGAGTGGATCTGGCTTAAAGGTTACAGTTGTACCTGTACGTTCTGTCTCGCCTATAACTGTTATTCCCTGAGTGATATCACCGCGGGAGAACTTCATCTCATGAATTTTGCCGTCCTTATGTACATGGACTACCAGCCACTCTGAAAGGGCATTAACAACAGATGCACCAACGCCGTGGAGACCGCCGGAGACTTTATAACCGCCGCCGCCGAACTTACCGCCTGCATGAAGAACGGTAAATACAACCTCAAGAGCACTCTTTCCTGTCTGAGCCTGAATATCAACAGGAATTCCTCGTCCGTTATCTGTTACGGAAATAACGTCACCTTCATCAATAGTGACGGTTATCTCTGTACAGTATCCTGCAAGAGCTTCGTCGATAGAGTTATCCACGATCTCATAAACAAGATGGTGCAGACCGGAAGCAGAGGTAGAACCTATATACATACCGGGACGCATTCTGACAGCTTCAAGTCCTTCGAGAACCTGAATCTGCGACGCGTCATATTCCTGTGTGATCTTCTCTGAAATATCTGACATCAATATAACCCCTAACTGTCAAAATCTGTATTCTGTAATTATCCTTCCAGGGACATGGAAGTGCTTCTCTTCAAAAGTGTCTGTGAAGAGAGCTGTGATAAATAAACTGTAATTTTACCCATATCGTCACAAAGAACGAAGGTTTTTGGAATGTCCTCGGCAATATTCACGATACGTCCCATTTTTTCCATATTATTAAGAAACTTACGGGTAATATGGGAGCTCGTTGTGTTGTCCATATCAAAAATACCGATAACCGCTTTTTTTTGAATAACGGTATTCTGTCCTAAATGAAGATACAAAATATATCACCCTAAAACTTTTCCGCTGTCTATTGTTATAAGCTTTCCGCCTGTTTTTGCGGAAATGCTCTGATCTTCGCAGCAGGTTATTAAAACCTGTCCCGAAGATATTCTGTTAAGTATAAAATCCTGCCGTTTTGCATCCAGCTCCGACAAAACATCGTCTAAAAGCAGAACAGGATATTCGCCTCTGTCCTCAAAATGGATCTCTCGTTCTGCCATTTTGAGAGATATTGCTGCAGTTCTTGTCTGTCCTTGAGACGCAAAGGACTTGGCATCTGTGCCGTTTATAAAAATCTCAAGATCGTCCTTATGAGCTCCCGACAGACAACGGCAGGAATCTATCTCCGCCTGTCTGTGTGAAAGCTGATGCTCCAAAAGACACGGCATCAGCTCCGACGGCTTTTTCATAGGATCGTCGATCGTTTTGACGGTTTTATAGAAGATATCAAGCTCCTCGTTTCCGCCTGAAAATTCCCGATGGATCTCTTTTGCCTTTTCCGCCAAAATTTTAGCAAATTTAGCTCTGAATGAGATAAGGACAGCACTAACCTCACACATTCGCTGGCTGTATTCATCCAAAATCACAGCCATTGAAGGATCTTTATCCTTTAAAATGCGTGATTTCTGCTCATAAAGCCGGCGATATTCAGAAAGTGCTGCTGCATATTTGGGACGCAGCTGGGAAAGACAATTATCCATTAATCTGCGCCTGTACATAGACGACGATCTGATTATTGTGAGATCATCAGGACAAAACAGCACAGCCGTAAGCCTGCCTGACAGCTCCGAGGCAGTTTTCAGCTTACTTCCGTTTACAATGAGCCGCTTTTTGCGAAGCTTAGAAAGCTCAGCAGTTATAGTCTGACTTCTCTCACCGGAAAAAATCTGTGCCTCTATTTTAGCCCCATCACAGTCAAAGTTTATAAGCTCTTTATCGCTTCGTGCACGAAATGACCTTCCGCAGGTAAGATAGTAAACGGCTTCAATAAGATTGGTTTTTCCCTGAGCGTTGCCGCCGATTATTACGTTTATATTGTCTGAAAAAAGAGCTTCCGAAGATTTATAATTGCGAAAACCCTCTATTTTCAGCCTTTCAACGATCATACGAGTAAATCCTCCGCACTCTGACGAACTGTCATTGCGCCGCCGGGATATTTTACGATATCACCGGGTTTAATTTTTTTACCTCTCTGGGTACAAACTTCGCCGTTGACGGTTATTTCTCCGTCAAGAATCATAAGCTTTGCTTCGCCGCCTGTTTCCGCAACCATTGAGAATTTAAGCAGAGAATCCAGCTTGATAAAATCTTCGCGGATGTCAACAACTTCTATTTTAGGTCCTTTGACCTTCTTAACTTTAACCTTCATTGGTCTTCAACCTCACAGGAAGTACCATATACAGGAAGTTATCTCCGCCGTCTGCAGGAAGAATAAGACAAGGTGTAACACCTGTGGAAAGACGCATGATAATCTCATCAGCAGGAGCTGCCTTGAGAGCATCAAGGAGATACTTGTTGTTAAAGCCTATCTCAAGTCCATCTGCACTTCCTTCAACTACACATTCGTCGCTTGCTCGACCAAGAGGAGTTACGGAAAGGAGATTCAGAATACCGTCTTCAAACTTACATCTTACAGGGCTCTTCAGCTTATCGCTGATGATAAGAGATACACGCTCTACAGAAGTCATAACTGTTTTTCTGTCAGCCTTGATATCAAACTTACCCGTCATGGGAATGGATTTTTTGTAGTTTAAGAACTCACCCTCAAGTCTTCTTGAGATGAGAGTTGTGTCACCTATCTTAAATAAAATGTGCTTGCTGCCTAAGTTTACGGTAACTGTCTCTTCAGAATCTACAAGGATCTTTTCAACCTCATTAAGAGCAGAACCGGGAACAACAAAGCTGTATTCCTCTTCAACTGCTTCTTCAAAAGATTCTTTTCTAAGAGCGAGACGGTAACCGTCAACTGCTACCATTGTAAGTGTTTCACTTTCAACCTCAAAAAGAGCACCTGTGTGGATAGGTCTTGCCTCGTTTTCACTTACAGCAAAGCAAGTCTGAGATATCATGCTCTTAAGTGTCTTCTGATTGATGACCATAGAATTTGTGGAGTCAACAGAGGGCAGCTCAGGATAATCATCGGAAGGAGTTGCCATAATTTCAAATTCACTGACGCCGCTGCTTATTTTAGTCATAAGATTATCGGCAACTGAGATTGTGATAATATCACCGGGCATCTTTCTAATAATATCGCCGAAAAGTCTGGAATTTAAAACTATACGGCCGTTTTCCTGAACATCTGCGGAAAAACCTGTTGTAATTCCGGTTTTAAGATCATAACCGGAGATTGTGATTTTGTTGTCATTAGCTTCAATTAAAAGTCCTTCGAGAGCTGCAACAGCACTTTTTACTGCTGCTGCACGAGATGCTGTACTTACAGCGTTCTGTAAAAGATATTTTTCGCAAGTAAACTTCATAATAGCCTCCGATTATAATGAAAATAGATTTCAGCGGAATAATTATATATATAAAACATATAATTATTATTTTAGCTGTTGTTGTAGTAGTGATGTGGATTGTTGAAAGTTTAAAAAAAGCGAGAAAAATCAATGGTTTGAGAGATGTGAGTTTTCCATTTGAGGTGTGGAAATCATTTGGAAAATTACCATCTTCATGTGGATAAGTAATGTTTTAAACATGTTTCAACAAACTTTTAACAATAAATGTTGAAAATCAGTTTTTGGAATTTATATTACTGATAATATCTTTGATTGTCTGAGAAAACTCTTTGTTGTCTGAAATACTATCTTCTACCTTGCGGATGGAAGATAAAACAGTAGAGTGGTCTCTGCCGTTAAAGATATCGCCGATCTCAACGAGAGCAAAGTTTGTAAGGCGTCTGATTATGTACATTGCTATCTGACGTGCGTTTGCAATGTTCCTTGTTCTGCTCTGTCCTTTAAGATCGTCAACTGAAAGATTGTAGAACTTTGCTGTCTCTTCGATGATAAGATCGGGAGTGGGAGCTTCAATGCTGTCTCTGTAGAAGTCCTCAAGAATTTTAGCAACATCAGTGATGGTAAGCTTTTCACCCATAAGATCCTGATATGCTTTGAGCTTTTTAACAGCGCCCTCTATCTGACGTACGTTTGCCGTGATATTTTTGGCAATGTAGTCTGAAATGTCGTCTTCAATTATTGTTCCCAGTTGAGTTGCCTTATTTCTTATGATTGCCATTCTTGTTTCATAATCCGGCGGCTGGATGTCAACTATAAGACCGGACTCAAATCTTGTTTTAAGTCTGTCCTCAAGACGGGAAATTTCAGAAGGGGGACGGTCAGATGTAAATACAATCTGTTTATTAAACTCATAGAGAGCATTGAATGTGTGGAAGAACTCTTCCTGTGTCTGCTCTTTGCCGGCAATAAACTGAACGTCGTCCATAAGGAAAAGGTCTGCATGACGGTATTTCTCTTTAAAAGCTAGAGTTTTGCCTGTGGAAATTGCGGCAATAAGCTCTGTTATAAAGTCATCACCTTTAACATAGACGATATTGTATTCAGGATGTCTTTCACGAACACGAAGTCTTATAGCGTGGAGAAGATGAGTTTTTCCGAGACCTGAGTTGCCGTATATGAAAAGGGGATTGTACTGTCTTGTGTTTCCCTCGGCAACTGCTTTAGCTGCGGCATGTGCCATGTTGTTTGACTTACCTACAACAAAGTGTTCAAAGGTGAAGACATCATAGATAGAGTCATCATTTTCTGTTTTCGGTCTGGAATATATCTCAGCTTCGTTGTCTGTGAGAACTACAACATCAAAGTCGCCGGAAAATATTTCAAAAAGAATGCTTTTAATTATGGGCGCATATCTGCTTTCAATTATGCCTTTTTTGAATGAAGTGGGTGTACTGAGCACCAGTTTGTTATCACTGACATCTATTGCCGTACAATCATTGAACCAAGTGTCAATAGCGGTTGATGTCAAATCTGCTTTAAGCATTTCCAGCACTCGATCCCATATATCTTTTGCTGAATTCATAATCAAAACCCTTTCAGGATCAACCTAATTTTTTAGACATTTCGCGTACTTATCATATTACCAAATTTGAACTCTAAATGCAAGGAAAATAAGGCATATACATATATAAATAAGAAATATATTTTTATTACATTATGAAATGACAAAAAATAAAACGCAGAGGATAATTCCTCTGCGTTAAAAACGATATTAAAAAAGCTTAGCCGATTGCGTTGAGCTTCTTTGTCATGCTGCTCTTCTTGTGTGCAGCGTTGTTCTTGTGGATAATACCCTTGGATGCTGCGTGATCAACAGTCTTAACAGCAACTTTATAGGCGCCTTCAGCTGTTTCGCGATTGCCCTCTGCAACTGCTGCGTCGAACTTCTTCATTGCGTTCTTAAGCTTTGTCTTCTCAACCTTGTTTCTTGCATTGCGCTCTCTTGCGATGAGAACTCTCTTTTCTGCGGATTTAATGTTGGGCATAACTCTTAGCCACCTCCTCCTATAAAGTCACACTTCCGTGCGGATGATAATGATACCACGGAAATCAAGAAAAATCAAGGGTTTTTTTGAAAAAAACATTAAAAATGTATACATCACTAAATATAGTGAATAATTTAAATAAAGATAACAATTTATATTGTTTTAGGAGCAAAGAAAATGGAAATTCGCACAGATCTTGCCCTTGAGGCAAAAGAAATTTTTTTCAGTAAATCAGATTCTAAATCAATTTCCGGAGTAATTTCAAAGGAAATAAATATTAAGGGTTTTGATATTACAACAGTTGAAATATCAGATGAAAAAGGAGCAAAAGCCATCGGAAAACCTATTGGAAAGTATGTGACATTTGAAATTGAGCCGTTTTTGACGCGTGACAAAAACTCCTTTGAAGAAGCATGTTTTATTTTGAGAGATATTCTGGAAAGTATTTTAAATAAAAAAGACGGGTCTGTTTTGGTCGCAGGTTTGGGAAACTCTGCTATAACAGCAGATGCATTGGGACCTTTCGCAGTAAAAAATACAATGGTAACAAGACATTTGGTAGAGCGTGTTCCTGAACACTTCGGCTCAATGCGCCCTGTTGCGGCTATTGCGCCCGGTGTGCTGGCGACAACGGGTCTCGAAACAGATGAGATAATAAAGGCTGTTGCAGCAGATAAAGACATTTCTGCAATTGTAGTTATTGATGCTCTTGCTTCCCGCAGCTTAGACAGATTATGCAGAACCATACAGATTTCAGATACGGGAATAATTCCCGGCTCCGGCGTAGGCAATCACAGAAATGCCATAAACCGTGAAACAATGGGAGTTCCTGTTGTTTCCATTGGTGTGCCCACAGTGGTTTATGCAGGTACATTGGCACACGATATTGCTGCAGAGGCAGGTTTCAAAAATACTGATTTGTCAAAATATGGTGGAGATTTAATCGTAACACCACGAGATATAGATGAAAACATTAGGGATATGGCAAAAGTCATAGGATATGGGATAAACCTTTCGCTCCATGATATTACAGTTGGCGATGTTGATATGTTTTTAAGCTGATTTATCGATTTAAATTATTAAAATGTTTCACGTGAAACAATGTGATGTTTTTCACATTGTTTTTTTATTTATAATTACACATTGAAAACGAAAATCAATATGATATAATGAGTTTCAGAAACATTAAGGAGGGTACAATGGGAAAAATTATAGCCATAACCAACCAAAAAGGCGGCGTCGGTAAGACTACCACCTGTATAAATCTCTGCTGTGCCCTTACCCAGGCAGGTAAAAAGGTGCTTTTGTGTGACATGGACCCTCAGGGAAACTGCACATCAGGCATGGGTGTTGATAAGAATCACGTCAAATTCAGCATTTATAATGTGCTTATAGGCGGCGTATCTGCTAAAAGTGCTGTTGTAAGTACAAAGTACGGAGATGTACTCCCTTCAAACAAAGTTCTTGCAGGTGCAGGTATTGAACTTGTTGCTATGGAAAACAGAGAGTTTATATTAAAGAATGCTCTTGAAGCTGTGCGCGATGAGTATGATTACATATATATTGATTGTCCGCCATCACTTGAAATGCTGACGCTTAATGCTCTCTGTGCCTGTGATTCCGTGTTTATTCCCGTTCAATGCGAATATTTTGCTCTTGAAGGTCTTTCGGATCTCATGACGACGGTAAAAATGGTAAAGAAGCGACTCAACACAAAAATTGATATTGAGGGCGTTCTGCTTACAATGTACGATTCAAGAACAAACTTCTCGGCACAGGTAGCGGCGGAAGTTAAAAAGTATTTTAAGAGTAAGGTATATAATGTAGTTATACCCCGAAATGTAAGACTTTCCGAGGCTCCGAGCCACGGCAAGCCTGCTGTGGTATATGACAGATCATCAAAAGGCTCTAAAGCCTATACTGAGCTTGCAGCTGAAGTTATAAGCAGAGATAAATAGTATCCCTATCAATGAATGAAATAAAGGCTGAGCCGATCAGACACAATATCAGGCGTGTTCGGATCATATTTCTCAGACTAAGAAAGGAAAAGAATAATGGCAGGAAAAGGACTTGGAATGGGTCTTGGAGCTCTGTTCGGAGAAGAACTGATTGAAAAAGAGCCTACCGATTTTGAATATCTTCCCATTTCGAAGGTAGAACCCAGATCCCAGCAGCCAAGAAAATATTTTGATGAACAGGGTCTTCAGGAACTGTGTGACTCTATTTCAGAGCATGGAATTATCCAGCCGCTTACAGTTCGTGAGATAAACGGCGGTTATTATCAGATAATTGCCGGCGAGCGCAGATGGCGCGCTGCCCGTATGGCAGGACTTGAAGAGGTTCCTGCGAGAATTATCGAAGCGGATGACAAAACAACGATGGAGCTTGCGCTGGTAGAAAACCTGCAGCGTGAGAACCTTAATCCCGCTGAAGAAGCAAGAGGCTACAAAACTCTCATGGAAGAGTACGGCATGACCCAGGAAGAGACAGCAAAGCGTGTAGGTAAATCCCGTCCGGTTATTGCAAATGCGTTAAGACTTCTCAATTTGCCCGATGAAGTTATGGATATGCTGGAAAACGGTGCGATCGCACCGGGTGCTGCAAGAGCTATACTTGCCCTTGAAAATGAAGAAGACCAGATAAAAGCTGCTGAAACGGTTGTAAAAGAGAAACTGTCCGTAAGAGAAACAGAGCAGCTTGTAAAGGAAATGCAGCAAAAAGGCGGCAAAGGCAGAAAAAAGCAGACTAAGCAGAAAAAGAATAATATATATTTTGAAGATGTTCAGAATCAGCTTTCCGATAAGCTGAAGAGAAAAGTAAAAATTTCAGGCAGCGAGAAAAAAGGTAAGATCGAGCTTGAGTATTACGATGAAGACGACTTTGAAAAGCTCTGCGAAGCACTTAATCTTTTGAAAATCAAAAAATAAATTTTATATATTTAGGAGGACATTATGAAAAAAATAGCAAAAGAGTTCCGCGATTTTATTATGCGCGGCAATGTCCTTGACATGGCCATCGGTGTTATCATCGCCACAGCATTCGGTAAGATAACCACATCCCTTGTCAATGACGTGTTCATGCCCTTTATCGGCTGGATCATCGGCGATATTGATCTCACACAGCTGAATATTACTCTTGTTCCTGCAGTTCTTGACGAAACAGGTGCAGAAATTTCCAAGGCTGTTGTAATGGGCATTGGCACATTCATCTCAACCATCATCGACTTTATCCTTATTGCACTTATCGTCTTTGTTATTGTTAAGATGATGAATAAGCTTAATCGCAAGAAGGAAGAGCCCGCTCCCGAACCCGAGCCGGAACCCATTCCCGAGCCCACTAAGGAAGAGCTTCTTCTCACAGAGATTCGTGATCTCCTTCGTGCTAACAAGGAATAAGCTGATATGGCGGATTTAATAGGTACATATATACCTGACTATAAGCTGGAGCTGCCCGAAACGGCGGCTTCGGCATTTCGCCGTTATTTTGAGTTCCTTGAAGAAAAGAACAAGGTAATGAATTTAACGGCAATTTCCGGTGAAGAAGAGGTTTACACTCTTCACTTTCTCGATTGTCTGGCACTTTTCAAGTACCATGATTTTAAAAATGAGTCAGTTATCGATATTGGCAGCGGCGCAGGTTTTCCGGGACTTCCCGTAAAGATTGCCGAGCCTACGGTAAATCTCACAATGCTTGACGCTCAGCAAAAAAGGATAAACTTTTTAAGCGAGACCTGCGATAATATAGGTCTTACAGGCGTAAACTGCATCCACGCAAGAGCGGAAGAAGCAGCATTTGAAAAGGAAATGCGCGGAAAGTTTGACTGTGCAGTTTCCCGTGCAGTTGCAAGACTTAATGTCCTTTGTGAGCTGTGTATGCCCTTTGTTAAGACAGGCGGATATTTCTTTGCTATGAAGAGTGTAGACTCCGATGAAGAGATAAACGAGGCTAAAAAAGCTATTACCACCTTGGGCGGCGAGCTTGAAGCCTGCCATGACTACACTATTCCGGGTACTGATGTTACACACAGGGTAGTGGTCATTAAAAAGGTCAAGGAAACACCTTCGGGTTATCCCAGAAGATTCTCCAAGATAAGCAAATCACCCATAAAATAAGAATTGTTTCACGTGAAACAATTTTGATTCGACACAATACCCCCCGATATGCAAATATCGGGGTACTTGTCGTGTTTGAAAGGAGCGAGTATTTTGAAAGCACTTATAAACGAGCTTCTTAAAGAGGAAGAAATAGGAAAACTTGCGTCATCTGTAGAGGGCGGACTTTGTCCTGCGGTAATTTCAGGAGTAAGCCCTGTTCACAAGGCAGCCGTACTGGCGTCAGTTATGGAAAGTACGGGACTTCCCGTATGTATAGTGTGCTCTGACGATATGGAGGCAAAGCGCTTTGCCTCTGATATTTTCACGTTTACGGGCAAAAAAGCGAGCATGCTCACAGGAAGAGAGTACGTATTCTATAACGTGGAAAGCGCCTCACGACAGGATGAACAGTCGCGAATCTGCACACTTTTTGATATTGCAAGAGGAGAGACAGACCTTGTGATTGCAACTATTGAGGGCCTTCTGCTGAGAACTGTTCCTCCTGAAATAATGAGCGAGATTTCCTTTGAAATAAAAATGAGCGGAGAATATTCCGTAGAAAAGCTTACTGAAATACTGGTAAAAGCAGGCTACAGCAGAACAGAGCAGGTAGAAGGTGTGGGACAGTTTGCCGTTAGAGGCGGTATTCTGGACTTTTTCTCACCTTTAAACATGGACCCTGTCCGTGTTGAGTTCTGGGGAGATGAGGTAGACTCTATGAGTCTTTTTGAAGTCTCAACCCAGCGCAGAACCGAGGTTATAGACAACGCACTCATTCTGCCGTCTTATGAGACTATGGCTGCTGCAAGTATTGGCGGAAGTCTCGAGGAGAAGCTGAAAAATCTTCTTACAAGGGTTTCTAAGCGCAAAAAGCATGTGGAAAACCTTATTAAAAATATTGAAAGTGATATTGAACGTCTGCAGAGAGGCGGAACTTTGCCCTCTGCGGATAAATATATGGAGCTTGTGTATGACACTATGGCGACAGCTGCGGATTATATCCCAGAGGATTGGATAGTGTTCATGTGCGAGCCGGGCAGATGTGCCGATAAGGCTAAGAATTTTGAGATGCAGCTCAGCGTTGATGTTACGTCACTTCTTGAAAACGGCGTGCTGGAAGCATCTCTGGTGCGATTTAACTACACATGGCAGGAGCTTATTGCAAAATTCGCTGAGCATCCTTTTATAATGGCTGACAGCTTTACTTCGTCATCTTATCCCACACATCAAAAAACACTGTTGAACCTTAAAACAAAGCAGCTTTCATCTTACGGCGGCAGCATGGAAACGGCACTTTCCGATATCGGTTACTACATTGGAGCAGGATATAAGGCTGTGATTTTATGCGGAGATGAGCGCAGATGCGATGCTCTTGCAGAATTTCTGACAAATAACGGCGTACCTGCTGCTGTAGACTATAAGCTGACGAAAATGCCGCCTGCTGGCAGCTGTATCGTTGCCTGCGGAGGTTTGTCCGCAGGTATGGAGTTTGCCCAAACCAAGCTTGCTGTGATTACTGAGGGGCAGATGGTCCGTCAACCGATGATGCGCAGAAAAAAAGCGAAAAAGTCCAATAAAGAGCGAATTGCAAGCTATACAGACCTTTCGCCGGGCGATATCGTGGTTCATGATCAGCACGGTATCGGTCGTTTTGTGGGCATTACAAAAATGCAGCTGGACGGTGTTGAAAAGGACTATATCAAAATTGCCTTTGCAGGAACTGACAGCCTGTACGTTCCCGCAACAAACCTCGACACCGTTTCAAAGTATATCGGCGGCGGTGAGGATGCGCCTGTAAAGCTCTCAAAAATGGGTGGAGCAGATTGGGCAAAAACAAAGACAAAAGCCAAAGGCGCAGCTAAGAAAATGGCGAAGGAGCTTATTGCTCTCTATGCCCAGCGTCAGCACATGAAGGGGCATGCATTTGACCCTGACACCGTGTGGCAGACGGAATTTGAAGAGGCCTTCGGCTACCGCGAGACGGATGATCAGCTCAGATGCATTGAAGAAATAAAAGGGGATATGGAAAGGCCCATACCTATGGACAGACTTTTATGCGGCGACGTTGGCTACGGAAAAACAGAGGTCGCACTGCGCGCAGTTATGAAATGTATACTGGGCGGAAAGCAGGCGGCGATCCTTGTTCCCACCACTGTTCTTACCCAGCAGCACTATGTGACCATAATGAAGCGCTTTGCAGATTTTCCTGTAAAAGTTGAAGTTTTGAGCAGGTTTCGCACACAAACACAGATAAAAACTGCAATTCGTGACATAAAAAGTGGCTCTGTAGACATTGTGGTCGGCACTCACAGACTTCTTCAGAAGGATATTTTATTCAAAAATCTCGGTCTGCTCATCGTCGATGAAGAGCAGAGATTCGGTGTTTCCCATAAGGAGACACTTAAAGAAATGACCAAGAACGTTGACGTTCTGACTCTTTCCGCAACTCCTATTCCCAGAACGCTCAACATGGCACTTTCGGGAATCCGCGATATGTCTACCATTGAAGAGCCGCCTAAAAACCGCCAGCCTGTTCAGACCTTTGTTATGGAGCACGACTGGGGTATGCTGGCTGAGGCTATGAGACGAGAGATAAGCCGCGGCGGTCAAATCTACTATCTTCACAACAGAATAGACAATATCGAGAGCATCGCAGGCAAAATATCTCAGCTTACGGACGGTGCGTCCGTTGCCGTTGCCCACGGAAAGATGGACGAAGAGTCTCTGGGCGAGGTAATGGACAAGATGGCATCCGGTGAGGTACAGATACTTGTATGTACTACGATTATTGAAACTGGCATTGACATTCCGAACGTAAACACTCTTATCGTTGAGGATGCGGACAGAATGGGCCTTGCCCAGCTGCACCAGATTAGAGGACGTGTGGGCAGAAGCCCCAGAAGAGCTTATGCCTATTTTACCTTCAGACAGGGAAAGGCACTTTCTGAAATAGCTGAAAAGCGACTTTCAGCTATCCGTGAGTTTGCAGAGTTCAACTCAGGCTTTAAAATCGCCATGCGCGACCTTGAAATTCGCGGCGCGGGAAATCTCTTAGGCGCTGAACAGTCAGGTCACATGATGAGCGTTGGCTATGATATGTACCTTAAGCTTCTTGAAGAGGCTGTATTGGAGGAGAAGGGCGAAAAAGTACCTGTAAAGACAGAGTGCTCAGCAGATCTTGCCGTTTCTGCCAATATTCCCGAAAAATACGTGCCCTCTGCAGAGCAGCGCATGGACCTTTACCGAAGAATTGCCCTTATCCGCACGGAAGAGGATGCAGATGATATGGTGTCTGAGCTTATAGACCGCTTTGGAGATCCACCAACACAGGTAATTGCCCTTGTAAATATTGCACTTTTGCGCGGTGTTGCGTCCGCTGCGGGCATTCCCGAAATCAGTCAGAAAAACGGCTGGCTCAGGTTCAAGATTGACGATTTCAATATGGAGCAGGTGTCTGCACTCTATGCAAGAAGCGAGTATAAAGGCAGAGTGAAGATCGAGGCTGGCATGGTGCCTATGATATCTCTTAAGATAAAAACCAACCGCGTTATCGACGAGGCAACCAGATTTGTAAGGGACTTTGCTGCTGCAAAAAAGTAAATTTTCGTTTAACATAGCGGTGTATCGGTTGAAATAACAGCCGATACATGCTATTGTTAGGCGATATTATAAATGGAGGCATGTGATGAAAACTAAGATCATTGCACTTTTACTGGCTCTGACTTTTCTTTTTACCTGCGGCTGCGGAAGTGATGCCAAGGAAGAGGAAGAGAACCTTGAAGATGTTAACCGAGTGCTGTTTACTGCTAACGGAACTGAGGTCACAGAGGACTTTTACAGATATTTCGTATACTATTATAAAACTGAGCTGGAGAGCGTTTACGGCATTATATCCGATTGGAACGCAGAGCTTCAGGACGGCATGTCCTATTGGGAATATGTAAAACACATGTCTGAGGAGTGGTTTCTCTACGCCGGTGCCGTGAGAGCACAGATGATACGTCTCGGCATCGAACTGACAGATGAGGACAAGGCTGTGGTTGAGGAAAACTGGACTGCCCTGTGCGAAAACTACGGCGGTGAAGAGGCTGCGGTTTTAGCTCTTGAGGACTCCCATTGCTCTAAGGAAATGTATAAATATATAGTAGAGACAAACCTTATTACTGAGAAATGCTTTGAACACATGTATGGTATAGACGGCTCCAAGGTGTCTGACGAGGACTGCGCTGATAAAACAGCAGAGGACGGCTACTATATGACAAAGCATATCCTTATCCTGACAACCAAAACCGATGAAGCAGGCAATACTGTTGAGCTCACGGAAGAGGAGAAAAAAGAAGCTCTTAAAAAGGCAGAGAGCATAATCGTCCAGCTTGACCAATGCGCTCCCGAAGAAGTAGAGGGAAGATTTGATGAGCTGATGTATTCATTTACCGAAGACCCGGGAATTGCTGCATTCCCTGATGGTTATCTGTTCCAGGAGGGAGATATGGTAGATGAGTTCTTTAATGGCACTACAGCACTAGAGATAGGCGAATACAGCGGAATTGTCGAGTCCTCTCACGGTTATCACATAATTCTCAGACTTCCCGTAAACTTTGATGTAGTTCCCATGTCACACAGCGATTATCTGAGCTACGGATATGACTACTACACCCTCAGATATATCGTTGCGGAGGAAATGTTCCAGGCTAATCTTAATTCATGGATAGACAGGGTTGAGGTTTCCTATGACGAAGCGTATGATACTGTCGAGATGGACAGCCTTCTGGCGTTTGGTTAATAATATATAATGTATAAAGACCTGCATTGGCTTTAGTCCAACGCAGGTCTTTTTGTGTTTTTGGATGTATTTTCCGACGAGAGCGGGTAACAATATAGGGAGTGAAATGTTGGAGAGTTGACAGCTATGAGTGATAGAAACGGACCTGTATCGTCAAAAAGTGTAAAAAATACCTTTCAAAACTGCTATGACCTGTCTGCAAGAGAAATACAGCTGGGCGGAGCAGACGGTAAAATCAAAGCTACCGTGTGCTATATTGACGGACTTGTTTCAGGAGTTACGGTTGCAGAGACAATAATCCGTCCCGCGACGGTAAAAGAGCGGTTTGCAGCCGTTGAACTGGAAAGTGACGCTATAGAGCTTATCTTGAAAGGCGGTATTTACACGTATACTGCAATTTTGCGAACAGAGCTTGAACAGGTAGTTGACGATATGTTAAACGGCTTTTGTGCCCTTGTGTTTGACGCTGCAGGAGCGGCCGTGACCTTCGAGGTGCGGTCTCCGGATAAAAGGTCCATCGATGAGCCGAAAGAGGAAAAGGTCGTCAAGGGCTCTAAGGATGTCTTTATTGAGATTATGCGTACCAATACTATGCAGGTGCGCAGAAAGCTGAGAAATCCCAACCTGCGGCTGAAGCAGATAACGGTCGGCGCCACATCAAAAACATCAATGGTGATCGCGTATATAGACGGTTATACCAATATGGAATATGTAGAGGAGATGGAACGCAGACTGAAAGATGCGGATTTTGACAGCGTGGTTTCTGCTGCATCTGTTGAAGAGCATATTTATGATAAGCCGAGATCCATGTTCCCGCAGATGCTGAGAACAGAGCGCCCTGACAGATTCTGCATGAACCTTCTTGAAGGGCGCGTAGGTCTTCTGATAGACGGATTGCCTATGGGATATCTGGCTCCCGGTACGTTTTCCCAGTTTTATAAGGTGCCCGACGACAACGCAAAACATTATATAGTTGCGTCTGCCATGACTCTGCTTCGCTATGCGGCGGTAATTATCGCGCTGCTCTTGCCCGCATTATATGTTGCGGTGGTGATGTATCATCAGGAGATGCTGCCGCCAAAGCTGCTGGTGTCCATAATTGAGAGCAGAAAATCTGTTCCGTTTCCTTCGGCACTTGAGGTGTTGGGGATGCTGATTGCATTTGAGCTTCTGCAGGAGGCAGGATTGCGCCTGCCCAACACAATCGGTCAAACGGTGTCGATAATCGGTGCTCTTATAGTCGGACAGTCTGCAGTTGAGGCTAAGGTAATATCCCCTGTGGTCGTAATTGTGATCGCCCTGTCGGGAATAGCATCCTACACAGTACCCGACCAGGACATGAGCGCTGCCGTTAGAGTTCACAGGTTTCTTTTGGTACTGGCAGCAATTGCGGCCGGGCTTTACGGCGTTGTTCTCGGTTTTGCTGCACTTATATATAATGTATGTTCCATGGAGAGCTTTGGCGTTTCGTACATGGAGCCCTTTGCAGGGAGCAAGGGCAGCAAAATCAGAGAGCTGCTGCGATTTCCGATTACGAAGACACAGCACATGGACCCTGAGTTGCGTAAGGAGAAAAAGTGAAGAGATTTATACTATATATATTAATAGTATGTATGCCTGTTTTATCTGCCTGCGGAGATGTTAATATTTATAGCGCTCATAGTGAGCCGGAAGAGCTGGCGGTGATAAAAACAGTAGGCATTGATTATTCGGACGGCGTAGTAGAGGTTACCGCCACAACAGGAATAGGTGCGGACGGTAAAAAGGCAAAAACATACTCGTCAACAGCAGATACTCTTGCTGAGGCGATAAACGGGATTCAAAACGGCTATCTTGGCGACGAGGCGTATTTTTCCCATGTTCAGCAGATAATCATTGGTGAGGCAGCCCTACAAAACGGTATTACGGAGGTTCTTGACTATGTGGGCAGAAATGTCTATATGCAGCTTTCCTCTGACCTGTATCTGGCAAAGGGTGGGACTGCGAAGAAACTTATGGAAGATACTACGGGAGAAAGTACGGCAGTTTCGGATATGCTGGAAGCCATTTCAAAGAAATCGGAGTTTATGGCTGCGGGAAAAGTTTTTACCTGTAAAGATGTGATGGCGTCTTTGGCTAAAAGCGGCATGGCACTGATTTATGTCATAGAAGCGGGTGAACCGCTGTATACAGGCGGAGATGATGAGACGCTGAGTGTAAAGCCGATGGGATATGCCATAATTAAAGATGGAAAGCTTGAGGAGTACCTGGATACAGGGGTAACAGAAGGCGCAGGAATAATTATGGGGCATACAAAAAGTGGTATGCTCACGGTTGAAGCAGAGGGGCACGGAGCGGTAACGCTGAAGATAAGCAATATCAAAACGGATCTTGAACCGATATTTGAAAGCGGAAAGCTAACGACTGTTACTGTGAAAGTTACTGCGGAGCTGAACATAGAAGAGTCTGCGGAAGATCTGAATTATTTAAATGAGAGTTTCAGGGAAAAGGTGGAGAGAGCAGCTGCTGTGGAAATAGAAGAGACGGTGCAGGCGGTACTTTTAAAATCTGCGGAACTGGGTGAGGATTTTTGCGGTATGGGAGATAAGCTGTATCTGAAGCATCCGTATAAGCTTGCTGATGAGCATGATAACTGGGAGAAAGTATATGAAAATCTTCAGTTTAAAACAGAGATTAGAGCAAAGCTTGAGAGAACCTATGATATGGAAAATTCGTTGAATTATACTGGAGAGAAAAACGGTGAAGGATAGTATAAGTACAAAACAAATGAATACGCTGCTGTTTGTAGGACTTCTGTCTCCGGTAATCAGACTGTTTCCTGCGGTTTCGGTGAATATGGGCGGGAAGGCGGCATGGCTATCGCCAATAGTTGCTCTGCCGGTCGCTTTGATGCTGACGGCGCTGATACACAGGTTTCTGAAAAAAAGCGCTCCTGATGAGGCGCTTGGCGACATGATAATAAAAGCGGTCGGCAGTATTGCAGGGAGAATAGTTTTGGCGATTCTGGCGCTGTGGCTGATGTTCTACACCGGATTTATCGTAAAGAGCAGCGCAGAAAGGCTGATATCGTCCATATATCCAAATGGCCAGAGTGGTATATTTGTGATTACTTTGCTGGCTGTCGGAGTATACATGGCAACAGGCAAGCTGAAAAGTCTCGGCAGGATGACTGAAATCTTTGCTGCAGTAATCGGTGCTATACTATTAATAATTTTAGTAACAGCCGCATTTAAAATTGAACCGTCAAATCTGCTGCCGGTTACGGTAAGAGACGTTGACAACATCGCTGTCGGTGCGATACCTGCCGCAAATATAATAGGTATTGGAGCTTATGCCGCTTTTTTGAAAACAGGAAATGAAAAAGCGGGCAGATATAAATCGGTATTGATCATGACATTGATAATTACAGCGATAACGGTGACTACGCTCGGTATTTTGGGAGAAGAGCTGATAGGAAGTCTGCAGCACAGCTTTTTCGTAATGCTGAGGGATATTGAGCTTGCAGGCGTGCTGGAGCGCATAGAGGCAGCAGTGATCATCACTTGGGTAATAACGGATTTGGTCTATGTGACTATTCTATTAAAAATATGCGGTCAGATTTGCGATACGGTGTTAAGCAAAGAAAATAAAATAAAAAATATAATTTTTTCTGCAATAATTTCTTTGATCGTGGCTGTTTTTGTGATAGAAAACGCATTTTCTATGCTCATAATCTCGGGAATTTTGATACCGATGATCAATATATTGGTGGTTTATTTATTAATTCCCCTACTTTTTGTGGTTGGGCGAATTAGACAAAAAATATAATAAAAATTTGTGAAAAAAGTATTGACAAACGTGTTTTGTAGTGTTAATATAACTGAGCGCTTGAGAGAGCGCAGCGAAAAGTGAAGAGCTCGGGTCGGGCCTGAAAAAAGTTTTAAAAAACTTGAAAAAAGGTATTGACAAAGCGGAAAAGATGTGATATTCTTAAATTCCGCTGAGCGAAGAGCTTAAGCGAGTGTACCTTGTAAATTAAACAATGTAAGAGAACAGAGCGCACCAGAAATGGGACTTCGAGTAGTGAAAAAACTACTTAAATTAATTCTATTTGAGA
>JAFTYM010000010.1 GCA_017461585.1 Oscillospiraceae bacterium | reverse complement strand
TACTGTATGTCTTACGAGCTTTGATAACGATGTTTACGGGCAAAGGATTTCTTTTTAAGCTTATGTTTTCTTGTCGGGTTCACCCTTTATCCAACGGTGTTTTCTTATCTCATAAGCTCTGCAATTTTTGCAGGGATACTGTCCCTGTTTTCCTCGGTGACTTCGATAATCACTATATTTGGCATTTCACGGATCTTATCCAGAAAGTGGTTGCTCTCGGGTTTGATAACGCCGAGCACCCGCTTTTCTCCGCTCAGCTTTTCAAATACGGCGTTCATAAATCTCTCGCTGCAGCGCTCCAGTCTGCCCAGCTCGTCAAGTACAATGACATCCTTTTTGCCGCTTTGTTCAATAACGTCAGCGCCGTATTCAAAGGCTTCCGGCTTTGCCTTTCGGTGGTCCGTGTCCGTCACAGCAGCCACCATGCTCTTACCACCCTCAAAGGGCTCTATGAGAAGAGTATCCGCATCGCGCCAATAGGTACGCACACCGTCAGCAGTAAGTCCACTTTTTACGAGGAATTTTCTCAGCGCGGTGCTCTTTCCCACCTGTACCCGTCCTGTCAAAAGTATGTGCTTCATCAGTTTCTAAGGCTGTGGAGAGGCGCAGGAATACGTCCTCCGCGGGCAATAAGAAGGGTTGGGTCACCTGCGTTTACGGGCATAACAGGAGCTGTACCCAAAAGTCCGCCGAAGTCTACGGTGTCGCCAACTACCATACCGGGAGCGGGGATAATACGGACAGCGGTTGTCTTGTTGTTTACAACGCCGATCGCGCTCTCGTCTGCGATGATTGCGGAGATTGTTTCAGCACTTGTATCACCGGGTACGGCAATCATATCAAGACCAACAGAGCATACACAGGTCATAGCTTCAAGCTTTTCAAGGGTAAGCGCACCCGCTTTAACCGCGGCTATCATGCCCGCATCCTCGGACACGGGGATAAATGCGCCCGAAAGTCCGCCGACGTGGGAAGAAGCCATAACGCCGCCTTTTTTAACCGCGTCGTTTAAAAGTGCCAGAGCTGCTGTTGTGCCGTGGGAGCCAACGGTTGAAAGTCCCATTTCCTCTAAAATATCAGCTACGCTGTCGCCGATTGCAGGTGTGGGGGCAAGAGACAGGTCAACGATGCCGAAGGGCACGCCAAGTCTTGCGCTTGCCTCCTGCGCAACAAGCTGGCCCATACGGGTGATGCGGAACGCTGTCTTTTTAATGGTGTCAGCCACAACGTCAAAGCTCTCGCCCTTTACCTTTGTGAGGGCATGATGAACAACGCCGGGACCTGAAACGCCGACATTGATTACACATTCAGGCTCACCGACGCCGTGGAAAGCGCCTGCCATGAAGGGGTTATCCTCAACTGCGTTTGCGAAAACGACAAGCTTTGCGCATGCCATACCGCCTGAGTCTTTTGTCATTTCTGCGGCTGTCTTGATCGTGCGTCCCATAAGGGCAACAGCGTCCATATTGATGCCTGCCTTTGTAGTGGCAACGTTTACGCTGGAGCAGACGCGCTCTGTCTCGGTTAAAGCCTGAGGGATAGCCGCGATAAGGCGGCGGTCACCGCTTGTAAAGCCCTTATGCACAAGGGCGGAAAAACCGCCGATGAAGTTAACGCCCACCTCTTTGGCTGCCCTGTCCATAGTCTTTGCAAAGGGAACAAAATCCTCCGTCTCGCAGCTTTCCGCTGCCATCGCCATAGGTGTTACGGAGATACGCTTATTTACGATGGGAATACCCAGTTCGCGCTCAATATCCTCACCTGTCTGCACCAGTTTTTCAGCGCAGCGGGTAATTTTATCATATATTTTGTCGCAGCATTTATTTGCATCGGGATGGGCGCAGTCTCTCAGGGATATACCCATGGTGATTGTGCGGATATCCAGATGCTGCTGGTCTATCATCTCTAAGGTCTCAAGTATTTCTTTTGAATTTACCATAGCGGATAAGCTCCTTTAAATTCTGTGCATTGCCTCAAAAATATCCTCATTCTGGATGCGGATCTTAAGACCCATCTCGCCGCCCTTTGCAGCAAGAGCCTCTTTAAGCTCAGCAAAGGAAATGACGCTGTTTGACACATCAACCAGCATGGTCATAGTGAAAAACTCCTGCAGAATGGTCTGGTTAATGTCCAGAATGTTTACGTTGTTCTTTGAAAGCAGCGTGCATACCTCAGCAATAATGCCGACTCTGTCGCGTCCTACTACGGTTACTATTGCGCGCATTTGGTGTCCCTCCAAGTGTTAATCATTAGTGAAATTAAGTTCATCAAGTGTCAGCTCAAACGCGGGGATAAAGTGCTCTATGAAATAGGCCACTTCAGGCATTTCAAGAGCTTTCAGCTTCGCCATTGTCTGGGCTGCCGCCTGTTTAAACTCGTCGCTGCCGGATTTCAGCTCTTCAATGCACTTTATATATGCGGAGAGCTTATCGGCAGCCTTTACGATTTTTTCAATGTCCTCATCCTCGCCCAAAAGCAGTTCTCTGTAAGAGCGCTGCAATTCTTTTGGAAGTGTGCTTATCAGCTTTTCAGAGGCTACAGCTTCTACCTGCTTGTAGGCGGTCATGATCTCGGGATTGAAATATTTAATGGGCGTGGGCATATCGCCTGTAAAAATCTCCGATGCATCATGGAACAGGGCAGCGCTGGCCGCTCTGTCTGCGCTGCAGGGGATGCCGAAAACCTCCTGACGGATGACCGCAAGACTGTGGGCGATTACCGCAACCATGTGAGAGTGCTCCTGAACATTTTCAGAAAAGCTGTTTCTCATAAGAGACCAGCGGGTAATATTTTTCATTCGTGATACGAGAGCATAAAAACTGTACACGATAATTCTCCTTATTTTTTATTCTCAGCAAGCTCGCCTGCGATGGCTTTTTTCTTCCAGCCGCCTGTGAAGTATCTTATCATGGATATAACAAGTGCCACACCCCAGCCTATAGGCATTGTTACCCAGGCAGCCTCATAGTCAAGTATGCCTGTGCCTACGCCGAGATAACCCAGAGAAACACGGACGAAAAGGGTTATAAGGGTAATAGCAGACTGTGTTACAACATCACCTGCGCCCTGGAACGCACCGCCTATAGCCATGTATAGGGAGAAGATCCAGAACCACCATGTTACGCACTGTACCTGCTCTACACCGCGAATCAGAGCTTCGCCGGAAAGGCTGAACAGAGATACGACCTGAGGTGCAAATATCTTCAGCAGAACGCTGATAAATACAGCCATGGAGAAGGACAGCACAAGTGTTGCACGGAGACCGCGCTTAACTCTCTGCATATCGCCCGCACCAATATTCTGTCCTGTGAAGGCGGACAGAGATGTGGACATACCCATAACGGGAACGAACATGAAAAGGTCAAGGCGGTTGCCTGCTGTATAAGCTGCTATACTTGCCTGACCGAAACCGTTTACAAGACGCTGCATCGCAATATTGCCGAAGGAAACGATGCTCTGCTGAACAGCAGAGGGGATACCCATTCGAAGTATCATCTTACATGCCTTTTTATCAAAGCGGTGACCCTTGACGGGCTTGAAGCGACGTCTGAGATAAAACAGGGAAACGAGAGCACAAAGTGTCTGGGAAATGCTTGTTGCAACAGCGGCACCTGCAACGCCCCAGTTAAAAACTGCAACGAACAGAAGGTCAAGCACAACATTTGTCACAGCGGAGACAATGAGAAAGTACAGAGTTGCCTTACTGTCACCCATGCCGCGGAGTATTGCTGCGATTACGTTGTACATGAACGTGAAGATCATTGCAGCTGCGTAGATCTGCAGATATATAGTTGCTTCGTCCAGCAGGTGGTCAGGAGCCTTCATTACAGAAGAGAGAAATGCTCTGCCTCCGAAAATTGCCAGAACCGTAACCACGAGACCGACTCCGATAGAGAGCACAAGCGCAGTATCAACAACAACAGGTATCTCATCTTTTCTGTCTGCACCGAAATACTGGCTTACAACTACGCTTGCGCCGACGCCAAGACCCATGGCAAAGGCTGTGCACAAAAATGTAACACCGTTTGTCATACCGACAGAGGACAGTGCTGCCTCACCTACGAATCGTCCTACAATAATACCGTCAGCTGCTGAATAAAGCTGCTGCAGCAGGTTTCCCAGCATGACGGGGATCGCAAAGAGAAGTATAAGCTTCCATTCGGTTCCCTGCGTCATGTCGTGCTTTCGTGTTTTTGCATTCACGGAAAATCACTCCAGATCTAAGATAATTTTATTTCAATTTATTTATTTTACCACCACAGTAATTCATTGTAAAGAAAATAAGCGGCACTTTAAGTGCCGCTTATTGAAGTTATATTATGTACTTTGACCCAATTTAGAATATCCTCATATGAAAGCTTTCCAGAGGCTAAAGAAAGGCTTAAGTCAATAAGCTCTTTCTGTGTGAACTTTAGCTCAACCCCGTTTAAGCGCAGGCTTGTCAGCATGACCAGTATACCGATGCGCTTGTTGCCGTCCACAAAGGGGTGGTTGGAAGTCAGCGCATAGCAAAGTCTTGCGCATTTTTCCTCAATCGTTGGGTAAATTTCAGCTTCTCCGAAGGTCATGTCTGCGCTGAATACGGCGGACTCCAGAAGTCCGCGGTCGCGAAGACCGTCTGATCCCCCTGTTTTTCTGCACAGCAGGCTGTGGATCTTAATTATCTCGTCTACCGTAAGTATTGTCATTTCGCCAGCTCCAGAAACGCTTCCATGTTCTCGTCGATTATTTCTTCCGCGGTGTCGAGCACCGTCTGTGTTCTCTCGTCCATATTACACCTCGGCAAAAACTTCGCCTATCTTCTCGGAGATGAGAAGGTCTGCATAGCTGTCCATAGAGGTAGCGCTCTTGTTGATAAGCACCAGCTTGTTTCCGCGGTAGTAGTTTACAAGTCCTGCAGCAGGGTATACGACCAGAGAGGTGCCGCCGATTATGAGAACATCCGCATGGCGGATATAGTGCACTGCTTTTTCGATTGTCTCCTGGTCAAGTCCCTCTTCGTAAAGCACAACATCGGGTCTTATGGTTCCGCCGCAGGAGCATTTGGGAACGCCCTCTGTCCCGTCAAAAATCTCCGTGCCGTACTTTTTGCCGCATTTAAGGCAGTAGTTACGAAGTGTCGAGCCGTGGAGCTCCAGTACGTTTTTACTTCCTGCCAGCTGGTGAAGTCCGTCGATATTCTGGGTAATGACGGCTTTCAGCTTGCCTTGTGCCTCAAGCTCAGCAAGGCGAAGATGTGCTGTGTTGGGCTTGGCACCTTTGATTATGAGCTTATCGCGGTAAAAGCGGTAAAACTCCTCGGGGTCAGCCTCGAAAAACGAGTGGCTGATTATCGTCTCGGGGGGATATTTATATTTCTGATTGTAAAGTCCGTCAACACTTCTGAAATCGGGGATTCCCGACTCTGTACTTACACCGGCTCCGCCGAAGAATACGATGTTGTCGGATTTTTCTATCCATTCTTTCAGTTTAAGGATGTTGTCGTTCATAAGTTACCTCCTTGTGAGTTGTTGGTTTGGCGGGTCGTCGAGGACGCCGACCCCTACATATACGCGACAATATTGTGCATGATTATCGCTGCGGGCGATTCGTGAATCGCCCCTACGGATGTACGGATGTAAATACAACATTGTAGGGAATGGATTTACGCCGCATGTGCAGCACCGCACTCACTGCTTTATATAATCGCCAAATTCCGTGACGATTGTATTTCCCGCTATTTTATACTCATATTTCTTTGTAGAGCCTTTTTCAACGTAATCTTCAACTTTTTCAACACCTTCTGCAGCCGAAAGAGCATTACGCAACACTTTATCTTCGTCTTTCTCTTTCAGCTTTAGGCGTAACATCCCGTCACTCTCAAAATACTCCATTTCCTCTATGTTCGAATCATCTATATTATTCATCATAAGCAGATAACCTCCAAGGAGCTGTGTGTAAACTGCAAACAGTTCCTGCACTTCTTCGTTTACATACACATCAAGATAATATCTGTCGGGGTGTTCAACGCTAATTGTCAGATTGCCCGAGCGCACTTTCCACTTTGCAGCATCACCCAGATGATTGCATGTTCCGTCCTCAAACAGAACGATTTTTGCGCCATAAAAGCCCTCATACACACCTGCATATTTGCTTTTTCCCGAACAGCCGCACAGCAATATCATGCACAGAACCACCGTCATCAAAGCGGCAGTTTTTAATATACGTTTCAAACGAAATCACCTCTTGATATACATAATATATCGATTTACATACCTTTTCAAGTTTGGCGGAATTTTCGTAGGGAATGGATTTATCCATCCCGAATTGCGGCGTGGATAAATCCACGTCCTACATACGCGCACAATATTTTGGCGTGTTCGTAGGGGCGACCTGCGGTCGCCCGTAATAATGCAGCGGTATATTGGAAAGGCCGGCAACCACAGGTCGCCCCTACGAGTGTCATTTTGATTCGCTGCAAACCACGTTACAAAAAAGCGGCCGATGCTGTATCGACCGCTTTTATATGCTTTAGTTATTGGAGGACAGGGTGTTTTCCTTCAGAACGACGTCGTGTGCTCCGCCTTCAACAATAGATGTTGCGGAAACAAGTGTCAGCTTTGCGTTCTTCTGCAGCTCAGGGATTGTAAGAGCACCGCAGTTGCACATTGTGGAGCGGACCTTGCTTAATGTAAGACCTACGTTATCCTTCAGGGAGCCTGCATAGGGAACATAAGAGTCTACGCCTTCCTCGAAGGAGAGCTTCTTGGCGCCGCCCATGTCATATCTCTGCCAGTTACGTGCTCTGGATGAGCCTTCGCCCCAGTACTCCTTCATGTATGTGCCGCCAACGCTCACTCTTCTGCCGGGAGCCTCGTCGAAACGGGCAAAGTAACGACCCAGCATGAGGAAGTCTGCGCCCATTGCAAGAGCGAGAGTGAAGTGGTAATCGTGTACGATGCCGCCGTCTGAACAAACAGGGATATAGATACCTGTCTCTTCATAGTACTTATCGCGCTCTTTGCAAACGTCGATAAGAGCTGTAGCCTGTCCACGGCCGATACCCTTCTGCTCACGTGTGATGCAGATGGAGCCGCCGCCGATGCCGACCTTGATAAAGTCTGCGCCGCACTCAGCGAGGAAGCGGAAGCCTTCGCCGTCTACTACGTTGCCTGCGCCGACCTTTACTGTGTCGCCGTAATTTTCACGAACCCATGCGAGAGTTCTCTTCTGCCACTCGGAAAAACCTTCGGAAGAGTCGATACAGAGAACGTCTGCGCCTGCCTTTAAAAGTGCGGGAACGCGCTCTTCGTAGTCGCGGGTGTTGATACCTGCGCCTACCACGTACTTCTTGTGAGAGTCAAGAAGCTCAAGGGGGTTATTCTTGTGGCTGTCATAGTCCTTGCGGAATACCATATGAACAAGGCGGCCTTCATCATCAACGATGGGCAGAGCGTTGAGCTTGTGATCCCAGATGATGTCGTTTGCCTCTTTAAGTGTTGTACCTGCGGGAGCTGTGATAAGCTTCTCAATGGGAGTCATGAAGGATGCGACCTTCTCCTCACCTGTCATACGGCTTACGCGGTAGTCACGGCTTGTGACGATACCGACAAGTTTTCCGTTGCCTGTGCCGTCTTCTGTTACGGGCATTGTGGAGTGTCCTGTCTCTTCCTTGAGAGCGAGAACTTCGTTAAGTGTGGTTTCGGGAGTGATATTGGAATCGCTTGCTACAAAGCCTGCCTTATAGGACTTTGCGCGAGCTACCATGGCTGCCTGAGACTCAATGCTCTGAGAGCCGTAAATAAAGGAAACGCCGCCTTCCTTTGCCAGTGAAACAGCCAGATTATCATCGGAAACTGCCTGCATGATAGCAGAAACAAGGGGGATATTCATGGAAATAGCGGGCTCTTCACCCTTCTTGAACTTTACAAGAGGTGTCTTGAGGCTGACTCTGTCGGGGATGCACTCCGCACTGGAATAGCCGGGTACGAGAAGATACTCGCTGAAGGTTCTTGAGGGTTCGGGGAAAATGTAAGCCATGTTCAGTCACTCCTTAAAAAAACTAAAAAATTTTTAATGTTTTACCACTATTTTTATCGTTTGTCAATAGGTATTTCTAACGAATAAGCAAATCTTTTCCGCTTCTTCCGAAATAGAACATATATTGCTGGGCAATGCCTGCGTATGGCGCGAAAATTTTGGGGTCAAAGCCGCTCTCATAATGGGCATTCAGCGCCTTTTTTATCCACACGTCTATGGGGAAGGCGTCCAGCATCTGAAGTCCGAAGAGGACAACGCAGTTTGCTACCTTGTCGCCAACACCTTTTATGCTTTTCAGCGTTTTGCAGGCTTCCTCCGGGGGCATTTGGGCGATTTTCTCAAGGTCGATTTCTCCCGACGCCACTTTTCTCGCTGCACCGATTATATACTCTGCCCTGTAGCCTGCTCTCAAAGGCGCCAAATCCTCTTCGCTCAAAGCTGCGATTTCGGACGCTTTGGGGAATGTGTAATATTCTTTCCCGAAAAGGTCTGTTTTCCCGCCGAACATTTCGCAAAGCTTTTCCACAGTCTTTTTGATGCGGGGAATATTATTGTTCTGAGAAATGATAAAGCTGCAAAGCGCTTCCCACTTGTCCTGATACAGTATACGTATACCTGCACCGAAAGAAGAAGCCTCACGCATATAATCATCCACACAAAGGCCTGCTCTTATACCTGCATAGCTGCGGTCCAGGTCAAAATATCCGCGCCAGATATTTTCAAAATCTTCAAGACTGCCCGAGATGAAAACACTGTCACCCTCGCGATAGATTTTCGCAGCCTTTCCAAATGCAACACCTGTATAGACGCCATTTTCGTCGGCATTCCACCTGAAACATTGTCCGCACTCAAAAATGCGTTCCAGATCAAAATCATCATCGGTGCGAAGCTCTACATAATCTCCGACCTGTCTGTATGTCATATTACTCATGGTCTTTTTTATATACTGCAACACAGCGGTTGATGTTCACGCCCTGATTGTGGAACTTTTCCTCGTAGTCTGTCATAATTCCGCAGACGCCGTTTTCGTGGAGATTTCGCGTGACCTCGGAGAGGGTCCAGCCGCACTCCTCAAAAGTCTCAATGGAATACTCAAACAGGGGTGAATTGTCGGTCTTGAAGTGTATCTCGCCGCCCTCGGGCAGGAGTACTTTGTAGATATCGAGGAAGAGGGGCGATGTCAGTCTGCGCTTTGCATGGCGCTTAGAGGGCCACGGGTCGCAGAAGTTTATGTATATACGGGAAACCTCGCCCGGCTCAAATATCTCAAGGAGCTTGTTTGCGTCCATGTCGATAAAACGGACATTCTCCGTCTCGTCGCGGCAGACGCGCTCCATTGCCACGACCATTGCATCGGGCACCTTTTCAACAGCAACGTAGAGAGTCTCGGGAACGGTCTTTGCGGTCTCGGCGGTAAATCTGCCCTTGCCGCAGCCGATCTCAAGATATACATTTTTATATTCTGTACCGGAAATCCACTTACCCTTCAAGGTTTCGGGTTCTTTGATCTGGACACGGGCACACTTTTCCATTCTGGGTATAAGGTTTGGCTTCTTTCTCATTCTCATATAAATCACCAATATACAGTATAGCACAACAAAAACTGAGCCGCAATAATCGGGCATATATTTTCCTTATTGAAATATTTAAGCAAATCCAATATAATACACTATTATGAAATAAAGAATCGGAGGTAAAAGTCTTGATCAAAAACATGAGCAAAGAAAAGAAACTCCTGATGTGGTCCGTTCTGCTTATCGCTATGGTACAGATGCCCAACCTGGCTCTGTCCCCCAGTATCAACGTAATTTACGATACAGTTTTCGGCCGCAAATGGGAGCTGGGCACAATTCAGACTGTTATGCAGCTGCCCAACCTTATATCACCCTTTGTCACAATCGCAACAGCTTACCTTATCGGTAAAGGCTGGCTGTCCAAAAAAGGCATCATTGTTGCAGGGCTGTTCCTCGTTGCCGCAACAGGCGTTCTCTCCCTGTTCTGCAACACACAGTTCTGGCATCTTGTTCTCCTGAGCGTATGCCTCGGTCTTGGTCTTTCCGGCTATCTCTCCACCGCAACAAGCCTTATCGTTGACCATTTTAACGAGGAAGAGCGTCAGGCGATTTCCGGCTATCAGACCTCTTTCATCAACGGCGGCGGCGTTATCATGAGCCTTTGCGGCGGTCTTTTAAGCACAGTTATCGTCGGCTTCGGCGGCTATCTCATGCTGCTCTGCGCTCTGCCTGTCGGTTTACTTGCTCTCAAGGCTATCCCCAGCGGCAAGAAGGCAGCAGAAGAAAAGCAGGAAAAGGAAAAGGTTAAGATCCACGGCGACGTTTTCCTTTACGGTGCATTGATCTTTGTATTCATGCTGGTTTACAACGTTCTCGGCAGCAACCTTTCCGTACATATCAAGGACATGGGCGGTGCTGACATCGCAGGCGTGCTGACAGCTGTTCAGATGCTCGGCGGAGCACTCGTCGGCATCGTATTCGGCAAGCTCTCCAAGAAGCTTGGCGACTTTACAACCTGCCTTTCCTTCATCGCGATCTTCATCGGCATGCTTATTCTCAGCCTGTTCCCGAACAGCCTGCCCATGACATTCGTGGCAGTTATCATCTCCGGCACAGCAATGAGCCTTATGCTCCCACAGTGCCTGTTCTCCGTTTCCAAGGTGGTTAACTCCAGCTCCTCTGCGCTGGCAACATCCATTACATCCTGCATAGCCCCCAGCGGCGGCGGCTTCTTCTCCGCTATGGTATTTACAAACCTGACTCAGGCCCTCTACGGTGACTCCACAATCATGCGTTACCGTTTCGTTTCCTTCGTAGCTCTGGGCTGCGCTGTTATTCTCTTTGTTATCTTCTCTTACAGAAAGAAAAAAGCAGCAGCTGCGGTCTAAGTACAAATACTTTAAAGCTCTCATCGAAAAGGCGCGGTGAGAGCTTTTTTCATGTACATTTTCCACGAAAATGTCAGCAGATATCCCTTGAAGACCTCTGCGACTTTTCGTATAATATAATATTGTGCTGAGCACATCTAAATACAATACGGAGGATCATATCCATGAAATATGATATAATAATCATCGGCGCAGGCCCCGGCGGCATTTTTGCCGCATACGAGCTTATGCAGCACAGCCCTGAGCTTAAGGTCGCAGTATTCGAGGCAGGACATGCACTTGACAAACGCCACTGCCCTATCGACGGCGACAAGGTCAAAAGCTGTATCGGCTGCAAGAGCTGCAGCATAATGAGCGGTTTTGGCGGTGCGGGCGCATTTTCAGACGGAAAATATAACATCACAAACGACTTTGGCGGAACACTTCACGAATACATCGGCAAAAAGCGCGCGCTGGAGCTTATGCACTACGTTGACGAGATAAACACGCGCTACGGCGGCAGCGGCACAAAACTCTACTCCACCGCAGGCACACGTTTTAAAACTCTATGTATCCAGAATGACCTGCATCTGCTGGATGCATCCGTCCGCCATCTGGGCACAGATATAAACTATGTCGTCCTTGAAAATATCTACGCACATTTAAAGGACAAGGTCACATTCTTCTTTGACACTCCCGTACTCTCCGTCGCAAAGGCCGAAGACGGCTACAATGTGATATGTAAGGACGCGGTCTACAGCTGTGATAAGTGCATCATGTCCGTTGGACGTATCGGAAGCAAGTGGATGGAAACTGTCTGCCGCGAGCTTGAGATACCCACAAAGTCCAACCGCGTTGACATCGGCGTACGAGTTGAGCTGCCTGCATCAGTTTTCGCACACCTGACAGATGAGCTCTACGAGAGCAAGATAGTCTACCGCACAGAGAAATACGGCGACAAGGTCCGCACCTTCTGCATGAACCCCAAAGGTGCTGTTGTAAACGAGAACACCAACGGCATCATCACCGTAAACGGTCACAGCTATGAGGACCCTGCAAGACAGACTGAGAACACAAACTTCGCGCTTCTCGTTGCAAAGCACTTCTCCGAGCCCTTTAAAGACTCCAACGGCTATGGCGAGTCCATCGCACGCCTCAGCAACATGTTAGGCGGTGGTGTTATCGTCCAGCGCTTCGGCGATCTTATCCGCGGACGCCGCTCAACTCCCAAGCGCATGGAGGAGGCGTTTATCACTCCCACCTTAAACGCAACTCCGGGAGATTTAAGCCTTGTTCTGCCCAAGCGAATCTTAGACGGCATTATTGAGATGATCTACGCTCTCGACAAAGTCGCACCGGGCACAGCCAACGACGACACTCTGCTCTACGGCGTTGAAGTAAAGTTCTACAACATGGAAGTCGAGGTAAACGAGAGCCTTGAGTCCCGTTATAAGGATCTTTACGTCATCGGTGACGGCAGCGGCATTACCCACTCACTGTCCCATGCATCCGCCAGCGGTGTACACGTTGCAAGAAATATCTTAGGAATTTAATATCCCGCTCCCTGTGCCGAAAGGTACGGGGAGTTTTTGCTGTGTACGTTGTGCAGGCACCCGAGGACGTGTGTACCTACTAATGGCGTGTCCTTAGTGGCGGAGTCCATATCCGCCTGCTGGCGATTCGTGAATCGCCCCTACTTGCCCCACGGCGCAAATTTTGATATGGTAATCACAAAGGAGTGATTTCAATGGACTATGCCGGTTCAATACTTCGCCGTGAACGGCTTTTGAAAAACTGGAGTCAGGAGGGACTTTGCCAAGGCATTTGCACCGTTTCATATCTTTCGAAAATCGAACAGGGCAAGGCAGCTCCTTCAGACGAGATCATCCGTCTTCTCATGGAAAAGCTGGAGCTTTCGTGGCAGCCCCCCGACGATTCTTTTATCGAAAACGGCTATCTCGCTCTCATCTCCCTTGACTCAGGCTTTGAAAAGCTTATGGACGTGCCTGATCCGAATAAGTATATCTACAGCCCTCTGGGCGCTGATTTTCTCATATTGAAAAGCTTTGCATCAGGCAAAGCAGCTCCTCTTGATACAGAGCTTGAAGCATGCCTTAGCACCCGCCAGCTGGCTTTTCAGCGCCTTTTACAGAGACGCTTTGATGAAGCAGCACGCCTTTTCCCCTGCGGATACTTCCACTACTATGAGGGTGTGCACCACTATCAAAGAGGGCATCTTACCGCAGCAGTCGAAGCTCTGCAGGCTGCCTATACCGCGGCATCAAACGAAGGGCATCCCCGTGTTATGCTCATGAGCCGTATGTACATTGGAAACTGCTATTCTAACATAGGCGACATCCCCGCCATGCTGTCCCATTACGGCATAGCTGAAAACATTGCCCGTGCGCTAGGTGACAAAAATTCCCTTGAAGTAATCCGTTACAACACCGCATCCACACAGCTTGAGCAGGGAAATTTCTCCGATGCTCTCACCTATTTCGAAAGCATTGAAGCACCAGACAAGATGGTTCTTCACAAGCTCGCCCTCTGCTACGAAAAAACCGGCCAACAAGATAAGGCTCTTAAGGCAGTCGAAAAGGCGTTTTCCCTGCCTGCAGACAGCTTTAAGCCCGCGGGCTTTGAAGACGCGCTAATTTCACCTGTGTATTTCCGCCTTACCCATAAGGACTATTTAAAATCCCCCGAGTACGGAGAGCTTCTTTTAAACTGCTTTGCAAGATGCAGAAACGAGATGCACTCAGGATATGTGCGCTTCCATCTGCCGTGGGTCATAGAGTGGCACGAGGGAAACAGACAGTACAAAAAGGCGTTGGAGCTTCTCCGCGAATTTTCCTAAAAATATTTAAAACAGCGCTTTTAACGCCAATTTATACCGTATTTTTCCCAAAACAGTACCCTTTTGCTCGCTTTAAGTCTGCTTTATACTGTTTATGAGGTGATTACTCATGAAACAGACCTTGTGGACAAAAAACTACACACTTTTAATTATTGCAACTCTGTTTGGCAGTATTGGCGGCATAGCAGGCGGCTTTGCCCTGTCATTTCTGGTCTTTGACGAAACAGGCAGCACCCTCGCCTCAGCTTTGATACTTGCCATACAGATAATCCCCGGCTTTGTGGTGCCACTAATTGCCGCACCCATAATGGACAGACTGCCCCGAAAGCCTTTTCTCGTCTTCGGAGATGCCATAAACGGCGTACTCTACACCCTTGGCGGTCTGTACCTTTTAAAATACCCCTTTACTTACATCGGCTATCTCGCCTTTTCACTTGTTTTAAATACCCTCGGCTCTTTTGACTCCCTCGCCTATAACAGCATCTACCCCAAGCTCATACCGGAGGGCTATGAACAGAAGGGGTATACAGTTTCTGCCATGCTCTACCCTGTTCTGCAGGTCATCATGATGCCTTTGGCCGCGGTTTTGTTAGATGCCGTCGGTGTTGGGTGGATACTTATAATTCAGGGCAGTCTGTCTGTTCTGGCGGCTGTTACCGAAAGCTTTATCCACATAAAGGAGGAAAAACGCCTTTCCGAAAAATTCTCCTTTAAAATGTGGCTTTCCGATATACGACAGGCACTTATCTATCTCAAAAATGAGCGTGGCATACGCAGCATTTACAGCTACATGGCTGTGACAAACGGCGCCGCCCAAGGCTACAGCCCACTTATGGTGGCATTTTTTCGCACAGCTCCTGGGTTTACCGCTGCTATGTACTCCCTGTTTTCCGTTGCGGAATTTGCAGGGCGCACCATCGGAGGCCTCGTTCACTATAAAGTTGAAATACCTCCAAAAAAGCGCTTTTCCTTCGCCTTTCTGGTCTATCAGATCTACGAGACAATGGACATGTGCCTTCTCTGGCTGCCCTATCCCTTTATGCTCGCAAACCGGATTATCTGTGGATTTTTGGGCATTAACAGCGCAGCTCTGCGGCAGACAGCCGTGCAGAAATATATACCCGAAGAGCTTCGTGCAAGGCTAAATGCTTTTCAGGACATTATGATCTTAGGCTCTTCTGCCGTTTTAACCCTTATCATCGGCGCTCTTGGCGAAATTATGGATCTTCGTCTGTGCGTAACCCTCTGCGCGTTCCTCACACTTATTTCCTGCTGGCTCACGGTCTGGAAAAACCGCAAAGATGTCCACCGTGTATACGAAAAGGACGCAGACGACTTGACTTGAAAACATCGTGGGATTATTGTAATACCGAGGTGATTTATATGACCAAAACCGCATATTTCGCAGGCGGCTGCTTCTGGTGTATCACACCTGTTTTCAAAGAGACATATGGCGTCATTTCCGTTGTAAGCGGCTATGCAGGCGGCGACGAGATCGATCCCACCTACGAGGATGTAAAGCAGCAGAAAACAGGTCACCGCGAGACTATCGAAATTATATACGATGATACTGTCATCACCTACGATGAGCTTTTTGACATCTATCTCGGCGGTATCGACCCCTTTGACGCAGGAGGGCAGTTTATTGACCGCGGACACTCATACACCCTCGCCGTGTACTGTACCGACGATGCGCAGAAAGAGACGGCGACCGCTAAAATCGCATGGGCGGAAGAAAAATGCGGTCAAAAACTCGCCATTGCCGTTGAACCCTTTAAAAACTTCTACGCAGCTGAGGAATATCATCAGGACTACTACCTGAAAAACCCCGAAGCCTTTGAAAAAGAGCTTATTGAATCGGGACGAAAATCAAAAGAGGTATAGGTATGTTCATCAACAAAAAGCTATTTTTCAGACGCGCGATCGCTTTTACTCTGGACTTATACATATCCACACTTCCCATGCTTTTCATCTCCCTTTTGTTTAAAAACTTTCCAACATCTTATCCGAAATTGTATTTAGTGCTCTATTCCTTTTCATTTGCCATTTTGTTGGTACTTCGAGACGTTATATTTGGCAGCTGCAGTCTCGGCAAAAAAATATGCGGACTCATAGTCATCGATAGCGGCACACCCGCTCTTGCTTCCTCTGAAAAATTAATTTTCCGTGGTTTATTCTGTTTTATTTATGTCATTGAAGGTATTGTTTTCTTATTACGGGGTTCAAGTTTGAGTGAACGTGCAACCGGAACATTCGTTGTATTTAAAAAAGACTATCCCTATCTATAACCCGCAACAGGAGTAACACACATGAACTTTACAGAAAATGTACAAAAACGTCAGTCCCGCAGAAGCTATGACGAAACAAAAGCCTTTGAAAAAGAGCTTATTGAATCGGGTAGAAAGAGTGTATCCGAATGAAGCACCGCATAAGATTTTACAAGCAGCACACAAAAGAGACCTGCGGTATCGCCTGCGCTCTCATACTGCTGGACTATTACGACCGCAAGGTCAGCTACCCCACAAAGAAAATGGAGAAGAAGCTCTACGACATCTACAAGTCCAAGGCGCTGAAAATGGGCGTTTCGGGCGCCCGCCTTGCCGAGCTTCTGGCGAAAAACAACCTCGACGTCCGATTAGTCCACTCATCGGAGAATATTTTGGAAAACCGTGACGGATATTTTACGTCCGAAAAATTTGACCCCTTTTTGGAGGAATACATATCTTACCTCTCCAAAAGAGGTGATCTTTACACCTTTGAAAAGGGCGCTTACATAACCCTTGACACTATAAAAGACGAACTTTCCAAAAAACGTCAGCTCATCGTGGAGACCATCGTCCCCGGAGACGCCGACGGTGAGCACGACCATGTGCTGCACTGGATATTGGTCTACGGCTATAAGAACGGTGAATTTTTGATCGTCGACACTGACCCGGACTCCTACGGAAAAACCACCCTCACCGAAGATGAGATGGCACACTATATGGACACGCCAATCGGCAAAATTTTTGTATCTGTGGGAGATAAGTAAGGGCGGATGCCCCATTTATCAGCTGATTTTGATTGTGTACGCTCAAAAACTGTGATACAATGATAAAAAACAACACGGAGGTATTTCCATGAACTTTACAGAAATTGCCCAAAAGCGTCAGTCCTGCAGAAGCTATGACCCCTCCCGCGAAGTTGAGCAGGAGAAGCTTGACGCCATATTGGAAGCAGCGAGGCTCTCCCCTTCGGCGTGCAACAGCCAGCCCTACCACATAACCGTATGCCGCGGCGAGACCGCAACGGAAGTTGAAAAGGCAACATTCGGCATGGCGAACATGAATAAGTTTGCAACGGATGCTCCCGTTTGCCTTGTCATAACGGAAGAGCCCTACCCCGGCACGGCTGCCGCAGGCGCAAAGGTCATGGGCACGGATTACCGCTCTATCGACATGGGTATTCTCACCGCATATATCACATCCGAGGCAACAGCTCAGGGACTTGACACCTGCATAATCGGCTGGATCGACAAGAAAAAGGTTGCAGCCATAATCGGAAACGACCGTCCTGCCCGCATCGTCATCACATTGGGCTATGCAAAAGCAGACGATCCCCTGCGCAAGAAGGCAAGAAAAGACCTTTCGGAACTGGTAAGTGAAATATAAATTAAAACACCCGTACTTTGTAAAGTACGGGTGTTTTCTCTTTATTCTTTTGTATGCAGCATTTCAAGGGCGTTTTTGCGCGTGGTCATATAGGCTGCGATAAATGATGCGGCGAAAATTGCGGCAAGATATATTACAAACGCTACCGCCATCTGACCGTAAACGCCTGCAGACACACCGCGGAAAATCAGTACCGCAAGAGCAAGTATAATTCCCGCAAGGCACAGGACCATCTGCTCTGAGATGAGTATTATACGCGTCTTTTTCACTGATGTGCCAAGGACACGCATGATGGCAATTTCCTTGGAGCTTTGCACGATAACAAGACCGCACAGGAAACCGCCGATCAAAAGCACGGCAAGCATTACAAGGGGATACAGCGTATCCATAAGCTCTACGTTATTTCGCACATTGTCAAGCTTTGAGTCGTCCATGACGAAGGCGATCTCACCTGTCAGGTTCTTGGCAGCCAGCGCCTCTCCGAACTCGCGGTAGTCGTCAACCTTCCAGTTGCTCTTCACCTTCGCCTCGATAACATCGAGGATAACCAGGATGCCGTATTCGTTTGAAATGCACTTTGAGCCGGGAGTAAACAGTACCTCGTCGAAATTACCCGACCTTGATGTGACACAGCCGGCGATGATAAACTTATCCGCTTTTTTGTCAAACTCTGCGTCTATCTCCTCCCGGTGCTCATCTATAACATTGCGTTTCCACACAGCCAGCTCATCTTTTGAGATTCCCTCAGGCGGCTTACATTGCATGATATAGCGGTTTATAAACTTCTCTTCAACTCTCTCAAGGACGCCTCTGCCCGCAAGACGGACAGTATCGCCCAATTCCCAGCCGTTGTCCTGCATCAGCTTCTCGCCTACAATGATCACATCGCCAACGCTGCGCATTACAGACTCGTCATAGCCTTCGGCATAGGTGACATCCAGTTCTTCCCCTGCAAAGCGTTCCATGTCGCTGGTCAGATAGACGGGCACAGGTACGCCCTCTATATGTGTCTCCGCAAGGTTCTGATAGTAAACATCCGTCACATAGCCCGACTCCAAAAGCTGAGATACGTAGTTGAAGTTGAGATATCCTGCGTAGTTGGACATTATCTCAACATCCTCAAATATCTCGATATACGCCTGATCCATAATGTTCAGCTGACCGAGAACGGACAAAAGCATTACGGATACCAGAATAAACAGCACAGCCTTGCCTGCGCTTCTTCTGATATGGCGCAGAACATAGCGGGAGATAAACTTAAAACTGCGGTCGTTGCCGTCTCGCGGAAGAGGCGGGATGGATACCCACTCCCCAAGCTTTATCGGCTCTTTCGGCTCAGGAACGGCGTTTTTCCTGCTTTTTTTCACTTTTTTGACCTTGACGGTGCTGTTTTGAATAAGGGCAAGGGGCGAATTTGCGCCGATAATAATGAGCATTATGAGCGCTATGACAAGGATAAGGGCAAGCTCACCTATGATGCACAGGGCAAAAAGTCCCATAGGGACAGCCGTTTCCACATTTCCTCCCGAGATGAGAAGAAGCATCTCGCTGTGATGAATATTATGTAATGTGTAGAGATAGGCAGCCAGACTGCCCAGAATAACCGCAAGGGCGGACATGACAGCCAAGGGCAGGAGCATAGATCCCCCTGCTTTTTTCTTGTCCGTTCCAAGTACGCGCATGATCGCATATTCGCGTCTCTTGCCGACGATGTACAAAAATGCCGCAAAGCATGTGCTCAGCAGTACAGCCGCCACCAGAACGGCGATTTTGATAAGGGACAGGCGCTCTGTCTCACGGAAATCCTCCAGCATATCTGTCCAGCCGGAATCGGTGAAGAAAAGGGTTAGTCCCATGTTCTCAATCTGCGGTGCGCTCTCCTGCGTAAATGCGGGAATATCCCACGCGTTGTCCACAACAAAGCTGACCTCACCGGGTGAGAAGGCATGTCCTGTGGTATCGGCATTCAAAAGATGCTTTGGAACAAAAATCGTATTTGCAGAGTATGACCAAGCCGGGTCATCAAACATTATCTCGTCTTTTCTTGTGTCCTTGAAGATACCCACAATTTCAAGAGCGACCTCTGTGATGTTTTCGCTTTTCGTTTCGGGAGATACGGAAACTGCGCCGTTTGACATATACTGCTCAAAGAGCTTGTCCCCGAGACCCAAGGTAATGGTGTCGCCTACTTTGAGTCCGTGCTCCATCGCCATGTCGTGGTGGATGACACAGACATTGTTTTTCTGCGCTGTGTCTTCTCTCGTTATGCCGCGTCCTTCGGAAACACCCACGGTCTTATCGGAGAAATATCGGATGCTGCCCATATTTTCCGTGTAGACCACATCAAAGGTGTAAAGTCGGCGGTCTACCGACTCTATGTAGGCTCTCAGACCTGCGTATTTTTCGGTTTCGAGATAATTTTCGCTCTCGCCGTCCACACAGTAGACAGCCTCGCAGTACTCGTTTACAAACGGGTCTGTCAGATAGTAGCTCAAGGGAGAGGATAGATTGTTTGAATAGTCCTCATAGCGCAGGACAAAAACATAGCGCTTGCCGATCTCTATATTTTCTTCGATGTAGTCAACATCGTACTTGCTGTTCACGGTGACGAAGTTTGTGATTCGCGAGCGGTCTCCGCCGCCGTTAAAGTACATTACCTCGTCAATGGGAATCCCGTCGCGGTCGCCCATGAGACCTAAGTGTGTGGCGTCCGTCTGCTCTGCAACGACGATTATCTTATTGTCACCGAAGGCACGTCTGGGGACACCGCCCAAAAGCTCAAGGTCGCCTACGGTTATCTTTCCGTCGTGTATGGACTCTGCCGTACCCTCAACGACACATTGGTTTGTGTGCTCGTAGAATATTATGCCGTCGTCAACTCTGCGGTAGGTCTCGGAGTAGCCTGCGGTCATGAAGCGCGTATCCGTATAAGTCACATAGGGCAGCGCGGAGATAGCCTCTATCTGCTCAGCGCTCAGCTTCTCATAGCCCATATTTTCAAACTTTTCCGCAAAATATTCGGGCAGGTTTTCTGTGCTTACTTTTCCGTCCGAGTAGAGATAAAAAGGCTTCCCCGTCTCCGTTGCCTCCGGTGCAAGGGGCGAGACTTCAACGGTGGCAACACCGTCGTACCGCTCAACTGCCCGCTTTATCTCGTTTGATGCTATGGTATACTCCATTACCTGAGAAAACAGGGCGAAGGTAACAGCAGCCAATAATATAAATGTAAGCGCTGTTCTCGCAGGACTGCGGAGCAGCATTTTAAGTGTAAGTCTCGGTCTCATAATTCTCCACCTTGAAATTCATTGGATAATATTTTCTCATACAATATGTGTTTATGCAATAATATTTTTGAGTGGCGCAGGGTTTATATGGGCACATCGTTGTTACCATGGCGAAAACAACTACTTTGTCATGCCTGCGGCGCCATACTTTTCTTTGTTTGAAAGAAAAGTATGCAAAAGAAGCAAACAAAAGAGGGGCTTCACACAAAGCCGCCCCTCTTTTGAAACACCCCCCGAAACAAGAAAATCGGTGCTTTTATCGAAGGTTTTACTTAACCTGCAGACATGATAACTTGAGTGTCTTTCACTGTCATTGTCTGACGGCTTGTACCGCACCCGCCTAAGCGCGGCGGCGAGTTGAGATGCGGGAGCATCGACTGTCTGAGCCGCGGGGTACATAGGGGTTTCCCCTATGCGCCGTTCTTTGTATACTTTCTTAGGCGAGTAAGAAAGTATGCCGTCGGAGACATGACAGAGTAAATGTTTCCTCCATGGTACAAACGGAACGGCACAGAGGTCGTTCCCTACGACCACGCCGCAACATCGTACAAATTTTCACAACAAAAAACCGCCGATACGGTCATGTATCAGCGGTTATATTTGACTTTTTTTGCTTAGTGGATTATTGTAAGTACCAGTGTGAGTACTACGAAAACAAGACCGATCCACTTTGTGCTCTTTGCAAGCTTAGCGTCAAGCTGCTTGGACTTTGTACGAGCAAGATATGTGTCGTTGTTGCCGACAAGTGTGCCGGAGAGGCCTGCGCTCTTTCCGGACTGGAAGAGAACTACGACAACAAGTGCAAGTGCACAGAGAAGCTGGAGAATTGTAAGAACGATTACTAAAGCGCCCATGGATTCATTTTCCTTTCAAAATTCTATCTATTGATTGGCATAAAGCCTCATTTTTAACGGTACATGATATAGTAACACACAGATTTTATTCTTGCAAGCATTTTATTCAAATTTTTCCCTTGGAGTGACTTTTTATGTATTTTGACACCCATGCCCACTATGATGACGACGCATTTGACGGCGACAGACACGCACTTTTGGCTTCTATGGCAGAGGGGGGCGTCGAGCTTATCGTCAACGCAGGCTGCAGCATGCCCTCAACAAAACGCGGACAGCTGCTCTCTCACATCTACCCCTTTATGTACTTTTCCGCAGGTGTCCATCCCCATGATGCGCGCCTGATGACAGACGCAGATTTTGACGAGCTGCGCGAAATTGCAAAAGACCCCAAGTGCGTTGCCATAGGCGAGATTGGACTTGACTATCACTACGATTTTTCTCCCCGCGACATTCAGAAAAAGCGCTTTTACGAGCAGATGTGCTTAGCACGTGAGCTGGGTAAACCCGTCATAATCCACGAGAGAGAAGCCTGCGCCGAGGTTCTGGACATCGTAACACAGTTTAAAGATTTGAAAGGCGTTTACCATTACTTTTCCGGCAGCTGGGAGACAGCAAAGATCATTCTCGATCAGGGCTGGTATCTCTCTTTTACAGGTGTCATCACCTTTAAAAATGCCCGCAAGGCTCTTGAAGTTGTGGAAAAAATGCCTGCAGACAGGCTCATGATAGAGACAGACTCCCCTTACCTTGCCCCCGTACCCAAAAGGGGCAAGCGCAACAGCTCCTTAAACCTTAATTACATCGCCGCAAAAGCAGCCGAGATAAGGGGAATGACCCCCGAAGAGCTGGCAAAGCTCACCTTGGAAAACGGCAAGCGGTTTTTTAACATTTAAGTTTACAGAAGGTTCACAATCTGTTATAAATTCTTTAAGCACCTTTTAAGCTTCATACATTATATTTTACACATTAACCTTGATTAAGGGGGAAATACACCTTGATAGAAGTAAAAAACTTAGTTAAAAGCTACGGCGGCAAGCCCGTAGTCGATGATCTGAGCTTTACGGTTGAAAGCGGACAGATCTACGGATTTCTCGGCCCCAACGGCGCAGGTAAATCCACAACAATGAATATCCTCACAGGCTATATCGGCATGACATCGGGTCAGGTCACCATCAACGGCTATGACCTTCTGGAAGAGCCCGAAAAGGTGCGCCGCTCCATCGGATATCTGCCCGAGCAGCCGCCCTTATATACAGATATGACTCCCCGTGAGTATCTGGAATTTGCCGCAGAGCTGAAAAAAATACCCAAAGCAGAGCGCACAGAGGCAGTTGAAGAGGTAATGAACCTGACAAAGATCGAGCACATGCAGAACCGCCTCATCCGTAACCTGTCCAAGGGTTACCGCCAGCGTGTTGGTCTTGCTCAGGCTATCCTCGGTTTCCCCGACATTATCATTCTGGACGAGCCTATGGTAGGTCTTGACCCCCAGCAGATAATCGAGATCCGCGACCTGATAAAGAGCCTTGCCGGGGAGCACACCATTATATTAAGCTCTCACATTCTCTCCGAGGTACAGGAGATCTGCGACCATATCCTTATCATCCACCACGGAAAGCTCATCGCATCGGGCACTCCCGAAGAGCTTGAGCGCAGCATGCGCGACAGCTCCGTTGAGCTTACCGTCAAGTGCAGCGACACTATGGCTGCCTTCAACATTCTCTCAGGTGTCAAGGGCGTTGCCGATGTTACCGTCGTTGAAGTTGCTGACGGCGAGCTGCTTGCCTCTGTCACACCTGAAGATCCCGATGACGATATCCGTGAAGAGCTGTTCTATGCCTGCGTTATGGGCAACCTGCCTATTTTGGGCATGAAGGAATCCGGCATGAGCTTAGAGCAGGTATTTATCGACCTCACCACCGACACCGCCGTATTTGATGATGACGACGAGGACGAGGATGGCTTCGACGATGAAGACGAAGAATACGACGAGGACGAAGACGATGACGAAGAAGGAGGAGAAGAAGAATGATCGCCATATATAAACGCGAATTCCGCTCATACTTCAACTCCATGATCGGCTATATCTTTATCGCCGCCGTCATGGCTGTTATCGGCATCTATTTCATGCTCTTAAACCTGAACATGGGTTACCCCTATTTTGCAAACAGCCTGTCGGGTACTGTTACGGTCTTTGCCTTCACAGTCCCCCTTCTCACCATGAAGAGCATGGCAGAAGAGCGCAGATCAAAGTCTGACCAGATGCTCTTAACCTACCCCGTATCCGTAACATCTGTGGTACTGGGCAAGTTCCTTGCTATGCTGACGGTTTTTGCCATCCCAATGCTCATCTCCTGCCTGTGTCCCCTGGTTTTAAGCTCAGGCGGTCACGGCTCTCTGACCATTGACTATTCCACTATTCTGATGTTCATGTTCCTCGGCGCACTTTTCATCTCCATAGGTATGTACATCTCTTCTCTGACGGAAAGTCAGGTCATCGCAGCTGTAGGCACAATGGCTATTCTGCTTATCCTCATTCTCTGTGATACCATCATCTCCTACATCCCCGCAACCCTCAACTCTTCCATCGTCTGCACGCTGGTTATATTCGCCCTGTTTGCTGTATGCTATTTTGCATCCACAAAATCTGTCGTTCCCTCTGCCGTTATCATGGGCATTGGCATCGTTGTCACAGTTGTATGTGCAACAGCATTTAAAGACTGGTTTGCAACAGGCGTAACGGAGCTTCTGTCTCTGCTGTCTGTGCACAATGTTATCGCAAACTTTACATCTTACTATCTGTTTGACGTAAAGGGACTTCTGTTCTACACCATAATTTCTGCGCTCTTTATCTTCCTGACCATTCAGTCAGTACAGAAGCGCCGCTACAGATAAGGAGGCTTAAACAATGAAAAAGAACAATTTCCCCGTTAAGGCCTCCAAACAGGTCCGCCTGTTCACAGCTGTGACAGCTGTGGTCGTTGTTATTGCCGTTGTACTGTCTCTCCTGCTGTCTGCAGCACCCTCCAGCATTATGGAGTATGACCTGACCGCAAATGACCTCTACGGTATCACTTATCAGACAGAAGAACTTCTGGACAGTCTTGAATATGATATCGACATCACCGTCGTTACCGAAATGGCAAGCCTTGACGAGCGTTTTATTAAGTTCATGGAAAAGTATGACGCGCTGTCTGACAAGGTCACCGTCACATACGCAGACCCTGTTCTGCAGCCCTCCGTATCCGAGACCTACGGAACCGACGGCAATGACATCATAGTAGAGTGTGAAGAGACAGGCCGCAGAACATCCTTTGCCATCTCCGGTTTTTCCGGCTATGAGTCTGCCGCTCTTCTCTACGACTACAACTATTACTACACCTACGGCAGCTTAAACCTGACAGCATTTGACGCTGAAGGCCAGCTTGCTGCAGCTATCACAAACGTCATCTCTGAGAGCAACGAGAAGATCTACTACTTTGTAGGTCACGGAGAGAGCACTATGGCAACCGCTGTTGAAGAGCTTATCACGAAGGCAAACTATGACACAGCATACCTGGACCTCCTCACAACAGGCAGCATTCCCGAAGACTGCAGCCTTATCATCTGCAATGCTCCCACAACTGACATGTCTGACAACGAGCTGGCTGTTCTGAAGCGCTGGCTTGCAGACGGCGGCGACATGATCCTCATCTGCGATGATCCCTCGCTTACAAACTTCAACGCCCTTATGGTGACTTACGGTGTTCAGATGGAGCAGGGCTATCTTGCGGACCTCTCCAACTACTATGAGGCATACGTTAACCAGTTCGGCTACTACTGCTTCTGGCCCATCCTCAACACGGAAAACGGCATGGCAGACGGTATCACAGCAAACGCTATGGTCTTCTCCGCACGTCCTCTCTCCATCGTAACTCCCGAGCGCAGAGCTGCAGTTACCGAATCCATCATGAGCTCCAGCCCCTACGGCGTAAACTACATTGACGACAACAACATGACAGAGGGCACATTCTACACAGGCGTTCTTTCAACCGAAGCTGTCAGCGACACCGAGACTACACGTTTTGCGGTCATCTCCTCTTCCATGTTCATAAACGAGCAGCTTCTGACATCCTTTGCCAGCGTTTCCAACAAGAATCTGTTTATGAACATCGTCAACGCAAACTTTGAGGGCAAGACCGTAATGACCATTCCTGCACGCACCACAGCCCTTGAGATGAACACAGTTTCAAACAGCACTATGTGGGGTCTCTTCTTCGCCGCAATGGTACCTGCAATCTTCATCATCGCAGGCTTCGTATTCTGGACACAGCGGAGGAAGAAATAATGTCCGCGAAAATCAAAAAATCACTTATTATTCTCGTCATCGTGCTGGCGGTTTTAATACTGGCAGCCGTGGCAATAGCCGTAATACCAAAACTCTCTGCCGATGAGGGAGATGAGCTGACCTCCCTCTTCACCATTACAGACCCGGTCTCCGTCGCCTTCGGCGGAAGTGAGGTTGAGGAATATGTGCTGACAGACGGAACCTGGTGCTACGCTGAAAACACAAGCTGGCCCATCAAGCAAAACGGCGTCACACGAATTGTGGAAAGACTTTCCGAGATCATCCCCTCCCGCTCCCTTGAGGTTTCCGACAGTTTGGCTGCCTACGGCATCGAGCCCGCTCAGTACACCCTGACGGTCACCGATGCAAACGGCAAAAGCGAAACTGTATACATCGGCAACACAGCAGGTGAAAGCGGTGTTTACGCCATGACGGGTGACAAGGATGTGCTGTACATCCTGCCCACGGACAGCAACATCGTAAGCTATGTGGCATCTACGATTTACAACATGTTAGACCCCGAGCTTCCCGCATCCATGGGCGAAAATGCCATTTCCGAGATGACCGTCTCCTACGGCGGCAAGTCCGCCACCTTCACAAGAGATGCGGACAATGACAGCTGGTCATATCTTATGGAAGACGGCACCTATGTTGTGGAAGAGGAATATTCCGCTATTGGCTCAGACGGCAAAAGCCACACCGTGAGAAAGTATCTCAACGATGTAGGCGAGGTCATACCCGATGTGAAATCAAAGGGCGTAAAGGGCTATGAGTGCTCCGATGCCGAGCTTTCGGACATGGGCTTTGATGATCCCGTTGTCCTTGAAATCAGCAAAACAGACGGCACATTCATCGTTTACCGCATCGGCGGCAGCTTCACCGACGATTACGGCACAGAGTACAGCTGCTTTACGGTAGACGGCAACCCGGCGGTATTCTATATGCCCGCAGCCTCCGTTGCTCCGTTTATTGAATTGGTAAATGTACTCGGCAGATAAATAAATAAAAACAGGCTTAGATTTTTCTAAGCCTGTTTTTTGTTGCAGTGAAAATCACGCACAACGTTGCTGATGTTTCGTAGGGGACGATGCCCTCATCGAAACGGCAAAGGGGGCTTACCGCCCCCATTTGATCCCCCGTTTCGCGCTATCGCAATGTTACAGCACGTTTGTAGGTGACGGCGCCCCGACGTCCCGCGGTCAAATCCCGCACAACACCTCAACGTGTCCGAAACGCTACCCCTCTTCTCCGATATACATATCCTCCGCTTTCTGCTGTGCTGCTATAAGAATGTCTTTTGCCCTTTCAGCATTACCGCTGTCAATAAGCTCAATAGCATCTGTAAGGCTGTTGAACAGCGCAAAATATAAACTTTTGTAATCCATCACCAGACCCCCTGTAAAAAGTTAGAGTTATTTTGTCGCATCTTATATTTTAAATCTAACTTGTGTAGACTATATTTGTCAATCAGAAAATTTGGACTGGTGTTATGGAACGATACGGCAAGATAGTTATAAAACTGGATAAACTCATCAAGCAGGCAGGATTAAGCAAAAATAAATTTTGCCAGCGTGCCGAACTTCAGCGCACGCAGCTCAATAATTACTGCAACAACGATGTAACACGCCTCGATACCGATGTTCTGGCAAGAATGTGTTCCGTTTTAGGCTGTGAAATCGGCGATATTCTGGAATTTGTACCATACGATAAATAAAAAACAGGCTTAGAAAAAGGGTGTACCCGATAAGAAAACATAAGCTTAAAAAGAAATCCTTTGCCCGTAAACATCGTTATCAAAGCTAGTAAGACATACAGTATTACAGCGCTTTTCTGCCTCGTTTACGAACAAAATCTATCTTTTTAAGTGCTTGCAGTTTTGCCAAAAGCTATTCGAGATAGAATCAATTTACAAAAATCCGCCAATACTGGTATGTATTGGCGGATTTTTTAAGTTGCATTATAGCCGAATGGATAAAGGCAAAACCTTATGTTTTCTTATCGGGTACACCCTAAACCTAAGCCTGTTTTTGTTTGTGTGGTGTTTGTGTATTTGTAGGGGACGTGTTTCCCGTCCCGCGGTCAAATCACTCACAACACCTCGGCGTGTCCATAGGGGCTGATTCAATCTCCGCCTGTAAAGCTACCTTATTCTTCCTCATTATCTTCCAATAGTCCTGCGGCACCGTATTTAAGGCACCGCTGCAGCCGCAGCTTCCCCCGGGAAAGGGTGCGCGACACGGTAGACTTATTAAGTCCCAATTCCTCGGCTATCTCGTGCATCTTCACTCCCTCGAGAAAGTACAGTTTCATTATCTGCATCTGCCGCGGCGTCAGCTCGCTTTCCATGGCGCGGCGCAGATTTTTGATAAGTCGCCTGCGGGAAGAAGCGTTGTCGCTTCCGTAAAGGCTGCGTATGTAAAACTGATACTCCAGATCCCGCCGTCCGTTATTTCTGTCCAAGCTCTCCCTCATGCATCCTCCCCTGCGTAGTAACCTTCCAGATATTTTGCCGTCTTAAGTGTCTCATAATACATTGTTCTCAGTATATCCGCCCTGCGTCGAAGGCGCATTTTCTCCATCTCACATATATTTTTATCGGCGATCTGCTCCGTAAGCTTCTTTATGCGCTCGGTCAGCATTGCCGCACTTTCTCTGTATTCATTTGCCAGATCTTTAAGTAACATCTCATCTTCTCCTTAGTGTCTCGCCAAAAGCTTTGCAATGTTCAAAATAATCGCGAGCGTAGTCTTCAAAACACTCGCTGCAGATAACAAATCCGTCTATTATGTATATAACGTCGCCGTCATATACATTGAGGGCGCACTTGTCACATATTCCCGCGACTTCCGGGTCATAGTTTCTGCGTATTTTTCATCATCTCCGAAAATTTTTAAAAAAAGTAAAATTTACTGTTGACAAACCGCAAAAGGTCTGTTATATTAATCAAGCTGAATGAAATGCGCTGGTGTAGCTCAGTTGGTAGAGCAGCTGATTTGTAATCAGCAGGTCGGGGGTTCGAGTCCGTCCACCAGCTCCATTTTTATTCCCAAAATTCCATACGGAGGAGTTCCCGAGTGGCCAAAGGGGGCAGACTGTAAATCTGTTGTCAGTGACTTCGGTGGTTCGAATCCACCCTCCTCCACCAAGAAACCTGAATGCGAAAGCATTCGGGATTTTTACTTTTTACCTCTTCACTAAAAACGCATTCAGATGTTTTGGAAAATAATAGGTAACAGTAAATAGCGAAAAAGTGTTGTTTAAGCATTTGCGAAAGCAAGTGCTTTTTTGTTTTGCGCGATCACGCAAAATCTTGCGGCGTGTCCGTAGGGGACGGGTTTCCCGTCCTGTTTTGCTCTCTCCGTCACGGCTAACACCGTGCCACCGCCCCCATCATTCCCTTGAAACATGCGCATGAATTTGGTAATGTAATAACAAGAGGTGATTGCATGAAAAAGCTGCTTTCCGCTTTATTGATATTGGCTTTGATATTTTCTCTTTCAGCCTGCGGAAAACCGCCAAAAGCCGACCACGCGGGCTTTAACACGGCAGAGCTTTCCGCGCCTGCACATATAAAACCCGAACTGCCCCAACATTCTCCGCTGTATATTCCCGACCTGTCCGTTGAGGATGTGATCCTCTATTTTAACGAGGTCTGCCTCGACAGCGAGATAATAAACAGCGGCGACCCCTCTTACGTTCAGAAGTGGGTTTATCCCGTTTACTACATTTTAGAGGGCAGCTATACCGACGCCGACCTTGCGGTCTTAAGCTCCTTTACCTCATGGCTGAACACCGTTCCCGGCTTCCCCGGCATTTATAAAGTAGACGAATCTGCACCGTGGAATATGCGCATCTGCTTTTGCAATAATGCGGAGGAAATGGCGGATATCATGGGTCCTGATTTTTACGGGTTTGACGGCGCTGTTACCTTTTGGTACGCAGAAAACATGATTTACGATGCCACCATCAGCTACCGCACAGATATTCCCCAATACACGCGCAATTCCGTTATTATCGAGGAGATATACAACGGCTTAGGTCCCATACAAGACACCTCGCTTCGCGAGGACAGCATAATTTACAGCGGATTTTCCGAGCCTCAATGGCTGACCCCCATTGACGAGCTGATTATCCGCCTGCTGTACTCCCCCGACATCGAGGTCGGCATGAACGCGGAAGAGTGTGAGCAGGTAATACGCACTCTGTATTATTGATTATCCACAAAGGGGCGGTGAAACGACCATGAAACGAAAATTCTTAAAAACCATTCTCTGCCTTTTGGTCGCTGCCGCTGTGTGCCTTTTAGCAGTTGCGTTAAGCATCGCAGCCTACGGTAACAGGGACGAAAAGCAGCCCAGCGATGCTGTCATCGTTCTCGGCGCGGGATCATTCAGCGGTGAGATTTCTCCCGTATTCCGTGAGCGCATAAACCACGGTATCTGGCTTTATGATAACGGCTATGCCGATTTCATCATCTTCACAGGCGGCTTTGGTGTGGGCAGCTCAATGTCAGACGCTGCATCCGCAAGGGACTATGCCCTCTCCTGCGGCGTTCCCGAAGAGGCAATTTATATAGAGGAAAGCTCCGTGATCACCGAGGAGAACCTTTTCTACGCAAAACAGATAATGGACGAAAACGCATGGGAGACCGCCATAATCGTCAGCGATCCTCTCCACATGAAAAGGGCGATGCTCATGGCAAAAGATTGCGGCATCGAGGCTCTTTCATCCCCCACACCGACAACTATGTACAGAAGTTTTAAAACACAGTTCCCTTTTCTCATGAGGGAAGAGTTTTACTACATCGGTTACTGCATCGTGAGAATTTTCCGATAGACGGGAGGTAACGACATGACAAACTTTTTTGACAAAAAGCTGGGCTTTGGCTTTCTGCGCCTGCCCCTTTCAGACCCCAACGACGACACGTCTGTAAATATCGAAGAGACCTGCCGCATGGTGGATCTGTTTTTGGAGCGGGGCTTTACATATTTTGACACCGCCTACAATTACCACGGTCACAGGAGCGAGGAGTTTCTGCGTCTCTGCCTTACCTCCCGTCATCCGCGAAACAGCTATAGCATAACCACAAAGCTGCCCTGTCCGGCACTCAAGCGAGGTAAGACGCCCGAAGAGATTTTTACCCACCAGCTTCAAAAATGCGGCGTGGAATATTTTGACCTCTACCTGCTCCACGGTCTTGACGGTGAGGACGCAGTTTATGCAGAGGAGCACGGCTGCTTTGAGTTTTTGAAACAGCTCAAAAAAGAGGGCAGAGCAAAGCTCATCGGCATGTCCTTCCACGACACAGCAGAGGTGCTCGACGGTATACTCACCCGCCACCCCGAAATGGATGTGGTGCAGATACAGCTCAACTATCTTGACTGGGATAACGAGATAATCCAGTCGAAAGCCTGTCTTGAAGTCTGCAGAAAGCACGGAAAACCCGTCATCGTGATGGAGCCTGTTAAGGGCGGCACGCTGGCTAAATTACCCGACAAAGCACTGTCTCTTTTAAACGGTGAAAAGCCTGCCCACAGGGCTCTCCGCTTTGCCGCCTCTCAGGAGGGCGTGGTAATGGTTCTGTCGGGCATGTCCACATATGCTCAGGTGGAGGAAAACACAGGCTTTATGGGTTCTTTTGTCCCCTTGACACAGGATGAGACAGCCGTCCTTACAGATGTTTCCAAAATCATCCGTGACACTGTCTCAATCCCCTGCACCGCCTGTGCTTACTGCACTGACGCATGCCCTAAGGAGATACCCATTCCCCGCTATTTTTCCCTTTACAACGAGCGTAAGCGTGATGGCTGGCAGGTTAACACCGAAGGCCGCTATGCTGAGCTCACAAAAACTTTTACCAAGGCGTCGGAGTGCATCACCTGCCGCACCTGCGAGGAAAGATGCCCCCAAAAACTTCCTATTGCGGATTTTATGAAAAAGGTTTCCGCAATTTTTGATATGTAATATCAAGGAACTTCTGGAAACCATGCAGACACATCCTCTGCCAAGCGCTTTATTTTTCTATTTCCAACAGGTGTAACATTAAGTATTAAAATAAAATGAGTGTATTTATGCGCACCGTTCCCAAGTGCATCGCCAAGGGCAACAATGTGTGCTCCCTTCGTTATCATAATTACGTTTCCGTCTGTTTTTTGTGAAAAATTGCGCACAACATTCAACTTCTGTTGACATTTAAGCCGTTTTGCTTATAATTTAATATATTATATGTGCTAATATGCCAACACACGAAAGGAGCACAAACCATGACTACAGGAATGAACTTGTGGGATGCCAATGTATGGAGCTTCATCATCACGATGACCCTGCTTTTCGTCTCTATGATTATTGCAAATACACTTCGCAACACTATCCCCTTTCTGCGCAGACTGATGATCCCCTCCTCCGTTTTGGGCGGCTTTATTCTGCTCATCGTAAACACAATTTTCAAAAACGTATTCAATATCTCTCTGTATGAAAACGGCATACTTGAGATACTTACATACCACGGTCTCGGTCTCGGCTTCTCCGCGATGGCGCTTCGCACCATTGAGAAGAAGAACGACAACCGCTCCAAGACAGGCGCATTTGACTCGGGCGTTACAGTTGTAGCCACATATCTGCTGCAGGCTGTTATGGGACTTGTCGTAACCGTTATCCTGTTCTATGCAATAAACAGCTTCTTCGCCTCCGGTATCCTGCTGCCTATGGGCTACGGTCAGGGACCCGGCCAGGCTTACACATGGGGTCACACCTATGAGGCATCCTATGGCTTTACAAACGGCACAAGCTTCGGTCTTGCCGTTTCCTCTATGGGCTTTGTCTCCGCTTCTATCGGCGGCGTTGTCTACCTGACACGCCTTCGCCGGAAGGGTACGTTCTCAGGTGAGATCGGCAAGGACGCAAGCGATGCACACATGACAATTGATGAGTACGCAGGCAAGAACGAGATCCCTCTTTCTGAGTCTATGGATAAGTTCACCGTTCAGGTATCTCTCGTTTTCGTGGCATATATCCTCGCATTCCTGTTTATGAAGGGTGTTAACGTCATCGTTGAAACAGGTGTTCTCGGCGGTCTCGGCAAAACAGTTCAGTCTATGATCTGGGGCTTCCAGTTCCTCTTCGGCACGATTTTTGCAATTCTTGTGAGAACTGTTCTGAACAAGCTCCGCAAGAAGAACATTGTAAAGCGCGACTATGTCAACAACTTCATGATGAACCGCATCTCCGGCTTTATGTTCGACATCATGGTTATCGCTTCCATCGCAGCTATCGACCTTTCTGCATTCACAACTCCCAGCTTCATTGTTCCCCTGTCCATCATCTGCATTCTCGGTGCAGTCGGCAGCTACATTTATCTCGACGTTGTATGCAAAAAAGTATTCCCCATGTACGAGCAGAGCGCATTCCTCTCTCTGTACGGCATGCTGACAGGAACAGCCTCCACAGGCGCTATTCTCCTGCGTGAGGTTGACCCCAAGTTTGAGTCTCAGGCATCAGACAATCTGGTTTACCACCAGCCCTGGGCCATCCTCTTCGGATTCCCCATGTTCCTGCTTCTGGGCGTTGCACCTCAGAGCATCGGCAAGTGCCTGCTCACTTTAGGCATCTGCGTTGTGCTGTTTATAGCAATGAACCTCATTCTCTTCCGCAAGGACATTTTTAAGAAGAAATCCAAATAAGATTTATGTGCCGCCCCGATGTTTTGTCGGGGCGGTTTTTTGTAGATAGGTGTCAATGGCTTCCCCTCAAGAGGAAGGCTTTACGGAACGGATAAATCCGTTCCATACGACAACGCGTGATATTGCGGCGTAATTTTCAAATCACCCCTACGATATGTTTTTCACCTTGACCGCACACTTTCACTCTGCTATATTTAACTCAGTAAATAAATAGACGGAGGTTTTTACTATGTTCTGCAAACAGTGCGGTTCTCCCCTCGGCGAGGGCTTTAAATTCTGTGGCACCTGCGGCACTCCCGTGCCCAATACTCCCGCTCCCCCTGCTCCCGCGGCTCACGTAAATATGCCCGAACCTCAGGCACACGATGCTTCCGCCGGAGAAATGGCGAAAAGCTTCCCTGCAGGTGAAAGTCATCTTATCAGAACCTACATAATTCCCGACAACGTAAGAAAACAGTACGCAAAGTACCTCTCACTCGAGCTCTATACAGACAGGCTTGTGGGCAAGGGCGGTCCCAACGGCGATATTACATATTTCTTCAAAAACTACATGCGTATCCAATGGACTCCTGCAAACCTCGGCACACAGTTTGCTCAGCTGGTCTTTATAACACCTGAGAACGCAAGCCGCTATATCACAGGCAGCAACTTAAACGACATGGTGGACACAAACAAGATCCCCTTCTGCAGCGGCATGTTCTCCTATCAGGAGGCAAACACCTACTGCAAGTCCGTCTACCTCGACATCAAGGCTGTAATGGACGTTTTCAAAGAGCGAGAGAGCACTATGTCCTCAGGCGGTCAGACCATTGTCCAGCAGAAACCTTCAGGCGCGGACGAGATAAGAAAGTATAAGGCTCTCATGGATGAGGGCATCATCACCCCCGAAGAGTTTGAGGCAAAGAAAAAGAGTATATTGGGTCTTTGATCCATCCGCACCCCGACGAAACTGTCGGGGTGTTTTCATACCTTCGTTCCTACCTTATCCTACTAAATTCTTCACACAAACTTAATGACACCGCACCTCAAGCTATGGTATACTAGACTAAATATGACCGAAAGGAGGCTTTCCTTGAAAGCATTACGAGAAAAAATTCAAGAAGCGCTTATATCCGCGTTGCCCATCACGGCAATCGTTTACATAATGTCATTTACCCCCTGGTTCGACTTTTCAAAAGCCGAACTTATTACTTTCACGGTCGGAGCCGTACTGCTCATACTGGGCATCGGTTTCTTTAACCTTGGCGCAGACCTTGCCATGACACCTATGGGAACACAGGTGGGCTCAGGTCTTTCAAAACAGAGAAGACTGGGGCTGCTTTTGGGCGTCTGCTTTGTGCTGGGCGTTCTCATAACCGTTGCTGAACCTGACCTGCAGGTTCTTGCAAAGCAGGTCGCTGAGGTAATGAACGGCACCGCCCTTATCGTCACCGTCGGCGTCGGCGTCGGTCTGTTCCTGCTTGTGGCAGTATTGCGCATCGTCTTTAAAAAGACACTTTCGGAGCTGCTGTCAATATTCTACATGCTGCTTTTCGCAGCTTCCCTTATCTTAGCCGTTCAGGGTAAGACGGAGCTTCTGCCCGTAGCATTTGACTCCGGCGGCGTTACCACAGGACCTATAACCGTACCCTTTATCATGGCTCTTGGCGTCGGTGTTGCAAATGTTTTAGGTGACCGCAGATCAAAAGACAACAGCTTCGGTCTTGTTGCCCTGTGCTCTGTAGGCCCTATCCTCGCCGTTATGGTGCTTGGCCTTTTTTCCAAGGGCGATATGACCTATACAGTTCCCGATTACACCGTTTCGTCCGAGATTTTTGACGCATATCTCCACACGGCGCTGCACACGGCAAAGGAAGTAACAATCGCACTTGGACTTATCGTCGTATTCTTCCTTATCTGCCAGTTTACATTCCTTAAGCTGTCAGCCAAAAAGCTGAAAAAGATAGCCATCGGCGTTATCTTCACCTTTATCGGTCTTATCCTGTTTTTGACAGGCGTAAACGTGGGCTTCATGCCTATCGGCTATAAGCTGGGCTACTCGCTGGGTGCTCTGCCGAGTGTCGCCCTTATCATCTTCGGCGTATGCATGGGTGTTCTTGTTGTTCTGGCAGAGCCTGCCATCCATGTTCTCACAGTACAGGTCGAAGAGGTCACAGGCGGTCTTATCACCAAAAGATCCATGATTTTTGGTCTCTGTATCGGCGTCGGCGCCGCTATAGGACTTGCCATGCTGCGTATAGTTTTCGATTTTTCCATTGTCTACTACGTCATCCCCGGCTATTTTCTCTCCCTGCTTTTATCCCTGTTCGTGCCCCGTGTCTACACCGCCATCGCCTTTGACTCCGGCGGCGTCGCATCAGGTCCCATGACCTCGGGATTTATCCTGCCCTTTGCCGTTGGCGCATGTGTTGCGATCAATGGCGCAGACGCAGTTTTGAGAGACGCATTCGGCGTTGTCGCCGTCGTTGCCATGACTCCGCTTATAACGATCCAGCTGCTTGGCTTTAAGGCAATTATCACAAGCCACATCAAGGAGCGCCGCGCAATGCAGCGTATTCTGGATGCAGATGACAAGCAGATCATCAACTTTATGTAGGAGGTTTAGAAAATGTCAAACAGCATAAACGAAGCCTCCATCAAAAAGCTGAAGCTCCTGTTCACCGTTGTAGACCGCCAGAAGGGCGAGTTTTACGCCGACGTCATCAGCCAGTTTGACGTAAACTTCCAGATGATACTGTCAGGTCGCGGAACGGCAACCTCTGAGATCATAGAGCTTCTTGACTTAAACCCTCACAAGGCGGTAATCTTAAGCGTTCTTCGCGAGGACAAGGTGGAAAGCGTTATCCATGCCCTTGAGGACAGATTTAAAACCGTCAAAAACGGCGCCGGCATCGCCTTTGCCGTGCCCTTCTCCAGCGTTATAGGCGTAAATCTCTACCGCTTTTTCAGCGATAACAGACCCCAGTAAGAAAGGACGATACCATGGACTATGAAGTAATTTTCACCGTTGTTAACTCCGGCTACGCCGAGGATGTAATGGATGTCGCCCGTAAAGCAGGCGCGAGAGGCGGTACCATCATCAACGCCCGCGGCGTTGTAAACGAGAGCGCCGCATCCTTCTTCGGCATCACCATGCACAGCGAAAAAGAGATCGTTATGATCGTTGTTCCCCGTGATATAAAGGACGACATTTTAAACGCAGTTTACAGCGAAATGGGTCTTGACAAAAAAGCCCACGGAATTGCCTTCTCCCTGCCCGTATCCGACACGGCAGGACTTGTAAAGGCACCTGTAAACCTTCCCGAGGAAGCAGAATAATTTTTCAAGAACACCTGTGCATTTGCACGGGTGTTTTTTTGAAGTTATACGTAATAGCGAAAAGTGAATAGGCAATTCGTAGGGGCGACCTGCGGTCGCCCGTTATATCTTGGCACAAACAACTAATCTGTCCTTGCTCCGCAGGCATACTTTCTTACTCGCCTAAGAAAGTATGCAAAGTACGGCGCATAGGGGTGTCCTATATGTGCCCCTGCGGCTCAGACACGGCGCGGTGGGGTGTTCCCACCGCTTAACTCGCCGCATTCCCATCGTTTGTTATGCGGTGGTAATTGCAAGATTTTTGTTGGGTGCGCTGTAGGGACCGGCGTCCCCGACGGTTCGCTAAGCCGATCTCCCACACAACACCTCTTGACACATGTCGCCAAAGGCATTATCCTAAACGACAGACACAAACCGCATAAACCCTGAATACCATAGCCTGAGCAATATAATCCGAACACGCCTGATAGTGTGTCTGATCGGCTCAGCCTTTATTTCATTCATTGATGGGCGATAAGCCCATCTGCTTCATTCAATTTCGCCTGACCCAATTATCCGTCCCTATCAGGTCGTAGATTTTTGAGTTGGCAGTTCGTTTCGAGGCGAGACATCGCTTTGCAGACGGGATTTGTTCCCGGGGGAAAGCGATAATGAAGCATCGGGGCGAACTGACATCTCAAAAACGTGTTCGGATTATGTTGCTCAGGCTAAAAAAGGGGTCTTAAATTATGGAAACACTTGTATTTATTCTCGAAATAATAGGCACCATCGCCTTTGCCGCATCCGGCGCCATGGTTGGCATAAACAAGAAGATGGACATCTTCGGTGTCTGCATCCTCGGTCTGACCGTCTCCATAGGCGGCGGTGTTATCCGCGATCTTATTCTGGGTAATACTCCTCCAAATACATTCAAAAATCCCGTTTACGCCGTGGTCGCCATAGTCGTATCTATCATCGTCTTTATCCCTCAGGTACGCAGCCTTCTTAAAAGGACGCAGAAAATTTACGACATGACCATGCTGATAATGGACTCCGTAGGTCTCGGTGTTTTCACCGTCGTGGGCGTTCAGGTAGCTTATTCGGTTCCCTATGACACAGGCTATTTTCTCGCCATCTTCGTTGGCGTCTTAACAGGTGTGGGCGGCGGAATTCTGCGCGACCTTTTTGCTGACGATGTGCCCTACATATTCGTAAAACACATCTACGCCTGCGCTTCCCTCGCCGGTGCCGTTCTCTGCGCACTTTTGTGGAACGTCATCGGTCAGGCAGCAGCCATGATAGTCGGCAGCGTAACGGTTATGGCTCTGCGCTTTTTAGCTGCCCATTTCCGCTGGAGCCTTCCTAAAGCATAAGGAGAAAAATATGAACCTTACTATCAGATACACCCAAAAATCCGACCTGCAGGCACTTTTAGACATCTACAACTACGAGGTCATAAACGGCACCGCCACCTTTGACTTAAACTCCAAATCTCTTGCAGATTGGGAAAAGTGGTTTGAAGAACACTCCGTGGGCAACCACTTCGCCCTGACAGCTCTGGCAGATGACACGCCCATCGGCTACGCTACCCTGTCGGGCTACCGCGAGAAGGAGGCATACATCCAGACTACTGAGCTTTCCGTTTACGTCCACCCCGACTATCGGGGCAACGGCATCGCCACAAAGCTGATACATGAGACCGTCGCCATCGCAAAAAAACGCGGAGATGTACACACCATCGTCTCCGTTATCACAGGCTCAAATGAAGCAAGCCTCAAAATGCACGAAAAGCTGGGCTTTACTTACGGCGGCACACTCTATCAGGTCGGCGAGAAGTTCGGCAAGCTTATGGACATTGTTAACTACCAGCTTATACTCAAGTAGTTTCTACCCTGCATAGTATCCTATGACGCTATAATATACCCTGCATAGTATCTTGTCAAGAGAATTTTGGCATTTTTCTACTTTGCAGGGTATGTTTTTGTTTACATTTTCTACGACATGTGGTAAACTGTCCGTATAACGGAACACAGGAGGTGTACACATGGCGATCACAGACAAACTAGACTATCTGATGGCGGAGCGCGGCATCACAAGAGGCGGACTTGCCAAGTGCACAGGCATCCCCTACACGACCATCGTAGGCTTTTACGAAAAGGGCAGCGACAATATCAAGCTGTCAAATCTTCAAAAGCTGTCATCCTTTTTCGGCGTCTCCCTTGAATATCTTGTAAACGACAATGTTTCGGCAGACACGCTCTCTGATATGCGTCTGCTTAAAAAATACAAAGCCCTGTCGGAAGCCTCACGGCGAATAGCAGACGGCGTTATAGACGGTCTGTACACCATGGAGCACACAGAAATGACTCCCAAGTCAGGCGAGATCGTCTACATCAAAGAGTACGTAACTCCTGCGGCAGCAGGCTACGCCTCCCCGGCGGAGGGTGAGGATTATATCCTTGTGCCCGTAAGCGAAGACATTCCGAAGGGCACGGACTATGCCGTCCGAATTCAGGGTGACAGTATGGAGCCCTTTATTGCCGACGGGTCACGTGTTTTCGTCAAGCGCACAAACGAGCTTACCGACGGCGATATCGGCATCTTCTTTGTAGACGGCGACATGAAATGTAAGCAGTACTGTGAGGACTCTTTGGGAAATATCTATCTCTTCTCCTTAAACCGCGACAGAGCAGATGCAGACTCTTTCATCACAAGCGGCAGCGGTATCTGTGTCTATTGCTTCGGCAAGGTTCTTTTAGACTCAAAACCGCCTCTTCCGAAAATATAAAGCAATTCCAAGAACTCTTTCACACGAAGGGGTTCTTTTTTGTACCCTGTGTATAACTTGGTACTGTGTTGGTTGTAATGTTCTTTTGGTATATTTATTAGGTCACAGCTTTCCATGCTTTCGACCAACTGTTTCCGAACCCCCTTGCATATTGTACGCGGCGATTTTGCAGGGGGCGGCACCTCGAAGACCAATAAAAAACAAAAAAGTTGCACGAAAACGTGCAACTTTTCTTATTTTGCAGCTATATACAGAAGCTACTTTTTCATTTTTTCGAAAGCCGCATCCATAAGCTTGCAGCTTCCCGCAAACTCGCAGGTTGGATACAGGCAATCCGTCTCAAAGGTGTCACCGTCACACTCAATGCAGAGTATGCGGTTTCCGTCCAGCACACGGCAGTAGCCGGAAACGATGATTTCGTCCATTATGCAAGAAGGAAGCAACCTGTGTAGCAGATGGTGTCCTTACCGTGGTTATAGGGAACGCCGTTTGCTGTGCAGACGTTGCTTACAACAAGGCCGCAGGCTTCCATAGAGGAAATAAGCTCATCGGGGAATCGGCAGGGCTCATCGGGGTATGTACATTTAGCGCACTTTGTGCACGCGCCTGTGCCCATCGCCATGAGGTTGGGGTATTCTTCCTTCAGGACCTTCCACATCTTCTGGAAACTCTCAGCCTGATTCTGTGCAGCCTCCTGAATTCCTTCCCAGTCAAGGCTGTCCTCAAGCTGACCTACAGTCTGGACGATAACGCCCTCTGTAAAGCCCTGTACCTTAGCCTTCATCTCATCCAGCTCACCGCAGGCAGGGGGACATGCCCAGGACTTGTTGTACATGCCGCAGGTGTTGACCGCGCACATATCGCGAACCTCGGGCAGAAATTCCAGAGTGGAAACATCCAGCTTGCCCCAGGAATTAAAGCCGCTCTCTTTTGCCAGTTCAAACAGTTTTTCGTAGTTAAGCATTTTTATAACCTCCGATTCAGGTTGTGTTTTATAAAATTAAATATATCACTATCGTTATTGCCCGTCAATCGCTATTACGGGGCGTCGAGGACGTCGCCCCCTACAAATTCCGCAACGCGGAATAAAACTCAACCGTGCAGGTTTCGGTGACATGCGCGGCGCAGGCTTCGCCGGAATTTCACCGTCCGCAGACGGTGAAACAAAGTATAATCACGCAAAAACCGGCGACATGTGCGGCGGTTTTTGCACTTATCAGCCTGCAAACGTGCCGCTTTGCGGTGCGCTGCAGCAGGCTGCAGCCTTCTCATGTGCGATGGTTTACCATCGCGCATGAATTATTCAAACATCATCTGCTCGATAAACTCGTCGTTGAATACACGGCTGTCAGACAGCTCGATATACTCGCAGTTTGCGATAATAGCGTCCATGTCTGCCCTTGCCTTCTCGCTCCATACAGCAAGTGCCGCGCCCTCACCCGCTGTGTTACCCAAAGTCTGAGTTACGGGCAAAAATCTCTCAGGGAAAAGACCCATACGGGCAGCACTTCTCTTATCCATAAAGCTGCCGAAACCGCCGCACAGCAAAAATGTCTTTACATCCTTTGTGCCGCCGAAGTGGAGCAGAGTGTTGATACCCGCAGCGATGGCAGCCTTTGCAAGCTGCAGCTTACGGACATCCTCAGCCGTTACGCAAACGCCTGTCTCACGGCAAAGGAAAAATGCATTCTTTCCATTTCTCTCGCCAAGATATTCAGCCACAGGACCTTCAGCCTCATCGGCATCCAGCATACGGCCTGTCTCGTCTACAGCGCCTGTGTCAAGGAGAATTGCCAGCGCATCGAGAAGTCCTGAGCCGCAGAGACCCGTGGGTTTCGCATCGCCGATAACGTCATACTCCAGCTTTCCGTCTACCCAGCGAGCGTGGTTTATGGCACCTGTTACGGCAGCCATGCCGTAAGTTATCTCAGCGCCTTCAAAAGCAGGACCTGCGGCAGTTGCGCAGACCAAGAACTTGTCTTTAACCTTCATGCCGATCTCGCCGTTTGTACCGATATCAAGGTAAACTGTAGGACCCTCGTCCTCCAAAAGTCCGCTCGCCATCATACCTGCTGTAATGTCGCCGCCGACATACGAGGAGGCACAGGGTGCAAAGTAGCACTTTGCGTCTTTGTTCACAGGCATATCATCGCCAGCAGGGAGTTCCTCGCCGAAAAGGCTTACGGGCTTGAAGGGTACAACGCCCATGCCAACAGGAGACATATCTGCAAACAGATGCTGCATAATAGTGTTTCCTGCAATGGACATGTATGTGATCTCATCTTCTGTTATGCCTGCTTTTTTGATGTTTTCGCGAATAAGGCCTGCCAGCTGCTCACGGATGCACTTTGTCAGCGCCTCATGTCCGTTTTCTGCGCAGTACTGGATTCTGCTGATAACATCTGCGCCATATGTACGCTGAGAGTTGACACCGCTGGAGGTCGCAATACGCTTACCTGTGGGCAGATCTGTCAGGTGGGCAACAACAGTAGTCGTTCCGATATCAACTGCGATACCGTAAGGTCCTGTAACATCGTCTGTTGCGTGATCTGCACCCTCGCCCACGGTTGCGATTTTCATCTCGTCCATTTTCTGGTCGGGCAGGTAAACTTCCATGTCGCCCTCTACCTTTGTGGTACATGCCTTTACCATCTCACCGCCCGGTGTGAGCGAAACAAGGCACTTGCCGCACTTGCCCTGACCACCGCAGGGTGCGTCAAGAAATTCGCCTGTTGCAGAGACGACATCAAGGAGGGTGTCTCCTGTTTTGCCTGTGGTCTCGTGTACAAGTTTTCCTTCTTTGTAGATCTTGATTTTATGTTCCATAAAAATCTTCTCCTTATTCTTCAGCCACAGCCTCACCGAACAGAGCCCATGTGGTACTGTCTGTTATTTTTACATTCATATATTCTCCGACCGGAAGTTCGCCCTTGATGCGCACTAATCTTCCGCCGCCGGTTCTGGAGGTCGTCTCGCCGTCGGCTCTTCCGTCGGTCAGAACTCTCACGGTCTTTCCCACATATTCCGCATGCTTTTCAGCGGAAATACGGTTCTGTGTGTCCAATAATTTGTCAAAGCGAACCTGCTTCTGCGCCCTTGTATAGGGGTCTGGCATTTTTGCTGCAGGTGTCCCGGGACGCTTGGAATAGATGAAAGTGAAAAGGGCATCGAAACGCACCTCTTCGATAAGAGATACCGTATCCTCAAACTCCTCATCCGTCTCTCCGGGGAAGCCTACGATAACGTCACTTGTCAGAACGATATCGGGCATATATTTTCTCGCAAGCCGTGCCTTTTCAAGGTACTGCTCACGGGTGTAAACGCGGTTCATTTCCTTCAAAACGCGGTTATTTCCCGCCTGGAATGGCAGATGGATGTGTCGCGCTGCCTTTTCACATTCAGACATGGTCTTGAAAAGCTTTTCGGAGGCGTCCTTGGGATGGCTGGTCATAAATCTTATGACGAAATCGCCTTCGATATCGTTTATCATGCGGATAAGGTCTGCAAAGTCAATATCCTCGGGGAGGTCCTTTCCGTAGGAGTTTACGTTCTGACCCAAGAGGGTAATATCCTTGTATCCCTCTTTGACAAGCTGACGCGCCTCTTCCAGAATGACTTCGGGTCTGCGGCTGCGCTCTCTCATGCGAACATAAGGTACGATGCAGTAAGAGCAGAAGTTGTTGCAGCCGTACATAACGGAAAGCCATGCTTTGACAGTTCCGTCGCGTCTTACGGGAAGACCTTCGGCGATGGCGCCTGCTTCATCCGTAACCTCAAAAACACGCTTTTTGCTGTTTAAGCGGCGCTCTAAAAGCTCAGGGAAGCGCCACAGCACCTGAGGGCCGAAAACAAGGTCAACGTAAGGGTAGCTCTTCTTTATGCGCTCTGCCATGCCCGGTGCCTGCACCATGCAGCCGCAGAGGATTATCATCTGTTCTTTGTTGGCTTTTTTGGTGTGGCTTAGTGCGCCAACGTTGCCCAGAATTCGCATTTCCGCGTGCTCGCGTACAGCGCAGGTATTTATGACGACAATGTCCGCGTCGGCTTCTTCTCTTGTGAAGACGCAGCCCATTTCAAAGAGCATACCGCGGATCTTTTCGCTGTCCGCCTCGTTCTGCTGGCAGCCGTAAGTGTCCACAAAGGCACGTAAGGGTCTTTCGCGCTTTTCAAATTTTGCACGCAGACGGGCGATTATTCTCTTCTGATTTTCTATCTCACCCGGAGATATTTCTATTCTTTTACGTTCCACGGTTTTCCTCCGCTCGTTGGATTTGTGGTTATGCGGGCGGTTCATGAATCGCCCCTACGACACGTTTTTACTATCCATAGTCGCAACATATGGATTTTAACATTTTTCTGTAGAACTTTCAATGCATTTAATGTATAATGATATATTATAGAAATCTACCACCTCAAGGAGGGCTCAACCATGAAGCATCTGGTCATAGACAAACGCGTCATACGCAATAATGTCCGCGCCATAAAGGAAAAAGCAGACGGCGCAGCCATCTATGCCGATCTCTCTGCCAATGCCTACGGCATGGGTCTTTGGGAGGTCGCCCAGCTGCTGCGCGACGAGGGTATACGCAACTACATCGTCTCCGACCCCCGTGATGCCGCCCTTTTGAGAAACAACGGCTTTACCGACGAGCGCATTATGATGCTCCGCTCCACCGCAGACCCTGACGAGCTGTCAGAACTTATCGACCTGGGCGTTATCTGCGCCGTAGGCTCTTACGATGCCGCCGTTGCGCTAAACGGTATTGCCCAGTCAAGGAGCACCGTTGCTGAGGTTCAGATAAAGATCGACACAGGTTTAGGCCGATACGGTTTTTCCCCCACAGAGCTTGACAAAGTGGAAAAAATCTACAACTACATGTCAAACCTCGCCGTTGTAGGCACTTTTACCACATTTTCCGCATCATGGCGCAGCAAAAAGGCAACTCTTCTTCAGCTTGAAACCTTTAACAACGCGCTGGACATTATGGAGGAGAAAAAACTGGAGATCGGCAACGCCCATTGCTGTGACTCTGCAGCCCTGTTTAAATACGATTTCGGTCACATGGACGCAGTAAGAGCTGACCTCGCTCTCTGCGGCAGAATCCCCGGTAAGCACGTCGCCTCTCTTTCAAAGGTCGGCTATATTGAGGCAGGTCTTGAAGAGGTAGGTTGGTTCAACAAGGGTCACCGCATCGGCGCTGAGCACGGCGTAGTCATTAAAAAGCCCACAAAAATCGCCGTAATCTCCGTCGGCTATTACCACGGCTTCGGCGTTGACCGCCACAACTCAGAGCGCAGCTTCTGGGACAGATTTTTAAACCGCAGAAGGGCCACTTACGTCCGCGTAAACGGCAAGCGCGCCCGTGTCCTTGGCAACGTGGGCATGATGCACACGCTTATCGACGTAACCGATATCGACTGCACCGTAGGCGATATCGCAATAATGGACGTTGACCCCGTAAACGTAAAGGGATTACCCCGTGAATATCTGTAAACGGGACGACGATGACGTTGTTCCCTACACACATCCATATAAAACATTGCGGCCACCGACCAATGATAAACATTAGGCATGCGGCGAGTTATGCGGTGGGAACACCCCACCGCATCATGTCTGAGCCGCAGGGGTCGAGGGGCTTGCCCCCGTGTCATTCTTTGCATACTTTCTTAGACAAGTAAGAAAGTATGCTGTCGGAGACATGACAAAGTCGTTGTTTGTACCATGGTAAAACAGGCGGATAATATCCGCCCCCTACAACGGCTATTCTCTTTTATCTGAATTTATAAATCCGTTACAAAGTCAACATCAAAACCGATTTTTTGGAGGATTCCAAATGGCAAAGATAATTCAGCTTGACCGCCACACCGCGGACCTTATCGCCGCAGGCGAGGTGGTAGAGCGTCCTGCTTCCGTTATCAAGGAGCTTATGGAAAACTCAATAGACGCAGGCGCAAGAAACATCACCGTCGAGATAGAAAGCGGCGGTATGACCTATATGCGCGTAACCGATGACGGAAGCGGCATCTCCTCTGAGGATGTTGAAACCGCCTTCCTGCGCCACGCCACAAGCAAGCTGCGTGATAAGCGCGGTCTTGAGTCCATCGCAACTTTAGGTTTCCGCGGCGAGGCTCTGGCTGCCATCTCCGCAGTTTCGAAAATAGAGCTTATCACCTGCGCAGTCGGAGAAAATGAGGGCAGAAAAGTCCTGTCAGAAGGCGGAAACATCATCTCCAATACAGCTGTTGGAGCACCCGAAGGCACTACCATGATAGTCCGCGACCTGTTTTACAACACTCCTGCCCGCCATAAATTCATGAAGACGGACAGAGCAGAGGGCTCAGCCGTCACAGGCGTTGTGGTAAAGGCAGCACTTTCCCACCCCGAGGTGTCCGTAAAGTACATAAAAGACGGTAAAACCGAGCTGCATACACCGGGAGACACAAAGCTGGACTCCTGCATTTACAGTGTTTTCGGACGTGATTTTGCAAACTCTCTCATCCCCGCTTTTTCCGACGACGGAGTTGTAAAAGTAACAGGCTATGTATCCGCTCCCTCGGGCGCACGAGGAAACCGCGGCAGCCAGTTTTTCTTCGTTAACGGCAGAAATATCAAATCCCGTACACTTCAGGCAGCTTTAGAGCAGGCGTACAGAAACAGCCTGTTTACAGGCAAATTCCCCGCCTGCGTTTTATACATCGAGGTCAGCTGCGCGTCAGTTGACGTAAACGTTCACCCCACGAAAACAGAGGTCAAATTCTCCAACGAAAAGGCAGTTTTCGACGGCGTTTACTATGCCGCTTTGGGCGCACTTGAAAAAGATAAAAACGGAGAAAGCGCCCCTGTCAAAAAGGCGGAGCTCCCCGTTTCAAAGCCTTCATTCACCCCTGCGCCGAAGCCTGCCACACCCCCCACAGCCACAAAAAAGCCCGATGCACAGTTTTATAAAACCATGACATCGGACACTTTCAAGTCCTCTTACGGAGGCGGCTCGGGATTTAAAACAAGCATCACTCCTGCACCTCCCATAAAAAAAGAGTCTGTCCTTCGCGATGCGACAGTACCCACATACAAGTCGGAAAAGCCGAAGCAGGAGACATTTTTCACTCCCCCCGTCAAAAAAGAAGAGCCTATGGAGGAGGCGGTAATTTCCGCCATGCCAAAAGAAAAAGAGCACCGCATCATAGGCGAAACGCTGAATACCTACATCATCGTTGAAAAGGGTGACAGCGTCTGGTTTATAGACAAGCACGCCGCCCATGAGCGCATACATTTCGACCGTCTCAAAGCTCAGACAAAGGAAATTATGGTGCAGCCGTTGCTGCTGCCCGTAGTATGCCGCCTGGGAGCTGAGGATGTACAGGTAATTCTGGACAATACCGACATTCTGGAAAAATACGGCTTTGCGGCAGATGCTTTCGGCAAAGACAGCATCGCTGTCCGTCAGCTGCCGTCTCACATTGATCAGAAAGACGTTGAATCCGTCATATCCGATATCTGCACCGCTCTGAAAAACGGCGGTGAATCGGGCATTGATTCGGGCACCGACGAAATTTTACATACCATCGCCTGCAAGGCTGCCATCAAAGCAGGAAAAATGAGTACCCTAAGTGAGCTTGAGGGGCTTGTGGACCGCGTAATGTCAGGTGAGATCCGCTATTGTCCCCACGGCAGACCCGTCGCCGTTGAGTTCACCAAAGGTGCTCTCGACAAGAGCTTTAAGAGAACGTAAGGAATTTTTCTGCTGAAGTCTGCCGACAGCCTTTCTTTTCTTGCTTGCCCAAGAAAAGAAAGCAAAAGAACGGCACAAAAGAGGGGCTTCACACAAAGCCGCCCCTCTTTTGAAACACCCCCCCGAAACAATAAAACCGGTGAGTTTATTGAATATTTTACTTAATCTGTAGAAACGCCCCTTTGACTGGCTCTGCTGTCATTGTTTTGTTTATAAAACCCGCCTGTTCGCACAGCACCTGCCTGAGCGCGGCGGCGAGTTAAGCAGCGGGAGCTGCGCCGTGTCTGAGCCGCGGGGTCGAGGGGCTTGCCCCCGTGTCATTCTTTGCATACTTTCTTGGACAAGCAAGAAAGTATGGCGCCGCAGGCATGACAAGGTAGTTGTTTCTGCCAGAATAATATCCCTCCACCACGCTAACACGCGCTCCCCCTCCCGCGAGAAAAAAAGGGGGGCTTTGAAGAACGGATAAATCCGTTCCCTACGGACACACCGTATAAATTCATCACAAAAAGGAACACTCACTATGCCGTCACTTGTACTTGTGATCACAGGTCCCACAGCCACGGGAAAAACCGCTCTGGGCGTGGAACTTGCCCAAAAACTTAACGGAGAAGTCGTCTCCGCGGACTCCATGCAGATCTACGAGCACATGGACATCGGCACAGCCAAGGTAACTCCTGAGGAGACTAAAGGCATACCGCACCACATGGTCGGCTGCATTTCACCCTTTGAGGAGTATTCCGCCGCACGCTATGTGGAGGACGCAGCACCCATCTGCGAGGACATTTTAAGCCGGGGAAAGCTGCCCATAATCGTCGGCGGTACAGGACTTTATATAGACTCTCTTCTGGCAGGGCGCACCTTCGCAGAGAGGGGCAACCCCGAAGTGCGTGACCGTCTTTCATCAGAATATGACAATCTCGGCGGCGAAGCCCTTTACGAAAGGCTTAAAGAAGTTGACCCCGAGGCATCTGCCCGCCTTCACGCAAACGACAAAAAGCGCATAGTCCGCGCTTTGGAGATATTTGAAGTCACAGGCATCACCATGACAGAGCATGACCGGGCATCCCGTGAGATACCGCCCAGATTTGACGCTGTCAAAATCGCCCTGTCCTTTGAAAACCGCGAGGACCTTTATGCGCGCATAGACAAGCGCGTGGACATCATGGCGGAGATGGGACTTTTAAACGAGGTCAAAAAGCTTCTGGGCATGGGACTGAACGAACACCACACCGCTATGCAGGCAATAGGCTACAAGGAGCTGGTGGACGCCATCTTGCACGGAAGCTCCATAGACGCAGCTCTCGACAAAATCAAACAGGAATCCCGAAGATACGCCAAGCGCCAGCTTTCATGGCTGCGGCGGGATTCTGAGATAAACTGGATTTTGCACCCAAAAACGCCGCAAATTGATGATGCAGTCCGACTTTCGACGGAATTTTTAAACAAACATCGCTAAAATCAGTGCTGTCAACAAAATACACAGGGTTTTACCCGGAAAGGACAGCACTATGTCAAAAACACAGAATTTACAGGATCACATGCTTAACACCTTAAGACGTGAAAACCAGCTTATCACCGTCTTTTTAATGAACGGCTTTCAGATGAAAGGCACCGTCACAGGCTTTGACGATTTCACCGTCATACTGGAGACTGAAGGGAAGCAGCAGATGATCTACAAACACGCCATCTCCACCCTTATCCCCCAGCGGGCAGTTATATTGGCGGAGGGCGGCAACACCTAAGGAGGCACTATGCGCCGAAGCGACACTTTGATAAAGGCAATATCCGTAATTCTCCTGATTGCCATCGTCTGCTATATGGGTTTTCACCTGGCAGATTCATTTTTAAATCCCCTGCAGACCACTTTAGCTGTAAACAGCCGCGTCACGTCTTCTGCTCAGGTCTCGGGATATGTTATACGTCAGGAAATGGCATTAACAGCAAACGGCATCCTATCCCCTGCGGAAAACGGTAAAAAAGTCGCGGCAGGCGGCGTTGTGGCAATAAACTACAACTCCTCTGACGCCCTTGCAAGAGCCGACCGCATATTGGAAATAGACACACGAATAGAGCATCTCGAGGGCATAATCGAGGGGCACACATCAGGCTCGGCAGCAGATACGCTCATCGCCCTGTCCGGTGCTGTTAACCACCACGATCTCACGGACCTCGATGCCGTGCTTTACGACGCGGAATATGCCATAATGGGCATCGGCAGTGAGGACAATGACCCCAACACAGAGCTTGAGACACTAAAGGATGAGCGCAAGGATCTCACCACTTACAATCTGGGTTATTCCTACATATATGCGCGCAAATCGGGTATTTTCTCCTCTTGGGCAGACGGATTTGAGCACGTAACGCCTGATGACCTCACAGGTCTCACACCCGCATCGCTTGAAAATCTGTTCTCATCTCCCCAAAAATCAGACAATGCCTTCGGCAAGCTCATAACAGGCACAGCGTGGTATTTTGCCGCTGTAATGGACGCATCCGATGCAGAAAACCTGAGCGCAGGCGAAAAGGCAAAGATAGAGTTCAGCAAAAACTATTCCGGCGAGCTTTCCATGAAAGTAGAGAGCATATCCGCCCCCGTAAACGGCAAGTGCGTCGTCGTCTTCTCGGGAGACACCGCCATGACGGATATCTGCAACGTCAGAGAGATGACGGGCGAGGTCATTTTCTCCTCACAGACAGGTATTTTAACTCCCAAAGACGCGGTATACACCGACGAGGACGGAAGTCTTTACATCTACGTCCTTATGGGACTTCAGTCTCAGAGAGTGGACATCGAAATAGTCTGCGATTACAGCGACTATTACTACCTTATCAAAGCTGCCGACGGCGAGACCTTAAACGAAGGTGCGGAGATAATTGTCCGCGGCAAAAATCTCTTCGACGGCAAGGTTGTAAAATAAATATTGCATTTACCACGGGCGCCCGCCTAGGCGGACTCACATAGGAATAGATACGGTTTTGAACAAATCTTTTTCCCCACAGAAAATTTGTCGTCTTTGAAATACACACAGTATTTCTGCATTCTCCAAACATATCTGTAAGGAAAAATCTTCAGTTCAAAACCGCAAAGCGCTCCAAAGGGAAAGATTTTTCTGCAAGACGAAGAAAGAAACCACGGCAAGGCTGACGCCTGCCGTGTTTTTTTGATGAAGTATTGCGGGAAAAGATATGTTTTGGAGCGTATAAACCCCTATGTACCCCTGCGGCTCAAACATCTCGCTCCCGCTCGAAACTCGCCGCAAGGTTGTTTTTATAAGGTGCAGATAGGTAGATTTAATTCAGAAAGACAATGACAACGAAAAACACTCAAGTTATCATTTCTGCAGGTTAAGTACCGCCTTAGATGAAAACACCAATATTTTTGTTTCGGGGGTGTTTCAAAAGAGGGGCGGCTTTGTTTGAAGCCCCTCTTTTGTTTGCTTCTTTTGCATACTTTTCTTTCAAACAAAGAAAAGTATGGCCGTCGGCAGACATTACGAGAAAAAACGTTTGCTAAAACAATAACGGGCGGATATGGAATCCGTTCCGGCAAAAACGCCATTAATGTGTTTCGTAATTTCCGCACCAAAAATGCGCTGTACCCCTTGCTACGGGGCGGTTTATTCATAAACGCCAAAAAATTTATCACGAAATTCCTTATTTATAATGAATAAAACAGGCAATTTGTTGTTGACATAAGGCAAAAAACATAAGATAATATATGCTATGATTATTATGTGCGTCTTGCGCCCATAAGCAAGACAACAAGCCGCATTCATAATACAAATCTTATTATTTTCAGGAGGATTCCGTCATGGGATTGTTAGATGAACTGAAGAAGCTTGCCCGTCCTTATGATGATGACGAGGACGAGTTTGAAGACTTTAGCCCCAAGGCTCCCGAGCAGATGCCCATCACCCCCAAAACACCCGTACAGGCACGCAACTCTTACGGCGGTTTTGAGGAAAGACGTGACAGCAACAAAGTCGTAAATATCCACGCAACAGCAGCACTCAAGGTCGTTCTGGTAAAGCCCGAGCGCTTTGAAAACGCAGCAGAGATCGCAGACCACCTGCGTGACAAGCGTACTGTTGTTTTAAACCTTGAGCAAACAAATAAAGACATTGCCCGCCGTCTTATCGACTTCCTCTCCGGCGTTGCTTACGCACAGGAAGGCAAGATAAAGAAGGTTGCCGTAAACACATACATCATCACACCCTACAATGTAGATCTGATGGGCGACCTTATAGACGAGCTTGAGAGCAACGGTCTCTATTTCTAAACCACACAGAAAATAAATCTCGCCAGAAAGGAATTGAAGGATAAATGCTTACACCTCAGGAAATTTCGGAAAGAGAATTAGTTAAGGCTGTTTTCGGCGGCTATGATATCGCCGTTGTAGACGACTTCCTCGAAACCATCTCCGCAGACTATGCTGCTCTTTACAAGGAGAACGCTATCCTTAAGAGCAAGATCAAGGTCCTCGTTGAGAAGGTAGAGGAATACCGCTCCACAGAAGACTCCATGCGCATGGCTCTTCTCACAGCTCAGAAGATGGGCGACGAGCTTTTAAAAGAAGCAAAAGACAAGAGTGAAGCTATGGTTAAGACAGCTCAGGAAGAGAGCGACGCAACACTTAAGGCTGCTAAAGAAGAGGCTGCTAAGATCGTTGCTGATCTGCAGGCAAAGGTCTCCGAAGAGGAATCCCGTCTTGCAGTTGCAAAGGAAGCTACCGCTGCATTTGTTCGTCAGAGCCGCGACCTCGCTTCCAAGATCGATTCCTTCCTTCAGGCAGTTCCCGGCCTTGAAATGAAGAAGGCTCCCGTAAAGGAAGAGCCCGCAGCAGTAGAGGAAGCTCCCGCAGAGCCTGACCGTGAAGAAGAGATCATGGACACAGCTGCAGCAATCGACGAAGCAGTTACAAAGATCACAGAGGAACCCGAGGCAGAGCCCTCTTTAACAGCAGAAGAGATCGTTGCCGAGGAGAAGCCCAAGTTTGACGACGAGAGTGAGTACACAACCCGTCCCAAGTTTGACTTTGACAATCTGCGCTTCGGCACAAACTTCACCGAGGAATAAACCCGAAACTATACGCAAATCTAGGCGCAGTGAGACAAGAAAGCATATGTTTTCTTATCTCACCGCGCCTTAACCCCGAAAATCTTCGGATTTTCGGGGTTAATACCCGATATAAAGGAGAACAATAACAATGTCTCAGGATTACAACGCAACTATTAATCTGCCGAAGACAGATTTCCCCATGCGTGCCGGACTCCCCAAGAGAGAGCCCGATATGCTTTCGGGCTGGTACGACATGGATCTTTACAACAAGATCTTGGAGAAGAACGAAGGACGCACACCCTTCATCCTTCACGACGGACCTCCCTTCTCCAACGGTTATATCCACATGGGCACAACACTTAACAAGTGCCTTAAGGACTTTATCGTCCGCTACAAGAACATGACAGGCTACTGGGCTCCCTACACCCCCGGCTGGGATAACCACGGCATGCCCATTGAGTCTGCTATCATCAAGAAGAACAAGCTGGACCGCAGCAAGATGTCCATCTCCGATTTCAGAGATCAGTGCCATCAGTTCGCACAGGACTTCGTTGACATTCAGATGGGCCAGTTCAAGCGTCTCGGCGTTCTCGGTGACTGGGAGCACCCCTACCTCACTATGAACCCCAAGTTTGAAGCTGAGGAAGTCCGCGTATTCGGTAAGATGTACGAGAAGGGCTACATCTACAAGGGCAAAAAGCCCGTTTACTGGTGCCCCCAGGACGAGACAGCTCTTGCTGAAGCTGAGATCGAGTATGCAGATGATCCCTGCACCTCCATCTTCGTAAAGTTCGCCATAAAGAATGACAACGGCAAGCTCTCCCAGTTCGCAGACCTCTCCAAGATGTTCTTCGTCATCTGGACAACAACAACATGGACCCTTCCCGGAAACCTCGCTATCTCCATGGGCGGAAATCTCGAGTACGTCCTCATGAAGGCAGAAAACGGCGAAGTATATATTGTTGCAAAGGAGCTTGCAGAGTCTGTTGCCAAGGCAGCAAAGCTGGAAAATGTTGAGTATCTTGCAACTCTGAAGGGCTCTGAGTTTGAGCTCATGACAGCACAGCACCCCTTCCTTAATCGTGAGTCTCTCATCTTAAACGGCGACCACGTAACTCTGGATGCAGGTACAGGCTGTGTTCACACCGCTCCCGGCTTCGGTGCAGACGACTTCTTCATCTGCCAGAAGTATGACCGTGAAAAGGGTACAAACCTCGGTGTTATCGTCCCCGTTAACTCCCGCGGCGTCATGACTGACGATGCATTTAACGGCACACACATCACAAAGGCTAACGACGTTATGATCCCCGTAATGGAAGAGTCCGGCGCACTTCTTGCAAAAGAAGAGATCGTCCACTCTTACCCCCACTGCTGGAGATGTAAAAAGCCCATCATCTTCCGCGCAACAGAACAGTGGTTCTGCTCCGTTGACGCATTCAAGGACGAGGCTGTGGCAGCCTGCGAAAATGTAACATGGATCCCCGGCTGGGGCCATGACCGCATGATCTCTATGGTTCGTGAGAGAGCAGACTGGTGTATCTCCCGTCAGAGACATTGGGGTCTGCCCATCCCCGTCGTGTACTGCGCAGACTGCGGCAAGCCCATCTGCACTTCTGAGACAATCGAGAGCATTGCAGCTATTTTCGGCGAAAAGGGCTCAAACGCATGGTTCGATATGGAAGCTGCCGACCTTCTCCCCGAAGGCTTCACCTGCCCCCATTGCGGCAGCGCTGCCGGCTTCACAAAGGAGACAGACACTCTGGACGGCTGGTTCGACTCCGGCTCTACACACGTGGCATCCATGGAGCTTGAGGCTCCCAAGATGTGGCCCGCTGACCTCTACCTCGAGGGCGGCGACCAGTACCGCGGCTGGTTCCAGAGTTCCCTCTTAACAGGTGTTGCAGTTAAGGGCTCTGCTCCTTACCGCGCAGTTCTGACACACGGCTGGACAGTTGACGGCGAGGGCAAGGCAATGCACAAGTCCCTGGGCAACAGCATCACTCCCGACGAAGTTATCCCCAAGTACGGCGCAGACCTTATCCGTCTGTGGGCAGCCTCTGCTGACTATCATCTGGATATGCGCTGCTCTGACAATATTTTCAAGCAGTTGTCCGATAAATATCTGAAGATCCGCAACACAGCCCGTTACATTCTGGGCAACCTTGCTGACTTCGATCCCAACTGCGATATGGTCGCATTTGAGGAAATGGAAGAGCTTGACAAGTGGGCACTTTCCAAGCTGAACACACTTCTCGAAAAGTGCTACGCAGCATACGAAAAGTATGAGTTCTTTGCAGTAACCTATGCTATCCACAACTTCTGCGTTGTTGAGATGTCCAACCTGTATCTTGACATCATCAAGGACAGACTTTACTGCGATGCAAAGACAGGCTTAAAGCGCCGCAGCGCACAGACAGCTATTTACATCATCCTCGATGCAATGGTTCGTCTCCTCGCTCCCATCCTCGCCTTCACATCCAACGAGATCTGGCTGGCAATGCCCCATACCAATGACGCCAACGCAGAGCACGTAATGCTCAACGATATGATTCGTCCTAGCACCGCATGGGTCATCTCCGACGAGCAGAAAGCCTTCTGGGATACAATGTTCCGCTTCAGAGCAGATGTAAACAAGGCTCTTGAGCTCGCACGTGCCGAGAAGGTCGTCGGCAAGCCTCTGGACGCTCACATCGTAGTCGGCGCAAACGACGAAGCTTACGCTGCACTTTCCGCTGTCGCTCCCGAGACTTTAGCAGAAATCTGCATCGTCTCCAAGATCGAGCTTGTAAACGCTTCCGTAGAAGGCTATGAGGGAACAGAGTTTGCAGGCATCACAGTTTCGGTTTCTCCCAGCGAAGCTCCCAAGTGCGTAAGATGCTGGACTCACAACGACCACGTAGGCGAAAACGCAGAACATCCCGAGCTTTGCCCCAGATGCGCTGCTGCAATCGCTGAATAAGGCACACACGGACACATAAAGGAAAGGAACTTCAGTATGATATATTTCATTATCGCTTTTCTTATCGTACTTGCAGACCAGGCATCCAAATACCTCATCACTCTGCAGTACTCCATGGGCGGTCAGCTTGACCTCATCCCCGGTGTCCTCCGCATAACATACGCTACAAACTCAGGCGGAGCATTCTCCATGTTTGCGGATCATACCATGGTTCTGGCTATCGTTTCCGCTGTCGTATGTGTTATCATCATCGTTCTCATGATAACGCTCAAGAGAGCTGCTCTTGCAAAGCTTGCTCTCGGCTTCATCCTCGGCGGCGCAATCGGCAACCTTATTGACCGTTTTGTAATGGGTTATGTTGTCGATATGTTCGAGCCCCTGTTCATCAACTTTGCAGTATTCAACGTAGCAGACATTTTCATCACCGTCGGTGCTGTTCTGTTCATCATCGCTGTTATCTTCTTCTGGCCCAAGAAGGAGAAAGAAGAAGATGCAGAGGAGACAGAAGGTCCTGCTCCCGTCAAGTATTCAAAGCCCAAGAACGCCAAGGATCGCCGTGCACAGCGTATGGCTAAAAAGTACGGCCCCGACATCGACGAGACAACTATTGTCATCCCCTCTGATGAAGTTAATGCCGCTCTGCGCGAGGTTGAAGAGCAGACCAGCCTTGACGACACAGTAATCATCAAGAAGGTATACAAGGAAGAACCTGTAAAGGCTGAACCCGTTAAGGAAGCGCCTGTAAAGCAGGTTGAAACAACCACAGCACCTGCATCCGAGGAGAAACACGAGTTCACTCTTGAAGAGATCATGAAAGAGTATGGACACACTTTTTAAGATAACCGCCGAAGAAAACGGCGTACGCTTAGACACATTTATAGCGCAGGCGCTTCCCGATATTTCCCGAAGCGCCGCGCAGAAACTTATGGATAACGGTCTTGTCACCCTAAACGGCAAGACCGTTAAAAAAAATCATAAGACGACCGCAGGGGAAGTTTTTGAAATAGAACTGCCCGAGCCCGAGGTAACAGACCTTGTACCACAGGATATTCCTCTGGATATAGTATATGAGGACTCTGATGTTATCCTCATAAACAAGCCTCGCGGCATGGTAGTACACCCTGCCCCCGGTCACCCTGACGGAACGCTGGTAAACGCGCTGATGTACCATTGCGGAGACAGCCTCTCCGGCATCGGCGGTGTGAAGCGCCCGGGTATAGTCCACAGAATAGATATGGACACCTCGGGTCTGCTTATCGTTGCAAAAAACGACGCATCCCACGCCCACCTTTCAGATCAGCTGTCGGACCGAAGCCTGTCCCGTGTTTATGAGGCTGTAGTCTACGGCAGGATAAAAGAGGACTGCGGCACAATTGATGCCCCCATCGGACGTCACCCCACAGACCGCAAGCGTATGGCTGTGACGGAGAAAAACTCACGCCACGCCGTCACACACTATGAGGTCATCGCCCGATACAACGGCTTTACACACGTGCGGTGCATCCTTGAAACAGGCAGAACTCATCAGATACGAGTCCACATGACCCACATCGGTCATCCCTTACTGGGCGACCTTGTGTACGGACGAAAAAAAGCGGAAAAGGGACTTTCGGGACAATGCCTTCACGCAAAGCGTCTGAAGTTCATACATCCTGCTACAGGTGATCCCATGGCTTTTGAAACAGATCTGCCCGATTATTTCACAGCGGTTTTAAACAAACTGGGAAAAGAAACAGAATAATTTAAACGTCCTCGTAAAGTCATGACTTTTTGAGGGCGTTTTTGTTTTGTGCCGTTCCATGTTTCCTCCCGCGTCAGATTTATAGGCGAAGCCCCCTTTTTACGCAACTTTTTACTCTTCAATATTGCCTGTTTCCTCAAAAATCCCCCACTTGCCACAATTTCCACAAAATGGTATAATAGTATATCCCTGTTACAGGTGGTGTATCATGAGAATATTTATTTCGATCATCCTGATGATGATCGCCATCGTTTTACTCATCATTTCGGTGGCGCGTACAAATAAGTATACAAAGCTTCGCAAGAAAAAAGAGAAGAAGCATCCCGACAAAGATTACATGAAGCTCGACAGCTTCACTACCTCTCTTTATATTATAGCAGCGCTGCTTTTTGTCGTCGCTGTTTTCCTCCCCGGCAAATTCTCCGCAAAGGACCCGACAGAGCTGGGCGAGGACGTACAGTTTTTACGCAAGGATAAAGATGTCAAAGCCGCCGCAGCTTACGGTGTATACCGTCCGGCGTCTGAGTCATATTCCAACCCCACAAGACTGGGCGTTGGCTGGGAGGCTATCAACAACGGCATAGTTGTCACAAACCTCAAGCGAGAAGAGCGTATCTACTTCGGCGATGCTGACGACTATTTTGCACTCCCCGGTGTCTCAACCTTCCGCGGCAACAACTACCGCGACTCCGCTACATACGGTACAGGCAAGATCTCCTCAGGCTCTGTGGAGATCAGTTGGGAACGCGACACAGGCGTTCTTATTGACACCTCATGGGCAGGCTGCGGCTGGACGGGCCAGCCCCTCGTGGTAGAGTGGGACGAAGAGACCCGTCAGATAATGAACCTTTACAACTATAAAAAGGACAAGAATAATCTTGTCGAGGTCATTTACCCCACACTTGATGGCCGCATTTACTTCTTCGACCTTGAAGACGGCAATCCTACACGCAAAACAATCAACATCGGGATGTGCTTCAACGGCTCGGGTACATTAGATCCTCGCGGCTATCCCCTGCTGTATGTCGGCGCAGGCGACAAAAACAGCGATGATGACACACCTAAAATGTACATCATAAGCCTTATCACAGGCAGAGTACTGTTTTCATACGGCGGTGAAGACCGCCTGTCCCTGAGAACCGACAATAACAGCTGGTCCGCTTACGACTCTCTCCCTCTGGTGGATGCTGAGACAGACACCCTCATCTGGGCAGGCGAAAACGGAATCATCTACACCTTCAAGCTGAACACAGTTTATGACAAGGAAGCAGGCACTATCTCCGTCTCGCCCGACACCCCTGTCCGCGCCAGATACTTTACAAACCGCATGGAAGACGATGAATACTGGTACGGCTATGAGGCAAGTCCCTGCATCGTTGAGAACTATATGTATATCACAGATAACGGCGGCATGCTGTACTGTGTTGACCTCACCACCATGGAGGTCGTCTGGGCGCAGGATATTCAGGACGACTCAAACTCAACTCCCGTCTTTGAGAGAACAGGCGAGGGCAGCGGTTATGTCTACGCCGCGCCTACACTTCACTGGACAGAGGGAAAGGACCACAAGGGCATCATAAATCTCTACAAGATAGATGCCATTACAGGCAAAATAATCTGGCAGGTCCCCTATGAGATCTGCAATCCCGACAGTATTGCCGTCAGCGTTACGGGCGGTGTTCAGTCCACTCCCCTTTTGGGTGCTGATGAAACCGATATTGAGGGACTTATAATCTACACCATCGCAAGAACCCCCGAAGAGGAGACAGGTCTGCTGGTAGCTCTTGACAAGGAGACAGGCGAGGAAGTATGGCGCCACGACATGGAAGCCTTTACATCCAGCTCCCCTACGGCTGTATACAGCAAAGACGGCACCTCTTACATTGTAGTCTGTGACTCATTGGGCACAATGACCATCGTAAGAGGCAGCACAGGCACAGCAGTTACATCTGTTAACCTCGGATCTCTCATAGAGTCATCTCCCGTTGTTTTCGAAGACACTATCGTCGTAGGAACACGCGGACAGAAGATTTTTGCAATTCAGATGAAATAAAAACAAAACCGACACAGACTAAAGGGTGTACCCGATAAGAAAACATAAGGTTTTGCCTTTATCTATTCGGCTATAATGCAACTTAAAAAATCCGCCAATACATACCAGTATTGGCGGATTTTTGTAAATTGAATATATCATAATTCATTATGATATATTGCCATGTGTCGTCTCTGACGACACGGCGATATTAAAATTTCGCATCGTCACAAAGTGACGATATGCGATAGAACAACTGCTAATGCAG
>JAFTYM010000009.1 GCA_017461585.1 Oscillospiraceae bacterium | reverse complement strand
TATAATGCAACTTAAAAAATCCGCCAATACATACCAGTATTGGCGGATTTTTGTAAATTGATTCTATCACGAATTTATATTGGCAAAACTGCTTGCACTTAAAAAGATAGATTTTGTTCGTAAACGAGGCAGAAAAGCGCTGTAATACTGTATGTCTTACGAGCTTTGATAACGATGTTTACGGGCAAAGGATTTCTTTTTAAGCTTATGTTTTCTTTTCGGGTACACCCTTTAAAAGCCTGCCGTTTTAAGTATTAGCTTAGTCCTTATTCCATGTCTCCTGACGCTCGGCAAGTGTTTCATATCTTGCTTTTGCTGTTTCCTCTGCCTTTGTAAAGAGCTCATCTGCTCTCTCGGGGAATGCGGAGACAAGGGATGAGTAACGTGCCTCATTCATGATGAAGTCGCGGTAGCTGCCTGTAGGTGCCTTGCTGTCAAGAACGAATGCCTTCTTGCCCTCAGCCTTTGCTGCGGGATTGTAGCGGAACATATTCCAGTAGCCGCACTCTACAGCCTTCTTCATCTCAGCCTGGCAGTTTGCCATACCGCCCTTGATGCTGTGCATCTCACAGGGAGCGTAGCCGATGATAAGGGAAGGACCATGGTAAGCTTCCGCTTCACGGATAGCATCGAGTGTCTGCTTCTGGTTTGCGCCCATTGCAACCTGTGCAACGTAAACGTAGCCGTAGGAAATTGCAATATCTGCAAGGCTCTTCTTTGCGATTGCCTTACCGGATGCTGCAAACTGTGCAACCTGACCGATCTGAGAAGCCTTGGATGCCTGACCGCCTGTGTTGGAGTAAACCTCTGTATCGAATACGAATACGTTTACATCCTCGCCGGAGGCAAGAACATGGTCAAGACCGCCGAAGCCGATGTCGTATGCCCAACCGTCGCCGCCGAAGATCCATACGGACTTCTTAGCGAGATAATCCTTCTTCTCAAGGATAGCTTCGCCGAGAGCGCAAGCGGGACAATCGCAGTACTTTTTGCCGTTTGCCTTAAGCTCATTTGCATGAACGAGCATCTCTGCTGCCTTATCGCCGAAGTGAGCCTTACCCTCTTCGCTGGAGAAGAATCCGACAAGCTCATCAACTGTCATAACGTCTTCATAGAGCTCTGCGATAAGTTCCTTTGTAGCGGCGGCGTTAGCTTCACCGTCTTCCATGGTGTCGAGCCATGCGTTGCACTTATTGCGGAGATCGTCGCAGATGTAAGGTACAGCAGCAAGTTCCTTGACCTTCTGTGCTACGGATGCGCGGATAGCCTTCTGACCTACGTACATACCGAGACCGTGCTCTGCGTTGTCTTCAAACAGGGAGTTTGCCCATGCAGGGCCCTTGCCCTCTTTGTTTACTGTGTAGGGAGATGTAGCAGCGGGACCACCCCAGATAGAGGAGCATCCTGTTGCATTGGAGATCATCATGCGGTCGCCGAAGAGCTGAGTTACGAGACGTGCATAAGCTGTCTCTGCACAGCCTGCGCAGGAGCCGGAGAACTCCAGCATAGGCTGACGGAACTGACTGCCCTTTACGCTGTTGTCGATGAGATCGCTCTTTATCTCAACATCCTTAACCATGTAGTCAAATACAGGCTGCTGGTCAAGCTGGCTCTCGAGAGATACCATTTCAAGTGCGTTTACGGGGCAAACGCCGACGCAAACGGAGCATCCCATACAGTCAAGGGGAGAAATTGCCATTGCAAATTCGTAAACGCCCTTGCCCTTACCGCCTTTTACAGGAGCGTGCTTTGCATTTGCAGGTGCAGCTGCAAGCTCCGCCTCTGTAAGAGCATAGGGGCGGATCGTTGCGTGGGGACATACAAATGCACACTGGTTACACTGGATGCACTTTTCTGCATCCCATGTGGGAACCTTAACTGCAACGCCGCGCTTTTCATAAGCTGCTGCGCCTGTTTCGAATGTACCGTCAACATGGTTTGCGAATGCGGAAACAGGCAGGCTGTCGCCGTCCATTCTGTTTACGGGGTCGAGAATGGTCTTTACCATCTCAACTGTCTTTTCACGGCCAAGGAGTACTGCATCTTCCTTCACATCAACCGCTTCTCTCCATTCAGAGGGAACAGCAATGAGCTTGAATGCAGATGCGCCTGCGTCGATAGCCTTGTGGTTCAGCTCTACGATGTCTGCGCCCTTCTTGCTGTAGCTCTTTGTTGCAGCTTCCTTCATGTAGCCGATAGCCTCGTCCTCGGGCATTACGCCTGCCAGAGCGAAGAATGCAGACTGAAGAATTGTATTTGTTCTCTTGCCCATACCGATCGTTTCTGCCAGACCGATTGCATCAATGGTGTAGAGCTTAATATCGTTTTCTGCGATATAGCGCTTGGAAGCGGCATCAAGATGCTCTTCCAGTTCGTTCGAATCCCATGCACAGTTGATGAGGAAGATTCCGCCGGGCTTTACGTCGAATACGATGGGGAATGCCTTTGTTATGTAAGAGGGATTATGGCAGGCAACAAAGTCTGCCTTGTTGATGTAGTAAGGGCTTCTGATCTTTCCGTCACCGAAGCGCAGATGGGAAATTGTTACGCCGCCTGTCTTCTTGGAGTCGTACTGGAAGTAAGCCTGAACGTTCTTGTCGGTGTGGTCACCGATGATCTTGATGGAGTTCTTGTTGGCACCGACAGTACCATCACCGCCAAGGCCCCAGAACTTGCACTCGATGGTGCCCTCTGCAGCTGTATTGGGAGCGGGCTTTTCCTCAAGAGAGAGGAATGTAACGTCATCGGAGATGCCAAGTGTGAACTGACGGCGGGGAGCATCCTTGGAAAGCTCTTCGTATACAGCAAAGATGCTGGAGGGAGGAGTATCCTTGGAGCCGAGACCGTAACGGCCGCCGATAACGTTTACCTGTTTACCTGCGCAGTTAAGAGCAGCAACAACGTCCAGATACAGAGGCTCGCCGATAGCACCTGGTTCCTTTGTTCTGTCAAGAACTGCGATTGTCTTTGCTGTCTCGGGGATAGCTGCAATAAACTTGTCAACTGCGAAGGGTCTGTAAAGGCGAACTTTGACAAGACCGACCTTTTCGCCGTTTGCATTGAGGTAATCAATAACTTCTTCACAAACGTCACATACAGAGCCCATAGCCACGATGACGCGGTCTGCATCGGGAGCGCCGTAGTAGTTGAATAACTTGTAGTCTGTGCTGAGCTTTGCATTGACCTTATCCATATACTCTTCGACGATACCGGGAACGTCGTTGTAATATTTATTGGAAGCTTCTCTGTGCTGGAAGTAAATGTCACCGTTTTCGTGGCTGCCGCGCATTGTGGGATGCTCGGGGTTTAATGCTCTTGCGCGGAACGCTGCAACAGCATCCATATCGCACATTTCAGCCAAATCCTCATAATCCCAGACCGCGATATTCTGGATCTCGTGGGATGTGCGGAAACCGTCAAAAAAGTTGATAAAAGGCACTCTGCCCTTTATTGCTGCAAGGTGTGCAACAGCGGAAAGGTCCATAACTTCCTGAGGGTTTGTCTCAGCCAGCATTGCAAAGCCTGTCTGACGGCAAGCGTAAATATCGGAATGGTCGCCGAAAATGGACAGAGCCTGTGCTGCAACAGCACGGGCGGAAACGTGGAAAACAGTAGGCAGAAGCTCTGCTGCGATCTTGTACATATTGGGGATCATGAGCAGCAGACCCTGAGACGCAGTATAGGTAGTTGTAAGCGCACCCGCACCCAGAGAGCCGTGTACTGTACCTGCAGCACCTGCTTCAGACTGCATCTCTACAACCTTGACCTCTGTGCCGAAGATATTCTTTCTTCCTGCAGCTGACCACTGGTCAACATAGTCTGCCATAGGGCTGGAGGGTGTGATGGGATAAATGCCCGCTACTTCTGTAAACGCGTAGGATACATGAGCAGCTGCATTGTTGCCGTCCATTGTCTTATAGCTACGAGCCATTTTCTACACAACCTTTCATTTTAAAAAAAGAGAATACTCATTTTCTACCAGTTTTTAAGTTATACAAATCCATTATAATATTTCAAATCCGCCGTGTAAATAGGGTAATTTGACGATTTAGCAAGTAAAACACTTTCCCGCGTTGCCAAAACTCACATAATATTATATAATATTTTGCAAAATAAGAAGTTTTCTCCTCTCAAAAAAGGTGTGATTTTATGATATCAAAAATCCATTCCCTCGGTCTTTCTGGCGTGTCCGGTTTTGCCGTAACCGCAGAGTGCTTTCTCTCCTCTGGTCTGCCCGGCTTTGAGATAGTCGGTCTGCCCGATTCTGCCGTAAAAGAATCCCGTGAGCGCATCCGCGCAGCCATAAAAAACTGTGGTTTCAGATTTCCCGTCAGCAAAATCACCGTAAACCTCGCCCCTGCCGACACGAAAAAAGCAGGCACAGTCTATGACCTGCCTCTGCTTTTGGGTATACTCTCAGCAGGCGGACAGATAAAGCCTATCCACGACGATACAGCCGTATTCGGCGAATTGGCGCTGGACGGTGCAGTACGTCCTGTGCAGGGTGCGCTGCCCATGGCAATAGCTGCCTGCAGGCTCGGTTTTAAAAAGCTTATCGTTCCCTTTGACAACGCCCTTGAGGCTGCCTTTGCGCAGGGAATTGAGGTCTACCCCGTCAAACATGTAACAGAGCTTTTGGAGCATCTTTCGGGTGAAAAGCCTATCGCTCCGGTAGAATCTGTAATCGAGCCTGCGGAATTTGAAGCCGTGCCCGATTTTTCCGACGTAAAGGGTCAGGAGAGCGTAAAAAGAGCGCTTGAAATCGCCGCTGCAGGAAGTCATAACGTGCTCCTCGTGGGTCCTCCGGGCTCGGGAAAAAGTATGCTGGCAAAAAGACTTCCCGGAATCCTCCCTGACATGACACGCAAAGAAATGACGGAAACAACAGAGATACATTCTGTTGCAGGGCACACAAGCCGCGAAAAGCCTGTTATCTCCGCCCGTCCTTTCCGCTCCCCTCACCACACAGTAACTGCAGCAGCCATGACAGGCGGTACATCCGCTGCAAGACCGGGCGAGATTTCCCTTTCCCATAACGGCGTTCTGTTCCTGGACGAGCTGCCGGAGTTTTCCCGCTTCGCCCTTGAAACTCTGCGTCAGCCTATGGAAGACGACAAGGTCACAATTTCCCGCGCCGCTTACTCCGTTACATACCCCGCAAGATTTATGCTTGTCTGCGCCATGAACCCCTGTAAGTGCGGCTGGCACGGAACTGAGCGCTGCACCTGCACGGAAAATTCCGTAGCCAATTATCACAGTAAAATCTCAGGTCCTCTGCTGGACAGAATTGATATTATCGTAGAAGTACCCGCTTTGGAATTTGAAGAGCTTTCGAAAAAAGCCGCATCCGAGTCATCGGCAGATATTAAAAAGCGCGTTAACGCCGCAAGGCTGGTACAGGAAAGCCGCGGTACGGGAGTCTGCAACGCAAGACTTTCTCCAAAAGAAACGGAGGAATTCTGCCACCTTGACGAAGGCTGCACCGCACTTATGAAGGGCGCTTATGAGGCAATGGGTCTTACCGCAAGATCTTACGACCGCATTTTGCGCGTTGCACGAACAATCGCCGACCTTGACGGAAGTGAAAACATTCAGGTGCACCATCTCGCCGAGGCTATACAGTATCGAACTTACGATTTGCATCAGGGGAAGTAAGCTGACTGATAAATTGCAGTTTATCGAATTAATAAATACAAACAAAAACCCGACCTTGAAAGGTCGGGTTTAATTTTTACTTATAAAAATCTTTTCCGTATTTATCCGCAGCGGCGCTTATAGGCACCATAGCCTCAAAGAACTCTTTGACAGTTCCGGGTACCATACGGAATCCGTGAAAAATATAGCTGCCGTAGGGGGCGTATGTGTCTATGCAGCGCTTTACCTCTGCATCTATGACCTCTTCACTTGCATCCACAAGTCCGGGAAGTCCGTTTGTGTTATAGCCGCCGATAACGGTAATCTGCTTGCCGTATTTCTGCAAAATTCCCGCAATATCGTTTGTCGGCTGTGCGGATGTCCATGCCGCAGCGCCTTCATCTATAAAATCGGGAACAATATCCTCGCATCTGCCGCAGGTGTGCATCATGGGTATCATGCCGTAAGCCTTTACCGCGTCGTTGAGCTTTTTGTGATAAGGCTTGATTATCTGACGGTATGCCGCTGGACTCATAAATGTGCCCGCCTCCGTTGCGGTGTCGTCGTAACTTGTAAACAGGTCGGGTTTTATATACTCCGCTACGCGCTCTACTATCTTTATTTTATAGTCCGTCAGAGCATCCATAAACGCCATACAGGCATCGGGGTCAGTAAACATGGCACAAAGTGCATTTTCAAAGCCCATAAGGTGAGTAAGGCGCAGGAAATGTCCGTTCCAACAGCCGTATTCTATAACCTTTTCGTCCCGGTTTACAGCTTTAAATCTTTCGCCCATGTCTTTCCAATCGATAGAATCCACATCGGGGAAAGTGACTTTATCCTCCCAGTCGCATATATCGTCCAAAATCACCTGACCCGCTGCAGGCACAGCCTGCCCTGCTGCAGACTCCGTACAATGCCAAAGAACACCGAAACCGTCATATCCGCCGCCATAGGGTCCATTGTCAAAGGTTTCCGCAGGTCCGCCTGCACCCACAACATCGCTTATTGCGTTGGGCACCCACATGGGCACTTCGTGGTTTAAAGCCATCATAAAATTCTCTTTTGCGGATATCATATGATCCCTCTTTTCAAGCTTTTTATAAATTATTATCTTTTACCTCGCTTTTGTCAACATTGACACCTTAAAAGTTTAATATTTGAATTTGCACAAAGCTATGCTATAATAAATAATTAGCAAAAAATTAGTAAAGGAATTGTGACATATGGAAGATATGCTGCTTTTAAAATTAGGTGAGATCGTCCTCAAAGGTCTCAACCGCAAACAGTTTGAACAGAAGCTCATCGCAAACGTAAACCGCCGCTTAAAGCCCTTTGGGAGCTTTAATATTTACTGCATCCAGTCAACAATCTACGTCGAGCCCAAGGACGAGTTTTTTGACATGGACGCAGCGCTGGAGGCCGCACAGACAGTTTTCGGCATCGCATCCATTTCCCGCGCCGCCGCCTGTGAAAAGGACAATGACGCAATTTTCGAAACCGCTAAATCCTACCTCGGTGGCGAGATAGCCGCTGCAAAGTCCTTTAAGGTAGAGTCCAAGCGCGCTGACAAGCGTTTCCCCATGACATCCATTCAGATTTCCCAGTATGTGGGCGGTCTTTTGGCTGAGGAATATCCCGACACTTTAGTTGACGTACACAACCCCGAACTGACAGTTCACGTTGAAGTGCGCGATTTGGCAGCGTACGTACACGGTCCTGCAATCCCCGGCGCAGGCGGTATGCCCGTTGGTGCCAACGGCAGAGCCGTTTCCCTGCTCTCAGGCGGTATTGACAGCCCCGTTTCCACCTATATGATCGCAAAGCGCGGTATTTCCATTATCCCCGTACACTTCTTCTCCTTCCCCTATACATCCGAGATGGCAAAGCAGAAGGTTTTAGACCTTGCGGGTATACTTACAAAATATTGCGGCAAACTTATGGTTGAGATCGTTCCCTTTACACACATCCAGGAAGAGATCCGCGAAAAATGCCCCGAAGAGTATTTTACTCTCATCATGCGCCGCTTTATGATGCGCATCTCCCAGAGAATTGCAGAGCTCAACGGTGCAAAAGCTCTTGTCACAGGCGAAAACTTAGGTCAGGTTGCAAGCCAGACCATGGAAGCTATGGCTGTTACACAGGAGTGCATCTCTCTTCCCGTACTCCAGCCCCTTATCGGTATGGACAAAGAGGAGATCATCACAGTTGCCCGTAAAATCGGCACATTCAAGACATCTATCCTCCCCTATGAGGATTGCTGCACAGTTTTCACTCCCCGTCACCCCAAGACAAAGCCCGTTGTTGCTGACGTCATCGAGGCGGAGAGCGTTCTTGACATTGAGGGACTTGTAAACGAAGCTGTTGCAGGAATAGAAAGGGTGAAACTCACCGTATGAATCTGACCGCGGAAATCCTTGCCGTCGGCACTGAAATACTTTTGGGAAACATCGCAAACACCGACGCGCAGGATGTTTCCAACGCACTTTCCGAGCTGGGCATAAACGTCTACTATCACACCGTTGTGGGCGATAACCCGCAGAGAGTGCGCGAAGCTGTGGATATTGCAAAGAAAAGAGCTGACATTATCATCACAACTGGGGGACTTGGCCCTACCTACGATGACCTTACAAAGCAGACCTTGGCAGAATGTTTTGGCAAGGAGCTGTATTTTGACGAATACAGCGCTCAGCGCATACGCGACCTTTTCGCAAAGAGACTTCACGGCGCTAAGATGACGGAAAACAACCTGCAGCAGGCATACCTGCCTGTTGGCTGCACGGTTTTTGAAAACTCCTGCGGAACTGCACCGGGCTGCGCTTTTGAAGCGGAGGGCAAGCATGTTCTCATGCTGCCGGGACCTCCCAGTGAGTGCCGCGCCATGATAAAGACAGGTCTTCTGCCCTATCTCAAAAAGCTTTCGGGTCTTGAGATCCGCTCACATAATATCCGCATTTTCGGCATGGGTGAGAGCAGCGTTGAGGACAAGCTCCGCGACCTTATGACAGGTCTTGAAAATCCCACTCTTGCGCCTTACGCAAAAGAGGGCGAGGTTCTGCTGAGAGTCACCGCAAAGGCGGCAAACGATGACGAGGCTGACGCCATGATGCAGCCTGTTATTGAAAAGGTAAAAGAGACAATAGGCGATTTTATTTACGGCATTGACGTTGACTCTTTAGAGGAGACCGTAAGCAACATCTTGCGCGAGAGAAGCCTCACAATGGCAGCGGCTGAATCTTTAACAGGCGGCTTAGTAGCCAAGCGCATGACGGATATTGCAGGCGCATCGCAGGTATTTATAGGCGGCGCGGTGACATATTCAAACTCCGCAAAGGCAGGTATTTTAGGCGTTTCCGAGGAAACTTTGGAAAAATACGGCGCTGTAAGTGAGCAGTCCGCCATAGAAATGGCAAAGGGTGCAAAAGAGAAGTTTGGCGCTGACATCGCCGTTTCCCTTACAGGCGTTGCAGGACCTGACAGCGACGACCGCGGAAATCCCGTAGGTCTTGTATATATTGGTCTTGCCTGTGGTGATGATGTGCTCTGCCGCAAGGTTTTCTGCGGTTCACCGAGATCAAGATGCCGCACCATGGCTGCAAACTACGCGCTGGATACTATCCGCCGTTATCTTTTGAAAATCCCCATGGAAGACAAGTTTATGTAATATCAACCCCCGAGGAATAGTCTCGGGGGTTAAAATATATTTATTACAAGTTCACCTTGTATCGTTGACAACTTATATACGCTTTAATATAATGTAACTTATCAAATGTTGATTCATCAATTTTTAAAGGAGTATTAATATGGATCAGAAATACGAAGCCTTATTTACCCCGTGGAAGGTGGGCAACGTGGAGATCAAGAACAGAATCGTTCTGTGTCCCATGGGCGGCACTTCCCTTTTCGGTTGGATGGAACTCACCGGCTGCAAATTTGACAAGGAGGCCGCAAAGTTCTTTCTTGAGCGCGCAAAGAACAACGTCGGTCTTATCATCCCCGGCATCGCACCCCTGCGTGACACTATCTTCGGCATGTGGCTGTGGCAGAACGAAAAGATGTTCAAAGAGCTGAAAGTCTTTATGGACGAGATCCACAAGACAGGCGCAAAGCTTTTCGTCCAGCTCACAGCAGGCATGGGACGCAGCTGGGCAATTACAGACCATGTCGCGCCTCTGCACAAAAACAAGGTTCTTCGCGCTATCACAAAGCCCATTATCGACACAAGCTATCAGCTGGCAAGTCCCAGCGAGCTGCCCGCACGTTGGGATCCCGAAATCACATGTCCCGAGATGACAGTAGAGCAGATTCACGAGATCATCGAGGCATTTGCAAAGACAGCCAAGCTCTGCAAGGACGCAGGTGTTGACGGCGTTGAAGTCCACGCCGTTCATGAAGGTTATCTTCTTGACCAGTTCACACTCAAATACACAAACAAGCGCACGGACGAGTACGGCGGCTCTTTTGAAAACCGCTACCGCTTCCCTGTGGAAGTTGTACAGGCTATCAAAAAGACCTGCGGTGATGATTTCCCCGTTTCTCTCCGCTACAGCGTAGAGTCCAAGGTTAAGGATTTCCGCGTTGGTGCTGTTCCCGGAGAGAAGTACACCGAGATAGGCCGCGACATGGCAGAGAGCGAAAAGGCTGCAAAATATCTGCAGGACGCAGGCTACGATATGCTCAACGCCGACAACGGTACATACGACTCATGGTACTGGGCACATCCCCCCATGTATATGCCCCAGAACTGCAATCTTGAAGATGTTTCCCACATCAAACAGTTTGTGGACATTCCCGTCGTCTGCGCAGGACGCATGGAGCCCGATGTAGGCGCCGAAGCTGTTGCAGCGGGAAAAATCGACGGCGTAGGCATTGCCCGTCAGTTCCTTGCTGATCCCCAATGGATCACAAAGCTCATCGAAGAGCGTCTTGAGGACATCCGTCCCTGTATCTGCTGCCACGCAGGTTGTTTTAACTTCGCAAGCTCCAAGGGACACGCAAACAACCAGTCTTTGGGCGACACAATGGGTCTTGCAAGATGTGCTCTCAATCCCGAGACAATGCAGTCTAAAAAATACAACATCAAGCCTGCAAAGAAGGTAAAGAACATCGCAGTTATCGGCGGCGGTATCGGCGGTATGGAAACCGCAATCGTCTGCGCAAAGCGCGGTCACAAGGTAACTCTCTACGAAAAAAGTGACAAGCTTGGCGGCGTATTCATCGCAGCGGCAGCCCCCTCTTTCAAGGAAAAGGACCGCGATCTTATCGCATGGTACATCCGTGAGATCGCAAAGTACCCCATTGAAGTAAAGCTGGGTACCGAAATTTCCGATGTTTCCAAACTGGGTGCTGATGAAGTCGTCGTTGCAACAGGCTCTTCTCCCATCCGCATCCCCGTCAAGGGTGCAGAGCGCGGCATCGAAGCTATTGACTTCCTGCTGGGCAAAAAAGAGGTCGGCGAGAACGTCACTATCGTCGGCGGCGGTCTTACAGGCTGTGAAATCGCATACGAGCTCTACCTGCAGGGCAAAAAGCCCACCATCGTTGAGATGAAGGAAGATATTATTGACGCAGCCGGCGTATGTCTTGCAAACTCCAGCTATCTTCGCGATTTCTTCAACGCAAACAAGGTCCCCGTTTTACTTGAGACAAAACTCTCCGAGATCACAGAGGACAGCGTGGTTGTAACAGATAAAAACGGCAAGTCTTCAAAAATTGCCGCAGACAGCGTAATTTTATCCACAGGCTACAGACCTGCTCCTTTAACCGCTAAGGGCGTACATCTGGTAGGCGATGCCAAAAAGGTCGGCAACCTGCGCACAGTTATCTGGCAGGCATGGGACGTAGCCATGAAGCTGTAATTGAAAGGAGCTACTTAGTATGCAGTTAACTTTAGAACAGCAGCAGATTTTAGACGGCGCTAAAGGCGAAACCATGGCAAAGGTCATGAAGACTCTTGTTATGTACGGTGATGCTTTCGGTGCTGAGAAAATGGTGCCCGTTACAAGCGAATATAACCACCTTGTAACATCCTTCGGTCTTAAGATGATGACACCTGTATTTGATCTTATGGATCAGCTTATAAAGGCAGGTGCGGTTTCCGGTCAGAAGTTCTCTGTTGACCCCCGTCCTGTTGACAAAAATGTTCCCGCAAACTTCCTGCAGAAGCTTATTTTCAACAAGTTTATGTACAGTACACAGGAGTCTTACGAAAAGCAGCTCAAAGAGCTGGGTCTTATGAACGACGACGCTTTCACATGCGCCTGTTATATGGACGAGGTTGGCAACAAGCCCAAAAAGGGTGAGGTTTTGAGTTGGGCGGAGTCCTCTGCCGTTGTATACGCAAACTCCGTTCTCGGTGCAAGATGCAACCGCAACTCAGGCATTATGGACCTTATGGGCTCTATCGTAGGATATGTTCCCTATTTCGGTCTCTTAACCGATGAGGGCAGAAAGGCAACATGGGTAATTCGTGTTGAGACAACAAAAAAGCCCGAGGCTCAGCTCTTAGGCTCTGCCATCGGCATGAAGGTTATGGAAGATGTTCCTTATGTTGTAGGTCTTGACAAATGGCTTGGAACTGAGCTTGACGATGCAGCATGCACATATCTCAAGGACTTTGGCGCAGCTACCGCTTCCAACGGCGCTGTCGGTCTTTACCATATTGACAACCTCACTCCCGAGGCAGTTGAGCTGGGTCACAGTCTCATCGTCGAGGGCGCAAAGGAATACGTCATTGACGATGCTGAGCTGCAGCGCGTTCAGGACAGCTATCCCATGATCTGGAAAAACGCAGATGCAAAACCCAAGCTCTGCTTTGTAGGATGTCCTCACATGAGTCTTCAGCAGCTTAAGGACTGGACAGACAATGTTGAGGCAGGCCTCAAGGCAAGCGGTCTTTCCAAGGTCGCAATCCCCACAGTTTTCACTGCTTCCAAGCCTGTTCTCCGTGAGTTTGAGAAGACACCTTATGCAGAAAGACTTAAGAAGACAGGTGTTATCACATCTTATATCTGTCCCCTTATGTATATGAACAACCCCTTGTGCGCAAAGATGCCCGTTATCACATCTTCCAACAAGCTGCGCACATACACAACCGCACGCTATTACACCGACGAACAGATTCTGGCTCAGATCACGAAAGGAGGCAAATAAGCTATGAGAAAGTTTAAAGGACGTATCGTAACCCCCGGAACATGCACAGCAGAAGCGCTTGTTTCTCACGGCGGACTTAACACACTTGCCTCTTTCCAGAAGGCTCTGCAGTTTGGCGACAAGACAGCCACCTGCGGCGACCAGAACAACCCCGACCTCTACGGAAAGCAAATGCTGGGCAAGGCTCTCTGCCTGCCTCAGACTATCGGCTCCACCACAGGCGGTCTCGTTCTGTACTGCGCCTGCGCCATGAAGCGTCAGCCCGCATGCATGCTGTTTTCAAACCATATCGACTCCCTCGCAGCAGCAGGTGCTATCCTTGCCGATGTTTGGGTCGAAGATGTAACAATGCCCGTTGTGGACTGCCTCGGCGACGAATTTCTTGACTACGTCAAAGACGGCATGAAGATAACCATTGAAGAAGACGGAACGGTAGTTGTTGAATAACTCACGAAAAAGCAAAAGCTTTTTCCGTGAATTTGCGGTTTGCTGCAGCGCACAGCAAAGCTGCACGTTTGCAAACCGAGAAGTATTTTTCGCCCGGTACATGCCCGTACGAAAAATATACTCAATTTTATTTCATCCGCAAGCGGATGAAACTCTGCGAGGCTAATATGCTAAAACCCGCTGATATGCATATCAGCGGGTTTTTATCATAACATGGTTAAAAAGTGTGGTTTTGACGGAGATAGTGTAGCTTTACGCAAACAACAGTACTGTCCTTGTCTGCCGACGGCATTACTTTTATTTCGTGCCCGAGAAAATCGTGTTTTCATCAAAGGGCGTACTTAATCTGCAGAAACGATAATTTGAGTATCTTTCGCTGTCATTGTATTAATGGTTTGCCCTCGTGTCGTTCTTTACACACATTTATTTGTCTTCTATATCAGCAAATTCATGGTTCTTTTTATAAGTGCCATCCTCGTTTTTCAAAAACGGAAGCACATTTATTACCGCACTATTGTTAATAAGTCCATATACATGAGGATACGCTCTTCCGCAATTATCTCCGTCCTCATATCTGACTTCTGATATTAGCTTTTCTTCATCAATGCACAACAAAACAAGTTCGTCTTCAACATCAATAAAATTCGGAGCAACTCTCCAAAAATATTCCACAGTTGAACAATGAATGAAACCTTCTTCAATATTGCGTTTTCCCCAACTTGGCTTATTTTTTCTTTCATCCCAAGTTGCTTTCTTCATACAATGTAAAATCATTTTACTGTCTCCGACATTCCGCCTTTATCACTTAATTACAGCTATACACTCAACTTCGACCAAAACATTTTTGGGAAGTGTTTTTACCGCAACGCAGCTTCTTGCGGGCTTTCCCGTGAAAACTTCGGCGTAAATGCCGTTGAAAGCTGCAAAGTCTGCCATGTCAGCTAAGAAGCAGGTAGTCTTGATTGCATCTTCGGGGCTTGTTCCTGCCTCGTTAAGTACGGCAACGAGATTTGCCATTACCTGCTTTGTCTGGGATACGATATCGTCTCCCACAACTTCGCCTGTTACAGGGTCGAGAGAAATCTGACCGGAAGTGAACACCATATCACCGTGCACCATGGCCTGACAGTAAGGGCCGATAGCGGCAGGTGCTTTATCTGTGGAAATCTGTCTCATGATAATTCTCCTTTGATGATTTTATGCCCGTATTTTACTATGCGCAGGTAAAATTATCAATAGTTCCTCGGTTCAAATATGATTCGGGATTCAAATTCACCGCGCTCAAATCCTGCTTTATCTATCTCCACTATCGCGTGGTCGCCATCTTTCATCTGCGGCAGTATGAATATATGCTCATCTGTCCATATGATGCCGTCTGCAGGTCTTGTGCTCCAGTTGCGTCCTTCGACGTTTTCAAGAGTAAACTCAAAGAAAAGCTCATCATCTTTATACACAGTAAAACGCTGTGTCTTATTTTCCTCTGTAATACTGCTTGCCTCGATTATGTACTCACCGAAAGCACACAAAAGCGTACTGTCTGCTTTTAATTCAAAATCAGTCTCTTTCTGTTTTTCGCCGTTGGGCTTTGAAGTCCACACACGGTCAGACTCGTCTGAATTTTTATCAAAAAGCAGCATCCCGTCACAAATTATGACCTTATCAGACTCCAGCACAGACACTTCATTGCTCTCCGTGTTATATATAAGCATACAGCTGGGGTTTTCACCTGTCAGATCTGTCTCACGGATATAGACATATTTGTCGTATGCAAGCACAGGCTCAAGGCTGCCGTTTGAGTATCTGCTTCTGTATATAACACTGCTTTTGCTGTCAGCTTCCTTAAGCTTTACAACGGCTGCTGTTCCTTCTGAGTCAAAGCTGTAATAAAATGCTCCGCGGTGCTGGATCATATTCCGTGCAGAATCGGGCAGAACGCTGACACTTCTGACGAAAATTCCGGCTGTGGTATACTCCGTCAGGCAAAGTACAGACTTTCTGTTATTTGCAAGTACATAAAGATGCTCATCGTAATAGAACATACTTTCCGCGTTCTCAATAAATGCATCGCAGTTTATGTTTATATCGACATCTTTATCGTGAAGGCATCCGCCTCTTATACACACAGGTTTAGGCTGCATATTTTCATCTGTATGGTACAGATAGTAGTCCTTTGCAAAGAGAAATCCGTCCTTCGTATCGGCAAATCCATAAGCCGTGTTTTCTGCCATATTAAGCTGAAAATCATAGCCTGCATGGCTCTCGCTTTCCTTTTCGCCGCAGCCGCTCAGAAGAACGGCAATTGCCAGCACAACCGGTAGACATAATGTTTGTAAGCGTCGCTGTTTCATCGCCGCTCCCCCTTTTCTCTATATATTATATGACGTAATTCTACACCTTTTGTTTCATACAATTGTTTAAGAATTGATTAACATTTACAGATTTTCAATATTTGTTTCCGAATTCAACAAATTTGTGGTCACAGCTTCAAAAAAATGGTATGCTATACTAAATACATACGGGAGGTGATTCACCACGGAGATCAACATCACGAATATTCAGGGCTACTCCATACACGACGGTCCCGGCATCCGCACGGTCGTGTTCATAAAAGGCTGCCCCATGCGATGTGCCTGGTGTGCCAATCCCGAAAACCTTTTGGCAAAACAGCAGACCGGCTTTATCGCAAAGCTGTGCCAAAGCTGCAGCAGATGTGCAAAGGCTTGCCCAAACGGCGCAATACTCCCGGGAGATTACCGCATTGACCGCGAAAAATGCACCGGATGCGGCACTTGCTCGGACGCCTGTTTTTATGGAGCCCTTGTGAAATACGGCGACCTGATGTCACCTGAAGATGTTTTCAAAAAAGTCCGCCGCGACAAGATGTTTTACGAATCCTCCGGCGGCGGTGTAACCGTCTCGGGCGGTGAACCTATGACACAGGCAGATTTTGTAACTGAGCTGTTTAAGCTCTGCAAAGAGGACGGTATCCACACCTGTATTGAGACATGCGGATATTCTCCGAGTGCGGGATATCACAAGGTCATACCGTATACGGATCTGTTCTATTTTGATTTAAAAAACATGGATCCCGCTCTGCACAAACAGTACACAGGCTGCGACAATGCCCTTATTCATGAAAACGCTAAAATCGTCGCCGGCAGCGGCGTTCCCGTGCTGTTCCGCCAGCCTCTTATCCCAACAGTAAACGACAACGAGGATAACATCACCCGTACTGCAGAGTTTATTCTCTCCTTAGGCAAAACAGACCTGCAGCTCATGCCCTATCACAGAGCAGGTCAGACAAAATATGATGCCCTGCAGATGAAATATCAGACAGCGGACCTTCAGGTAATGGCACCTGAACACATAAACGCCGTAAAAGACAGATATATTTCTTTAGGAATCAACTGTACTATTTCCAAATAGGAGGAATAAATATGGCAATCACAATAGATAAAAACCTTTTAGAGAAAATCGAGGCTCTATCCTTAAGTGAAAACAACATCGCATGGAGAAAGGCAATGCGCTCCTCCGGCTGGAAAATCAACGCCGACCGCGAAAAGTGGACGGTAAAATCATGGCTTGAAACCGAGGGTGAGGATCTGCAGATCCGCCGCGCAAAGCTTTTAGAGTGTGTGCTTGACAACATCGAGATAAAGATCCACGATTTCGATGAGATCGTCGGTCGTCCCACAACAGGTGTAATCGGCTGCGCCACAGCTATCGACGTCTGCGGCGACTATATCCCCGACATTTGGGAGGAAAAGGGCAGCATCAGCGCAACTATGGACGCGGAAGCTGCAGTAGACTTTGAAACTCTTGAAATTCTCCGCACAAGCGCCAGCGTTTTCGGCGATACCGCTTTCCCAAAGATGGCACAGCAGGCATGGGAGCAGGTATTTGGCTCATGGGTGCTTGATGTTGAGGCTGCAAAGCTTAAAGATCCCGCGATCGACGCAGGTATCACAGCACAGTCCACAGCTATTCTCACATGGGGCAAGATCCTTCGCATCGGTCTGCGCGGCTTTATAAATGAAGCTCAGCAGCACATTGACGACTATATTGCTCAGCGCGGACGCGATGTAAACAAAATATATTTCTGGCGCAGCGCCATCATCGTTCTGCAGGCTGCAATCCGCCATGCACACCGCTATGCAGATTTAGCCGAGAAAATGGCAAGCGAAGAGACAGATGCAAAGAGAAAGGCAAAGCTCACAAAAATTGCAGAAGTCTGCCGCTATGTTCCCGAAAATCCCGCACGCACCTTCCACGAGGCTCTGCAGTCCATGCAGTTCTGCAACCTTGCAAAGATGCTGGAAAACCCTGCGCAGAACAACTGCCATTGGGGCCGCGGCGACCAGTATCTCTACCCCTTCTTTATTAACGACTACAAAAACGGAGTTCCCCTTGAGGAGATGGCTTCTCAGCTGGCTGACCTTATCGGCCGCTGGGGCACACAGACAATGGTCTCCAACTCCACACAGAAGGAGTCTCATCAGGTAAACTTCGGTATCAACAATGTAATGCTCTGCGGCTTAAATCAGCAGCGCGAGGACAGCTCCAACGAGCTTAGCTACCTCTTCCTGCACCTTGTAGGAAAGCTGCAGCTCTCCTCCCCCACCGTTGGTCTGCGCTGGAACAAGCAGCTGCCCGACTGGATGATGCAGAAGGCAATCCGCACCAACATGGAGACAAAGGGCGGCATCCCCCTCTTTGAAAACGACGAGGTAATGATTCCCAGCTACATGCGCGACGGCATTCCCTTTGAAGAGGCTGTTGAATGGGGCGGCCTGGGCTGTGTTTACCCCTGCATCCCCACAAGAGCCGAGCACTACGGTGCAGAAGGCGTTGCCGCCATCAACCTTGCAGGTATTCTCCACCTGACACTTCACAACGGTGTTGACATCAACGGCAAACGCACAGGTTTAGAAACCGGCGACCCCAGAGACTTCGCCACATTTGAAGATCTTTACGCAGCATTCTTAAAACAGCATCAGAACCTCTGCCACAAGGTACAGTGGTCAGGCGGCATTGCCCGTGACATTCAGGGTCAGTATTTCAGAACTCCCCTGCTGTCCATTCTCGGTATTGAAGCAAGTATGGAGCATGGTCAGGATCTTCTCATCCCCCATCCCGACTACTCTCTTTACGGTCTGTCCGACCGCGCAATTACCGATGTTGCAGACTCTCTCATCGCAATAAAGAACCTTGTCTACGACACAGGCAGATATACAATGGCGCGTGTCTTGGACTTCCTCGACTCCAACTTTGCAGGCGAGGACGGCGAAGAGTTCCGTCAGATTTGTCTTGCACAGCCCAAGTACGGCAACGACATCGAAGAGGTCGACGAGCTTGTAAAGCGCATCAGCACAGACTCTGCAAACATCATCCGCTCTTACGACAACGCTCCCTTTGCCCGCTATATGGTCTCCCGTGAGGGTCTTGCATGGCACTATTTCGGCGGTCTGGGCGTTGGCGCTCTGCCCAACGGCAGAAAGGCTTTGGAGCCATTAAACGACGGTTCTCTGTCTCCCATGCGTGGTGCGGACAAAAACGGACCTACCGCAGTTATCCGCTCTGCATGTGCAGCAGGATATAATGACGTCTGCTACGCTGCTGTTCTGAACCAGAAGTTCTCCTCTTCCATTTTGAACAGCGACGAAAGCATCGACAAGCTCATCGCATATACCAATGCTTATATGGGCGCAGGCGGCTCTCATATCCAGTACAACATCATGGATTCCGACGAACTGAAGGAAGCAAAGGAAAAGCCCGAGGATCACTCCGATCTTATCGTACGTATCGGCGGCTTCTCCGCATATTTCGTACAGCTTTCACCTGCAATTCAGGACGACGTTATCTACCGCAGCGAGTTTGAGCTGTAAAAACCTAATATCGAAGCACGACAAAAAGGGTGTACCCGATAAGAAAACATAAGCTTAAAAAGAAATCCTTTGCCCGTAATCATCGTTATCAAAGCTCGTAAGACATACAGTATTACAGCGCTTTTCTGCCTCGTTTGCGAACAAAATCTATCTTTTTAAGTGCTTGCAGTTTTGCCAATATAAATTCGTGATAGAATCAATTTACAAAAATCCGCCAATACTGGTATGTATTGGCGGATTTTTTTAGTTCGTTTATAGCCGAATGGATAAATGCAAAACCTTATGTTTTCTTATCGGGTACACCCTAAATTCTGCCGTGCTTTTTTGTTTATTTGTCAAGCTTCGTAAGCTCGCCGTCCTTGATACGAAAAACGATGTCCGCCTTTTCAGCGACCTCCATGTCGTGGGTAACAACGATTACGCAGTAGCCATCTTTGTGGGCAAGACCTGTGAGGATGTCCATAACAACGCCTGTGTTGGCAACATCAAGATTTCCTGTGGGCTCGTCAGCAAGAAGCAGCTTTGCACCCGATGCAAGGCTGCGTGCGATTGCAACACGCTGCTGCTCACCGCCTGAGAGGTTGGAGGGGAATCTCTTGTGCTTTTCCTCGGTGATGCCGACGCGGTCAAGGCACTTGACAGCCTGCTTTTTCGCCTCTTCCGTCTCGATGCCCATAAGCTCTAAGGGATAGCAGACATTTTCCATAACGGTAAGGAGCGGAAACAGCTGGAACGCCTGGAAAATCATCGAAATATCTTCTCTGCGGTATTCGTCCAGATCCATGTTTACAAGGTCTGTTTCCTCGAAAAGGATCGCACCCTCTGTAGGTGTGTCAAGACCTGCAAGCATAGAAAGCAGTGTGGATTTGCCTGAACCGGAAGGTCCGATGATGGCGTAGATGCTGCCCTCATCGAAGCTGCAGGTCACATTCTTTACTGCAGCTGTCTCGCTGTTCTTGTAGCGGTAGGTTACGTTTTCAACTGATAATTTTGCCATTTTGATATCCTCCTTATTCTTTCGTCTGTAAAAGTTCCAGTACGTTTTTGCGTGTAGCTGCCATTGATGCTATGGCAGATGCTGCTATAACTGCCGCAAAGTAAGCGGTGAGTATAAACACTATTTTCTGCGCTACCGCCGCGGTAACGCCGCGCATTGCGAACATTATTATCGCCGCCAGCACCATGCCCACAAAGCAGAGAAGCATGCGCTCGAGAATGATAATTACCCGCGTTCTGCGCTTTGATGTTCCGAGCACTCGCATGATCGCGATATCCTTGGAGGTCTGAACGATGATAAGGCTCGTCATAAATATGCCGATAACAAGCATCGCAATTACCGCCACGGGGTATAAAAGCTCCAAAAGCTTAATTATATTTGCAAGATATTCAACCTTTGATGTGTCCATAATGAACGCCACCTGATATGTAAGGTTCGCATCTGCAAGCTTTTCACCAAACTCTCGGTATTCCTTCGTCTTCCAGTTGTCAATAAGGATACCCTCGGTAAGCTGCATGATTACCAGCTTTCCGTGGACGGTGCTCATCTCCATTGTTCCCGGGAGATATGCACCTGCAAGGTCTGATTCCATACAGCCTATAACCTTAAAGCTGTCGGATTTTTCCATGTACCATTCCATAGCCTCGTCAGCTGCAAGTTGTTTTGCCTCGTCATAGGGCACACTGCCGTCATCCGGCATGTATCCCCAAGCAAGGCTGCTTAACCTGTTGTCATACTGCCATCCCGCCATGATATAAACAGTATCGCCAAGCTGTATATCCATTGCATCCATAGACGCCTCGGTCATAATTATTATAGGCTCATGGGTCTGCATAACAGATTTGTCATAGCCGTCGAGGAATGTGATGCTTTGCTCTTTGCCTGTTAATCTGTCAATATCGTTCGTGAAATAAGCTGTTACAGGTACAGTATTGATATCAAGCCACTTTTGGGATTGATAATAAACATCTCTTACATAGCCCGACTCCTGCAGCTTGTTTACATAGTACAGGTTCAGACTTCCCGCATATTTGGAGACGACCTCCGTCTCGTTAAAAGCATCTGAAAACGTGTCCTGCAGGATGCTTATCTGTCCCGCCACATTTAAAAGCAGGGCGGATACAAGAATATACATAAGAGATTTGCCTATTGTGCGGTTTATATTTCTCACAACGTAGCGCCACACAAACTTTGCCCGTCTGCGTTTTCCATCACGGTTTGGTTTGCCGAGAGATACCCACTCGCCAAGCTTGACCTTTTCGGGTTCAGCTACGGTTTCCTGCTGTTTTTTCTTCTTTTTATCCTTTTTCTGTGAGCTGTCCTGCAGCAGCGCCAACGGCGACTTTCTGCCGATAAAGCGAAGTATCACATAGGCAATGACCAGAGACAGAACTATCTCTGCCAGAATACAGGCAATAACGAGCCATGGCGGTACGCTTGTGTCCGTCACATATTCCGACATCTGAGAAATATTGAAGTCCACGGAAATGTTGTTCACCGTGTATATCCACGCAGCAGCCGTACCCACCATTACCGCCGCGGTTGTGATAACCATAAGGGGCAGTACTATGGTGTTCTGCGCCTTTCGCTTTCCCGCACCCAAAACGCGCATTATCGCAAAGTCACGCTTTCTGCCCAAAATGTAAAGCAGAACGGTAAAACAGGTGGCGGCAAGAACAGCCACGGCAAGGATGCCTATTTTGATGAGAGCCATGGTCTTGCTCTCTTCAAAGGTCTCCTCTATCTCCTTCCAGTTTCCGTCGTCAAGAGTGAGCACCATACGCATATCCTTGATTTTCTGTGTATATTTCTTGCCAAAGGCTTCTACGTCATATACGTTTTCAATGACAAAGCTGTATTCGCCTGATGTAAATGTGTGGTTTTCCAGCTCTGTCTCGTCCACATTCAGAAGATGCGTTGGCACGAAAATCGTATTTTCAGAGTAAGACCACAGGGGGTCAGGGGAAGTGGCTTTGTATCTTATGTTTCTTGTGTCCTTCCAGATACCAACGATTTCAAGGGTGACCTCTGTATAGGAAGTTGAAAGCCTTTCGGGGACTACGGCTACGGCGCCCACACCCTCGTACTGTTCAAAGAGCTTGTTGCCCAAGTTCATGGTGATGGTATCGCCAATTTCAAGACCGTAAACACGTGCCATTTCGTGGTTTATTACACAAACATTCGCCCCGTTCAGGTAATCCTCCCGGTTAAGTCTGCGTCCGTCGGAAATTCCGATAGTTCCGTCGGCAAAATATCGGATAGCTCCCATGTTGGTGGTGTAAACCATATCAAAGGTGCGATAGTCTGTTTCTATAACTTCAATGTACTGCTTAAGGGGTGCAAATCTTTCTGTCTCGAGATAATCATCAGGCTCTCCGTCAAGAGACCACACACCGTCGCACCAACCGTAAGTAAAATGGTCTGTAAGGTAAAGCTCGGGAAGAAACATACTGATGAAGTCATGTCCGGAAAATCTTACGACAAATACATATCTTCCTCCCACCTCAAGCTCACGGCAGAAGTCTGCCTGATATCTGCTTTTCTCTGTTATCTGAACAGGACCGTCTGTCCATATCTCAGGTGAAAACTCTTTGCCCTCCTGATCTAAATATACAGGTGCTTCCTTTTCACACTTTATCCACAGCTCATCATATCTTTCAAAGGTTCGGCTGCTTCCTCCTGCGATGATTTCAAAATCCTTTATGAGAAGCGCCGCATTTCCCTCGTGCCACATATCCACAGTTCCCTCGACAACGTAGCAGTTGGTAAAGTCGTAGTAATAGTCACGACTCATATCTATGCGCTGATACTCGTCATACACACCTGCTGTCATATAGCGTTTGTCAACATAGGATATGTACTCGTACTGTTCTATTTCAGCAAGCTTATCATTATCGAGCCTTGCGTAAGGGAAGCGTGTTTCCCAGTTTTCCGCATAATCCTCGGGATAGTAGTCCTCTGAAACGCGGTCATCGGCGTATATATACTCTCCATAACGCTGGTTTAAAACAGACGGATACATAACTCCCTTCATCATAGTACCTACGCCGTCGTACAGCTCGATAGCCTTATTTGTTTCACGCCGCGTAATTGTGTATTCCATGACGTTGGAAAACAGAGAGCAGGTTACTGCGGCAAGCAGGATAAAGATAAACAGCGACCTTACCCAGCTTCGGTAAATGTTTTTGAGCGCCAGCTTTGCTCTCATTGATCTCACCTCATTCCTTCGTCTGTAAAAGTTCCAGTACGTTTTTGCGTGTAGCTGCCATGGATGCTATGGCAGATGCTGCTATAACTGCCGCGAAGTAAGCGGTGAGTATAAACACTATTTTCCGCGCTACCGCCGCGGTAACGCCGCGCATTGCGAACATTATGATTGCCGCCAGCACCATTCCCGCAAAGCAGAGAAGCATGCGCTCGAGAATGATAATTACACGCGTTCTGCGCTTTGATGTTCCGAGCACTCGCATGATCGCGATATCCTTGGAGGTCTGAACGATGATAAGGCTCGTCATAAATATGCCGATAACAAGCATTGCAATTACCGCCACGGGGTATAAAAGCTCCAAAACCGAGATGTTGTTTGCTATATGCTCAACCTCTGCGCTGTCCATTATAAATGCAACCTCGTATGTACGGTTTGCGTCTGCAAGCTCTTCGCCGTATTCGCGGTACTCCTTAACCAGATTGTTGTCTATCAGCGTAGCCTCTGTCATGTCCATAACAACAAGCAAGCCATAGGCTACATTGAGCGTCTTAATACCCGGCGTGTAAATATTCAGACCTGCACTATCTGTACAGCCTACGATCAAAAATTCATCAGAATATGTCTGATACCACTTTTCCAGTTCCTGGGCAATGTAGGGATATACCTCGTCATCCGTCATGCCCGATGCCTTGGAATTTGAATATCTGTAATACGAGGTCATGTTAAGTCTTCTCATATCATACTCGCCATAAGTTGACAGACGAACTGTATCGCCAAGCTCATATCCGAATCTTCTCATCGCGCCTGCATCCATAATCAGTATAGGCTCGTGGGTCTGCATTATGGACTTGTCATACCCCTCAAGGAAGGTTACGTTGACCTCTTCTTCGCAGTAACGGTCAATGTCGTTTGTTATGCATATACCAGTCATAACCTTGTCCATATCCACCTGTCTGAAAGCCCTGTAGAAAACGTCCTTTACATAGCCTGACTCCTGCAGCTGCGATACATAGGCTATATTAAGGCTTCCAGCATACTTGGACACGACCTCAGTCTCTTCAAAGGCTTTAGCATATACCTGCTGCAAAATTGCCAGCTGTCCGGACACATTCAAAAGCAGGGCGGACACCAGGACATACATTAACGCCTTGCCCTTTGTCCTTTGGATATTTCGGAGCACAAATCTTCTGATAAACTCTGCCGTTCGGTTTTTACCGTCACGCTTTACAGGCTCGAGAGATACCCACTCTCCCAAGGTTACTTCTGCGGGTTCTTCTGCAGGTACGTTTTTCTTTCTGCTCTTTTTTGCAGCCTTTTTCTGGCTTCTGTCCTGCAGCAGCTCCAGCGGAGACTTGCGTCCGATTATTCCCAGCATGCTGATAGCTACAACAAACGCCAGAAGGATAACAGCGGCAACACAGACAAGTACCAGTTCCAAAGGCACGCTTGTATCGGGGATAAATCCTACCGTCTGCGTCATGACATCGTCAAAGGTTATATTCTGAACGGTAATTATCCATGCGGTCAGCATTCCCACAATAACCGCAGAGCATGTGATAACCATAAGCGGCAGCGTCAATGCGCGGTTTGCCTTCGGTTTTGCAGCACCGAGAACACGCATTATTGCAAAATCGCGTCTGCGTCCAAGAATATACAGCATAACCGTAAAGCAGGTTGTGGCAAATACCGCAAGGCACAGCACGAAAATTTTAAACAGCGCCGTTCTTTGGCTGCTCTCGTAAATCTCCTCGATCTCACGCCAGTTGCCGTCTGTAAGAGTCAGCCTGTAACCCATACTCTCAATTTGCCCTGCACACTCTTTTTCAAAAAGCTCCACATCATATACATTTTCAATTACGAAGCTGAACTCTCCGGGAGCAAAAGTATGATTTTGAAGCTCCTCTTCGCTGACGTTTAAAAGATGGGTCGGCACAAAAATGGTATTCAGAGAGTATGACCAGCAGGGATCATTCTGTCTTAAGCGTGCGCTTCTTGTGTCTTTGTATATGCCCACTATCTCAAGGGTCGCTTCAGTATAGTCTGTGGACATTCTATCGGGAACAGCGGCGATTGCGCCTATTCCCTCATACTGCTCAAAGAGCTTATTGCCCAAGTCAAGGGTTATGGTGTCTCCTATCTCCAATCCGTATACTCTGGCGACCTCATGGTTTACAACACAGACATTTGAGCCGTTTGCATAGTCCTCTCCGTTAAGACCTCTGCCCTCGACAATACCGATAGTGCCGTCGTTAAAATATCTGATGCTGTCCATGTCCCGTGTATACACCACATCAAAGGTGTGCATATCCGTTTCCACCAGTTCTATGTACTGCTTCAAAGGTGCAAACTTCTCTGTTTCAAGATAGTTTTCGCCCTCTCCCTCAAGGGACCATATACCGTCACACCAGCCGTAAGCAAACTGATCTGTCAGGTAGAACATGGGTGACATATCCGCTGCAGGTTTAATGGTTGTAGATCTTGCGATAAACACATATCGCTGACCAGGCACGAGATTTTGCATATATTCTTCTGTATATTCTACGTTATCCGTAACCAGACAGTTTCCGTTCATCCACTCTTCAGATTTCACCGTTTCGCCTTCTGAATTTGTATATACAGGCGCAGGCGGCACAGGATAAAGTATAAAATACTGATATGCGTATGTCACCTCTGCATTGGGACCGCAAAGAACCTTGAAATCACTCAGTCTTGCCGAGCCGTTTCTTTCGTAATATCCGTCAAATGTAGCCTCTATTACATAGCTGGATGTGAAATCGTAGAAAAATCTGCTGTCGGAATCCAAACGCAGGTAATCTTCCGATACACCCGCTGTCATATATCGTCTGTCGGCGTATGTAACGTATGGCAGAACCTCTATTTTATCAATATCTGCGGTATCAATCCGATCGTATCTCATGTGCGCCAGTAAATTGTCTTTATACTCCGTGAAAATGTCTCTCGACACACGCTCGTCGGTGTAGATATATTCGCCCGTCCCCTGAACTTCCGCCGAGTAATAGTACAGGTCGTCCTTCTCAAGAGTTCCTACGCCGTCATAAAGCTCTATGACCCTTTCTGTTTCTCGTTTGGTTATCACAAACTCCATGACATTTGAAAAGAGAGAATATGTTACCGCGGCAAGCAGAATAAAGATAAACAGCGACCTTACCCAGCTTCGGTAAATGTTTTTGAGCGCCAGCTTTGCTCTCATTGATCTCACCTCATTCCTTCGTCTGTAAAAGTTCCAGTACGTTCTTTCTCGTTGCCGCTGCTGAGGATATTACGGTTGCAATAAGCGCTGCGGCAAAATACATGGCGCAGACCGCCAGCATATCATTCATAACAGCCTGAGTTACCTGCCTTAATGCAAGTATCAAAGCGGCAATTATTATGCCGACAAGGCAAAGGGCGGTATGTTCAATTATCATTATGCCGCGAACGGTTCGCTTGCTCGTTCCCAAAACACGCATAATGGCAATATCCTTTGACGTCTGAACGATGAGTATTCCGCACAAAAATGCTCCGATAACAAGTATTGCCGTCACGATTATGGGATAGAGCGTGTCCATAAGCTTTATATTGTTTCGCACGTTATCCAGCTTCGAGGTGTCCATAACAAAGGCAATCTCACCCTTAAGGTTTGCGGCGGCAAGCTCCTCGCCGAAGGCGCGGTACTCTTCCGCTTTCCAGTTATCTGCAAGGGTAGCCTCGATAATGTCGAGGATTGCCAGTTTGCCGTAGAGAATGTTCAGTTCAAGAGTTCCGTTTATGAATATGGAGAGGTCGGGGCTGTGAGTCCGTGCTGTGGCGATGCCGATAACCTTGAATTCGTCGGTATCTGCGGCATACTCCGCATCTATGTTTGCTCCGTATTTTTCGTTAAATCCGTTGTACCATACATCGTATTCGGGGTTGTATTGTTCATCAACATACCTTTTTGGGGGATCGCCAAACTCACGGGAATACTTAAAGAAATAGTTGTCATATATATTTTGATATACAAATGCTGCCGCGATACGAACCGTATCTCCCGGAACGAGCTCCAGCCTGTTTGCAATGGCTTCGCCTACGACCACAACACGCTCTTCAAGCTGCATCATGGAAGAGATATCGTATCCCTCAAGCCACGTTATATCAAGGGTCTCGTTCATGCACTTATCGGGGTTGCTTGTGACATATGTTCTGCAGACCGTGCCGTTTATCTCGGCACTTGTGTCCTCTTTATAGAAAACATCTTTTACATATCCCGAGGTGATGAGTTCATTTACATATTTGAGATTGAGATATCCTGCGTAATTGGAGATTATCTCCGTCTCCTCAAAAATCTTATTGTAGGATGCATCCATTATGATAAGCTGTCCCGCAACGCTTAAAAGAAGTGCGGTAACAAGGACAAGCAAAATTGCCTTGCCGCCTGTTCTTCGAATATGGCGGATGATATATCTTGAGATAAACGCACCGCGTCTCTTTTTCCCGTCTCCGCGGACAGGCTCTAAGGATACCCACTCGCCTAAGATAACGGGTTCTGTGCTCTCGGGAATTTCTTCCTTCTTCTTTTTATTCTTTCGTGCGTCGCGTTTTCTCTGCTTTACCACCTGTGCCTGTATCAGCGCAAGAGGTGAATTTCTGCCGATTATCGCCAGCATAAGCTGTGCTATGAGCATTGTGAGAGCTATCTCACCCACGACGCAGGCCGCAACCGCAACAGGAGGTATGGTTGTGTCAACGCTGACTATTCCGGACAGGAACTCTATGGAGTCGCTGGCGGCAATAGTCTGCTGTGTGTATATGATGGCAGCGGTACTGCCTGCGGCGACAGCTATTAAAGCCAGCACCAAAAGGGGCAGGAGCAGCGCATTGCCCGACTTTTTCTTCGTAGTTCCCAAAACTCGCATGATAGCATAGTCGTGACGCTTGCCCACGATGTACAAAAACGACACAAAGCATGTAGCGACAAATATTGATGCGGTGAGAACTGCCAGCTTTATGAATGTAAGGCGCTGCGTCTCTCTGTAGCCCTCGATAAGACTTGTCCAGCCGTTGTCGGAGAAGAAGGGCTTCAGCTTCATGTCCTTTATCTGCGGTATGCACTCATCTTCAAAGGCGGTGATATCCCACGCATCGTCAATTATGAAGCTGACCTCAGCGGGAGTGAATTTATGGTTTGCCAGTTCCTCCTTGGATACGTTCAACAGGTGCTGCGGCACAAAAATCGTATTTATGGAATATGACCAACAGGGGTCGGTGGTGAGAATATCGTCACTTCGCGTGTCCTTGAAAATACCGACGATTTCAAGAGTGACCTCTGTTAAGTTTTCAGGTGCCTGCGCGGGAGATACATCTATTGCACCCTTGGAGGCGTACTGCTCAAAAAGCTTATCTCCCAGCTTTACAGTTATGGTGTCGCCCACTTTAAGCTCATACGCCTGCGCCATATCGTGATGGATCACACAGACATTGTTTTTGTTCTCTGTGTCCTCGCGCTCAATGCCTCTGCCCTCGGATATGCCAACGGTTTTATCGGCAAAATATCTTATACAGGAGGTATTTTGCGTGTACACCATATCGAATGTATGTAAGTTTCGGTCAACTCTCTCGATATACTTGCTTACGCCTGCAAACTCCTCACTCTCGAGGTAATTTTCGGGCAGACCGTCAACGGGGATAACAGCCTCGCAGTATTCGGAAACGAAGGGGTCTGTGAGGTAATAGCTCTCTGTGTCCACAAAATTTATGGCATAGTTGTCGTAGCGCAGTATAAAAATATACCGCTTTCCGACCTCTATATTTTCCAGATACTCCATGCCGTACTTGCTGTTCTCGGTTACAAACGTCGCGGCACGCTCTGCGCAGGGATTATAGTAGTAGATATATTTTCCGAAAAAATCTGCCAGATACTCTTCAAACTCAGGTACATATCCGCCGCTTGTGCGCGCTTCTTTTACCGCAACCTCATATCTCCAAATCGCATCAGCTTCAGCAGACATGCGGAAATCCTTGGTTTTCTCCACCCAGATGAACGTGCCCTCTTCATCGAACCAGCGCTTTGGTCTTCCGCCCAGAAGCTCCACATCCTGAACAGTTATTCGTTCGACATATTTGTATGCTACGGTGGCTTCAATGACGCATTGGTTGGTGTAGTTATAGTAGTCCCGTCCGTCATCCAGACGTGTATATGTATCAGAGTAGCCTGCCGTCATATAGCGCTTATCTATATATGAAATGTACGGCAATGCAGAGACCTGCTCCATCACATAGTCGCTTAGGGGTATGGATTTAAGGTGCCTGAAGCCTTCCGCAAAGAACTGCGGAAGCTCGTCCACACTTACCCTGGAGTCTGCGTACATATACTGGGGGTTTGATGCGTCGCTGTTTGGTGCTCTTGCGCTCTGGATTGACAGAGCGCCGTCATACTGCTCTACGGCTTTTTTCATTTCGCGGTTTGCTATGGCGTATTCCATAACCTGGGAAAACATGGCAAAGGTAACCGCAAACAGCAGTATGAATGTGAGTATTGTCCTCACAGGGCTTCGAAGCAGGGTTTTAAGTGCCAGCTTTGGTCTCATTTTCTCTCCTCCTCTAAAAATTGCTTTCACTTATATATGTCGCGAAAGTGCCAAAAGGTGACATCAAATTTTAAATTTTTTCAAGTTTGTGAAATGTATACAATTTGATATGCATCTTTTTGTGCAGCAAAAACAATAAAAGACTGTCGGTAATAACCGGCAGTCTTTTGGTTTATTCATATATGGAATTAATTATCTTTATCAGCTCTTCGTAGGAGTCCACACCGTATATTGCACACTCTGTCTGACCGTTTCGCCAGATTACCTTGTATTCTCCGTTATAAGTCAAAATATAGTGTGTAATTCCGCCTGCCTCATAAATTTCAGGCTCTCTGTCATCTTTCGCATAGGTTCTGTCAACTCCATACGTATTCAGATAATATTGCAGATATATGGAGTGTTTTCCATTGCTTACCGTTATACGGCAGCTCATATTCCAACCCATTATGCCGTCATAATCTCTGAAAGAGTACCCCTCAGGGAAATACGATGGAACAACATCTCCGCTTATGCCGTAGGTATACAAATGCTTCTGTACCGATTCAAGACTCGGCGCAACGTGTTCTCCTGCCGAAGAAGCAGGGACTTTTACGTATCTGTCTCCTTTCGGAAGTGAAAATACTTCTTCTGTCCACTCTACTATTTCCTTGTAAGGGTCGTATCCTGCTGCGGCTGCAGTTACGGTTGCTGCAAGAAGAACCACCGTTGTCACAACTGCGATGCATGCTGTTTTGAGAATAGATACACCCCAGTTTTTCTTGTGTACAGGCTCTTTCTCCTGCTTTTCATCATCTATTTCAAGGTATTCTTTCAAAAACTCAATTCTTGCATCTTCAACATCGGGCATTGTCTCATCATAGCTGCCCCTGATTTCTATAAGTCCCAGTATATAGAGCAGCGTGTCTTCGTCCATCTGCTCCTTCACGGACTTTTGAGCGTCCTCGTCCACTATGCGCTCAAGCTCTTCCGTGGTCATATTGTCAAGTTCATCAAAGCTGTATTTAATCACAACGCTCACCTCCGTTTTCTTTTCGTTCTTCCAGAACGTACTGCAGTCTCTCCTTAATTCTCTGCAGCCGCTTTTTACACGCGTTTACCGACATGCCGAACTGCTGCGCCGTATCCTTTATGGAACGGTTTTTCAGCACTATCATCTTCAGCATTTCAAAGTCCTGTTCACTTACGAGATCGGAGTACATAAGATCAACATGCTCTTCCGTCATCTCCGTCTCTCTATCTTCAACCTCAAAGTGTATGTACAGCATGTGAAGCTGGGCTCTGTCGCGCTTTATGGTAAGTATGGTATATTTAAGCGCCTTCATTATCCAGCCTTTGGGATTTTCAGACGACAGGACCTGCCTTCCTTTTTCACAGGCGATTCGGAATGTCTCCTGCACCGCCTCTTCTGCAAGTCCGTCGTCGCCAAGCTGCCGCTTTGCGTATATCCAAAGCCGCTTGAACATGTCCCTGTACATCTTGTCTATGAGGATACGTTCGTTTTTGTCCAACAGCCTCAACACCTATCGTTTCTGTATGATTTCATTATATTTTTACCCGAAAAATATTGCAATATATTTTCCTCTCTACTTATATATGTCGCGAAAACACCAAAAGGTGACATTTATTTTCAAAAAATTTCAAGTTTGTGGAAATTGTACAATTCTTCTGCGCTGTTTTTAGTCAAAAGAACAAGAGACCTGACGAAACAGGTCTCTTGCCATTATTAATCCCCGATATCATACAGAGCATTAAGAGATGTCTCTTTCATATATGGAGTCTATCATTTTAATAAGGATTTCTTTCGACTCAATGCCCGATATGCAGCACTCTAGACTTCCGTTTGTCCACAGAGCCTGCCAAAGTCCGTCGTTTGTCATAAGGTAGTGTGTAATTCCGTTTGTTATGTACTCCTCGGGTCTGCCCGGGTCTTTTTCGTATTCATTTCCCGTTCCCACATACTGAGGCTGGTTGTACCAGAGAATAATATGAGGATCGCTGGGTTCCCACCACTTATACAGTTCAATTTTCAGTTCAAAGCTCTGCAGGCCTTCTTTATATGTATATTCAAGAACATAGTATTTATCTGGCAGGTATGTGACCATGACATCTTTAAGCGACGTCTGCTTTGTCAGTATATCCTGATACTGCTGAAGTACAGGCAGGGTCTCAAAATCTCCTGCCGCAGGAACGCCCTGTACAAAGCCCTCAATACCGCTGAAGGAAAAGCTTTCATCCGTCCAATGTATATCGGATTTTTCATGTCCGAATTTTGCAGCCTCTGCAGTAACTCCGCCGAGGGCAAAAAACAGCAGCATCGCCAGCACGATACACGCAGTTTTCAAAGTTCTGTTATTTTTTATAAATCCGAATTTTTTGGTTTTAGGCTTATAGTAAACATCAAGAAATGTCTCACGGGCGCGGTCTGTTTCAGAGAATTTATCCTCATATTCGCCCTTTACCTCCATGCGCTGCAGGATATAGAGAAGCTCCTCGCTGCTAAGCTGCTCACTTTCGGGAAGCAGCGCGTCTTCGTTTATTAAGTTTTCAAGCTCATCACAGCTCATTTTGTCCATTTCATCGTAAGTATATTTCACAGCGCTCATACCTCCTCTTCCGCAAGAATTTTCTGAAGTCTCTGCTTTAACCTGCTTATGCGCTTTCTACAGGCACCGTATGTAATGCCGAAGTGTTCTGCCGTGTCCTTGAGGGTACAGTTTCCCAGAACGATCATCTTCAGCATTTCAAAATCCTCTTCCTTTATGATATCCGAGTACATAATGTCAACATTTTCGTCCGTCAGCTCGTCAGAAGTACCCTCTCCTCGGAGGATAGTGTACAGCTTGTTCAGATAAACACGCTCGCGCATTATGGATCTAATGGTGTATTTAAGGGTCTCCATCATCCAGCCTCTGGGGTTTTCGGACGTTATGACCTGCTCCTGCCTTTCACAGGCGACCCTGAAGGTCTCCTGCACCGCCTCTTCCGCCAGCTCATCGTCGCCCAATCTGCACTTTGCGTATATACACATTTTCTTGAACATCTCTCTGTACATTATGTCTATCAGAACATGTTCATTTTTATTCAGAAGTCATCATCTCCCGTCAAGCTCTGTTTTCGGGTATGCATTTATGTACATTACCCCTATTATACCCCTATATGTCACGAAGGGGCAAAAGTGTGACATCAAAAATGAAAAAATTTCAAAATTCGCTATATCTTTTTGGTTATAATCTCTTGACTATAATTGTATTGGTAAAAAACCTGCTGAAAGTATATTATAGTACCATCAGATATTCTGAAAAATATGAAAGTGCGGTGATTTTTGTATGATAAACACTAACCACAAAATAGAGTTTTCACCCGAAAAATGCGTCGGCTGCCAGCTTTGCTACAAGGCATGCTTTGTTGACGTAATCAGATGGGACGCAGAAAACAGAAAGCCTATCTTCAAGTATATTGAAGACTGTGAACACTGCTTCTACTGTCAGACTGTATGTAAGAAGGAAGCCATCAAGGTCGTTCCCGATTACGCAAGCGAACACTTCATGCAGTCATTCGAACAGTATTCCTGATTGGAGGGTTAGAACATGGAAATTAAAAGAATTGATCTTTCCTGTGACGTTCTGATCGTCGGCGGCGGTATCGGCGGTCTGACCACAGCTACATCTCTTAAAGAGCGCAGACCTGATCTGGACATTCTCGTTATCGAGAAGCAGACAGCCGGTTTCTCCGGCAAGGCAAACAAGGGCGGCGGCGTTCTTCAGTATTTCAACGACGACGTAGATCCTTCTCTCTTCCTTGAAATGCACGCAAGAAGCATCGGCTGCTACCTTGGCGATCAGGATCTCATGATGAGATACGTTAAGATGAACCATGAGATGATGGACATCCTCTCCGGCTGGGGCGTTAACGTTCCCAAGAACGAAGAGGGCAAGTACAATGTAATGCCCACAGGTAACTACACATCCATGATCTGCGTTGACCTTGATATTACTCTTCAGGTTCGCAAGAGAGCTGAAAAGCTGGGCGTTCGCTTCATGGACAAGACACCTATGGCAGAGCTGTTCACAGAAAACGGCAAAATCGCAGGTGCTTCCGCTTACAGCATTCTCGACGGCACAGTTTACATTATCAAGGCTAAGAGCGTAGTACTGGCAACAGGCAGCCAGAACTACCGTATCGCTTCCATGTGGAGCTCCGGCCGCGGCGACGGTATTGCTGCAGCTTATCGCGCAGGCGCTGAGATGAGAAACGCAGAGTTCGGTAACTTTGCACAGCTCATGAGAGTAAAGAGCCACAACGAAGTAGTTTTCGGTGAAAACTACATGTACAACGCAAAGGGCGAGTTTATTACAAGAAACTTCCGTCAGTACAGAGAGACAGACATCAACAGTAATGCAATCCGTGAGTGGTACCTGCAGATGACAGCAGGCAACGGCCCTGTACATCTTGACATGGGCGCTTCCGCAGACGACGGCGACTTCATGGAAAAGCTGTGGTACCGTCCTTACGGCAAGAAGTTCAGAGAAGTCAACGACTCTATGGGTGCTCAGATGGACGGCGACTGTCAGGAAGTTTGCCCCCTGTTCATCGGCGAACAGTCTCCCATTAAGGTTGACAACGGCATGCGCACAACAATAGACAACCTGTACGCAGTAGGCGACTGCTGCTACGCAGGTTCCAACGCACCCGGCGCTGTTCCCGCACCTCCGGGAAGAAACCGCGGTTCCGGTATCCTCAACGCAGTATTCGCAGGTCTTGTCTGTGCTGAGTCTCTTGAGACAGAAGTTCCTGCTGAGGGCGGCGCTATCTGCGAAAAGGCTGTTGAAGCAAGCCTCGATGCTCTCTTTGCTCCCCTTAACAGAACGGAAGGCACAAAGGCCAAGGAAGTTATCGCCCTCGTTCAGAAGGCAATGGCTCCTATGGAGCAGTCCGTATACATGGAAGCTTCCCGTATGGAAAAGGCAGAGTGCTTTATCGCTGAGGCTGAAGAGCTTGCAAAGGATCTCTGCGCTGCTGACCTTCACGATCTGCTTGCCTGCCACGAGGCAGAGGCTATGATCCTCTCCGCCAAGATGCACTATGCAGCAGCAAAGATGAGAAAAGAATCCCGCGGCTGGTTCCTCCGTGAGGACTATCCCGAGATGGATAACGAAAACTGGCTCAAGTGGATCACCGTTAAGAATGTTGACGGCGAGATGACATTTGCAACTGAAGATGTACCCATCGAGAAGTGGCCCGTACAGCCTCTGGAAGGCGGTCGTGTTCCCGTAACAGAAGAAGAAAAGCAGTCTCCTCTCTACGAGAAGTACTTCCTCAGAGACATGGTAGCTCCCGACCAGTCCCGTTACGACGAAGTTGAGTTCCCCGCAGATCCCAACACCGCTCTTATCGCTGAAGATCTGAACAAGCTCTTCGACGAAGGCTACCTGCCCATGGAAAAGGGCTTCTGCCGCATGAATAACGGTGCTCTCACACTTGCTAACCTTACATATATGCCCGGCGTAACACCCGAGATGTTTGACTGGTGGTTTGCATGGCACGGCATCCAGCCCATCAGATATAAAATCTGGAACCCCGAGCAGCACTTCTACTGCCAGACACGCAACCTTGAACAGGCTCTTGATCCTTCCCTCTCCTTAAGAGAAAAGCTGTGGAATACAACCCACGATATCTATGAGGACTGCAGTCTTGGTAAGGAAAACGTTATCATTACATTCAGAAATCCCGTTGACATCGGCTTCGATCCCGAGAAGTACGCAAACTTCGACGGTACAATCGTTTGCTCCGGCGGTCCCGATACTGCAATGATCATGTGCCACTTCCTCCGTCCTGTTGAAGGCGGCTGCGAGCTCCGCACACGTTTCTGGCTTGGTTACGCTGTAATAGGCGGCAAGCCCGTTAAGGTATTCCCCGATGATGCACAGATCCCCACAGACATGATGAAGGGTCTTCTGATGCACAACATCAAGGAGTTTACACACCTTGCAGCTATCCTTCCCGAAGTATACGCAGAGTACAAGGATAAGTTCGAATTCTAATTATTTCATCAGTTTTTAGCAAAAAGAACCGCACTTCTTTCGAAGTGCGGTTCTTTTTGCTTTAAATATAATCGGATATTTTTGCCTGCAGCTTATTCAGCGAGCCTATTACGTCGTCAATAACATTTTCACCGTTATCTTTTACGGAGGACATGGTGCTGTTTACCCATTCCTCAAAAATCTCAGTATGGACGCCAAGTCCTTCGCTGTGGCTGTCAAAGCTTGCCTTCAGCGCTTTTTTATCCTCATCCAGATCCTGGGAAAGCTTTCTCAGGTCATTTTTAAGGTCTTCGATATAGTCTATAGTTTCCTGATTAAGTTCAAGTTTCATTGCCATAGCTTATACCCCCAGCGCTTTGTTAAGGTCGTCCTGCAGAAGCTCTATCATCTCTTCCGCATCGTCAATAGCCTTCTGCATCTGTGTCTCAGCGCCCTGCAGCCATGCAATACCGCGCTTTGCCATTTCACCGTCGGCGCCTGCGCCCCAGTCCAGCACGTTTTTTGCGTTTTCTATGTTCTTCTGTCTTTCTGCAAGGGCATCACGGAATTTTTCCGCATCCTTAATAAAGGCCTTCATCTCATCAACATCTATAACTCTGGGCATCTGTATTTCTCCTCTCAGCGTGCTCTTCCCGTGTATACACGGTCAGGTGTTATTACTCTGCAGTTCATACTGTCAAATCGCTGTATAACACGGTGTACAGCCTTGTGGGTGCTTACACCGCCATAGTGTTTGAAGGCATCGTGTATTGCCGTAGGCACCGCCATCATGGTCTGCCTGTCAGCACACTCATGCCAGGTAAGCATGAACTTATCCATATAGGCATCTACCTCTGCCTTGGTAATACCAAATCGCTCTGCAACTATGGCATTTGCCTGAGCAAAGTTGCTGTTTCTGTTATCGGTGAAATTTGATATTTTCACGAAGTTTATACGCATATCGCGATAAGGCGAGAAGTCCGGCTGACCATTTGTGTAGTTTACAACTATAGGTCCGCCGTAATGCTTGTTCAGTTCCGCACCCGTCACCGTATACTGACCGCTTCGAAATGATATCACCGCATCATCCCTCAGCACACAGGCTCCTTCGCCCGGATTTTGGGGATTTTCCCATATCACATTGTTCTTAGGCAGCGGTCTGTGTACAGGCATAATTGTCATGCCGCCGTCTTGCGAGATCGTAAAATCTGCAATCTCTCCGCCTTCGCCCCATACAGTTCCGCGTCCTGCGACCTTGCTTGACGTTGAAGCAGCACCGCCGTCGGAGTTTCCCACATAATCTGCAATTCTTTTGGCTATATTCAGCAGATTCCTGCGCACATCCTCAACAGATCCCATCGCATTTTTCTCCATGGACAGCTTTGCGCTGTTTACCCACTCTTCAAAATCATCGGTGTGGACGCCCAAATGCTGTGAGTGTCTGTCAAAAGAGTCTTTCAGCGCCGCAGCTGCGTCATCAAGGTCATTTTGCAGATTTTTAAGCTCTCTTTCAAGCTCCAGACAGTATTCAATTGTCTCGGGAGTAAGTTCCAGTTTCTGAGACACAGTCTCACCTCCTAAAAAACTTACAGTAAATAAACATCATCGCTTACGTCTCTTGCGTTGTTAAGGGAAAGATTTTCGTGTGTGTACGGTCTGAATGTCATGCGCTCGAGTCTGTTGGTATAGATAAAGGACTGTTCGGGAAGTGCTGCCGCTGCCCTTGAATCCTTTGAAGGAACATCATAGTCTGAGTAGTCTCCTCTGAAAAGGACCTTATGTCTGAACATATCAGAGTCAAGTCCCGTTCCTTTAAACCAGTACAGATCATCAAATACACAACAGAAGTGAATCCCCTGCTTGGGTCCCTTTTTAAGAAGCTTTTTAAAGGCAGCCACAGCATCAAAGTCATCTTTTACCGCGGGCTTCTCAACAGGTTCAGGTGCTTTCTCCTTTGTCTCTCCCGTCTTTTTCTTCTCTGCCTCAGCAATAAGCTGATCCAGAGTTTTTTCATAGTATACAGCAGCGCGGGCACTTGAACCTTCGTCTTTTTCCTCTGCTCCAAGCTCCTCCAAAATACGGTTGGGTTCAAGAACCACGACCACAGCAGGATCGAACCATTGCTGCTCACCCAGGCGCTTTAAGCCGACCTTTATCTCCTCCAGCCCCACCTTGCATCTGAATCCGAAAATGCCGTCCAGTACGGGATAGAGTGCTGCATCCTGCAGGCACCAAACCTCCATGTGGCGTATCCCCTGAAATCTTAATGTCTGCTTCACGGTGCACAGCACAGATGCCGCAGCGGTTCTGTTTTGTATCGGTGCGCACATGAGAATGTTCTGACCTACACCGTTTGTAAGGGGAATCGTATAGAAATTCTTTAGACGGACAGGATCTCCCAGCATTATCTGCAGGGGTGCAGGCTCATAATCTATTGCATCATTTATGAGCTGTATCTCTGTCTTTGCGTCGTCTTTTCTGAAATCAAAGGCTGTATATTTCGTTCCGTCAAAAAATTCGGGACGCTTGTATATGTATTTGCCGCTGTCCTCAGGCTCATATCTTTCCGCAGCAGCAAGCTTATCGCTTGTCTTAAGCTCGCTGTAAGCTCGGTATCTCAAGTCGTCCGTTTCGCCCTTGAAGTACAGAACATGAGCATGTGTCAGCTGATTTCCCGCAACATCTTTGCGTGAGTTGTCTTTTATGAGGGCATAGTGCGGAACAAGGCTCTCTATAAGCTGATTGTCGTGATCGGACAGGCCTCTGACAGTCAGCGTCTCTTTGACCTCGCTCACCTCCATGCACTTCATGGCAATTCGAAGCTGTATCTGTGCCTTTGCCGTTGCGGTAAGTCCTCTTGTGCCTGTTGTAAAGGTCTGGCTTGAGAAAATGAAATGGAAGCCGTATTTTGCACCCATTCTCAAAAGCTTTTCAAGCTTTTCCCTGTAGCTGTCCTCTCTTGTGAGAACATCGGACATTTCGGCAAACTCGTCAACAACAACGAGAATGCTGGGCATATAGCGCTCTTTAGGAACGCTGCCTAATTTTTCCCAGCCGTTGCGCTTGAATATTACGGAGCGTTTTTCCATAACGTCCACAAGTCTGTCTATAAAGTCACAGATAAGCTGGGGTGAGTTGTCTATAATAACGTATCTTATATGAGGCGGGCAGTTTTCTATGTAGGGGTTAAACTCCGTCATGGCAAAGTCCACCAGCCATATCTCCACATCATCGGGGTGATGGTCGCGGATTACAGAGCTCAGAATTGTCTGCAGCAGCGTGGATTTACCCGATCTGGATGCACCTACGATGAAGGACGCAAACTTCTCATCCTCAAGGCTAATGGTCACCTTGCTCTGCTCGTCTGTATCCATGTCAAGACCAACGGGGATATTCTCAAGACGACGGTTTCCCTTTTTGGGATATGAGTATACCCAGTCGTTTTCCTTTGCAGGGTCACCTACCCAATTGGTAAATTCATTGTCCTTTTTCTTTGTATTAAGCTTTGCAAGGACATTTTCAGACAGCTTTTCAACATTGGGATACCACTCAAAGCTGCATCTGCGCTCGTCTGCAATGATATAAAATCCGCTGCTATCACAGCATATCTCTCTGTGGGATATTTCCGTCAGCACATCTGCAAAAACGGATGTCTTTGCATTTATATTTTCCGTCAGCAGTAGAACAACATTGTTCTCAGCTGCACTTCGCGCTATCTGAGACAACGTCTCTCTTGACCTGCAGTTCGAGTAATTATGAACGATGCAGAGAGCCTGCTCTTCACCGCGCTGGATAATTCCCATAACATCCTGCAGCAGAATCTTTGCCTCGTTCTCACTTTCAGCTAACTTAACAGCAGCGTGCTTACCCTTTGCAAGGGGCGAGAGCTGACCTAAAATATCATCGGTATATCTTCCGCAGTCTATTGCAAATATTTTAAAAGGTGCACCACCGAGCAGCATATATGTATTGAGGACAAAACGGCGGATACCGCCGAAAAGGATTTCCTCGCTGGTGCCGGAATAGCATGCTTTTATTACGCAGCCGCGGGACATATCCGCTTTGTAAGTTACGGGAACTTCAAGTCTGCAGTTCGGCAAAAGCCGTTTGACATCTCCCGTCACGTCGAGATCCACCATATATCTGCCCAGTCCCAGCTCTCCCAAAGGCAGAGCTGGGCCATCACAGAAACGTCTTTTGTCATTATCAGCAGTTTCCGCAGCACTTACAACAGCAGGCTCGCTCATAATGCGCTCCATCTGCTGCTTTATCTGCTGCTTTTTCATCTCCTGCTCTGCCACATTTTCATGTGTCTTTGATTTGAGGTATCTTATCTCCTCATCGCATATTCCTTTGTCATAGATCCACTGCTCAATAATTCCGCGAACCTGTCTTTTCACTTCGGGAACACGCAGCGCAGGACTGGCAGATGCCATTACCAGCGCACCTGCATTAAAGGGCGCAGAGTCAGGGCACAGAGTCTGTACACCGTTTAAGTCATGCTCTTTCATACATCGCATAAGCTCATAGCGCACGTCCACAAAATCTGCAACGCCGAGATAGTTAGACAGCTGTCTGCAGTTTTGCTCGTACTGCTTTTCCTTCTGTTCCCAAGCCTGCATTGCAGAAGTAACGGCATTTTCAAGCTCATTTCTCAGACCGACGATCACCCCGTCACAGACGCAGTATTCCTTATACAGTTTTTCCAGAGTACGCGATACTTCAGTCATAAAACTGTTCCTCTCTTATTATACCGGGGGAGCGTATTTGCTGTTTACACATCTGCAGGTGATAACGACCTTGACATAAGCTGCACCTGCTACATCGTATCTGTTGTCATAGATCTCCCAGTTAAATCTGTTACCGCCATTATACATATCATCAATTAAAGACAGAGATACCAGACGTCCGGGAGCATATTCTCTGCCGCTTATGTCCATAGCCTCTGAGGGAAGTCCCTGAACATAGCTTACAACTCTTTCAGCAATAATGGCTGCTCTTGCAAAGGTCTCTTCATCAGTTTCCAGAGCAAGAAGTCCCTTCTCCGCAAAAGCAAAGCTGTTTGAGCCTGCCTGCAGCGCGATTCCGTGTGAATAAACGTGGAAACTGAGGTTCTCTGTTACAAACTGGTTTACATAGTCACCCGAGGGGTCTCTGTCGATCATTGCAAAAGATGTTTTAATACAGTTTGCAAGAATATTGCCCAAATCTGCAACAAGGTCATCCATTCTCTCAACATAGATGGGATCTGTCCTGTTGTTCATCTCCAGCTTATATCTCTCAACCGCAGCGTCAAACATTCTCTGATAGTTTTCAGCTTTACGTCTGTGATCGTCATTATTTGCAGCAAGAACTGTCTCGCGGCTGTGCTGATTATCCTTCAGCAGATTTTCTCTGTTCTCGTTATAGTATGTTATCTTTGACTCACAGGATTTTGTGTCCGCCTTTGCAGCGCCGCCTGCAATCTTATCAAGGATAAATCCGACTGCAGCACCAATGATAAGCATCAGCAGCCACATGCCTACAGCGTCAAAGAAGGACGCATCCGAATTGCACTTGCTTACACAGATAAAAAATCCTACCAGAAGACCTACGCAGCTGAATACGCTTGTGAAAGTCGCTCCGTTTCCTTTCCTGTTGTCGCTGATCTGCTTGTTCAGCTTGCTTATATTATCGTTTGTCTCAGAATTTATGTTACTGGCGTGTCTGTCATATTCTGCATTAATTCTTCTCTCTTCAGCCAGTCGATTCTGTTCGATCACATCAGCTATATGCTTCTTTGGAAAATTCATTTTCCTGCCCCTCTCATAATTTAGTAAATATATAAATTCTCTTTTTTATTAAAATACGCCGTAATAAGTAATGCCGCCCCGAACAATACAATGGGAACGGATATGTACTGTGATGTGGAAAGAGCTCCGAAAACACCTCTCACCGCATCTCCGCGGAAAAATTCAAGTATAAATCTTGATAAGCCGTAACAAACGCAGTAAATTCCCGTCGCCGCACCTCTCCTTTTTAAAGGCGAAAGGTAAATGACAAGCCATATTATAAGGCATACAGCGCTCTCAAAAAACCATGTAGGAAATACAGATACCGCGTGTCCTTCTACGATATACGAAACAGCAAGAACACCGTCATACACCGCACCGTAGCAGCAGCCGTTAAGCCAGCAGCCCATGCGTCCTATGGCCTGCGCCAGAGGAAGCGCCGTCATGCCCACATCAAGTGCGCTTAGAAAATCCAGCTTATGCTTACGGCACAGCAGATATCCTGCCGCGATGCCTCCTGCTACAGCGCCATAGTAAACACAGCCGCCGTAGATAAGATTGTGCCAAAAGCTGTCCTTAGCGTTTACCGTCAAGATTACAGCTGACAGCAATCTGCCCGATATGCCTGCGCCCGCCAGAATCCACGGCACAAAAGCAAGCAGCCGCCTTCTCAGCGACATATAGCTTCTTTTAAACAGCAGCATTGCCGATATGGACAAAAGCAGCGCGAGAAAAATCGTCAGAGCAAAGGTCGGAAACTTAAGGCTTCCCAAATTTATAAACGGATACATTATCAGTCCTCCCTTAAAAGAGGATATAATTATGAACATTATACATTTTCTGCCTGTTTTTTACAATAGATAAGGGGGCTCTTTCCGCAAAGAAAGAACCCCTTTGTTTTAAATATTTAAGTCAACTTGCAATTCTAAAAGAAAGACTCCGTACTTCACTGTTTCTTCGAATCAATATATTTCACCAAACTATAAATCAGTTCAATTTCAGTTTCACTATAATTATCTAACAACAAAGTCTTTTCTCTTTCCAGCCCCAGTAAATAATCTGACGAAACGTGAAAGAGTTTTGCAAGCGCAACAACATACTGCGTTGTCGGCATGGAAAGCCCCATCTCCCAAGCATTTACAGAACTACGAGTAACGTCAAGTTTTTTTGCTAATTGTGCTTGGGAAAAGCCTGCATTTTCTCTTAATTCCTTAATTCTATCAAACAGCATACGAACACCCCTGTGCTCATTATATGTTGCACAGATTGATATTAAATTATCATTATATGTATAGTTTAATTGACATTTTTCAAAAATAATACTATACTAAATTTAACTACATATCAGTAAGCAAACCATTATAAAAGAAAGGTGAAATACGCAAATGAAAAAAACACTTGTAGTTATATTCAGCATCGTTCTTCTCATTAGCTTTCTTGTAGGTTGTGAACATCAACACGAATGGGAGTCAGCCACCTGCATGCAGCCACGAATTTGCGAAAAATGCGGTGAATCCGAAGGTGACCCCATAGATCATATTTGGCAAGAAGCTACATGTGACAGGGCTCGCAGTTGCACAATGTGTGGCACTACTGACGGGTCTGCACTCGGACATAGCTGGCAGACCGCAACTTGTACGCAGAGTAAAACATGTTCTGTATGTGGTAACAAAGAAGGGGCTCCTTTAGGTCATGATTTTTCTGAAATCATCGAAGTTCAATCATTAACATGCGGTCAGGATGGTATAACAGAAAGTACATGTTCCATATGCAACGAAGTAGTTAGCGAAACCACCCCTGCAACAGGAGCTCACACAATAGACACTTGGACAATAACTGCTGACGCAACCTGCACATCAGCAGGATCACAAGAAGGCATTTGTACTGTATGCAGTACTCCTGTTACCCAATCCTTAGAAATAATAGACCACAAGGACGACGGCGTTTGGGAGGTCACAAAAGCTCCCAACTATATTTCAGACGGCGAAAAGTCCACACATTGTGAGTATTGTGGAGTTATTTTACAGACAGAAGAGTTTTCTTTGACTATGGAAGAAAAGAACGCCCTTAAATCTGCGGAAAACTATCTAAGCTTTATGGCGTTCTCTCGTACAGGTTTAATTGAACAATTAGAGTTTGAAGGATATAGCACCGAAGCCGCTACTGTAGCCGTGGATAGTCTTGGTGTGGATTGGAAAGAGCAAGCAGCAAAATGTGCTGAGAACTACCTCGATTTCATGTCATTCTCACGTAGCAGTCTAATTGACCAACTCCTTTACGAGGGGTTCACACGCGAGGAAGCAGAATACGGTGTCGCTGCAGTAGGTTATTAAATTCATTATCACTTAATTATAACAAAACACCGCTTCAAAATATGAAGCGGTGTTTTCCCCATCAACATACAGCTTTGCTCCATTACTTAATGGATTAGCATCGCCATGCTTAATCTGCAAAATTTATACTTTATCAAAATGCTGTTTTGATATTAGCTAAATTATCTTCTGAAATGTTCAATTCTACTTCTTTAGTTGCAGCATTATACAGATGTTTCTGTTTGTTCAGAATATCAATAATAATATACTGAGGCACTGTAACTTCAATTTTAGTCCTAATACTTTTATTATAGCATTGAAATTCATATTTTTCAATTTTCACCTTTGGAATTGCAATGTCATTAGTCATTAAGAACCAATCACCATATAATTTCTTTTCAACTGTATGACGAATGTTATCTTTTTCGTTATAAAAAGGTGTTGCGTCTTCGCACATTAATTTATACAATTGCACATAAGCTTTATTAGGATCAAGCAAAACGGCACTCTCTTGTGTAATGTTATAGCAAAGGCGTTCCAAATCATTATCGGATAATTTATTTTGTTTACTCCATTCTTCATTAATACTTATTAATAAGCTATCGTAGAATGTCGTTGTTTCTTTAATAAATATATTTATTGTTGGTTTTTCACTATCAAGTACACAAAGTTTAATTCCATGATGTTCAGCTGTTGTTATAGCCCCTGATTGAAACCCACTTCGTGAAACATAAACACCTTTTGGAAAACCAGGAATGTCGTCCAACTCAGATTTAAAGCTGTTTATCTGCTCCATTTTTACCTGATTTTTCCAATCTTTCGCTTCGACTAATGTTTCATACTTAACGCCGCCTAGTGTAAACGCCCAATAGACATCAATTTGATGCAATACCCCTGATTTTCCTTTGAGCTTAACGTTGTGCTTAACTTCTATTTTTTGGTAGCCACATTCCTTGTTTTCGTAGTCTAGTATCGCTTGGTATACCTCTTGTACAAGCTCTTCATAGTTTTTTCTGGTATTATTCTTCGCCATATTACCCTCTGTATTTATTAAAAATAAGGTTTTCCCCTTAAATATTCTCACACTGATATTTTTGTTTTTCCAGTTAAGCCGACATACTATATATGGTGTTATTATACTACGTATCGACATTTTTCTCAATAAATACAGTAGTATTTTTTATACCTTATTATACACCTTCAAATCTGCGCTTATTTTTGTTGCACGACAGGGCCTCTCTCCCCCTATACCTCACAGCTAATACAAAACTACCCCCAAATTACACCCCCGAAAAACTATTGTACTGCAATAGCTTTCGGGGCTGTTTTTATGTCCGATAATATTTTTGAAAAGCACACTTCAAAACATCAGCAATTCACTGGCGTTTACGATATTACGGTGACGATTTTGAAATCTGTATATAGATGCCTTAAAATCATCACCGCCTTAAATTGGCAAGTACGCCTGTTTTATGAGCAGCCGTAAGAACATGAAAGTCCTGAATGGAGTCCAAGTACCTTTGTGTAATAGCAATACTCTCATGCCCCATAAGTCGGCTCAGAGAATAGAGGTCAAGACCGTTCCGAAGCTGCATCTGAGCAAAGGTATGGCGGCAAGTATGGGGTGATACTCTCACATTGGGATTAACTCCCACTGCCCTTCCCGCCTCTTTAAGACGAGCAGTCACAACCTCATTTGTAAGCTTGTTGCCGTTCTTTGTCAGAAACAAATAATCCTCTGCAAACCGATCCTCAAAGTAACTCTCCCTCACAACCATATACTTAAAAAGCCACTTGCTTATCATGGGATTTTTCGGAACTACACGCTCCTTTCTCCCCTTTCCATGGATAATAAAATAAGTCTCCTGAATGTGATTCGGTTTCAAATCCAAAAGCTCCGCAATTCTTATTCCTGTGTCGAAAAGCATCATGGTTATAAGCTTGTTTCTGACACTCAGATAATCGTTACCACTGAAGTAGTTTATCATAGCAAAAACCTCATTATTGCTGAATGTATGTATCAGCACTTTCGGTTCTTTGACGTTCTTCACCCGCTGCGTAATAAGTTCCTCCGTGTACCCTTCCCTGTAGGCATAAGCACACAGACACTTTACAGCTTTCAGAAGATCGTTGATATACGCAGGCTTATTTCCTCTTAACTGATAACGGTTGATGAACTCCTTAACGTGCACGGCTCTAAGGTTTTCAAGCTTTGTGATACCATGTACATCCTCCAAAAATGCAAGGAAATACGACAGCTGTTTTTGATAGTTACCTATCGTCTTCGGCGTCAGTTCTCTGACCTTACAATCAAATTCAAACTCTTTTACCAAATCTTTCAATAGCATAAAAATACCCCTTTTCCCATGTTAAACACAGAAAAAGAGGTATTAAAAGTAACTACTATAACTGTTTTGGTTACATTAGCAGCCCAACATTTTACGTACCAACTTCACTTCGGGGAGGAGGTGCGTTTTTGTTTTGCTAAAAGCCGCAAAAGCTTGCAGCGCAAGGCTTTAGATCTTGCCGTCTACCTTTGCCATGTGCTCTACCAGCTCGATGCACTTGCAGCTGTAACCCCATTCGTTATCGTACCATGCGACGACCTTTACAAATGTATCTGTAAGAGCGATACCTGCCTTTGCGTCGAAGATGGAGATACGGGGATCGTGGATAAAGTCGGAAGAAACGACCATATCCTCTGTGTAGCCAAGGATACCCTTGAGTTCGCCCTCGGAGGCTTCCTTCATAGCTGCGCAGATCTCAGCGTATGTTGCGGGAGTTTTCAGGTTAACTGTCAGGTCCACAACGGAAACGTCTGCTGTGGGAACACGCATTGACATACCTGTAAGTCTGCCCTTAAGTTCGGGGATGACCTTGCCTACTGCCTTAGCTGCACCTGTGGAAGAGGGGATGATATTGTAAGAGCCCGCTCTGCCGCCGCGCCAGTCCTTAAGTGACTTTGCGTCAACTGTGTTCTGTGTTGCTGTCATAGAGTGAACAGTTGTCATCAAACCTTCAGCAATGCCGAACTTGTCATTTAAAACCTTTGCCACGGGAGCAAGGCAGTTTGTTGTGCAGGATGCATTGGAGACTACTGTCATGGAAGGATCGTACTTGTCCAGATTTACACCGCATACAAACATGGGAGCATCATCGGAAGGAGCTGTGATGATGACCTTGCCTGCGCCGGACTTGATATGTGCCTCGCACTTTGCGATGGTCTTGAACTTACCCGTTGCCTCGATGAGGTAGTCTACACCGTATTTGCCCCAATCAAGATTTGCAGGGTCTCTGTCGCTCATAACGGGAATTTCTTTGCCGTTGATGGTAATACTGTTCTCGGTGTAAGAAAGATCTGCATCCCATTTTCCATGGATGGTATCATACTTAAGCATGTATACCATGTAGTCTGTGGGATATGTGGAGTTGATAGCCTTGATGTCGATATCGGGATATTCAACGCTTGCTCTTAAAACAAGTCTGCCGATTCTGCCAAAGCCGCTGATTCCGGTTGCAATGCTCATATTAACTACCTCCAAAATAATAATGGTGTAAAATTTTTTGACAAGCGAAACATTTTATATTGCTTTAACGTCTTAGATTATACGACACATTTTGCAGAAATCCAACATAAATCGTGTGCACTTTTAAAATTTCTGCACATTTTAACAAAATCTATAATTAAGTATTGTCGTAGTATTTTCATTTTGTTATTATGTTAATGGTATCTTTATAACTATTTTCTCACAAGGAGGTGGCGTTTCTGTGACCGCACCCGATTTTTCGGTTCTGTTTGACAATCTTAACCAGCCTGTTATAGCAGTTTTTAAAGGACAGACAGTTTACTCAAATCCTGCAGCAAAAATACAGCTGGGCGATATTGACGGCAGTATTTTAGCCGGACTTGGCGAAGAAGCAGACTCCGCCATCTTAGGTGCAAATACTTACAAAGTAACTGTAAGTCACGCATACGACCACAGCATTTATTATTTATCACCTAAATATACATCTGATGACCTTCTGTATAACATGTCTGTACGTCTGAAAGAGAAAATCACCGAGCTAAAGCTTACGGACAGTATTCTCTCTCCTATAGTCGAAAATCTCGGCAACGAAAAGTTGATGTCATACGCCCAATCCATTTCAAAAAACATCTCCGTTCTCCACAGAATGGCAGGCAATCTGGGATACTTCCAGAGCTTTGACAAAGCATCATTTTTCCCTGTCACCTTTGACCTTGCCCGCGCCATTTCCGACATTGCAGACTCTGTACCTGTCTTTGTAGGTGATAACTGCCCCAACATCGTTTTCAAGTGCGGCAGTGGAGATATGACCGTTCAGGCTGACAAAAAAAAGATCGAACTGGCATTGTTCCAGCTCCTCTCAAACAGTTTAAAGTACATCCCATCAGACGGAACTATCACAATTACAGTCTTAAAAACAGCAAAAAGCTTTTCTGTTACAGTTTCTGACAACGGCAGCGGCATGAGTTCAAAACAGCTCTCAACCGCATGGACACCGGGAAACGCAGAGATAACTCCCCGCAGCGGAATCGGCGTTGGTCTGCCCATCGTGCAGCACATCGCCGCATTGCACGGAGGTCACGCCATTATAAGCAGTGATGAAAACGGAACTTCAGTTTCTCTTTCCATTCCTGCTCAACAGGAAAATGCAGACAACTTCTGCACTCCTGCAGCATATTATGACAGCGGTCTTTCAGACCTCATGCTGCAGCTTTCAGAGGTGATCCCCGCAGAGCGTTTCTGCAGTAAGTTTACGGACTGACGAAAGGACCCTTTCAATGAAAACATTAGGAATTTATATACACATTCCGTTCTGTGCAAAAAAATGTGCCTATTGTGATTTCTACTCCCTTCCGGGAAAAACACAGCACATGCCCAGATATGCACATGCGGTAATTGAACACATCAAAGAATCTTCCCGTCAGCTTTCGGGCTATTATATCGACACCGTATATTTCGGCGGCGGTACTCCCAGCTACTTCGGAGCTGACAGACTTATAGACATTTTCGAGGCTTTAAAGCAGAATGGACAGGTGCTTATCGACAGTGAGGTCACATTGGAGGCAAATCCCGACAGCACCTCAAAGGCAGACCTTATCAAGCTCCGCAAGGCAGGCTTCAACCGCATCTCCTTCGGCGTTCAGGATACCGACGATGAGAGTCTCAAAAAGCTGGGCAGACTTCACACATTTGCCGCCGCCCGTGAGGCTGTGGAAAACGCCAGAGACGCAGGCTTTAAAAACATAAGCATTGACCTTATGTACGGTCTCCCCTCTCAAACAAAGGAAAGCTGGGCAGCGACTCTTGCAAAGGCGCTCACATTAAAGCCCGACCATATCTCCTGTTACGGACTTAAGCTTGCCCCCGGAACAGAGATGTACATATATAACAACTCACCCTTTATTCCCGACGACGACACTCAGGCAGATATGTATCTCTATGCTGTCGAATACCTTGAGCGTTTCGGATACAGACAGTATGAGATTTCCAACTTCTCTAAAAAAGGTTATGAGTCAGCTCATAATTTGAAATATTGGACAGGTCAGGAATACCTTGGATTCGGAGCTGCAGCATATTCATATATTGGCGGCATGCGTTTCGGAAACATTGCCGACATTGATGGATATACTACAAATATCGTCAGCGGTGAAAAGGTTATCGAGCAGATAGAAAAGATAAACGCTTTTGAAAAAGCCAGCGAATACCTTATGCTTGGCCTGCGAACAACAAGAGGTATCTGCGAAAGCGAATACCGCGCAATATACCCTGCAGATTTCAGCCTTATACAGGAAAAACTGAAAATTTGTGAAAAACACGGCTGGGCAGTCAATGTAAATGACCGCTGGAACTTTACGCCGCAAGGCTTCCTGCTTTCAAACATTCTTATCGGTCAGATCCTGGACGTACAGTCTGAACAGGGTTATGTGACCGCACGTCCGTGGAAAAGCGAAGAAGACCTTGAAAAAATAAAACATGAAGTCCTTCACCAGAGGGATCTTGGAGAAGAGACCATCTTCCATGGCGTCTGATATACAAACATAAAGCAACTGTAATGTATTGATTAACTATAATATGATATATTCTCCACATAATCTGTCGAAAGGATGCGATTATTATTAAATTATTTGGAAATACAGGCAAGAGAATGCCTTCTAAAAACAGCGCACCGAAAAAGAAAGGCTCAAAGGGTGCAAAGGCTGCGATCATAATTGGCGTCGTAGTAGTTGTTATTGCCGCTGCAGCTGCAGCAGGAGTTCTGTATATTGACAACAAAGATACCGTTTACCCCGGCGTTACCGTTAACGGCATTGACATTTCGGGCATGACCCGTGAAGAGGCAGCTGCCGCCATCAGCGGTATAGATGTCTCCGCTACCGTAACTCTCCCCAACGACGATTCCTTCACCGTAACCGCGCTTGACGCAGGTGTATCCGTTGCAGCTGAGGATATAATCGATGCTGCTATGGCACATGGAAGAGACGGCAACATTGTTAACAGAGTTACATCATATCTCACAGCCGCTTCAAATCCTGTTGATGTCTACTCCGCTTTAAAAGACGGCATTGACGCAGAGGCTGTAAAAGCCATCGTTGCTCCCCATGTGGACGCATACAACAAGGAAGTAGACGGCACTCTCTGTGAAATACAGGGCGATAAGGTCGTTATCCTCAAGGGCGCAGGTCAGATGGGCACAGACACCGCAACCATCACAAATCTTGTTGTCGATACACTAACTAAGTCCTTTGAAGCAGGTCAGCCTATGGGCGCAGTCTTTACTCTCGGTGAGTATGAGCCCGTTAGCATGGAGGATATCCACAACAGCATTTACGTTGCTCCCGCAGATGCAGCTTACGACCCCGAAACAGGCGGCATCACACCCAGCGTCACAGGAATAAGCTTTGATATCCCCACAGCGCAGGCAGCCTATGACGCTGCCGAACTTGGCGATGAGATCACAGTCGACATTATTTATACAGAGCCCGAGATCATTGCCGAAAATGCAGACGACCTCTTATACCGCGATGTACTTCACACCGTGTCCACAACTCTCGCAACAAGCACTTATAACAGAAAAAACAACATCAAGCTTGCAGCACAGGCTATCAACGGATACATCCTCGCTCCCGGCGAAACCTTCTCCTTCAACGGCGTTGTCGGTGAGCGTACATCTGCAAAGGGTTATCTCCCCGCAGGCGCATACGTAGCAGGCAAGTCCGTCAACCAGGTCGGCGGCGGCATCTGTCAGGTATCATCATCTCTATATTGCTGCGCTATTTATGCAGACCTTGAGATCGTTGAGCGTGCAAACCACATGTTCACAGTAAGCTATCTGCCCTTAGGCGTTGACGCAACCGTAAACTGGGGCACCATAGATTTCCAGTTTGCAAATAACATGGCATTTCCCATCAAGATTGAAGCTTATGTTGAGGGCAGCAACCTTATCGTCACCTTCTACGGTACAAAACTGGATGACACCTATGCAAAAATAACTTACGAAATCAAAGATACTTACGGTTTCGAAACCATTGAACAGCTGGATGAAACTCTCGCTCCCGGTGAGAGAAAGGTAGACAGCACGGGTCACACAGGTTACCTCGTCCACACCTACCGCAGCTTCTACACAGGCGACGGTGAGCTTATTGAGACAGAGTATCTTGACAAGAGCACTTACAGAAGCAGCGATACGATAATCCTTGTAGGTCCCGAACCGGAACCGGAGCCGGAACCCGAACCGGAGCCCACACCTGAACCGGAGCCCACTCCCGATCCCGCACCCACACCTGAACCGGAACCGGAACCTACTCCCGACCCGACACCCACTCCCGACCCGGGCACAGAATCAACACCCGAAGGCTAAAACACAGGAGGAACCCCATCCATGGAACTCGAAACAAAATGCATACAGGCAGGCTATGACCCCGGTAACGGCGAGCCCCGTCAGATACCAATAATTCAGAGCACCACTTTTAAATATGCGTCAGGCGATGAGATGGCTAAGCTCTTTGACCTTGAAGCAGACGGATACTTCTATTCCCGTCTGCAGAACCCCACCAGCGACGCTGTTGCAGCAAAGATAGCAGCGCTGGAGGGCGGCACAGCAGCTATGCTCACCTCTTCAGGTATGGCAGCAGTATTCTTCGCCCTGTTCAACATCTGCTCCTGCGGAGACCACATCGTTTCCTCCTCTACAATTTACGGCGGCAGCTTTAACCTTATGTCCGTCACCATGAAGCGCATGGGCATTGACGTAACATTTGTAAATCCCGACTGCTCAATTGAAGAGCTGAATGCAGCTTTCCGCCCCAACACAAAGGTTGTTTACGGCGAGACAATCGCAAATCCTGCACTTACAGTTCTTGACATAGAAAAATTTGCAAATGCTGCCCACAGCCACGGTGTTCCCCTTATTGTTGACAACACATTTGCAACTCCTATAAACTGCCGTCCCTTTGAGTGGGGCGCAGACATCGTTGTCCACTCTACCTCCAAGTACATGGACGGCCATGCCTCCGTTTTAGGCGGCGCTGTTGTAGACAGCGGTAAGTTTGACTGGAATGCACACGCAGACAAATATCCCGGACTCACAACTCCCGATGACAGCTATCACGGCGTTGTTTATACTGAAAGATTCGGTCTCGAGGGTGCTTACATCACAAAGCTCACAGTTCAGCTGATGCGTGACTTTGGCAGCACACCCTCACCTCATAACTCTTTTCTCTTAAACCTCGGTCTTGAAAGCCTTCACGTACGCATGCAGCGTCATTGTGAAAACGCGCAGAAAATAGCAGAGTATCTCTCAAAACACCCCAAGATCACATGGGTAAAATATTGTGGTCTCCCGGGCGATGCTCACTATGAGATCGGTCAGAAATATATGCCTAACGGTTCCTGCGGCGTTATCTCCTTCGGCGTAAAGGGCGGCAGGAAGGCAGCTCAGGACTTCATGCAGAGGCTTCGCGTTGCCTCCATTGAGACACACGTTGCAGATGCCCGCACATGCTGTCTCCACCCTGCAAGCACAACTCACCGTCAGATGAGTGATGCAGAGCTTATCGAGGCAGGCGTCTCCGCTGATCTCGTAAGATATTCCTGCGGTATTGAAAACGCAAATGATCTTATCGCAGATATAGAGCAGGCTCTTGCCGGACTGGAGGTATAATCCGTTGCCTATCAAGATTCCCAACGAACTTCCCGCTACCCAAATACTTCAGAATGAAAATATATTCGTAATGACAGAGACACGCGCTGTATCTCAGGATATCCGTCCTCTGCGCATTGCAATTTTAAACCTCATGCCCACAAAGGTAGTAACAGAGACGCAGCTCACCCGTCTTTTGGGCAACACCCCCCTTCAGGTGGAGATCGAGCTTATCCACACCACCACTCACGAGTCAAAGAACACATCAAAAGATCATCTTCTGGCGTTTTACAAATCCTTTGACGATATAAAGGATCAGAAGTTCGACGGACTTATCATCACAGGCGCACCTGTTGAGCAGATGCCCTTTGAAGAGGTCGAATACTGGGATGAGCTATGCCGTATTATGGAGTGGAGCAAGACAAACGTCTACAGCACCTTCCATATCTGCTGGGGTGCACAGGCAGGACTTTACTATCACTACGGCGTGCCCAAATATCCTCTTGACAAGAAGATGTTCGGTGTATTTCCTCACCGCGTGGAACGCAAGCAGGCAATGCTTATGCGTGGCTTTGACGATACCTTTATGGTGCCTCACTCCCGCCACACAAACATCCGCCGCGAGGATGTGGAGAAAGTCCCCGAGCTTAAGATAGCAGCCTCTTCGGAAGAGGCCGGCATATACGCCATCTACACAGAGGGCGGCAGACAGGTCTTTATCACAGGTCACTCTGAATACGACCCTGACACACTTTTAAACGAGTATGTGCGTGATAAAAACCTGGGTCTTCCTATCGATGTTCCAAAGAACTACTTTCCCGATGACGATGACACAAAAGCCCCCAACGTCACTTGGCGCGGACACGCAAATCTACTCTATTCCAACTGGCTGAACTACTTTGTTTACCAGACAACACCCTACGATATCGGAGACATCAAATAGCCAAAAACGGTCACAGTAAAAACTGTGACCGTTTTTTGCATATTTTTCCTGTGCTCACATATCAAATAAATTCTGCCTTATTTGGGAATACTGCCTTAGAGAACAAAAATGGCAGGGGGCGGTCGGTTGATTTCCGGCAAAGTGGAGATATGCGGAGTTAATACATCAAAGCTGAAGGTGCTCACCGCCGAAGAAACGCAGACTCTTTTGGAAAAAAGCCATAACGGTGACAAAAAAGCCCGCGAGACTTTGATATCGGGCAATCTGCGGTTGGTGCTTTCCGTAATACAGAAGTTCACAGGGCGCGGTGAAAACCTTGATGACCTGTTTCAAGTGGGCTGCATCGGTCTTATGAAGGCTATCGACAATTTTGACACCAGCCTAAACGTCCGCTTTTCCACCTATGGTGTGCCAATGATAATCGGCGAGATACGCAGATACCTGCGTGATAACAGCGCCATAAGAGTTTCACGCAGCATGAGAGATACGGCATATAAAGTCCTGCAGATGCGGGAAAAGCTTACCAACGAGACACAGCGCGAGCCAGACGTGGACGAGCTGGCGCGGGCTCTTAAAATAAAGCGTGAGGACATCGTCTTTGCAATGGACTCCATCGCTGATCCCGTCTCGCTGTACGAGCCTATTTACTCTGACGGCGGTGAGAGCATATGCGTCATGGATCAGGTGCGAGACACTAAGAACACGGATGAGAGCTGGCTTGAGCAGATTGCGCTCACAGATGCCATTGCTGCCCTGACCGACCGAGAGAAGAAAATACTCTCCCTGCGTTTTTACGACGGCAAAACACAGATGGAGGTAGCCTCCGAAATCGGCATTTCCCAGGCTCAGGTATCACGTCTTGAGAAAAACGCCATAGCACAGATAAAGAAGAATCTATAAAATAATACCCCTGACTATGTCAGGGGTATTTTCTTTATTTAACCAACAAATGCACTGACTGCTGTTTCAAGTGTTGCTATCGTATCGATTTCAGCCTCTGTCATTGTGTAAGACTCAACAGCAACAACATAGTTCTCGCTTACCGCAATAAGAGCAAGGATATCCTGGCTGGGATAGTCAAGGATATAATCAAATGTTACGTATGCAACATCATAACCGCCTACAGTTGCTGTCTGAACATCAGATGTCACGATATTCTCGCACTCAAACTGGTTGAGATAATCAATGTATCCGGAAATAGAATCTGCCACAAGCTCTTCCATTGTATAGCCGTTGAGGGAGATGATGTAATACATATAGCTGCTGTATGATGTCTCTGTGTAGAACTCATAGCAAGCAGTATAATCATCTGTATAATCTGCCACCAGAGTATAGCCCGGGACTTCACCGAGAACTATGCTGTAAAGACCGTCATCGGAGAATACCACGACCTGTCCCGGTTCCGTAACAGGAACAGAAGTATCTGTATCTTCAGGATCATCAACAGTCATATCGCCTAAGCCTGCGCCGAGAATGCTGTCAAAAATGGATTCGCCATCAGAAAGCAGTTCCTCAGCGTCCAGCGCTTCCTTGGGAACAACGACAGGCTCAATATTGTACTCATCAAATGTCACAGTTGTCATTGCGGCAGGTATTTCGAAGCTCATATTCAGCTGTTCAAATATGGCACCTATATCAACGCCTTCAAGACCTTCCATACCCTCAGAAAACGCACCGATCATAGCATCCATTGCAGAGTCCATGAAGGATGTCATGCTGTCTCCAAAATCAACGGAGAGTACCGCAGGCAGCTTTGTGTCTTTATATACCTTCAAAGTTACCTGCATCACAATGCCGGACATATCTATCTCAGACAGGTCCATATCACCAAAAACTGAGCCCATCTGGGAATTTATATAGTCTGTTGCCAGTTCGGGATAGTTGCAGTCTGATATTGTGAGAACATAAACTTCTCTGCCGTCATAAGTATCCAGTTCTTCCTGCAGAACGATTTTGCCAAGATTTTCTGGATCAATGAGCATCTTTACGGTGTCAAGGCTGGTCTCCATCTCGGGCTTCGGCATTTCCATTTTTGTCCATGTGCCTTCTGTCAGGGTGTATGTTGTGATGGTATCACCATCTGTTACAGAATAGCCTTCCATCTCAACAACTATGTCATCCTGCCCTGCCATAGCAGTTGTTGTGGTGCCTTTTGTGTATGTTATTTTATCGGCATAGGAAACATCAGCATCCATTGTCATAGACATATCCATGCTCTCGCCCATAACTGAAATGCCCATTTCCATTCCCATATTCATGGTTCCTGCAAAAGAATCAACCTCTGCAAGAGCCTTTGCCATGTCAGCAATAAGACGCTCTGCTGTCATCTTTCCGCAGGCGCAGAGAGAGACGAGCATCAAAACGCTGAGAATAACCGCCAGTATCTTTTTCAGTTTCATTTTCTTCTCCTATTCAAGAATTTCGCGAACCTTCGCTGCCATTGCCTCTGCAATTTTAGCGTGGCCTTCCGCTGTGATGTGAACACCCTCAAAGGGAGCTGTCTCTGCTACCTTTCCAAGATCAATAAACTCACAGCCATGCATTTGGGCTGTAGCTTCATATCTTGCTGCCAGAGCTCTTGACTTTTCCACCATCTCCATTGTAGTGATACCGTCGGGCAGAGTTGTGGCAACCTCACCTAAAGGAACAGGAACCGCAACCAGCACTTTGGGAACGGGACCGCCCATGTAAACTGCGGGATCTTTTGCAGTCTGGATAAGTCTGCCGAGGCCTGCTGCGATCTCCGCAGCAGAGGCATTGAACATTCCCTTTGTATCGTTTGTACCCAACATGATTATAATGAGATCCAGCGGAGTGTGGCTCTCGATGCAGGGGCGCAGATAGTTGATGCCGCTCTTCATGGGGAATGTTGGATCTTCAAAAACTGTTGTACGTCCGCACTGTCCCTCTTCGATAACTCTGTAATCGTCACCCAGGAGGTTGCGCATTTTGCCGGGCCAACGGGTGTTTTCATCGTGTCTGCCGAAGCTGCCCTGTATCCACTCAGGCTTTAATCCGTATGTATTGGAATCGCCAAAGCAAAGAACGTGTTTCATTATACTTCCTCCTTATTTTTAACACAAACGCCCGAAGCAATATTAACTTCGGGCGTTTAAATAATTATTAATTATTTTAAATCGTCTGCGCGTGTCTCTTCAATGGAAGCTACTTCTGAGTCTTCCCAGTTCCACTCACGTCCGCCCTTGAAAACGCTGGCGTTCATATCGTTGGAGAGCATTACGAGACTTGCATCAGGTGTGCGCTTGCACATCTCATAGAAGAAATCTGCTGCTGTCTCTGTGTTATCATAGCACCACTCGGTATCTTCCAGATACTTACGCATAAAGTCGATGCATGTGTAGTCGAAGGGAGTGTTGGGCTTTGCATGACCGGGGATGATAACATCGGGCTCAAGAGCTTCGATAAAGTCGATATCTTCCATCCACAGCGCTCTTTCCTTCTTGGAAACCTCACAGGTGAAGGGATGTGCCTCATTGAATACGATATCGCTGCCGTATACAGTCTTGATAGAGGGGATCCATACAAGTGTGTTGTAACGGAGGTCGCCCATGCGGTTGAAGAAGATCTTGATTTCATGACCGTCACAAAGGATCGTATCGCCTTCGATGGGCTGATATTCTACGTTTTTATAGCACATTCTTGTCTTTCCGATGACTTCTTCCCAATGCTCCAGCTTGTCGCAGAACTGAGTATTGATGGTGTGGCATACATCAGCAGGTGCAAGGCACTTTACACCGGGGAACTGTTCTGCAATGTATGCTGTGCCCCAGTAATGGTCGGGATGGGAGTGTGTAACATAAATAGTTGTGAGATTGCGCTTTAAGTCCATAACCTCTGCAGCTACGCGAAGTGCGTTTGGACGTGTCCACTGTGTATCAATAACGACAGCCTCTGTCTCACCGTATACGATTACGGACGCAACATTGAAGCCTGACTCTTCAGCAACACAAACTCTTACCTTAAGCTTGTTTCTGCCGAAAGAAAAATCTCTTATTTCCATTGCCATAATAGTTTGCCTCCTGTTTTATTGTATATATGTAACGATTATATCAGCAATTACATCATACTGCAATTATCAACACAGATAATTTTTATACAAAACAGGCGGGAACGTATCTGTTCCCGCCTGAATATCGTTTAGTGATTTTTATACCAGCTTCTGCCGTACTTCTCGTACTCATCAGCCAGCCACTCAGACTTGAGTGCGACCTCGGGATCTCCCGGAGGACCATAGATGCTGCCCCAGAATACGAAGCCGCCGCCGGGTGCGAATGTGTCGATACACTTTCTCACTTCGCTTCTGACAAGCTCTTCTGTTGCACCGGGCCATGCAGGAGGGCCGGAGGAATCCCAGCAGCCTACAAGTGTCAGCTTATTGCCGTACTTTGCCTTGATGCCTGTAAGATCGTTCATTGTCTGTGCAGGGTTCCAGATAGAAACGCCCATTTCAAGCCAATCGTCGATAAAGTCCTCACATCTGCCGCAGTTATGCATATTGATAAGCACACCGTGGTCTCTTGCGATCTTCGCAAGGCGCTCGTGATAGGGCTTTACCATCTCGCGGTACATGTTGAGGGAGATGAAGGGGTTTATCGCTGTTGCAGTATCGTCCAGAATGCACATTACGTCAGGCTTGTAGTATTCAACAGCCTTTGTAAATACTTCGTCATAGAAATCTGCAAGGTACTCAAACAGAGCCATTACTTCTTCGGGCTCTTCGTACATAGCTGTAAGACCTTCTGAAAATCCCATGAACTCCATAAGGTGCTGGAAGTAGCCAACGTGTGTCATAAGCTCAACAACAGACTCATTTCTGTCGATAAGCTCTGTACCCTTACGGCTCATTGCATCCCAGTCGATATCGGAAATGTCTGGAGCCTTGATAACGTCACGCCACTTTGTGATATCTGTGAGGATAAATTTACCGGGAGTGGGCAGAGATGCGCCGCCTGCGCTCTCTGTTGCTGTGTGCTCAACGCCCCAGATGTCATACTCAAGACCGTTTACGATCTTCTTGTCAAGAAATGCGGGACCTACAGGAACTGTTGCACGGGACTTTGTTGCGCCGGGTGCTCCTGCGGGAGCGAGGCTGTATCTGGGAAGCCATTCGGGAACTTCGCCGCGATATACCTTTAACAGGTTTTCTCTTTCTGTCATAGTTTTTGCTCTCCTTTTTTGCTTTTTAAACCTGACACCATCATATAATATTTGTGCTGTACATGCAAGGTTTTGTTAAATTCATACATCAGTTTCATCATCCGGGTATGGCATGTCCTTTGGTAAATCTAAAAGATAATCCGCAGAAACATTATATAACTTGCAAAACTCTGCAAGTGTTTCCGGCTCCATTTTGCGTTTATCATTCTCATACCGCGAAACTGTAGTATGTGTTGTGTGCATTTTTTGAGCAACCTGTTCAAGTGTTAACTTAGCCTTTTTTCTTAAACCACGGAGTTTTTTACCATACATTTTCACACACTCCTTTTGTACCATTTTAGCACATTTGCGCATTTCAGCTTGTGCCAATTTGGTTAATTAGCCTATTGTGCCATTTTGGCACAATAGGCTATAATATACTTAACAGGAGGTGCAATATGCTTAAAATCCATATATCCACAATAGACGAGCTTACCGAATTGACCGCTCAGCTGGGTGTTGTCACATATCTTCAGGATCTTATTCTGTATGATGAGAACTGTGACATGCTTGGCAGCGATGATCTCGTATTTGCCCGAGAATTTGCAAAAGCATTTATATTCGACATCCAATATAAAACCGTCACAAAACTG
>JAFTYM010000008.1 GCA_017461585.1 Oscillospiraceae bacterium | reverse complement strand
TCGACTTTATAAGAGACGAAAATTCCGTACACGCAAAGCTGAATATTCCCGGCGCTTTCAACGTATCAAATGCAATGGCGGCTCTTGCTGTTTGCGACAATCTTGGAATTTCCATATCCGATGCAGCAGAAAACCTCGGGAAATTTAACGGCGTTATGGGCAGGGCAGAGGTAGTGCCCACGAACCGTGACTTTACGGTAATCATCGACTACGCTCATACTCCCGATGCGCTGGAGAATATAATCAAAACAGTAAGAGACTTTGCAAAGGGCAGAGTCGTTACGCTCTTCGGATGCGGCGGCGACAGAGATGCGCTGAAAAGACCCATCATGGGAAAAATCGCAGCTGACCTTTCGGATTTCGTCATCGTAACATCCGATAACCCCAGAACAGAGGTTCCTTCCGCCATTATCGACGATATACTCGCCGGAATGAAGGACACAAAAACGCCCTATACTGTTATTGAGAACAGAAAAGAGGCTATCGGCTGGGCTGTTCACAATGCCCAAAAGCGTGATATAATAATCCTCGCAGGTAAGGGACACGAGACTTACCAGATAATCGGCAAGGAGAAGTCTCACTTTGACGAGCGCGAAATAGTTGCCGAGTTTTTGAAATAATGACCCATCAAAGCGGATACTTTGATGCAGGAGGTTTTACAAATGACAGTTAGTTTGTTATTGGCTTTTGCCGTCGCCTTTGCGGTTACGGCAGTTGCAGGAATAATTATTGTGCCTTATCTTCGCAAGATTAAGGCAGGACAGATGATTAAAGAGATAGGCCCCACATGGCACATGACAAAGCAGGGGACACCTACAATGGGCGGCGTTATCTTTATAATCGGCATAGTCGTTGCCATTATCGCCGTAGGCTTTCCTCAGATGCTTGAAGGCGAGCTGACACACATCTATGTTCTCGCTTTTGCTCTTATTTTCGGTGCGATTGGCTTTTTTGACGACTGGCAGAAGCTGAAAAAGAAGCAGAACACAGGCCTTTCATCGGGACAGAAGTTTATCCTTCAGCTGGCTGCGGCTGTTGTGTTCGTACTTCTTATGCGCCTTACAGGTCAGCTCACTCCCAACCTTTACATCCCTTTCTTTGATATATCATGGAAGCTGCCCGAGGTCGTATACTTCATATTTGCCGCTTTTGTCATCGTCGGCTGCGTCAATGCGGTTAACATCACAGACGGTATAGACGGTCTTGCAACAGGCGTATCCATCCCCGTTGCTCTGTGCTATGTAGCTGTAGCTGCAGTATGGGGCTACAGAGTTCACGGCATTTTCGCAGCAGCACTTGCAGGCGCTCTCTTTGCATTTCTTATCTTCAACTATCACCCTGCAAAGGTATTCATGGGCGACACAGGCTCTCTGTTTTTGGGCGGAGCTGTCTGTGCAATGGCATTTTCTATGGATATGCCCCTTATCCTTATCCCTTTGGGCATCGTATACATAATCGAAACAATGTCCGACATTATTCAGGTAACTTACTTTAAGCTTACCCACGGCAAGAGAATATTCAAAATGGCGCCCATCCACCACCACTTTGAGATGTGCGGCTGGAACGAATACAAGGTGTTCTGGGTATTCTCTCTGTTTTCACTTATTTTCGCTGTAATATCCTTCCTTGGTGTGTACGGAAGATTCAGCGCATAAAACCGCAATTTCCCATTTGACAGGAGGTGACGGGAATGGAAGAGTTTGAAAAATATTATCGTGAGACAGGAAAGCAGGATAATATAGAAAAACTGCCTGAAATGCCTGACTCTGCTGAGATGGCTAAAAAGAGACGCGGCAGTCTGGATCTGCCTCTTCTGCTCCTTGTTATCGTACTTCTGACGGTCGGCGTCATTATGGTGCTCTCCGCCAGCTTTGCAAGGGCATATTATGAGGGCAACAACCCCACTTATATTTTCACAAGACAGCTTATTTTCGCCGTGACCGGCGTGGGACTTATGTATGTCGTATCAAAGATCCGCGTCAACACATTCCGTCGCTGGTCTATGATGCTGCTGTTCGTAGCCATAATAATGCTGGCGCTGGTTCTCATAATCGGTATCGTCGGCGGCGGTTCAAGAAGATGGATCAACCTTGGTTTTACAACCTTCCAGCCCTCTGAAATCGCAAAGATCGGTGTAATTCTGGCTTACGCCACAATGATCTGTAAAACACCGAAAAAGCAGATGAAAACCTTCAGGCACGGTATTCTGCCCTTCGGCATCGTGGCGGCGATAATCGTGGGACTTCTCGTTCTGGAGCCGCACCTCTCCGCCTCCATCATCATTATTGGTATTACAGGTATAATGATCATCGCAGGCGGTGCAAACCTCAAGTGGATCGGCGGCGCTGTTCTGGCGGTATCCGCACTTGTTGTACTGGCAATTCTTGTCCTGCCTTACGCACAGGACCGAGTAACTGCATGGCTCCACCCCGAAAATGACCCTCTGGACAGCGGCTTTCAGGTGCTTCAGTCTCTGTACGCCATAGGTTCGGGCGGACTTTTGGGCGTCGGTCTGGGACAGAGCAGACAGAAGTACATGTATCTTCCCGAAGAGCACAACGACTATATTTTTCCGATAATCTGCGAAGAGCTCGGCTTTATCGGCGCAATGCTTATCCTCATGCTGTTTGCGCTGCTCATCATCAGATGCTTCTGGATCGCTCTCCACGCAAAGACAAAATACGGTTCGCTTATTTCAACGGGCATAGCAGGACTTCTTGCAATGCAGGTGTTCCTCAACGTAGCCGTTGTTACAAATCTTATCCCCAGTACAGGTATTTCGCTGCCGTTTTTCAGCTACGGCGGAACTGCACTTTGGATACAGATGATAGAGATGGGCATTGTCCTGTCCGTCTCACGAGATATTCCCCTTAAGGCGGAGGATGAAAAATGAAATTCTTGATAACCTGTGCAGGTACTGCAGGACATATAAATCCTGCCCTTGCAATAGCAGGAATGCTTAAAGAGCTTATGCCCGACAGCAAGTTTTTGTTTGTAGGCTCGGGACGTGAGATGGAAAACCGTCATATTCCCATGGCAGGCTTTGACATTGTCAATATTAAGTCCTCGGGCTTTCAGCGTAAATTATCCGCTGAGAACATTGTACGAAACGTAAAGGCTGCAGCCAATATCGTTATCGGGTCCGCTCAGGCAAAAAAGCTTATTCGCGAGTTTAAGCCCGATGCCGCCATCGGCACAGGCGGATATGTCTGCTATCCCGTCCTGTCTGCTGCGGCAAAAATGGGCATACCCACATTTATTCACGAGTCAAATGCAATTCCCGGTCTTACCACAAAGCTTCTGCAGACAACTGTAGACAAGGTAATGGTGGCATTCCCGGGACTTGAGAAATATTATAAAGACCCTTCCCGCGTTGTCTTTACGGGCACACCTGTCCGCGTCGGCTTTGACGACTTCACAAAGGAGCAGGCGAGGGGCAAGGTCGGTATCTGGGATAAGCCGCTGGTTGTCTCTTTCTGGGGCTCTTTGGGCGCTTCACGTCTTACCGATGCGACGGCAGAGTTTATTGCTATTAACAACGAAGTTGGCGCATTCCGTCATATCCACGCAACAGGCGGCGGTGAAGAAGGAATGGAGAGCATGAGAAATACTCTTCGTGAGCGCGGAGTTGATCCCGATAATCTGAAATACACAGAGCTTCGTTCTTATATCGACGACATGCCTGTTGTAATGACAGCGGCAGACATGGTAATGTGCCGCTCCGGCGCTTCCACCATGGGCGAGCTTACAGCCATCGGCAAGCCTGCGCTTCTCATTCCGTCTCCCTATGTAACGGACAACCATCAGGAGAAGAATGCACGCACTATTGAAAACGGCGGCGGTGCGGTTGTTGTGACCGAGGCTGAGTGCACGGGTAAGCTGCTCTTCGACAAGGTTTCGGCTCTCGTTGCAGACGTAGATGCCCTTGATAAAATGTCCGATGCCGTAAAGGCTATGGGCGTTCCCGACTGCGCAAAGAAAATTGCTGACATTATTCTCGAAAAAATCTGATTATCAAATATATCCCCTGACGCATATAATGTTTTACTTTTGTAAAACGGGGGATTTTAATGGATATTATTAAAATTACAGGCGGCAGGAAGCTGTACGGTGAAGTCCACGTGCAAGGGGCGAAAAACAGCGTACTGCCCATACTGGCAGCGTCCTTACTGTCAAAAGGGACCTGCGTTATACATAACTGCCCGTCTTTGAGCGATGTTACGGCATCGCTTGCCATTCTGCGCCACCTTGGCTGCAGAGCAAAGCAGGAGGGCAGTACGGTGATTATCGACTCTGTGGACGCATCAAGATTCGATGTGCCCCACGACCTAATGAGCGAGATGCGCTCCTCAGTCATATTTCTGGGTGCGGTGTTGGCGCGGTTTCACAGAGCTGAGCTGTCTCTTCCCGGAGGATGTGAGCTGGGGCCTCGCCCCATAGACCTTCACATAAAGGCAATGGAAGCTCTGGGAGCAGACTTTTGCGAGACTGCAGGGAACATATCCTGCAAGGCGGATTCTTTAAATGCAGCCGATATAAACTTTACGCTTCCAAGCGTGGGAGCAACGGAAAACGCCATGATAGCTGCATGTGCCGCAAACGGCACAACCGTTATTACAAACGCTGCCCGTGAACCTGAAATAGCAGATCTGCAGAACTTTTTAAACGCCATGGGCGCAAAGGTAAAGGGTGCGGGGACATCAACGGTAATCGTTGAAGGCGTTTCGGAATTTCACGGCTGTACCCATACTGTCATACCCGACAGAATAGTTGCCGCGACTTATATGTCTGCTGCGGTTTCTGCAGGCGGCGAGATATTTTTGAGAAACACAGAGAAAACCCATCTTGAGGCTGTGACCGATGCTTTGAGGCAGACGGGAGCTGATATAGACTGTATGGGAGACGTTATACATATCATTGCTTCCGATAAGCCGAAGGCGATCCGCCCTGTTGTAACAAGACCCTATCCCGGATTTGCGACGGATGCCCAGCCGCCTGTTATGGCGGCGGTACTGAAGGCGGAGGGCACAAGCGTATTCGTAGAGAATATATTTGAAAACCGCTTTCGTCACGGTGACGAGCTTAACCGCCTTGGCGCGGATATCCGCATAATTGGCAGAGTTGCCGCGGTTACGGGCGTTGATATGCTCCGCGGTATTCCCGTCAGGGCATCTGACCTGCGTGGAGGAGCGGCCCTGGTCGTTGCAGCATTGGGCGCAGAAGGGGAGACACTAATAACGGATATCCACCATATCCGACGCGGCTATGACGACATTGTCTATGACTTAAACTGTCTCGGTGCGTGTGCCGGGATACTTAAGAAATAAGGATGTGACCTTATAATGAACAAAAGAGGAAGAGGCATAAAGCTGGTTCTCATAGCAGCAGCTGTAATTGCGCTGCTGTTTGCAGGCTTCGGTATGCTTTTTGACATAAATGAAATACTTGTAGACGGTGCCTATGAGTATACAGCAGATGAGATCATCGAGGCATCGGGCATAAAAACAGGCAGCAACCTGTTTTTTATAAACACCCGTGCAGCTGAGAGTAAAATCACACAGACATTTCCGTATATCAGCTTTGCATCTGTAACGCGCGAATTACCAGGAACGGTGAGAATAGCCGTTTCCGAGGGCATCGCAAGGGCAGGTATTGAGTTTGAAGGTGTTATGTACCTTATGGACGAAAACTGCCGCATAACAGGTGAGGTTGAAGCTGATGATACGTATATAGAGGTTATCGGGCTTACCGTAACAGAGGTGAAGGTTGGAAATGTGGTTTCAGTCGATAAAAGCGATGAGACGAGACTTGCTTTTACTCAGGCGGTCTTAAACAGACTGGGGGACGACGGATTTTCAACCTACGTCACATGGCTGGATGTGACCAATATCGGTCATATCACCTTTGACTATCTCGGCAGATTTACGGTAAACGTCGGCAGCGGTGAGCAGCTTGAGTATAAGATGTCGCGCATTGACGGCATAATATCTCAGCTGGAAGAAACCGACACAGGTCTTATCGACGTTTCCGAAGAGGGCAAGTCCTACTTTGAACCATCCCGATGAAAAATGGCAAAATATGGCAATCGGAGGGGATAAAGGGCGTTTTCGTTAAAAATAATTCAAAATTATGTGCGGTCAAACTATTGACCTGTAGGAAAAATCGTAATAAAATAAGTTGTATATTGAAACTAAAAGTGGGATAGTGTCCTTTTTTACAAAAGATATTTTCCTGCTGTTCCACGATTAAATAAATAAACAGGAGGATATACTATGTTTTCTCTCGAATCAGGTCCCGATAATGTTGTAACTATAAAAGTTGTTGGTGTCGGCGGCGCAGGTAATAACGTTGTAAACAGAATGGTACAGTCAGGCAATCAGAGCGCAGAGTTCATTGCCGTTAATACAGATAAGCCCGCTCTTGCAATTTCCGTTGCAGATCAGAAGATCCAGATCGGCGAAAAGCTGACACACGGACAGGGCGCAGGCTCCAACCCCGAGATCGGCAAGAAGGCAGCTGAGGAAAGCCGCAACAATATCGCCAAGGCTATCGAAAATGCTGACATGGTCTTTATCGCTTGCGGTATGGGTGGCGGCACAGGTACAGGTGCGTCTCCCGTTGTTGCTGATATTGCACGTGAAGCAGGCGTTCTCACAGTCGGCGTTGTTACAAAGCCCTTCACATTTGAAGGACGCCGCAGAATGGCTCAGGCTGAAGAAGGCATCAAGAACCTCCTCGGTAAGGTAGACTCCCTTCTTATCATTCCCAATGACAGAATCAAGCATGCTACAGATCAGAAGCTGACTTTCTCCAACGCCTTCCAGATCGCTGACGAAGTTCTGCTTCAGGCTGTTACAAGCATTGCTGACCTCGTTAAGAATACAGGCTTCATCAACCTCGACTTTGCAGACGTTACTGCTATCATGAAGGATGCAGGCTATGCTCACATGGGCGTAGGTCACGCTGCAGGTAAGGGCAAGGCTGAGGACGCAGCTCGTGCTGCTATCTCCAGCCCCCTCATGGAGACATCCATCAACGGTGCCCGCGGTGTTCTTGTCAACATCACAGGCTCCATGGATATCGGTCTTGAGGACGTTGAAGCTGCTGCAGGTCTTATCCAGCAGGCTGCACATCCCGATGCAAACATCATCTTCGGTGCAAACTTCGACGAGACAATGGACGACGAGATCCGCGTAACTGTTGTTGCAACACGTTTTGATGAGCGTCCCGTAGCTGCTGCTCCCGCAGCAGAGCCCGAAAAGACAACAGGCATGTACACAGAAGCTACAGAGAAGAAGGAAGCAGAAGTTCAGACAGAAGCTCCCGCAGCTGCAGAAGATGATCCCTTCGATACAATCTTCAAGATCTTCAACTCCAAATAAGAAACAATGAACCTTAAGGGCGGGCAATTTTGCCCGCCCGTTATTTATGTCGTACAACAGGTGTAACACTATGACAGATTACTTTAAGATAACTCTTCCCGAGGATGATATAAACGCCATCTCAAATCTCGGTCTTGCACATTTGGGTGATGCCGTATTTGAGATAATGGTGCGCACATGGATGTGTGAGCACGGATATGCCAAGTCCTCCAACCTCCATAAGATGACAGTACAGCGTGTTTCCGCCCCTGCTCAGGCAAAGGCTGTTGAGGCTATACTGCCGCATCTTACAGACCGCGAGGCTGCGGTTTACAAGAGAGGACGCAACACACGCGTAAACTCTGTGCCTAACCGTGCAACCATCGGCGAATATCACGCTGCAACAGGCCTTGAGACTCTGTTTGGTTGGCTTTATCTTCACGGGGAGACAGTGCGTTTAAATGAGCTCTTTGCCCTCATAATGAAGGAGGATGTGTAAATGCCTCTTGACGCAGTATGCCTTTCGGCGGTTGTGAATGAATTGTCGGATGTGCTGAAGGATGCAAGGGTAGACAAGGTCCAGCAGCCAGAGCGCGATGAGCTTATAATCTCTCTGCGTACGAAGCAGGATAATGTAAAGCTCCTTGTCTCTGCAGGTACGGGAGATGCACGCATCCATTTTACAAAGTCATCCTATGAAAACCCTGCCCAGCCGCCCATGTTCTGCATGCTTCTGAGAAAGCACCTTGTAGGTACCGTTCTCACCGATGTGCAGCAGATACAGGGCGAGAGAGCCGTAGTCTTCTCCTTTGAGCATAAGAGCATCTTCGGTGATGATGAAAGCAGGAAGCTCATCGTTGAGCTAATGGGCAGATATTCAAATATAATCCTCACTGACAGCGAAGGTATAATTTTAGATTGCCTTCGCCGCGTTGACATGTCCATGTCCGAAAAAAGGCAGGTCCTGCCGGGACTTTTTTACAGAAATCCTCCACCTCAGGAGAAGATCTCTATTTTTGCTGCAACTGCAGAAGACCTTGAAAACGCAATTGAGAGGGCGCAGTTCGGCAAAAGCCTTGATAAGCTGCTGCTTGACACCTTCAGCGGCATCTCTCCCTTAGGATGCCGCGAGATCGTGAACGCCGCATACGGAATTACGGACGTAAGAGCAGGTGAGTGCGACACAACGCCCCTTGTCTCTGCTTTTGCGTCTGCAGTTGACTTTATTAACGCAAAAAAATTCACTCCCTGCATCGTCAAAAACGCGGAGGGCAGACTTGCGGACTTTTACTGCTTCCCGTTGAAGCAGTACGGCACCGCGGCGGAAATTCTGACATTCGACAGCTTTTCGGAGTGCCTTGAAGAGTTTTACACAGGCAGGGCGAGAGCGGAGCGAGTAAGACAGCGCTCTGCTACCATGACAAAAACCGTCAAAAATGCCCGTGACAGACTTTCGCGAAAGCTGCTTATGCAGAATGAGGAGCTTAAAAAGACCTTTGACAGAGAACGCCTGCGCGAGTGCGGTGATATAATCTCCGCCAATATGCACGCCATGAAAAAAGGACAGAGCGTTCTGCGGGCGTTTGATTTTTATGACCCCGAGGGTAAGGAGTGTGAGATAGCACTTGACCCTGCCAAGTCCCCTCAGCAGAATGCTGCCAAGTATTACAAGGACTACACCAAGGCTAAAAACGCCGAAAAGGCTCTCACAGAGCAGATAATAAACGGTGAAGCGGAACTTGAATACCTTGAGTCCGTTTTGGAGGAGATAGAGCGTGCAGGAGGCGAGCGCGACCTATCGGAGATAAGAGCTGAGCTTGAAAGTACAGGCTATCTCAAACAGCAGAAGAAAAACGCAAAGCAGAAGCCTCAAAAGTTTGAACCCATGCGCTTTGTGTCATCTACAGGCTTTGAGATACGCGTGGGCAAGAACAACACTCAGAACGACCAGCTTACACTTAAGCACTCGTCAAAGCTTGATATCTGGCTTCACACCCAGAAGATACACGGAAGCCATGTTATAATCACCACCAATGGCTATGAGGTGGACGAAACTACCCTTACAGAGGCTGCACAGCTTGCAGCGCTCTACTCCAAGGCATCCGAGGGCAGCAATGTCCCCGTGGACTTCTGCCTTGTAAAATTCGTCAAAAAACCTGTAGGAGCAAAACCGGGTATGGTAATCTACACCGACTATAAGACACTTTTTGTCACACCCGACAAAACTCTGCCCGACAGACTAAAAGGAGGCAAGTGATGATAAGTCCTATGCGAAATATCCTCTCCAAAGCTGTCTGGGGTGAATATGCCTGCGATATTGAAGCTCTCAAAAACTGGTGCTTTTACGGTATTTTTGATGAGTTTCTCAAAAATTTAAACCGTGCAGCCCTGTTTCAAAGTCCCGTTCACGGAGAGGGACACATAGAGCGCACCATGCTCCACGGAGCTTTTGCCGCCATGGACAACGACCTCTCGGAGGAGGACACGCGCCTTCTTCTTACAATGTGCTCTTACCACGACACGGGCAGACTTTCAGATTGGCTGGACGATGCCCACGGTCTTTCCTCTACCTTCAAGCTCCCCGGGCTGACAGCTTTCACAGGCGAGTATCTTGAGATGATGAAGGCGGGCATTGAGGCCCACTCAAGAGCTGACAAGGATATGGACGAAATTCTGTCTCAGTATGCCGTTTCCGATATGGACAGGACACGCCGTCTTGCAAAATTCTTAAAAGACAGCGACGGACTTGACAGAGTACGTATTTCCGACCTTGACACTAAGTTTCTGCGAAATGATGCTGCTGTAAAGCGCGCAGAGTTTTCAAAGTTCATGTTCGATGTCTATACTGCAGAGCTTGAGGCTTTGGGACGTGACACGGGCAAAAAGCGCGACTATTTTGATAAGGACTTAGTCACAGGCGTCCGCGATGCTGTTCACGAAGGTCTTATGGCAGGCAAGTGCGCCTATGAGATAGTTATCTCGGAGCTTTGCAGACTTTTAGATGCGGATATTTCCGTGTCCACACGTAAAAGCTGTGATAATTCAAAGGCTGTCTGCGGCTGCTACAATGCCTGCATGGCTTTTATAGGTGAGTATACGGGAAATGATGATACTCGTTTAAATGAGTTTTCCGACAGTTTTATGAAGCAGTATAAGAGCAAAGCTTGCGGCACATTGCGTCCTGCTGGAATACGCGAAAACGACCCCGTACATATCTGTGCTGCGCTGATACTTGACACCACGCTGTTTGCATATCGCTTTCTCACAGCCGAAAATTAAATAGACTGAACAAAAATTGTGTGATATAATATTTGCCAACGAATAAAATTAAGGAGTGTAAATACATGAGCTGCTCTAAATATAAGCATCTTTTCGAGCCCATTACTCTGGGCAAAACACTTTTCAAGCACAGAATTTTCGCATCACCTCAGGATCACCCAGACCTGACAGCAAATCTCCAGCTGACAGCAGAGGCAAGAGCCTTCTATGAGCTTAAGGCTATGGGCGGATATGCATCCGTTTGCGTCGGTGACTTTATGGTCGAAAAAGAGGGACACAGCCATCCCTGGCAGCTTGACGGCGACGGAAATTTCGGCAAGGCATCCATGTTCCGCACAGCAAATGCCATCACTCGTCATGGTGCTGTTGCCGCTATTGAGCTTAACCACGCAGGTGTAAACTCTGGTTATGTCTATCCCGAGGGCTTTGTATGGGGTATGACAGACGGTATCCGTCCTGACGGCGTTGAGATACGCGCCATGACAGACGAGCGCATCGAAGAGCTTATAAAGAAATATGCAGAGGCAGCAGCTTACGCAAGACAGAGCGGCTTCGGCATGATAACCATCCACGCAGGACACGGCTGGGGCATACACCAGTTTATCTCTCCCCGTGAGAACACAAGAACAGACAAATGGGGCGGCTCCTTTGAAAACCGCATGAGATTCCCCCTTGCTGTTGTGGAGGCATGCCGCAAGGTTGTCGGCAACGCAACACCTATTGAAGTCCGTATTTCAGGCTCTGAGTGGCTGCCCGACGGCTACGGCATCGAAGAGGGCGTTGAGATCGCCAAGGCATTCGACGGCAAGGTTGACCTTATCCATGTTTCCGCAGGTCATCACGAGATTGACTACGCAAGCATGCGTACTCATCCCACAATGTTCCTTGAGGACGGCTGCAATGTACAGTTCGCTGCAGAAATCAAGAAGCACGTAAAAACTCCCGTTGCAACTGTCGGCGCTCTGACAGACGTTGTGCACATGGAGGAGATAATCGCATCCGGTCAGGCAGATGTTGTTTGCCTTGCACGTCAGACTCTTGCAGACCCCGACCTGCCCATTAAGGCAATGCTGGGTAAGGAAGACGAGATAAACAAGTGCATGCGCTGCTTCACCTGCTTTAGTAACTCCACCCTCGGTGGCGTATTCTACTGCGCATCCAACCCCGTAATCGGCAACGAGCTTGAAAGCCTTTACGACACACCTCCCAGAGTACATAAGAAGGTTCTTGTTGCAGGCGGCGGTATCGGCGGCATGCAGGCTGCTCTCACTCTCTCCGAGCGCGGTCACGAAGTCATCCTCTGCGAAAAGACAGGTTCTCTTGGCGGCGTGCTTCAGTGCGAGATGAACATCCCCTTCAAGAAGAAGCTTGAAGAGTATATCGACCTGCAGAGAAGAAAAATCTCCCGCGCTAATATCGAAGTTCACCTCAACACAGAGGTAACTCCCGAAGTTGCGCAGAGCTTTAATGCCGATGTTATCATCGCGGCTCTGGGCTCCCGTCCCGTAAAGCCCCCTGTAAAGGGTATCGACTCAGCTAAAGTACAGGGCGCTGAGGACATTTACTACGACTTTGACAAGGCAGGAAAGAGCTGTGCTATTCTGGGCGGCGGTCTTGTCGGTCTTGAGTTGGGTGTTGCCCTTGCCATGACAGGCAGAGAAATCACCGTTGTTGAGATGATGCCCACAACAATCGCATCTGAAAAGACAGGCGACACATCCGAGCGTATGGGTCAGGTCACAATGGCTGCAGGTGAGCCTATAGTTCACGGTGTGGCACTTTGCGAGATGATCAAGACTCTGCCCAACATGACTATCAAAACCTCTTCCAAGGCTTTGGAAGTCACCGAGGAAGGTCTTGTGGTTGAGACACCTACTGGCGTCGAGACTATCCCTGCCGAGACAGTTATCTACGCTGCAGGTCAGAGACCTCTCAGAGAAGAAGCTCTGGCACTTCGATGCGCTGCTCCCGAGTTCTATCAGCTGGGCGACTGCGTAACACCCAAGAACATTTTGGCTGCAACTCAGGCAGCTTACCATATCGCACGCGATATCGGCAGATATTAAGAAGCAAAGGGACACTTGCGCAAAGTGTCCCTTTTTCAATAAGGAGTTTTCTATGAAATACAGCGAATTAAGACCCGAGGAGTCAGGAAGAATAGTAATCTTCGGCGGCACCATGGCTGAGAAGGACGCGTTTGAGGATGCGTTTCTGATAAATAACCCATCCTTTGCCACCGAAATATTGCCCGAACTGGCAAACTACAAAAAGCCAAAGCTGGGCAGATATAAAACGGTGTGTGATGTACTGGTGAAGGGACTTAAGAAAAGTCTCCGCAAAACGGTTCTCAATGAGCTTATACGTGAGAGCAAGGGTGTGAATGTGGATGGAATTATTTACCGCGCGCCCTATGCTATGTCGGGCGGTCAAAAGCTGCGCTGGTCCATTCTGTATAATGCGATAATGGGGAAGAAGGAGTTCCTTCTCCGTGACGACGAGGTTTTGATGGATCCCGAAACCGCGGCAACGGTCGAGTCTTGGCTTATGCGCTATACACATAACAGTGCGATTATAGTGCGCATCACAGAGGCTACGGGCGATGCACTTGGCACTATGCTTGCAGGAGGAGATAAAGGCCTTGAGCTTGTAAACGGCGACCTTGTGACTTACGTAAAGCCTGCTCCGAAGGTGACAGAGGTTCCGAAGGCAGAAGATACCAAGTCGGAGGAACAGACGAAAATTGCAAAAATACTGCAGATGAAGGATAAGTACAACGGTCTTTTCAGCAAGAAGTAGGATTTTTCAAGACAGGAGGTACGGTCATGAAGTGCATAATTTGTACGATTTTGGTACTTGTGATGTGCCTTGGTTTTGCTGCCTGTAAAAATAAGCCTGTGCAGGATGCGACGGATATACCCGAGAATACGCCCGACGATGCTGTGACGGACACGGGAGAAAAGGAAGAAGAAAGCGCTGTTGACCCGAAGACAATCTGGAATGGAACGCTTATACACGGCGGTGAGGGATTTTATGACCCTGAGTATGATTATTTTGCAAACGAGCGGTATAAGGTGTGTGTATTTAATGATTACAGCACTATTGCTGATGACCAATATGAAGCTGTGTTTTCCGGATGGTGTGAGACAATGAACATCGAATTCGGTGGCTTTATTAAAGCCGAAAATCATTTGGGAAGGGCTGAAGAACAGCTCAGAAATCTTGCTGCTGAATATGACGGCATTATTCTGAGAGGTGATTTTGAATACAGATTCAGCACAACACTTAACGAGGAAGGCTGCCCTTGGGTATATTGGGGCGATGAGCATCGTGACGATGAGGGCAATCTCCTTTCTCCCGCTGTTACGATTGCCGAGAGCGACATAGGTACGGAACTGGCGGAAAACGTTGTACCGTATTATAAAGAAAATATGTCGGATATACCTGCAGCGGAGATAGGTGTAATGTTTGTGACATATTCGGTATTGCCGGCGGTAGAAAATTGGCAGACACAGTTTTGCGAAACTGTGAGCAGTCTTGCGCCTGAACTGGCAGAAAACATTGTAATCGTTGATACGAATATCCCTTATGAGGTAGAATCCTTTGATTATTGGTATGATATTGCTTTACAGGAAAATGCGCAGTATAAATATTGGCTTTGCTGTACGATATCGGAGCTTGATACCACAAATGCCGCAGATGCTTTTTTGAGAAACGGTCTTGACAATGCGCACATTTTTACAACCTTGAGTCCTGACGCTGTATTCTCTGACAGCGGTATTCCGCAGGTTAAGACCGTTGTCACAACTCCTTTTGAATTATGGATAGAACCTGTTATCGGCGCGCTGTACGGTTTTATGACAGGAGAGCTTACCCCTGATACTATTTGGGGCGGTGATGAAAACAGCTGCGGAAGCGTCGCGGTTGACAGCCGCGTTACGGTAACACGGGAAAACTACGGAGATTACCGCTTAAAGCTTGATGAATATATGTCCGAATAACACAAAAACTCCCTTGAGCAAAAACTCAAGGGAGTTATTTTTATATTTGCGAGAGGGTCTGTAAGCCGAGTTCTGTCATTTAAGACAACCATCTATCTAGACTCACCGTTGCCGATGAGTTCAAGCCACCTCCTGAAAGCGGTCGGGTCAACCTTGCATTTAAGCAGCTTTCCCACGGTGTTGCTCCGGATAGAGTTTACAGCGATGGACGCTTCCACGCCATCGGGCGGGCTCTTACCTCCGCCTTTCCACCCTTACCGACCCAAATAGCCGGCGGTTTATCTCTGTTGCACTTTTCCTGAAGTCGCCTTCGGCGGGCGTTACCCGTTATCCTTACCCTGTGGAGCCCGGACTTTCCTCACGCACAGCCTTTCGGCTCGTACCCGCGGTTGTCCAACCCACTCGCTATGCTATTTTACATCCTGGATGCTTTGGTGTCAATTTAAATTTACCGGCTGTCCAGGAGATATTTCAGCATGCGGCGGGGGTTGTCGAGAAACTGTTTTGTGATGCGATAGTGCTCTGTCTTCTCGTGTGCCGTCTTCTCAATGCCGCACTCGGAAAACTGCAGAATATTGGCATCGGGATAGGACATGAGAATGGGGGAGTGTGTTGCGATTATAAACTGTGAGTCCTGCTTTACAATCTCGTCTATGGCGACGAGCAGAGACATGAGACGCTGCGGTGAGAGCGCAGATTCAGGCTCGTCCAGAATATACAGACCGTGACCGTCAAAGCGGTTAACAACAAGGGACAAAAAAGCCTCGCCGTGTGATTGCTCGTGAAACGAAACGCCGCCGTAACGAGCCAGGGTACTGTTTTCGTCCAGATAGCTTGAAGTGTTGTAAAAGCTTTCTGCCCGCAGGAAAAAGCCGTCCTTCGGTGTAATGCTTTTTACAACGGTGAGATATTTATAAAGCTGCGAATGAGTAGCCTGCGTCTCAAAGGCGAAATCACGGGAGCCGCCCTCTGCGTTAAAACCCATGGCAGCGGCAATTGCCTCTATGAGAGTTGACTTACCCGTGCCGTTTTCACCGACAAAAAAGGTGACGGGCTTTTCAAATTTCAGTCCGCCGCAGCTTTTCAGGTGCTGCACCGCAGGCAGATTAAAGGGGTAATCACTTTGCTGCGTGTCCTGCAGACGTATTTCTCGGATGTAGTTCATTTTTATCACCGCTTTGATAATAACATAAGTTGAGTAAAAAAGGCAGGGGATTTACCCCTGCCTTTAAAGTATTTACATAGAGTGCTCGGTTCTTGTGATGAAGTCGTCCTGAACGCCCTTGGAAAGCTCAACGAATACAGCAGAGAAGCCTGCTATACGAACGATGAGATCCTTGTAGTTTTCGGGATGTGCCTGAGCGTCGTGGAGCTCATCAACAGATACGACGTTGAACTGTACCTGCATGCCGCCCAGCTCAAAGTATGTCTCGATGAGGTTTCTTACCTGCTCTGCACCGCGCTCGTTGGAGATAACGGTCTTGGAGAACTTGATGTTCAGCTGGTCGCCGTTGCCGATATCAATATGAGGCAGCTTAGCAGCGCTCTTGACGTAAGCTGTGGGACCGTTCTTATCCATACCCTGCTTGGGGGAGATGGCTTCAGCCAGAGGATCGTGGCTCTTTCTGCCGTCGGGAGTTGCAGCGGTATTGGCACCCATAAATACGTTTACGGTCATCGTAAATGTGCCGGGTCTCCATGAACCTCTGGGACCTGTAGCGTTATTTACGAAGTCACAGAACTTCTGCATTGCCCATGTTGCGTACTGGTCAACGTAATCGTCGTCGTTGCCGTAGTGGGGGCACTGATTGTCGACGATGCGGCGAAGCTCTTCGTGACCTTCCCAGTTTGCCATAAGGGCATCGTAAAGCTCGCGTGTTGTGCAGATCTTCTTGTCGAAGCAGAGGTACTTAACAGCAGCAAGGGAGTCTGCAACGTTACCGATACCGCAGCATGTAACACCTGTGGAGTTGTACTTTGCACCGCCGTAGGTTACGTCCTTACCCTTTTCCATACATCCGTCTGTAGTTGCGGAAGCGACGGGGCAGGGATATGTAAGACGGTAAGCGTACTCTCCGATGTTGCAGCAGGTCATGTGCCAGCCCATGTAGTATTGCATCTGCTGGACCAGAGCGTCCTGAACCTGCTCAATTGTCTCCATTTCGTAGAGATAACCTGTTGCAGGACCGCCCTGATAGCCGTTCAAGGGGTTGATGCCATTGTTAAGAGCGAGGACAACAGCCTGACCGTAGTTCCAGAAGCTCTCTGCGCCTAAAGTACCGCAGCAGGGCCACTCATTACCTGTGCCGGAGGGCTCAACACAGCCGATAAGGCAGTAGTCGTTTGCGTCCTCAACGGTGTAACCCTTCTTTAAGAGGGCGGGAATGATGATGTCGTCGTTTTCGAAGGTGGGCATGCCGCCTGCAACGGAGGATGCCTGTACAGCGATCTGCCATATTCTGTCGGGCAGGTTCTTATGAACACGGACAGAGAGGGAGGGACTGTACATAAACAGTCTTGCATAGCACTGGAGCAGAGTGAATGTGAGCTCGTTGGAGGCGTCCTTGCCGTCCTTTGTAATACCGCCCACGGAGAAGTGCTGGCCTGTCTCGATGGTGTTGCCGTGATGCTGAACGGTAACTGTGCCGTCATCGTTCTTGGTAACTGTGGGAGGCATCTCTGTCTCACATCTTGTGTACTCGGCAGTTTTGAGGATGAAGCTGTCAGCGACTTCCTGAGCAAACTCGATTGTGATCTCGCCCTTTGCAAGCTCGTCTTCAAGGAAGTGACCTGCATACTGGTCGATACGGCCGAAGGTTACGCCGTGGTTCTGACCGTCGATACACAGGCAGAGCATGTAGAGGTTGATTGCCTGCATTGCTTCCCAGTAGTTGCGGCAGGGGTTCTCCATGATGTGATTCAGAGAATCAGCCATCTTGTAAAGCTCTGCAGTTCGCTCAGGGCTGTAATTGCCGGAGTCAGCCATGTCCTTACACTTAGCGCCGTAACGCTTTGAGAGAGTCATCATGCCGTCACAGACGATGACGATGGATTTATAGAAGATGTACTTTTCGCCGTCTTCGCCGTAGCACTTGCCCTCAAGAGCCTTCATCTTCTCAAGAGCCTCTTCCTTGATGGACTTAAGACCGCGGTGTACAACCTTGTCATAGTTTGCGCAGAAGTGTCCCTGCGGTCTGAAACCGACCATGCCGCGGGATCTGGCGCCTCTTGCGCTGCCCATATCGAGACAGCCGGAAAGATGAAGATCCCACATGCAGTCAGGCATAACAGCGGAAGCACGGGCAGCAAGGCAGCGCTTTTCCCAGAAGTCTGCAACGGAGCGGAAATATTCTCTGTCTTCGTCTGTCATAAGCTGACGTGCGCCCTCGGTCTGCCACTGGAGACGGAAAGTCTCGTCGTCACCGCACACGGAGCTGAAAAGGCCTGCCTCATACCAGTCAACGTAGGGGGATACTGCGCGGTAGCTTGTGCCCTGGTTGCCGACGATAAGCTCTTCATCTTCAACAAGGACGGTCATCTGCTCGCACAGGTCGCGGAAAAACTTTGCGCGCTTTATTGTGGGATGATCTGCTTCATATTCGATGTATGCATTCGTGAGGATACGTGTACGCTCAGAGCAGCAATACATCTCCTTATACTCAACTTCTTTGAATCTTTTGCGGATGCGTGCGATACGGTCAGATATGGGTCTGACCAACTTCTCTGTACCAACCATTAAAAATTCACAGCCTTTCAGTTATATTTAGATAGTTTAATTATATAATATTTGAAAAATTAGTCAATTCCATGTTTGCATGAATATATACAAAAATCCCCTGCCGGAGACGACAGGGGATGAATAATTGTTATTTAGTTTACGCCGAGGGAGATGAGGTACTCTACAACGTCGTTTACTGTTGTGGAAGCGGACATGGACTTGGAGAGCTCTTCTGTGTCAAACTCTACACCGTAGATATCTTCAAGAGCGATGCAAACCTCTACGAAGTCGAGAGAGTCGAGCTTGAGCTCTTCTGTAAGGGAAGTTTCACTTGTAATATCTGCGGGATCCATCTCAAGCTGGTTTGCTACTGCCTCAATAACGTTCTGCTGAATTTTTTCAAACATTTAAATACACACCTTTCTGAATTTCGGTAAAAAATTATTAATTAAATGCCAAAAACAGGGGCATAGAAATTTTACCTTAGCGGCTGTATTGTTACATAAGAATGATGACTTGTCAACAGTTTTGGCAATATTTTTTTATTTATCCAGTACAGCCAAAACAGCGGCAAGCTTCTCATTACCGCGTTCATAATCCGCTACGGCAGCCATTACGCCGTTGTATGCATTCTCACCGACGGTGTCACGGAGCTTAACTGCGAGGTCGGCAAGTTCTTTTGCGTGGGAGACGTTATGACCTGTCATATAGCGCATGAGAGCAAGCAGTTCTGCACTTGCATGCCCCTCGTCACATACTGCGTGTAGATCCTCATGGGTATGGCAATGCTCGTCTCCGTGGGTATGGTCGTGGGGGTGGGAATGTGTGTGACCGTGGGCGTGCTGATGGTGGTCGTGATGGTTGTGAGAGTGTCCGTGACCGTGCTCATCGCCATGGTCGTGGTCGTGTACATGATAGTGTTTGTGCTCGTGCTCGTGGTGGTCGTGTGTGTGACCGTGATCGTGAGAGTGTCCGTGATCGTGGGGGTGTACATGGTCGTGATCGTGATGATGCATATTTAAATCTCCTTCGTCAATTTTACTTAAATCAATAACTCTGTCGCAGATGCGCTCGGCAAGGTGTCGGTTGTGTGTTACGGCGATAATTCCCATGCCGCGCTTTTTTGCCTCGTCCAAAACTACGTTCCATATCTGCGCCTGTGTGATAACGTCCAGCATGGTACTTATCTCGTCACAAATAAGAAATTCTGCTCCGCTCATAAGTGCGCGGGCAACACAGAATCTCTGCAGCTCGCCGCCTGACAGTTCTCTGGGGTAGCGTTCCAGCCATGCGTCTTCAATACCGAAGGCATGGAGGATGTCCATGTTCAGCTCGCCGCTCTCCTCTAGAACCTTTTTCAGCTTCCAACGGGGATTTATGGCTTTTTCTGGGTGCTGATATATAAGCTGAACAGGGCAAACACCTTTAGTTGGCAGGGGAGCGCCGTCAAGCAGTACCTCGCCCTCAGTGGGGGTGAGGTAGCCTGCAAGGAGCAGTGCAAGAGTTGTCTTTCCGTAACCGCTGGGAGCGAAGAGGGCGACACGCTCTCCGCTTTCAACGCAGAGACTACGGTCCTTAAATATCCAAGGCAGCTTCCTGTCGTAGCGGAAGCTTAAGTTTTTAGCCTCAAGTCGCATGGAAGCACCTCACTTCTCCGCCTCTGATACGGGTAACAGGCGGTGTTTTCATTCTGCACTCAACGGTCGCGTAGGGGCATCGGGGATTAAACAGGCAGCCGGTGGGCAGATTTCCCGCGTAAGGCTGGAAGCCGTCTATAGGCTTAAAGCCGTTTTGGGGAAGCGCGTTCCAAAGCGCCTTTGAGTAGGGGTGGCGAAGATACTCGGGGCCGCGTCTGAAATCCTCTGTATCTGCGACTTCAACGGTAGTTCCAGCATAGAATACAGCAACGCGGTCTGCAAATTCAAAGGCAAGGTCAATGTCGTGGGTGATGAGGATTATGGCTTTGCCCTCGTTTGCAAGCTCACGGAACATTTTAAGCGCCTCCAGAGCCTGATCAAGGCTCATGCCGGGTGTGGGCTCGTCTGCGATTATAAGCTCTGCGTCGGTTATTAAAGCGGTTGAGACGAGAACACGTCTTGCCATGCCGCCCGATAACTGGAAGGGGTAAAGATTTTCTGTTTTCTCAGGGAGACCGAAACGCTTGAAAAGACCGCGGCGCTTTTCTGTGGGATAAGGCTTTTTGTGTCCGTCTGCCTGCTTGCCGACTTTCATGAGTGGGTCAAGATAAGCAACCGATTGGGGGATGAGTGCTATCTCGGTACCGCGTAAGTTTATTTGGCGTTCCGGTGTAAGCTCAAGTCCCTTGTAGTGAAGGTGTCCGCCTACAGTTGCGTTACCCGGGAGAATACCCAGTATTGCCGAGGCGAGAAGGCTCTTTCCTGAACCCGATGAACCTGCGACAGCCACTATCTCTCCCGGACGGACGGTCAGGTGCAGGTCGGAAATTACCTGCAGGTCTGTCTGCTCCAGTGCCTTGTCGTACATCTTGAAGGATACGGACAGGTCGTGTATCTCCAAAAGGGAGTCGTATTTAGATTCCATGTCATATCCTCCTTTATTCCTGTGCGCTGTAGGGGTCGATTATCATGCGGAGATTGTCGCCTAAGCGGTCAATGAGAAGTACGATAAGTACAAGAACGATGCCGGGGAAAACCGCCGTCCACCACATTCCCGAGGAGATATATTTCATGCTCTCGGAGAGAATGATGCCTATTGCAGGCTGCTCGGGAGGAAGTCCGTAACCGAGGAAGGAAATGGATGCTTCATGTAATATTGCGTGGGGGAACATGAGTACAAGTCCTACAAAAAACTGGGGGACAAGGTGGGGCAGCAGGTGGTGTGTCAGGATCCATCCGCTGGATTTGCCAAGTCTGCGGGAAACTGCAATATACTGCTGAGATCTCAGCTGCATGACCTCGCTTCGGATAAGACGGGCAAGGCTGCACCAATGAGTTGCGGCGACGCCGATCAAAAGTCCCTTAAGACCTCTGCCGAAGGCAAAGGAGATGAGAATAACCAGAACCGTGTGGGGAACGCCCATGACAAGGTCGATTATCCAGTTTATAACAGCATCAACCTTTTTGGAGCCTGTAGCTGCCGCTACACCGATTAAAACGGCCACTACGGCGCTTATTAGGGATGCGACGATGCCAATGGTCATGCTGACGGAAATGCCCTTTAAGGTGCGTAAAAACAGGTCACGGCCCAATGCATCCGTTCCGAAGGGATGCTTTAAAGAGGGCGGCTGCTTGATGCAGGTAAAGTCCGCTTCTACTGCAGAATCGGGGATAAGGGCGCCTGCTATGTACGCGGCGATTATTATAAGCGCCATGATGATTGTAAAGATAAGCACTTTTGTGCGTCTGTTCATCTTTTTCATTCCTGCGCCTCCTTTATCTGGGGGTCAATAAGACCGTAGAGGAGGTTTGCAATCATGTTGCCCACGCATACAAACAGTGCGGAAAACAGGGTTACACCCAAAAGCAGGGGAAGGTCGGAGTTAAGTCCTGCTGCGGAAACAGCAGAGCCGAGTCCGGGGTATGAAAATACGTTTTCAGCCAGTACAGAGCCACCGAAAAGCTCTGCAAAGGATGCGAACTGAAGGGTGATTGCAGGGAGAAGTATATTTCGAAAACCGTGTCTTTTGAAAATCTCCCATTTACTCTCACCGCGTGCTCTTGCAAAGAGGACATACTCGCTGCTTAATACGTCTATAAGCTTCTGTCTTGTGTGCAGAGCAATATTTGCAAAGGACATAAGGCTGAGTGTGAGGGCAGGCAGCACAAGGTGATGAAGTCTCTGCCATATACTTACGTCGCTTTCCTGTACACCTATGGGAGTTGAAAAGCCGATGGGAAACCAACCGAGGATAACTGCAAACACAAGCAGGAACAGAAGTCCCAGCCAAAAGGTGGGAATACTGCTTAAAACGTAGCAAATCTTCTTTATAATGCTGTCTGCCAGTCTGTCCTTGTACATGCCCATAACGCATCCCAGAGCAAAGCCGATAATTCCCGAAAATACCCAAGCGCAGAGCATAAGGGCAAGGGAGTTTACAAATCTCTCACCGATAATGTCAATGACGGGGCGGCGGTATAAAAGGGAAGTGCCGAAATCACCCTTTAAGAGAGATGACAGCCAGTTAAAATACCGCTCTACAGGCGCTTCATTTACACCCCAGTACTCTTCTATTTCAGCTCGCTGCTCGTCCGATACGGTTGTGCCCAGACTTAGAATATACTGCTGAACCGGATCTACGGGTGATGCGCTGACAAGAACAAATGAAACGATGCTGACAGCCAGAAGCAGTGTTATTATCTTAAAGCCATATCTAAGGAAAATCTTGGCAAGTCTTGCCGCGGTTCCTGTCATAAGCTTTTTCTCCTTTCGCAAGGCTAACCTGCGTATAGAGTACGCAGGTTAACGCTTTGAGTTTATTCACTCCATGTCCACTCGTGGATATTGGAGAGTATGGGCATTGAGCCACCGTGAGTGTGAAGTGCGTGTACGCCGATGTCAAGACCGTCGCGTACATAGTAAAGGTGGTTTACGTTGACTATCCATACCCAGGGGCAGATGCCCTCCATGGATGTACCTGTTTCGCCGTCCCATTGTGCAAGCTTCCAGTAGTTATATGCTTCTTCAACTGTTGTTGCGCTCATGGCTTTTTCGAGGTAGCCGTCTACGGTTTCATCCATAAGGCCTTCAGGGTTATAGTAGTCGTCTTTAAGTGCCCCACCGGAGTGATAGAGGCTGTAGCTCTCATAAGGATTTGCTGCGCCCCAGCCCATCATAACTGCGTTTGAGAACATTCTCTTGGAGATATCGTCCCAGCTTGTGCCCTCAACGGTGATGCTGATGCCGATCTCCTTTACCTGTTGAGCGGCAGCCATTGCAACTGCCTGTCTTACGCTGTCACCCGAGGGATAGAGAACTGTAAACTCAGCCTTTACACCGTTTTTCTCAACGATGCCGTCGCCGTCTGTATCTGCCCAGCCGTTATCGGCTAAAAGCTTCTTTGCATATTCAACGTCTGTTTCAATGGCTACTTCGGGGTTATTCCAGGGCATGCCGTCGTTTTCGGAGTAGCAGGGAGTTGCAAAGCCGTTTACTGCTGCTTCTGCAACCATGTCGCGGTCGATACAGTAGGCGATAGCCTGTCTTATCTCAAGGTTGCAGGTTACATCGTTGCCCATGGGGTATCCGTCGGGAGTTGTGCCGCCTGCGGGAGTGAGGGGGAGGGTAAAGCCGCGGTTATCAACTGTGGAGACAACTTCAAGGTGATAGCCTTCAATCTCCGTCTTTGCGAGTGTTGCGGCGGTAAGTGCAACGTCCACCTGTCCAGATTTAACAGCTGCAAAGGCTGCATCCTCGGACATGAATACAATAGTCACGTTTTTGATGGCAGGTGCGCCGCCGTAGTAGTTTTCATTTGCTGTGAGCATCAGCTGCTCCTGAACGTTCCATTGAACGAACTTCCACGGACCTGAACCGATGGGGTTGGAGCCGTAACTGTCGGAGTAAGCGTGCTCGGGAACTATGCCGACTGAGGCAACTGTGTTCAAGAACACAGAAGTGGGCTTGGACATATTGAAGATGACAGTAGTATCGTTGGGAGTTTCAATACTCTCGATAAAGGTCAGGTCAACGGAAGAGCCTGAATCCTTTGCTGTCATGTAAGTAAAAGCAACGTCGGAGGAGGTGACCTTTTCTCCGTCTGTGAAATAAGCGTCTTCTCGGAGCTTGAAGGTGTATATAAGACCTGTGTCGTCTATTTTATACTCTGTTGCAAGGTCGTAAGCGAAGGTCATGTCGCTGTTGTATTTTAAGAGCGTGCTCTGAATAAGGGGCATTGCGCCGTGTCCCCAGCCCTGTGTGGGGTCAAGAGTTGTAGACTCTGTGGTTATGGCGATAACAACGCTCTCTTTGTCACGGGGAGTGTTGACATCTTTTTTGCCGCAGCCTGTGAAAATGCTGAGCATCATAAAAGCGGCGAGAATGAGAGTGGAGATTTTTTTGATTTTCATTTTTTAAAGTCCTTTCTTTTTTGTACAGGACAGTGTATAATATACTTGTCCTGCCCTTTGTCTTGAGATTTCGGGTGGGCAGCCCCGATTCGGTGCCAGCCGGTCGGGGCATTTCTAATATTATAATACAATATAAAACATCGTTCTTTAAGCCCCTAGGGGGGTTAAATTATTGGTAAAATGGAACTGTAAATTTGCAAAAAACCGCACACCTGTTAAGATGTGCGGTAAGTGTTATTTTTTGCGTATGACCGATTTTGCTTTTGCGTAGTTTTTGCGGCTGACATAGAAGTAATAGACATAGTAGTTGGGACCTTCCATGTCCACATGTGATACACCTGCTGAATATGTTCTCATAGCAGCACCCACACTTGCGGTGTTGCCCCAGAAGCCACGGGAGGTGGTGGTTTTGAAAAAGTAAGGGATGCCTGCTCTTTTGAGGCGGTCTTTTATGAGCATACACTCCGCTGCGTCATTTAAAACTATCAGCTTTTTACGGTTGAGTACCGTTACCTTGAAAAATGACCATTTCATGGCATCTTTAGGTGCAGGGAGATTTTTTGCAGGTTTTTTGAGCTTTTCTGAAAGTTTTCCCATGGTGTAATCCTCGCTTTCAAGTGCAGCTAGTGCGTCAAGCAACTTTTGTTCGGTTTCTATCTCCTGCTTCTTGCGCTGCTTTAAGTCTTCAATAATTTCGTTTATCTTATCAGGAGAAGCTGTCATTGTGCGTATCTCAGAGACCGAAAAGCCGAATTTTCGCAGAACGGAAATATTGAGAAGTGTCTCTACGTCCTTTTCTGAAAAATCAAAGCTGCGTCTGCCTGTGTGGTTTTCATCGAAAGAGGGGGAGAGAAGCTCTTCTTCAATGTAGTAACGCACGGCGCGGTCTGTAAGACCTGTCTTTTCACATACGGATTTCATTTTCATGTTCCACGCCTCCTTGCAGTTAACGTACACTTTTACGTTGGGTAAATGTCAATATATAAAATTATAACATAGCTTTATAAAAATAAATTTCAAAAATTTTGAAATTTACTATTGACAAGATGCCCTTATGTGGATATAATACATTTTGCGCTTAGCGGATTTGTGTAATGGTAGCACACCGGACTCTGACTCCGTTTGTGAGGGTTCGAATCCTTCATCCGCTGCCAAAAATCGACATTCTTCGAAAGAGGAATGTCGATTTTTACTTATTACCTTTTCCCTCTTCACCAAAGATAAGTCGATTTTTGGAAAGTAATAAGTAATAGTGAATATGTGGTGTTGCGTTTCGCAAAGGCGAAACGCTTATTTTATTTGTTGCAAAGCTTTGGTAATTTCATTATAATCTCAGTATCCGTCTTGTGAGGAATACTGCTAAGGCTGATAATCAGTAATTATCGTACCTGCGGAGGTAACGCAAATGTATAGTGACGTATTCTGCAAAGTTTATAATGAGTTCGGATGGAACTACTATCCCGAAATTTTCGGAGAGCAGCTTCTTACGTGGATAAAGCGCAACAATGTAAATGTCAAAACGTCTCTGGATCTTGCCTGCGGAACAGGTGTACTGTGCGAGATCATGCACGGATACGGAGCAATTGCCCGTGGTATGGATTTTTCTTCCGGTATGATAGACATAGCAAGAAGCCGCAACGGCGATATTCACTATGACGTTGCCGACATGACGGTTTACTGTCCCGATGAGAAATTTGACATTGTCACCTGTACAGGGGATGCAATAAATCATATTTCCGAGATTTCAGATATTGAAAAGATTTTTAAAAACGTGTATGCTTATACGGCGGAGGGCGGATACTTTATTTTTGACCTTTTGAATGAAAATGAGGTCTCCGACAGCGAGCCCTTTGAAATGGACTTTACCGACACGATGAAGGTGTGGTTTCAGATGACCAGACCTGCGGATAATAAGGTAAATCTTTGTATCCGTGTTTTTGAAGAGGGGAAGGAGCCCTTTGAAGAAAACATCCGTGAGACAATACACGACCCTGCGGAGATTTGTGCTCTGCTTAAAAAGTGCGGCTTCAGTTCCGTTACCTGCAGGGACAGGCTCCTTGATGATGCGGAGAACCACAGCACTACATGGTTTGTTGTGGCGTCAAAATAGACAGAGAGTGGGAAAACAAATGAGATACAGATACTTGAAAATCGTGCTGTGCGGCATAATCGCGCTGTTTATGCTTATTTCATCCGGCTGCAGTGCAATGGCGTTAAAGAAGCTTGAACAGCAGCAGCCGGCAGCAGACAGCACGGACAATACAGGTGCAGGAGACGCTGCGGATAACATTACGGACACAGAGCCCGATACAGAAAGCGACACCGCACCTGACGTTGAGCCTGAACCTATACCTATGGTAAAGACATCTACCGTGTACACACTCTCTTTTGCAGGCGACTGTACATTCGGCGGAATGGTAGAGCATCTGTACAACAAGAATTCGTTTATAAGCATCGTAGGCGAGAACTATGCTTATCCCTTTGAGTACTGCACCCGGTATTTTGCGTACGATGATTTTACCATCGTTAATCTTGAGGGCGTTTTGTCTGACTACAGAGGCGCATCTGACAAGCTGTTCAAATTTGTCGCTCCTCCCGAGTACGCAGCTGTTCTGACAGAGGGCAGCGTAGAGGCCGTAAACTTCGCCAATAACCACACATATGACTTCGGAAAAACAGGCTATAATGATACGAAGACCGCGCTTGAAAATGAGGGTATCTCCTATGTTGAGGACAAGGGAACACTCATGTACACAACGGAGTCCGGACTTAAGCTAGGTATTTACTCTGCACAGTTTAATATGGATCATAAGAACATGCAAAAGGCTGTTCAGGAGATGCGTGCAGACGGTGCGGAGATTATAATTGTCTCTTATCATGGTGGTAAAGAGGGAAGCTACAGAGTTACCGGCGATCAGGAACGTCATTGCCGTGCTGCTATAGATGCCGGTGCAGATATAGTTTACGGGCATCATAGTCACAGACTGCAGCCTGTTGAAGAGTATAACGGCGGTATAATTTTCTACAGCCTGGGTAACTTCTCGTTTGCGGGAAACGGCAACCCTCAGGATAAGGATACTGCTATTATTCAGCAGAAGTTTATCCGTGACTCCGAAGGCAACTTAACACGCGGTGAGACCATTCTCATACCCTACAGCATAAGCTCTACAAAAGGTACAAACGATTACCGACCCATGCCGCTGGAAGAGGGAACAGAGGAATATGATATTTGCCTTTCCAAGCTTCTGGGTACTTTTGATGGCCCCGACTACATTCCCTACTATGAAAATGATGATACGGAGGGACAGGACAAGGAAGAAGAGGGAGAGACTACAGATACTCCTGCCGATACTCCCACAGACACCCCAACAGATCCCCCAGCAGACACTCCTACGGATACACCGAGCGACACACCTGGCGATACACCTGCAGACACTCCGACGGATACGCCCTCAGACACTCCGTCAGACACTCCGACGCAGGAGACGCCGCCTGCCGATACAGGCAGCAGCGGAGGAGAAACACCTCCTGCCGATGCTTCAGCTGAAGAAGGATAGAGCTAACGCTCCAACGTTAGACAGGGGTTCATATAACTGTCAAACCGACCTATGGCAAGCATAGGTCGGTTTTTGTTTGTTGTAGTGGTGAGGGGCGCACAAAGCTCTATTTATGCAATCTCTCAGTACAATTTTGATGAAGCTGTTTACTACAGGTGAGAAGGTAATTCTTAAGATTTTTATAACCTGTTGACTGAATAACAGAATACTGATATAATACACCGTATTAGATGAGATAATCAAATGCATTAGTAATGATAATGCGATGAATTTTGGCTATATGAAAAAGGAAAAGAAAAACCTGCTTTGGGTAAAACTTGATAATGCTGCAAAGATATATCCTGCGGCTCGGCGCAGAAACTGGAGTAATCTGTTCCGTCAGTCTGTAACTCTTTGTGAAGAGATGGACAGAGAAGTGCTTCAGAGCGCCTTGGACGTAACAGTAAAGCGTTTTCCGTCTATTGCAGCAAAGCTGCGGAAGGGCGTGTTCTGGTATTATCTGCAGCAGGTCGAAAAAGCGCCGGAGATAGGGCAGGAGTATTCATATCCTCTTGTGTTTATGGACAGTAATGAGATGCGTAAGTGTGCGTTCCGGGTGATTGCCCATGAAAACCGTATTGCCGTTGAGTACTTTCACTCTCTTACGGACGGAACTGGAGCGCTCATATTTCTTAAAAGCCTGACAGCTGAGTATCTTGAGCAGAAATACGGTATTTCAATTCCCTGTGAACATGGCGTTTTGGACAGAGATGAAGAGCCCCGTGAAGAAGAGCTGGAGGACAGCTTTTTAAAATACGCAGGAAAAGTGGCTGCAAGCCGCAAGGACACCAATGCATGGAAGATGAGCGGTGAACCTCAACCGGGGAATACGCTTAATCTTACCTGTTTTCAGCTGCCTGTGCAGAAGGTGCGGGAGCTTGCGCACAAGAATAACACAACGCTTACCGTGTTTTTAAGCGCCGTCATGATGCAGGCGCTTTTAAACTTACAGCGTGAGAAGGTCAAATCCTTCCGCAAGAGAAAGGGGATAAAGCTTCTTATACCCGTAAATCTGCGTCAGCTTTTTCCCAGTAATACACTTCGCAATTTCGCTATGTACACCATTCCCGAGATCGACCCGAGGCTTGGTGAGTACAGCTTTGAGGAGATCTGTGATGTTATAAAGCACAAAATGGGTGCGGAAGTCACGGCGAAGTATATGAGCACGGTTATTGCCACAAACGTAAATGACGAGAAAAACCCTGTTATACGTCTTATTCCGCTGCCGATAAAAAATGCCGTTATGAAGGCGATTTTTGACACCGTGGGTGAGAAGAAGTCCTGCCTTACCATGTCAAATCTCGGATTTGTACAGCTTCCCGAGATAATGAAGCGATATATAAAAAGATTTGATTTTATCTTAGGTGTGCAGGCAGCAGCGCCGTATAACTGCGGAGTCATATCTTATGGCGATACGATCTATATTAATTTTATTCGTAATATCCGCGATGCGGAGCTTGAACGTCACTTTTACATTGTTTTGCGGGATATGGGAATACCCGTGACGGTTGAAAGTAATCAGACATAAGGGGGGTACTATGTATTGTATAAACTGCGGTGTCAAACTTTCTGACACAGAAGAAAAGTGCCCTTTGTGCGAAACGGTTCCGGGAGCACCCTATGAGAGAGGTGCACCTGCAAGACCGCTCTATCCCAAAAATAAACTTCCTGAAGCAACTTTAAAACGAGGTGCTTTAAACGGTGCGTTGATAATCCTGTTTATGATACCCATACTTGTCTCGTTCTTTGTTGATTTGCAGGCAAACGGAAATATAGAGTGGTTCTGGTATGTGGCTGGGGCATTGGTGCTTTTGTATGTCATATTTATACTGCCGCTGTGGTTTTCAAAACCCAATCCTGTAGTGTTTGTACCATGCGGCTTTGTTGCTGCGGCACTTTATCTGTTGCTGATAAACATTCTGACAGACGGCAAGTGGTTTTTGAGCTTTGCGCTGCCTGTGACAGTTTGTGTATGCCTTATAACAACGGCGATGGTCGTCTTGCTTAAATATGTGCGCAAGGGCAAATTATATATCGTCGGCGGAGCGATGATCGCCATGGGCGCAGTAATGCTGCTGATGGAAGAGCTGATGACATTTGCTTTTGACCTGAGCTTTACGGGCTGGTCTGTATACCCGCTTATCGCACTCGGGCTGCTCGGAGGATTGCTGATATTTCTTGCAATCAATGGCTCAGCCCGTGAAAAAATGGAGCGCAGATTCTTTTTTTGAGAGAGAAATTTATTATAAAGAGAGAGGGATTACTAAATGGATATCTTTGAAAAATGCAGAAAACGAGGTCTGGTGCATGAAGTAAGAGAAAAAGGTGTATATCCTTACTTCCATGCACTTGAGAGCAGACAGGACGTTGAAGTCATCATGGAGGGCAAACGCCGCATCATGCTGGGCTCCAACAACTATCTTGGGCTTACAACTCAGCCTGAGGTTATAGAGGCAGGCATCCGTGCCATTGAACAGTACGGAACAGGCTGCTCAGGCTCACGTTTCCTCAACGGAACATTAGAGATGCATCTGGAACTGGAGCGCGAGCTGGCAGAGTTTCTTAACAAGGAAGCTGTTGTCACATTCTCCACAGGTTTCCAGTCAAACCTCGGTATTATCAGCGCCATTGTGGGCAAGGGCGACTATGTTATCCTTGACCGCGAAAACCATGCGTCCATCTACGATGCATGCCGCTTGAGCTACGGAAAAATGCTGAGATTCCGCCATGCGGACATGGCTGACCTAGAGAGCAAGCTTCAGCAGGTGCCCGAGGATAAGGGCTGCCTTATCGTAACAGACGGCGTATTCTCCATGGGCGGCGACATTGCCAATCTGCCCGAGATCTGTGCTCTTGCAAAGAAGTACAGCGCACGCGTTATGGTAGACGATGCTCACGGTCTTGGCGTTATCGGTGAGGGCGGCAGAGGTACCGCAAGTCATTTCGGCCTTGAGGACGAGGTCGATATCTACATGGGTACTTTCAGTAAGTCTCTTGCATCTCTGGGCGGCTATATGGCAGCCAGCGCTGAGGTCGTAGACTATGTTAAGCACGCATCACGTCCGTTCATTTTCTCAGCATCAATTCCGCCTTCTTCCTGCGCGGTCGCTCTTGCAGCGCTTCGCTATATGAGATCTCACCCCGAGATAGTTCAGAAGCTTGCCGATAACAGCGCATATTTCCGCAGCGGTCTGAAAGAACGCGGCGTACGCATTATCGAGTCACAGACTCCTGTTGTGCCTATCTATACATACGAGGCGTTCAACACCCTTGAAAAGACACGTGGCTTCTATGATGCAGGCGTTTATGCAAACCCTGTGCTTCCGCCTGCATGCGCTCCCGGAGAGTGCCTTATCAGAACAAGCCTTATGGCAACTCATACATTTGCACTTCTTGACGAGGCTGCAGACATCATCGCTGCGGTAATGAATGATGAAAAGTAAGGTCGCCGTTGTTACAGGCGGCAGCTCGGGTATAGGGCTATGGACAGCCTATGCTCTGCGCGACACAGGCTGCACAGTCTATGAGCTAAGCCGCAGGGATATGACCCATAAAGGCATTACACATATAAGCGTCGATGTGACCGATGAAGCTGCAGCTCAGGCTGCCGTCAAGCAGATATTTGACGAGCAGGGAAGTGTTGACATCCTTGTAAACTGCGCAGGCTTTGGCATTTCGGGCGCTGTTGAGTTTACAGAGCTTGAGGATGCAAAGCGCCAGTTTGACGTAAACTTCTTCGGAATAGTGAATATGTGCAAGGCGGCGATTCCCTGTATGCGCGCTAGCGGCGGCAGGATAGTCAATGTCAGCTCCGTTGCGGCGGTGGCTCATATTCCATTTCAGACTTTTTACTCTGCCTCAAAGGCAGCAATCGAATCTTACACCTGTGCTCTTGCAAACGAGCTTAAACCCTTCGGCATAACAGTAACATGCGCCCAGCCGGGGGATATCTGCACAGGCTTCACAGATGCGCGAAAGAAAAATGCTGTTGGTGACGATATCTACGGCGGAAGAATTTCAAGAAGCGTTGCAGGCATGGAAAAAGACGAGCGAAAGGGAATGAGTCCTGAGTTTGCAGGTAAGTACATCGCAAAGCTTGCGCTGAGAAAGTGTGTAAAGCCCATTTATACCGTCGGTTTCGGTTATAAATTTTTAAGCGTCCTGTGCAAGATTTTGCCCTGTGGTTTCCGTAATTGGATAGTCGGTCTGCTGTATGCAAGATAAAAACTGTTTAATACAGAGAAGTCCGTATACCGAGTTGGTATACGGACTTTTTGCTGTGACAGGATACGAACCTGCGGCATCCTGCTCCCAAACAATTTGAAAAGTTTTTTTCCAGTGATTTATAGTGCTTTTTCGTGCTTTTCGGTCGGTTTCCGGTACTCTTTAGACCTCTTTGGAACTGCGTTTCACAGGTGTTCCGGAGCTGTCTGTGGTCATTTATGTGGTCAAAAACGCTTCCCGCCCTAAACCGGTGGCTTTTCACCGGCCCAGGACGGGAAGCGTTTCTCGTTTCGTGTGGTCGTATTGTAACTCTGAGCGGGAGGTTATTCAAGTGTTTTCTGCGAGGTGCGCAGCTCAAAGTTTGCGGGGCGATAGACAAGGAAAAGAGAACTTAGCATGGTCATCTCTTGGATGCAGCAAAGTCGGCTGCTTCCCGTATCCATCCCATCAGTTCTTCGTCGATTTCTTCTGCGTTACCTGCCATTACATGATGCGTCCATCTGCCGGGATATGGTTCGGTAGCCACATCGATTCTGGGGGACTCTT
>JAFTYM010000054.1 GCA_017461585.1 Oscillospiraceae bacterium | reverse complement strand
GCAAGCACTTAAAAAGATAGATTTTGTTCGTAAACGAGGCAGAAAAGCGCTGTAATACTGTATGTCTTACGAGCTTTGATAACGATGTTTACGGGCAAAGGATTTCTTTTTAAGCTTATGTTTTCTTTTCGGGTACACCCTATATCCCCTCTCTTTTTGCTTTAAAATTTACTTATTTGTTCGGGAGTAAGATTTTCCAGCAGAGCACACACCATGTTTACCGTAGCCTCAAAATCAAACATGGATGTCATGCAGTTCATGGAGTGGATATATCTTACGGGTACACCGGCAACAACGGCAGGGGCGCCTAAAAGCGCCGTGTTTATGACCGCTGCGTTATTTCCGCCGCCCTCGCGGACAGATGCCTGCACGGGAATGTTTTTCTCCTCTGCAAGGTCTAAAACATAGCGCTGAAATCTGGGGTTGCAGATAGTGGAGGTGTCCATAAAGCGGAACATGGGACCTTTTTTGAGAGCCGTCTGCACAGCGTAGCTTTCGGTAAATGTATCGTCGGCAGGGCAGCCCTCCAAAACGATTGCAGCTGCAGGCTGAACGCGGTTGACAGCCACCTTGCATCCGCGGTCGCCAACCTCTTCCTGAGAAGAGAGTACGCCCACAACATCGCAGGGAAGTTCTTTGCCTTCAAGTCTTTTCAGAACCTCGATAAGCGCAGCGCAGCCTATGCGGCAGTCAAATGCCTTGCCGAAGAGAATATCGTTATTATCATCGAATTCAAGCTTTGTTGCGGGAACAACGGGCTCACCGATGCGGATGTGGAATTTTTCCACAGCTTCCGTGTCAGAAACAGCACCGATATCAATGACCATATCGGAGATCTCGAGCGTAGGATTTGCCCGCTCTGCAGCACTCATAAAGTGGACAGGCTTTGAAGCGATGATGCCGGGGATATACTCACCCTGTGCATTGCGGACGAGTACCTTGGAAGATACCAAAGAATTTTTGCTCCAGCCGCCCAAAGGGACAAAGCGAAGAGTGCCGTTGGGCTTAATGGAGTGCACCATAAAGCCAACCTCGTCAGAGTGGGCGTCCAGCATGATCACAGGTCTTGTGCCTGTGTTTTCCTTTCTGTATATATAGAGATTACGCAGGCAGTCCTCCTCGAGCGTGCCCAGCTCTTCGGCGTATTCACGTGCAAGATTAACGACCTCGTCCTCGAAGCCTGAAGGTCCCTTTGCATCGGAAAATCTGCGAATCATCTCAAGTGTATTGTTCATAAAAATCACCTCACAAGTTATGTTTTGATTAAAAAACTTATATCTTAAAATGTCAATATCTATTTTGGTTGAACCTGATGTAATAATATGGCATAATTACACCAAAGGAGTGATACCACATGAAAACAGCTTATTTTAACGGTAAGGTTTACACAGGCGATCTGCCTTTGGCTGAGGCGTTTGTCGTTGAAAATGATAAATTTATATTCGCAGGAACAACCGAGAAGGCAAGAAAGCTTGCCGATACAGAAATTGACCTTGAGGGTAAATTTGTCTGTGCAGGCTTTAACGACAGCCACATGCATCTTTTAAACTACAGCTACTCTCTTATCATGGCGCCTGTAAATATGCACACAGGAAGCCTTGAGGACATGATAAACTGTCTGAAGGAGTATCATGCAGAAAATCCCAACGGCATAAACGGCTGGATATTGGGCAGAGGCTGGAATCAGGACTATTTTGCAGATGTTTCCCGTATGCCGAACCGGTGGGATCTCGATAATGTTACAACAGAAATGCCCGTGTGTGCCGTCCGCTGCTGCGGTCATGCGCTGTCTGTCAACAGTAAGGCTCTGGAAATACTGGGTATAACTGCCGAGACACCGCAGGTACCGGGCGGCGAGATAGTTATGGAAAACGGTGAACCTAACGGTGTGTTTCTGGATAATGCCATGGATATGGTATATACGGCAATTCCCGCACCCACCAAAGAAGATGTTAAAAATATGATCCGCGCTGCCTGCAAAGCGCTGAACTCCTACGGCGTCACATCAAGCCAGAGCGACGATTACTGTGTGTTCCGAAATCTGCCGTGGCAGACGGTAAATGAAGCCTATACCGAGCTTGAAAACACAGGTGAGCTTACAGTTCGTGTTTATGAGCAGGCAAACTTCACAAATGTCAAAGGTCTTTCAGACTTCGTAGATGCGGGCAATATAACAGGAAAGGGCAGCGACAATTTCAAAATCGGCCCTCTTAAAATGTTGGGAGACGGAGCATTGGGCGCACACACCGCTTTTTTGAGCAGACCTTATGCAGATGCTCCCGAAACCTGCGGAATACCTGTTTTTACGCAAAAGACCTTTGATGAGATGATATCCTTTGCCAATAAAAACAACATGCAATGCGCAATACACGCCATCGGTGACGGATGCCTTGACAGAGTTTTGGCTGCAGTTGAAAAGGCTCTTGATGAAAAACCGAGAGCGAACCACCGACACGGAATAGTCCATTGTCAGATAACCCGACCCGATCAGCTTGAAAAAATCGCTGCGCTTAAGCTTCACGTTTACGCACAGTCTATTTTCCTTGACTATGACATACAGATAGTTGAGAGCAGGGTTGGTAAAGAGCTTGCGGATACAAGCTACAGCTGGAAAACGCTTTTAAGCAGAGGAGCAACTGTGTCAAACGGTACAGATTGCCCCGTAGAACTGCCGTTTGCTCTGGGCGGTATACAATGTGCTGTTACAAGACGCACGTTAAAAGGCGGAGAGGCCTATCTGCCACAGGAAGCTTTTACAGTAAAAGAAGCGCTGGACAGCTACACGGCTTCGGGTGCATACGCAAGCTTTGAAGAGAATGAGAAAGGCAGAATCGAAGCGGGCATGGTTGCAGACTTTGTGGTTTTAAGCCAAAATCCCTTTGAAGTTTCACCTGACAGAATAAGTGAAATTCAGGTGCTTGAAACGTTTATGGGAGGAAATAAAGTGTTTGGTGCATAGTGCACTACACTTTATCTCTTCACTTAATTAAAAATTTGGGGCTTTTGCCGTTGATTTATCTGAAAAATAAGGTACAATAGTTTCTATATTTACCTAAAAGGAAGGTGCCTGCACCATGAACAAGATATACATACCCGAAGGGTACACCCCCGTACTTGATGCATACGACACACAGAGAGCCATTGCATATATCAAGAAAACATTTCAGGATGAGTTTGCCGAAGCTCTTAATTTAAAGCGTGTCTCTGCACCTCTTTTTGTAACTTCAAGATCAGGTCTTAACGATAACTTAAGCGGTATTGAACGCCCCGTAAGCTTTGATGTCCCCGCTGTGGGAACGGAAGTGCAGGTAGTACACTCCCTTGCAAAGTGGAAGAGACTTGCCTTAAAGCGCTACGGCTTCGGAGTGGGCGGCGGACTTTACACAGACATGAACGCTATCCGCCGTGATGAAGAGCTGGACAATGTCCACTCAATTTACGTTGACCAGTGGGACTGGGAGAAGGTCATCACAAAGGAAAACCGTAATCTCGATTATTTAAAGCTTATAGTCCGCGCAATTGTCCGCGCTATATGCGATACAAACAACAGACTTCACGTCCGTTTCCCTCAGCTTCGTGTGGAGCTTTCCGATGAAGTTGCCTTTGTAACAACCCAGGAGCTTGAGGATATGTATCCCGACATGACAGGCTCCGAGCGCGAGAATGCTTTCCTCAAAGAGCACCGCACCGCCTGCATCATGCAGATAGGCAAAACACTTAAATCCGGTACAAAACACGACGGCAGAGCACCCGACTATGATGACTGGGAGCTTAACTGCGATATTTTCTTCTGGGATGATGTGCTGGGCAGAGCACTGGAGCTTTCCTCCATGGGTATCCGTGTTGATGCGGAGGCTCTTGACCGTCAGCTGACTCTGGCAGGCTGTGATGACAGACGAGAACTGCCCTTCCACAAAATGCTCTTAAATGATGAGCTGCCCCTGACTATAGGCGGAGGTATCGGACAGTCCCGTATGTGCATGCTCATGATGGGCTGTGCACACATCGGCGAAGTACAGTCCAGCGTTTGGGATAAGGACACCATTGAGGCATGTGAAGAAGCAGGAATAAGACTTTTATAAAAGCAAAAGCGGTAAGGAAAAACCTTACCGCTTATTTTTATCCGAGTAAAACATCAGAGATGAGCATTATGCAAAAACCGATGAGCAGGGCGTAAGTAACGCCGCTGTTTCCCGCATGATGTGTTTCGGGGATCATCTCATCGCTTACAACATACAGCATTGTGCCGCCTGCAAATGCGAGTGCGAAGGGGAGTATCGCCCTTGCAACGCTTACGGCAAAGAAGCCGATAAGTGTTCCGATCACCTCAACAACACCTGTGAGCGCTGCTATGAGAAAGGTTCTTTTTGGGGGAACACCTGCTGCCAGCATCGGAGCAATGATTACCATACCTTCGGGGATGTTCTGCAGAGCAATACCGCCGGAAATAAGAAGAGCCTGAGTAGCATCTCCTGCGCCGAAGCTTACGCCTGCGGCGATGCCCTCGGGGAGATTGTGTATCGCAATGGCAAGAACAAACAGGAGCACCTTGCTTAGATTTGTGTTGTGGTGGTCTTCAATATCTGTGCCCGCCATTCTATGAAGGTGGGGTACTATCTTATCTATGAGGTTTAAGCACAGAGCGCCTGCAAAGATGCCGATAACCGTTATAATGATCCCATATTTTCCGCCGTATTCCAAAGAGGGGATAATAAGTCCCAAAACGGCGGCAGAGAGCATAACACCTGCGGCAAAAGACAGAACAATATCTGAGAATTTATGGGACAGCTTTTTGAAAATAAAACCCAGCACAGAGCCGATAACAGTTGCTCCGCCCACACCCAAAGCGGTGAGAAGTACAAGCTTCATAAAAAAACCTCCAAAATCAGAGTATGATTCATTATAACTCATTTGCATATTTAAATCCATAGTAAGTATTTGTGACATGAAATGGTGTAAATTGACGATATACATTGCAAAAATAGAGATATATTGTGCATTTTATCTGAAAAATGAAATTTTTGTATTTTGCGCTTGCAAAAATAGTGGGCGCGGTGTATATTCAAGAAAACAGAATAAATTCTGTAGAAGCTTTCAGAATCATTTTAGGAAACTGAAAGTGGAGGAAACTCTGGAGAATCCCGCTACGAGCGGGTGCCGAAGGTGCAAGGCTTTAAAGCCGAATCTCTCAGGCAAAAGGACAGAGCAGGACATAAGAGAAATCTTTTACATTTTTCTGTGCCTGCACTAATCTCTGGAGTTGTCAGATTTGACAACTCTAATTTTTTTATTATTTGAGTGGAGGAAAAAGAAAATGCAAGAAGTATTACTCAAAATCGTAGCAGCAATTAACAGCTATCTGTCAGACTATATCCTTATTTTCCTGCTTGTGGGTGTTGGTCTGTTTTATTCCATCAAAACCCGTTTCGTACAAGTCAGATGCTTTGGTGAAGGCATGAAGAAGGTTTTTGGAAACCTGTCACTTCGCGGCGGTAAGCAGGAAAAGGGCATGAGCTCCTTTCAGGCGCTTGCAACTGCCATTGCAGCTCAGGTCGGTACAGGTAACATCGTCGGTGCTTCCGGCGCTATCTTAACCGGCGGCCCCGGTGCTATCTTCTGGATGTGGGTAATCGCATTCTTCGGTATGGCAACTATCTATGCTGAGGCAACACTTGCTGTTTCCACAAGAAAAGTGGATGAAAACGGCAATGTTCAGGGTGGTCCTGCATATTACATCACAACAGCATTTAAGGGCAAGTTCGGTAAGTTCCTTGCGGGCTTCTTCTCAGTAGCTCTTATTCTCGCCCTCGGCTTCATGGGCTGCATGGTTCAGTCAAATTCTATCGGCTCCAACATCGAAAGTGCGTTCGGCATTCCCTCCTGGGTAGTCGGTATTGCTCTCGTTATCATCTGTGCAGCTATCTTTCTGGGCGGTGTACGCAGACTTGCTTCCGTTACGGAAAAGCTTGTTCCCGTTATGGCGGTTATCTTCCTTATTGGCGGTCTTGTTATTCTTGCTGCACGAATTAAGTACATACCTGCAACATTTGGGATGATCTTCAAATATGCATTCCAGCCTCAGGCGATCATAGGTGGTGCATTCGGTGCTGCTATCAAGTCTGCCATCAGTCAGGGTGCAAAGCGCGGCCTCTTCTCCAATGAAGCAGGTATGGGCTCAACACCTCACGCACATGCTCTTGCAAACGTCAAGACACCTCACGATCAGGGTGTTGTAGCTATGATCGGTGTATTCATTGACACATTCATCGTTCTCACACTTAACGCGCTGGTTATTATCTCAACCCTTTACACAAAGGACGGCGTTCTTTGTACAGGTGTCATTCCCGATGGAATTTCCAAGGCGAACCTTGCGCAGACCGCTTTCGGCACTATTTTCGGCAGCAGCTTCGGCAGTATTTTCGTAGCTATATGCCTGTTCTTCTTTGCGTTTTCCACAATTCTCAGCTGGAATATGTTTGGCAAGACAAATATTGAATGGCTTTTTGGCAAGAAGGCAGTTCCCGTTTACACAATAATTGCTCTTGTATTCATATTCCTAGGTACAGTTGCTCAAAATGATCTCGTTTGGGAACTCACGGATATGTTCAATAACATCATGGTCATCCCCAACGCCATCGCGCTCTTTGCGCTTTCCGGCATAGTGCTAAAGTCAAAGGAACCTGTAAACGATGCTCCCAGACTTTAAATCGTATAATTCACACAAAACAGCCGCTGTTTTTTACCGCGGCTGTTATCTTTTTGTGGTAAATTATAAACATGCATGTTATAATGGTAAAAAATTATAAAGGAGTCCTTTAAAATGAGTGTTCTTTGGAAAGACAGAAAACGTACGTTCCTCGGTTTGCCCCTTTCTTTCACAAGATATGAGCTTGACGAGAAATGTCTCTACATCAAGACAGGCGCATTTACTGTTGTTGAGGATGAGATCCGCCTTTACAGAATTATAGACGTTACTCTCCGCCGTACTTTCGGTCAGCGCCTGCTGGGACTTGGCACAATCGTATGCCATAGCTCCGATGAGAGTATGAAGTCATTTGAAATCAAGAGCATCAAAAAGCCGGGAGATACCAAAAAGCTTCTTTCGGAGCTTGTTGAAGAGCAGCGCATGAAAAACCGCGTATATAACAGAGAGGCTCTGGCTGTCGAAAATGAAGATGAATGCGATTGTCACGATGAAGATATTATGGACGATGCAGACGATATAGACGAATAAGGAGGCTCCTTAATATGTCAAAACAGAAAAAGATGCTTATGTGGCTGGTCATACTCACGGGTATGTTCCAGATGCCCAGTATTGCAATATCTGCCGCTGTGCACACAATGTCTGAAGTGATATTCCACGTTGATCTTGTTAAGGTACAGTCCTCACTTTCCGTTACAGGTATTGTCTCACCTATAGTATCATTTATTTCCGCATTCCTTATCAGAAAAGATATCGCAACTAAACGCGGCGTTGTTATCTTCGGTCTCGGTGCCCTTGGTGTAACAGGTATCATCTCCGCATTTATGTTCCAGCATACATTCTTCTGGAGCATTGCAGCACTCTCTGTTGCTATCGGCATTGCTACAGGCTGCTATGTTTCAACTGCGATCAGTCTTGTAATTGACGGTTTTTCCGTTGATGAGCGCAGAAAGATCAATGGTCTCCACTCTGTATTTGTAGGTATCGGCGGCATCCTTATCAGTACTGTGGGCGGTCTTCTTGTTAACTATGTATGGTACGCAGGATACCTCATTCTCATGATCGGTATTCCCATGTGCATCTTCTCTGTTATCGCAATCCCCAAGACAGAAAAGAAAAAGACAAACGAAAACGGAGAAGCAAAGGTAAAATCCAAGCTGGATCCCGACGTTTTCTTCTACATAGCAATTATCTTTGTGTTCATGTTCCTGTATAACTCAGGCTCCAGCAATATGTCCACACACCTTGAAAACTCAGGAATTGAAAACTACGCCATGATCGCAGGTTTCGTAACTGCAGCACAGATGGGCGGAACAATGGTAATGTCCATGTTCTTCAACAAGCTGTCTCAGAAGCTGGGCGATATGCTGCTGGTTCTTGCTTTTGCAGCTATCTTCGTCGGCTTTACCATTGTAAACGTTTTCCACTCTTCCGTTGTCATGATTTTTATCGGTATTTTCCTCATGGGTACATCAATGCCTTGTTTAGGTCCCCAGTGCCTGTTGTCTATCTCCAAGAGAGTTGACGACTCCACATCTGCACTGGCTTCTTCCATGGCAAACGGTGTAGCTCCCGGTCTCGGCAGCTTCCTTTCTCCTATCATCATCACAAACTTTACAGTTTGGATTGCAGGAAACAACACAAATTTCCGTTATCAGTTCGTAGCGTTTCTGGCTCTCGGATGCGCTATCATCCTCTTTGCGCTCAATAAAGTAAGAGAAAAGAAACTGGCAGGCAAGTATAACTAAAAACACCGAAATCCCGCATATCGTCAGATATGCGGGATTTCTTTACTTTTCCATGAGTTCTTCAATTGTTACGCTGTCGAGATAGTCATTTATAAGACCGTGAAGCTTGTCCCACATGGGCCTCGTGCGGCATGTGCCGGTGTGTTCACACGGCTCGGAATTACACTCAAGACAGGCAACAGGGGCAAGATCTCCCTCGGTTAGTCGAAGTATCTCACCTACATGGTATTCATGCGGTTCTCTTGTAAGCTTATAACCGCCGCCTTTACCGTGAATACCCTCAATAAGGCCGTTTTTTACAAGAACAGGAAGTATTCTTTCCAGATATTTAAGAGAAATTTTCTGGCGCTCGGCAACGTCTTTCATGGGGATATACCCATTGTCTGAGCGCTCCGCAAGGTCTATCATAACGCGCAGCGCATATCTGCCTCGTGTTGAGATCATCATAAATATCACCTCTTTTTGTGCATTATACTACTGCGCAGATAGGTTAATCAAGAGGAATTATCTCAATATCGTCACCGCTGCGCACAACGCCCTCTTCCAGTACGATTGCGAAAATTCCCTCACGGGGCATAACACAGTCGCCGACCTGCTGCCTTATGGCACATGCAGCGTGACATTCTTTGCCTATCTGAGTGACCTCGAGAAGTGTATCTCCAATGCGAAGCTTGGTGCCAATCGGAAGAGTATAGAGCTCAATGCCCTCAGTCAGTATGTTTTCTGCAAAGGCACCGATGGGAATATCAGGGATGGTCTGCCGTATTTTATCGGTACTTTCTTTTCCGAGAAGACTTACCTGACGGTGCCAGTCTCCCGCGTGAGCGTCGCCTGTCACTCCGTGATTTTTTTTGAGGATGATTTCGGAAACAGGTGTTTTTACCGTGCCCTTTTTCTCACTTATGCAAACTGCTATAACTTTTGCCATAACTATTCACCGCAGTGCCCGCAGCTTTCACAATTAGGGAACTGTGCCTTATCATAGTCAATGCCGTTTCTCTCGTAATAGTCCTGCAGAGCCTTTTTGATAGCTTCTTCCGCAAGGACGGAGCAGTGAAGCTTGTGGGCAGGGAGACCGTCAAGAGCTTCGGCAACTGCTTTGTTTGTAAGCAGCATAGCTTCGGAAATGGGCTTTCCCTTTATAAGCTCTGTTGCCATAGAGCTTGATGCAATTGCACTGCCGCAGCCAAATGTTTCGAATTTGACATCGACGATAATGTCGTTTTCTATCTTGAGATATATCTTCATAATATCGCCGCACTTGGCGTTTCCCACTTCGCCCACGCCGTCAGCATTATCAATGACACCTACGTTACGGGGATTGCGGAAATGATCCATTACCTTTTCACTATAAAGAGCCATAAAGCCACCTCATTTAATAACAAATTCTGATTTTCCGTTTACGAGATCACGCCATACAGGAGACATATTACGCAATGTCGTAACAACATCTGTAACTGTATTGATAGCATAATCCACTTCTTCCTCTGTGGTTTCCTCCGAGAGAGAAAGCCTGAGTGAGCCATGGGCAATCTCGTGGGGCCTGCCGATAGCTAAAAGAACGTGGCTGGGGTCAAGGGAACCTGAAGTGCAGGCAGAGCCGGAGGATGCACAGATGCCCTTATCATCAAGAAGCAGCAGAAGCGATTCACCCTCAATACCCTCAAAGCAGAAATTTACGTTTCCGGGCAGACGGTGCACAGCATCACCGTTTAATACTGAGTGCGGTATTTTCGAAAGTCCGCAAATAAGCTTATCTCGAAGAGCGGATACTTTGGATGCATTCGTGTCAATATTTCTGCAGGCATCTTCCAAAGCGGCTGTCATACCAATGATCGCGGGAACATTTTCGGTACCGCCGCGTTTGCCTCGTTCCTGAGCACCGCCCTCAATAACATTTGTGAGGGGGATTCCGCGCTTCGCGTAAAGCACGCCTACACCCTTGGGACCGTGGAACTTGTGGGCTGCCAGAGACAGCATGTCTATGTTCTGATCCTTTACGTCAATGTGCAGATGACCTACAGCCTGTACAGCGTCTGTGTGGAAGAGAACTCCCTTATCGCGGCAGACCTGTCCTATCTCCTTTATGGGCTGTATCGTACCTATCTCGTTATTAGCATACATCACCGTTACAAGACATGTCTCGGAGCGTATGGCAGCTGCCACGTCTTCGGGGGTAACAATGCCGTTTTCGTGCACATCAAGAAGTGTTACCTCAAAGCCTTCCTTCTCCAGCTTTTTTAACGTGTGAAGGACGGCATGGTGTTCAAATGCGGTGGAAATTATGTGTGTTTTACCCTTGCGCTTTCCAAAATATGCTGCAGAGATGATCGCCTGATTATCCGCCTCGCTGCCGCCGGAGGTGAAGGTTATCTCATTTGGCGAGCATCCCAGACAGTCTGCCACACGCTTTCTCGCATCGGCCAAAGCTTCAGCTGCACGCTGACCAGCAGAGTGGAGGCTTGAGGGGTTGCCGTAAGTTTCGCTCATATACGGCAGCATAGCCTGTATGGCGGTGCTGCTCATTTTAGTAGTAGCTGCATTATCAAGATAGATAGATCTCATTGTCATGTCTTCAAACCTTTCTTATTGAACAGTTCTGCAAGCCTGAATTTCCAGCAAATAAGCATTCCGGCTACAGCGCCTACAACTGCCTGTAATATCTGATAGGGAAGTTTCAGTATTGCATATTCAGGTGTGCTGTAAATAAATGCTCTTCCCAATGAATAGCCAACTATCATAATGACCGCGCCGACAGAAACACCGATACCTGAAGCCAAAACAGGATGCTTCTTCAATGTGTAATGGCTGAACAGTGAGATGACTACCGCCTGAAGACCATGGGTCACAAGCGATACAAACATAGGCAGCGGATAAAAAAGCAGGTCGCCGAGAAAAGCGCCCAGCCCGCCGACTGCAAAAGCAGCTACCGGGTCAAGAAGGATAGCAGCAGTACATATAACTATATCGTTCAGATACAGGTGACCTCCCGGAACCGGAACTCCAAAGGAGCTCATTGCGATATTAAGCGCCAGAAATACGGCTGTAATACATATCCTGTATGTTGTGCTTTTGATGTTAGAAGTATTTGCAGATTGCATGAATAAAACTCCTCTCTGTAAGAATAAACACCGACACCGAAACGGTGCCGGTGTTTTCTGTTAATCTGCAAAAAGCGGTGTTGAAAGATATCTGTCACCTGTGTCGGGAAGCAAAACAACGATTGTTTTACCCTCGTTTTCGGCGCGCTTTGCAAGCTCGATTGCTGCGAAAACTGCTGCACCAGAGGAGATGCCTACAAGAACACCCTCGCTTTTTCCTATGAGCTTTCCTGTGGCGAAAGCGTCTTCATTTGATACGGCGATGATCTCATCATAAACGGAGGTGTTAAGTACCTGTGGAACAAAGCCTGCGCCTATACCCTGAATCTTGTGAGATCCTGCAGTACCGGTGGACAAGACAGCGGACGAGGCTGGCTCAACAGCTACGACCTTTATCCTCGGGCATTTGGATTTCAGATATTCACCAACGCCTGTGACTGTGCCGCCGGTACCTACACCTGCGACGAAAATATCCACTCCGCCGTCGGTGTCATCCCAAATTTCGGGACCTGTGGTTTTAATGTGGGCCTGAGGGTTTGCGGGATTGACAAACTGACCGGGGACAAAGCTGTTGGGGATTTCCGCGGCAAGCTCTTCAGCTTTTGCGATAGCGCCCTTCATGCCTTTTGCGCCCTCTGTCAGTACAAGCTCTGCGCCGTATGCTTTCATAAGCTGACGGCGCTCAACGGACATGGTGTCGGGCATTACAATTATAATGCGGTAGCCTCGGGCTGCTGCAACAGAGGCGAGACCGATGCCTGTATTGCCGCTTGTGGGCTCAATGATGACAGAACCGTTTTTAAGTAGTCCTTTACTTTCGGCGTCGTCTATCATTGCTTTAGCAATACGGTCTTTGACAGAACCTGCAGGATTAAAATACTCAAGCTTTGCCAAAATCTTTGCCTTAAGATTAAGGGACTTTTCAATATTGGTCAGTTCCAAAAGCGGTGTTCTGCCAATGAGCTGGTCTGCGGAAGTATAGATGTTTGCCATATTAAGCGCTTCCTTTCATTACTTAACTGCGTCAAAGCCGCCCTGAAGATCGGCGAGGATATCATCAATATGCTCAGTGCCGATGGAAAGACGTATTGTGTTGGGCTTGATATCCTGCTCAATAAGCTCTTCCTCTGTGAGCTGGCTGTGTGTTGTAGTTGCAGGGTGAATCACAAGACTCTTAACATCTGCAACATTTGCAAGCAGGGAGAATATTTTTAAGTTGTCAATAAACTTGTGTGCCTCTTCAACTCCGCCCTTGATCTCAAATGTGAAAATAGAGGCGCCGCCGTTGGGGAAATACTTCTCATACAGCTCATGGTCGGGATGATCCGGCAGGGAGGGATGGTTGACCTTTTCAACCTGAGGATGGTTGTTGAGGAATTCCACGACTTTCTTTGTGTTCTCCGCGTGACGTTCAAGTCGAAGTGAGAGTGTTTCGGTTCCCTGCAAAAGCAGAAATGCCGCAAAGGGGGAGATGCAGGCTCCGGGGTCGCGAAGAAGGACAGCGCGGATGTATGTTACAAATGCCGCAGGACCTGCTGCTTTTACAAAGGAAACACCGTGGTAGCTGGGATTCGGCTCTGCAACTGCAGGGTATTTACCGGATGCTGCCCAGTCAAATTTGCCGGAGTCTACAATAACACCGACGAGTGTAGTGCCGTGACCGCCGATGAACTTGGTTGCGGAATTAACTACAATATCTGCGCCGTGCTCGATGGGACGGATGAGATAGGGAGTACCGAAAG
>JAFTYM010000053.1 GCA_017461585.1 Oscillospiraceae bacterium | reverse complement strand
GCAAGCACTTAAAAAGATAGATTTTGTTCGTAAACGAGGCAGAAAAGCGCTGTAATACTGTATGTCTTACGAGCTTTGATAACGATGTTTACGGGCAAAGGATTTCTTTTTAAGCTTATGTTTTCTTTTCGGGTACACCCTTTCGGCAAGCCTGTTTTTATTTGGTAATCAAATTCTCATTGACTTTTAAACAGGTTGCAGTATAATCACTCTGAAATGAGGTGCGTTTATGAGTATTGGAATAAGAAAAGCGGCTGTATATGTAAACATTATACTTGCGGCGCTGATTTTGGCACTTAACTACTATGTTTTTATCGTCGATAATCAGTTTGCGCCTGCAGGTTTAAACGGTATCGCAACGATGATACAGTACAAGACGGGGTTCAGCATCAGCTTTATGTCTCTTATTATAAACATACCTCTTTGTATAATGTCGTTTTGCATTGGTGACAGAGAGTTTGCGGTAAAAACGCTTATCTTTTCCGTGGTTTATTCTGCTGCGTTTCTCCTTCTGCAGCAGAGCGGAATGAACCATATCAAATATGACGCGCAGGGGCATGATACTGTTTTCCCTGTTGTGATAAGCGGCGTAATATCAGGTCTTGTGTACAGTATGTGCCTTAAGAGCAATGCCTCTACAGGCGGCACGGATATTGTTTCGAGACATATCACAAGGGTAAAGCCATCTGTGAACTTTTTTATTTTGATATTTATTTTAAACGCAGTAGTAGCCTTTATTTCTCTTTTTGTATACTCTGACAGCGGCTATCTTGACTATAAGCCTGTTGCGCTGTGTATTACATACTGCTTTATCTCAAATTTCGTGGGCAACTATATCATTAAGGGAACGAAAAATGCCTATAAGTTTACAATTATAACAACTCACGCAGATGAAATTGCTTTAGAGATATCCGGTAAACTGAAACACAGTACTACAAAAATTGATGCCATGGGAACTTACACCAGCACCTCAAAAAGCGTGCTCATATGTGTTATAAACAGACATCAGCTGGTAGATCTTAAAAATATCCTGAAAGGCTATGACGACACCTTTGCTTTTAGTGAGCTTGTGACCGAAACATACGGAAACTTTGTACATGTAAAATAATAAAACAGGAGGTTAGGGTGTACCCTAACCTCCTGTTTTTTATTTATTGAAACACTCCAATGTGTTCAGATTTTTCCTGTAACCGTTGCCGACAACTATGACGCTATAACAGCCGTGGAAAAAGTAAAAGCTTTCTACGCTCTGTTTATTAAGTCCCAACAGATATGTGACTATCATTGAAAGAGGGCCGTTATGGGCAACTATGGCTGCGTCCTCATCCCTTGCGATAATCTCGTCAACGTAAGCCGTGACACGGCTGTACACCTCGTCAAAGCTCTCTCCGCCCATGGGAGGATTGTGGGTCCAGTCTGTCATCATAGCTGAAAACTCGTTGGGATAGCGGTCTGTAAGATCTTCAAAAGTCCAGTCTTCCCAATGACCCATAAACTGTTCGCGAAGAGCATCTGAATAAACCATGGGTATATCACGGCCGCCGAAGCATATCTCCGCTGTGCGCGACGCTCTCTGCAGCGTGCTGGTGTAGCAGCAAGAAATCTTAACGTCTTTCAGCTTTTCGGCTGCTTCTTGTGCATGACCGATACCTGCATCTGTAAGGGGATGGTCAGAGTGACCGAATATGAGCCTGTGCTGATTTCCTACAGATTCACCGTGCCTTATAAGATAGAGCCGCATGGTGAGACCTCCCTGTGAGTTTTTATTTATTTTAACACAGGTGTGGGATCCTTGAAAAGAGTGATGTTGATATGGATGATACTTTCGGTCTCGCTTTTTTCGATATCCACCGAGTAACCGCTTTTTTTCATTATTTCCGCTCCGTGGTATACGGTGTTTAAGAAAAGTCTTGTGCTGCCCAAAGCGTATATGTTTTCTTTTTTCGGATGAAGCAGTTCATCTATGTGTTTTTCTGTTTCGGATACGGACATATCGTTATCTATGACCGTCTGCATTACTGACGCTATGGTGCGGGAACTGGAAAGGCGCAGCATAGCCCTTACATGGCGCTCAGAAAGACCTGCGTCGCGGGCGGTATAGAGGAGTTCCTTGGGCATGTTTAAAAGTCTCAGCTTATTTGAGACCGCTGAGGGACTTTTTCCGATTCGTCTGGCGGCTTCTTCGTGGGAGAGTCCGTGAACGGTGATTATCCTTGAAAGCTCTTCAGCCTCCTCGATATAATCAAGCGTCTTTCGTGTGTGGTTTTCTGTCAGCGCCATTAGTTCGCCTTCGGGAGAGGTGACATCCAGAATTATCGCAGGAATCTTACTCATGCCGGCTCGGCGGCAGGCGTAAAATCTGCGTTTTCCGGAAATGAGTTCATATTTATTGCCGTTGCGCCGCAGCGTAACAGGGAGCAGTACGCCGTAACGGGCAATGCTGCGGACAAGTTCGTCATCTTCTTCGGTCCATGAGCGTTTGCGGTATGCAGAGGGCATATTGATGTCTGAAAGTGATATGTACAGGATCTTGGCAGGGGAGTAGAGCTGCTGGGACAATAAAAACACTCCTTTGATTGGTATATCTACACTTTATACCAAGAACCGTGCAAAATATGGAGAAAAGTGGAAAGTCCCTTTTATGGGACAGTAAATTGTGATATAGTGTACTCAAAGAGAGAAAGGAGCGAGTTTTTTATGGCAAAATCAGCAAACCAGAAAATGAAACTTCTGTATTTGATGCGTATACTTTTAGAGAAAACCGATGAAACTCATTCCATAAGTGTACCTGAGATGATATCGGAGCTGGCTCATTATGATATATCAGCAGAGAGAAAGAGCATTTATGACGATATAGAGGCGCTGCGCCTTTTCGGGCTGGATATTGTGCAGACAAAATCCCGCACCACAGGTTACTACGTTGCATCGCGAGAGTTTGAGCTGCCCGAACTGAAGCTGCTGGTGGACAGTGTTCAGTCTTCCAAGTTTATAACACAGAAAAAGACCCTCTCTCTTATTAAAAAGATCGAGAGTCTTGCAAGTGTCTATGATGCGCAGCTTCTGCAGCGTCAGGTGTATGTCAGAAACCGAGTAAAGAGCATGAACGAAAGTGTTTACTATAACGTGGACGAGATCTCTTTTGCAATCACTTCGGACAAGCAGATACAGTTCAAATACTTTGAGTATGACGTGGCAAAGAACCGCCGCTACCGCCGCGACGGCGCCCTTTACAATGCAAGTCCCTTTGCCCTCCTCTGGGACGACCAGAACTATTATATGCTGGCATACGATGAAGCGGCAGGCATTTTAAAACACTACAGAGTGGATAAAATGGCGGAGATCAAAGCTCTTGAGATTTCCCGTGAGGGTAAGGAAGAGTTTGAAAAGGTGGATATGTCCGCCTATTCGCAAAAGGTTTTCGGAATGTTCAGAGGTGATCAGACCAATGTGCGTATGCGCTTTGCAAACCATCTTGCAGGGGCGGTGGTGGACCGCTTCGGAAAGGATATAATGCTTGTTCCTGAAAATGACGAGCACTTTACCGTAACGGCTGAGATTGCCGTCAGCGGACAGTTTTTCGCGTGGATATTCGGGTTCGGAACAGAATGTGAAATACTCTCTCCCGAGAATGTGAGAGCGGAGATGAAAGCGTATACAAAGAGTGTTTTGGAGATGTATTAAAAAGAACTGCGGGACTACTGATCCTGCAGTTCTTTTAATATTCTTATAATTCCCTTAGAAATGCGCTTCGGAGGATTTGCGAAATGTCCGCCCGAATTCATCTCAAAAACAGTCTTGGTTATATTCTTATCCGCTTTGCAAAGCTTTTCCTGCTTTTTATATTTATTGCCGATAGATGCCATAAGCGCGTTCGGAGAATCCGATTCTTTGCCGCCGAGACTTAGGTAGACAATGCTGCCGTTGGGTGCTGAGGCTGTGATTGCATAAGACTCCCAGCCGTCAAACCAAAGAGAACCGGAGCAGCAGACAAGGCCTTTGAAGAGCTTTGTCTCATAAAATGACCATATTGCAAAAAGTCCTGAGAGAGAGTATCCAGCGATGATATATGTATCGTTTTCGGGAAACAAAGCCTGCGCATACGGCAAAGCAGCGGATTTAAGCCAGCTTAGCGTAATATTTCCGCATCCCGCAAAATCAAAATCATCGGTGTGCATTTCCCAGGGAGAAAAATCGCTGTTCCAATTTTCGGCTTCAAAAGCAAACAGAACGCAATTAGCGCCTGCTTCACGAAGATAAGATACCACGTCAGAAACGGGACTGTCACCGCGGTCTGCAATGCCCCAGAAGACAACAGGTCCTCCGCATCCGATAGCCTCAATATGGCACTTTATATTTTCAAGTGTAATATCTGTCATAAAACAACCTCGTGTATAAAAAAGGCGATGCAAAGCATCGCCTTTTAATTTACAGAACTTTATTGAAGAAATCGATTGCGCGGGGCTCTTTGGGGTTGAGAATGACCTCTTCGGGAGTGCCTTCTTCAACGATATAGCCGCCGTCCATGAAAATGGCGCGGTCTGCAACTTCTCGCGCAAATCCAATCTCGTGGGAGACAATGACCATTGTCATGCCCTCAGCTGCCAGCTGACGGATAACCTGAAGAACTTCGCCGACCATTTCGGGGTCAAGAGCGGAGGTGGGTTCGTCAAACAGCATAATGTCGGGATTCATGCATAGCGCACGTGCAATAGCAACACGCTGCTTCTGTCCGCCGGAAAGCTGGTGGGGATATGCATCTGCCTTATCGGAAAGGCCTACCTTTTCAAGCATAGCGAGAGCCTGCTTCTTTGCTGTCTCCTTATCTGCCTTTTTAAGGTCAACGGGAGCGAGCATAAGATTTTTCAGAACATTTAAGTTATTGAAAAGGTTAAAGTGTTGGAACACCATACCGATGTTCTCACGAACCTTATTGATGTCGATTTTCTTGTCTGCCATGTTGTAGCCGTCTACAACGACTTCACCTGACTGAAACTCTTCAAGGCGGTTGAGGCAGCGGAGGAAAGTGGACTTGCCGCTTCCCGAAGGACCGAGAATAACTACGACCTCGCCCTCGTAAATATCTGTGCTGATATCTTTGAGAACTTCCAGATCACCGAAGGATTTCTGAAGATGAGATACGTGGATCTTTACGTTATTACTTCTTACGGTCATAACTCAGCCTCCTTTCAAGAGCTTTTGCAACTTTGGACAGAGTGGTAATAACTATCAGATACATAACGCCTACAATAGCCCATACGCTGAAAGAGTCCATTGTGTTTGCAACAACTGTTTTGGCTGTGTTGACCAGCTCGGGGAATCCGATGACAGAGAGAATGGAGGTGTCCTTCAATGTAATGATAAACTGGTTGATAATGGTGGGGATCATTGTGCGGATAGCCTGAGGCATAACAACGCGGTACATAGATCTCCAGTAGGAGAGACCGAGGCTTCGCGCAGCTTCCATCTGTCCTACATCAACAGACTGGATACCTGCACGGATGATCTCTGACATGTAAGCGCCGCAGTTCAATGCAAGTGCGATAGTGCCTGCCTGAAGGGCTGTGAGCACCATGCGGACGCCCAGCAGGTTGTTGAATGCATAGGGTACGCCGAAGTAAATGAAGAACGCAAGAACGATCATTGGTACGCCGCGGATTATATCAACAAATACCTGCTGAATAACACGGCAGACCTTGCTCTTGAGCACGCTCATTATACCGAAGATAATACCCAGTATACATGCAAAAAACAGACCCAGCAGAGCAAGCAGCAGCGTCTGACCAAGTGCTTTTATAAGCAATTGTCCGTATACGGTTAAGATGTTTATCATAATAGGACTTCCTTTACAAAACGGGGCACTGGATTATCAGCGCCCCGCTTTATTCTTAGTGGTTATATAGCTGATTAGCCGAGGTACTTGGCAAGGATCTCATCGTACTTGCCGTTTGCGATGATGTTTGCAAGACCCTTGTTGAACATATCAACAAGCTCCTGATTTGCGCTGTTGAAGATTGCGAAGCCGTAGTCGCCGCCTTCGTTTTCAGAGCCTTCAACTATCTTGAGGGGCAGGTCGCCGTCCTTAATGGAGGCAGCCATGATGGGAGTATCTTCGAAGCAGGCGACATGCTGACCACCGATAACTGCCTGATACATTGTGGGGGAATCTTCAAAGTAAGCAAGCTCGAAGCCGTACTGATCCTTCAGGCTCTCTGCATAAGCTGCACCCTGTGTACCTGTCTTAACTGCAACTGTGAGACCTGCAAGATCTTCAAAGGATGCGATGGAGGAGTCAGCGGAAACTGCCATACACTGAGTTGCATTGTAGTAACCGTCGGAGAAGATCCAACCTGTGTTCTTGCGCTCTTCTGTGATGGAAGCGCCTGCGATCATACCGTCTGCCTGACCGGACTGGCAAGCTGCGATAGCAGCATCCCAACCGAGACTGCGGAGCTCATATTCAAAGCCCTGATCAGCAGCAATTGCAGCAAGAATATCAACGTCGATACCTACGAACTCGCCGTTTGCATCTGTATATTCAAAGGGCTTGAAAACTGTATCAGTTGCGATTATCCATACTTTTCCTTCGTCCTTTTTGCCGCAGCCTGTGAACACACAGAGCACCATGGCAAGACATAAAACAATGAGAATTAATTTTTTCATACAAAAACGTCCTTTCTGCAATTTTTTGCGACAGAACTTGCAAGATCTGTCAGTGTATGATTTCTCATTATACAGTATTAAAATAAATTATACAAGTACAAAGTAGATAAAATTCATAAATAATGCAAAATTACCAGATGCAAAAACACCGCTGACGCGGTGTTTTTGCAATGGAGCTGGAGATGGGATTCGAACCCACGACCTATTGATTACGAATCAATTGCGCTACCGGCTGCGCCACTCCAGCAAACAGACTTTAAAAATTATACAATATAAGTTTTATGGTGTCAATCTTTGGAAATGCAAAAACGTCAATATATATTAAATTATACTGCTTATATCGCTAAAATATTCAAATTGGGTATTGACAACAGAAGCCTGTTGGTGTTATTATATCATACGCACAAGCGCGAGTGGTGGAATTGGCAGACTCGCTAGATTCAGGTTCTAGTGCTCACTCCGGGCGTGCGGGTTCAAGTCCCGCCTCGCGCACCAAAGAGACATCCGTACGGATGTCTCTTTTTGTTTGTCAATGGATTCTGAACAGGATAAATCCCTTTGAATTTTGCGGAAAACATAGTTCAAAGGGATTTTTGTGTTTTTACGATCCAAGTCGGTCGGTTTGTCACATATTTTAAGTGGTTTTGATCCAAACTATTTTTGAGATGATGTAAGGAAGTGGAATTATTGCAAAACCATTTAAATAACGAGACAAGTCCCTATTTGCTCCAGCACGCAGACAATCCTGTGGACTGGTATCCATGGGGAGAAGAAGCTTTTAAGAAGGCCCGGAAAGAGGATAAACCTATTTTTCTTAGTATCGGATACAGCACCTGTCACTGGTGTCATGTGATGGCGCATGAGAGTTTTGAAGATTCAGAGATTGCCGAACTTTTGAACAGGCACTTTGTTTCCGTCAAGGTGGATAAGGAGGAACGACCGGATATTGACAGCATCTATATGGCGGTATGTCAGGCGTTTACAGGAAGCGGAGGCTGGCCCACCAGTATTTTTATGACAGCGGAGCAAAAGCCGTTTTTTGCAGGCACGTATTTCCCGAAACGCACTCGCGGCGGAATGATCGGTCTGCGGGAGCTGCTGAAGTCGATCCATAAAATGTGGACAAACGAGCGTCACAAACTGCTTGAACAGGCGGATGAGATTATTGAACATTTGGAACAGGAGAATATGGCAGGGAATGAGCTGACGGAGAGCGATGATCTTATCAATTCAGCCGTTGGGCTTTATCAGCGAGTTTATGACCGAGTACACGGCGGCTTTGGCAGCACTCCTAAATTCCCGACACCACACAATCTTCTTTTCCTGCTGACGTGTTATGAAAGAATTGGAGACGATTCCTGTCTGAAGATGGCGGAGCACACCTTGCTTCAGATGTACCGCGGCGGTCTGTTTGACCATATTGGCTTTGGCTTTTGCAGATATTCCACGGATGAGCGGTTTCTGGTGCCGCATTTTGAGAAGATGCTGTATGATAACGCTCTTTTGATTATGGCATACTGCAAAGCATACGGCGTGACGGGAGATATGTTGTATCTGGAAGTGGCGGAGAAAACAGCAGAATATATACTGCGCGAGATGACATCTCATGAAGGAGGCTTCTACTGTGCTCAGGATGCTGACAGTAATGGAGAGGAGGGGAAATATTACCTATTTTCTCCTGAGGAACTCAAAAAACTGTTGGGAAAGCTGGATGGCGAGTCTTTCTGCCGCCATTTTGATATCACCGAAAGCGGAAACTTCGAGGGAAAAAACATTCCCAATCTGCTGAAAAGCAACTATCGGAAAAATTGCAGTAATGAAGCATTGCAGCGTGTGCTGCAATATCGCAAGGAGCGAAATTTTCTGCATCTGGATGACAAGATTTTGACAGCATGGAATAGTATGATGATCGCAGCTATGTGCACTCTGTATCAAAGCAGCGGAAAACATATTTATCTTGATGCAGCCCGAAAGGCGGATCATTTTATTCAGACAAAGCTTTGTGATGAGAATGGGCTGTATGTCAGTTATCGCGATGGCAAACGGGGTGTGAAGGGCTTTTTGGACGACTATGCATCGTATATGTTTGCCCAGCTTGCCCTGTATAGTGCAACTTTGGAAGAAAACTACCTGAAACGGGCAGAACAGCTTTGCAGGGATGTACAGGATAAATTTCAGGATCAGCAAAATGGCGGCTTCTTCCTCTATGGAACGGAAAATGAGTCTTTGATACTGCGCCCCAAGGAAGACTATGACGGTGCTGTTCCCAGCGGAAATTCTATGATGGCGTGGAATCTGGTGCGGCTTTACCAACTTGTTGGGGATGATTCATATCAGAGTCAGGCGGAAAAACAACTGAATTTCCTTGGTACAAAGGCAAAACAATATCCCATTGGCCATGCAATGTTTCTGCTGTCACTTATGGACTATGAGATGCCGCCGCCGAAAGTGACGGTGGTGATGGGAATGCAGGGTAATATCGACTTGCAGGCAGTAAAGCTCCCGATTGACACAATTGTGATCCTTCTGCGTAAGCCAACGGAGGAATACCCGCTCAAAGAGGGGAAAACGACATTTTATGTCTGTAAAGATCACAAATGTCTGCCGCCGGTAAATGACTTAAGTGAAATTATGAAAGTTTTAAGAGGTGATTGAAATGGCAAAGAAAGGAATGGCACGACCCAACCGGACTCATACAAAACCACATAACGAGGTTTCACCAGTTCCCGAAATTCAGGGGAAGGCAAAAAGCGGAAAGGAAAAGGCAAAACCCATTATCAGCGGGACAAGCGGTGCTGAGTTAAAAGTGTTTCACACGGAAAAACCCATATCCAAGGCGTATCGGGTCATGGACAACGATCTGGCGCGTGACAACATGGAAAACGATATCCCAAAAGCGGATTTGGAGGATATTTGACGTGAGCGTGTGAGGTGAAATTATGGATTCCGTATGGAGAAGAACGCTGTCTATGCCACGGTTTGAGCCACTGCAAAAGAATATAGATACAGATGTTTTGATAATCGGCGGTGGAATGGCAGGTATACTGTGCGCATGGCAGCTCAGACAGGCTGGAATAGATTGCGTTCTGGCGGAACAGGACAGAATTTGCAGCGGTATTACGAAGAACACTACTGCAAAAATTACCCTGCAGCACGGTCTGCTCTACCACAAACTCGGTGAGGAGAAGGCCGCACTCTATCTGCATGCCAATCAGGCTGCGCTGGAGCAGTACAGAAAACTCTGCCAAACCATAGATTGTGATTTTGAAATACAGGATTCATTTGTCTACTCCGTGGATGACATTAAGTGTATTGAGAACGAAGCAGCCGCACTAAAAAAGCTGGGAGTGGATGCTCGGATTCAAACAGAATTACCACTGCCTTTCTCTGTGAAAAGCGCGGTGCAGGTCAAAAATCAGGCGCAGTTTCATCCGCTGAAGTTTGTATCTTCAATAGCTGAAGGACTTCCGATTTATGAACACACAAAGGTGCAGGAGCTGATGCCCGGAAAAGCGGTGACAAACGGTGGCGTGATCCGGGCGAAGAAAACAATAGTTGCCACCCATTTTCCTGTGCTGAACAAGCATGGCGGCTATTTTCTGAAGTTATATCAGCACCGCTCCTATGTTTTAGCGCTGAAAGATGTACCGAGAATATCGGGAATGTATGTGGATGAGGCGAAAACAGGGGTGTCCTTTCGCCCGTACAGGGATTTGCTGCTGCTTGGCGGAGGAGCGCACCGAACAGGTAAGGAGGGCGGTAACTGGCGGGAACTCGAGCGGTTTGCGGCAGAATATTTTCCGCGGGCACAAATCGTTTTGCGCTGGGCGACGCAGGACTGCATGACGCTGGACGGAGCGCCTTATATAGGGCAATATGCAAAAAGCACACCCGACCTCTATGTTGCAACGGGATTTAACAAGTGGGGGATGACGACATCTATGGTGGCAGCTATGCTTCTTGGTGATTTGATACAGGGGAAAACGAATCCATGGTCTGGTGTGTTTGACCCGTCCCGGTCTGTACTGCACCCTCAACTGGCTGTCAATGCAATGGAGACGGTATTAAATCTCATTACCCCCACCGTGCCCCGTTGTCCTCACATGGGCTGCGCACTAAAGTACAATCCTGATGAGAGATCATGGGATTGCCCTTGTCACGGCTCGAGATTTGACCGTGAGGGATGTTTACTTGACAATCCTGCGACGGATGACAAAAAAAGGTTAAATGATAACTCAATGACCGAATGTTGAGTGAGAATGAAAAACTTGCGCATCAAATGCTTGCTGTTATGAAATCGGTGTGTTTATCCTGTTCAAGCTATCAAAGCTTGATATCGCAGGAATAGTGATAGGTATTCTTATCATTGCAGCATCCCTGTTTTTTACGCTTTAAATGGCGACAGATATTTTAGTCCTTTTGCATAGTGAAAGAGCCTCCGAGATACGTATCTCGGGGGATTTTTGGCAAAAGTAATACAAAATACGATGATTTTGGCGAAATGCCGAAAACAGGCACATTTTTTTGTGTAAATTGACATATAAAACCGCACGATTTACACAATTCAAAGCATAAAATGATATTTACAGATAGGACGATACCGATTATAATTATATACAATATTTTGATATGGAGGTATATCAATGAAGAAGATTATCGCTCTTATTCTCGCAGTTGTAATGGTATTGGGTCTTGCAGCTTGCGGCGGTAAAAAAGATGGCAGCGATGTTGAAGCAGGTCTTCTGCGTGTTGCAGCATCTTATGACATCAGCACAATGGACGTTGCTCAGACAACTGACAACTATATGATCCCCATGAACATTTTTGACCGTCTCTTTGAGGTTGAGGTTCAGGCAGACGGCAGCACAGAGATTGTAGGAAGCCTTGCGCTTGATTACGATACATCTTCTGACGGTCTTACATACACATTTGTTCTCCGTGAGGGTGTTGTATTCTCCAACGGCAGCGCACTTACAGCTTCCGACGTTCAGTATACATTCGAGCGTCTTTTGACAGCAGGCGGAGTCAATGATGACGTTCCCCTTGAAGTAGCGGGTGCTGAAGCTCTGAAGAACGGTGAGGCTGATACACTTGCAGGCTTCACAGTTATTGACGACCACAACTTCTCCATCACACTTGCTGCTCCCAACGCAGGCTTCATTGCAGAGCTCACAGGTCCTGCAATGTCCATCGTTGACAAGGAGACAATGGCAGAGGTAGACAACTTCGGCCTTGAGTGTGAGGACACTATCGGTACAGGTCCCTACGTTGTAACAGAGTGGGTAGTAAACGACCACTACACATTGGAGTACAACACAAAGTACTGGGGCGAGGAGCCTTCTGTTAAGAAGGTCATCGTGTCCATCATCCCCGATCCCTCCACACAGAACCTTATGTATCAGAACGGTGAGCTTGACATTCTCGACCTTGAGAGTATTGACTCTGCGATCGTTGCAAATACATATAAGACAAAGTATGCCGACAAGCTGGTCTCCGGCTCCCGTGTAGGCATGACATACTTTGCTCTCAACGCAAACAACGAATATCTGTCCGATGTAAATGTTCGTAAGGCTGTTCAGATGGCAATTGATGTAGACTACATCATCACATCTGTTTACGCAGGCGATGCTGTTGCACAGGCAGGTATCATCCCTGACGGCGTTTGGGGTGACAATGCGGATCTCGCACGTCCCACATACGATCCCGAAGGTGCAAAGGCTCTCCTTACCGAGGCTGGCTACGCAGAAGGCGAAGTTCAGTTCGAACTGGTTCTTGACACATCTTCCTCCAGCAATACACAGCTTGTATATCAGATCGTAGAGCAGCAGCTCAAGGCAGCAGGCATCAACGTAACTATCCGTTCCCTTGATGAGTCCTCATGGCTTGACCTCCGTAAGTCCGGCGAGATGGATTCCTTCATCGCAAACTGGACAATGGACTATAACGATCCCGCAAATATCATGTTCACATTCTTCGGTAATGCCGAGAAGACAGGTATCCGCAGCCTTAACTATGCAAACGAAGAAGTTATGGCCCGCGTTGCAGCAGCTTCCGGTATCACAGACGATGCTGAGCGTATGGCAGAGTATCAGGAACTTGAAAAGATCATCGTTGTTGACGATGCAGCTTGGGTACCTCTCTTCGGTAATGTACATCTCTTCGCTCTCGGTGAGCGTGTAGCAAGCTTTGTTCCCTACTGGGCTGGCTACAGCAACTTCTATGCTAAGGATGTAACTCTTAAGTAAAGCAGAGTTTTAACTGACACGCATAAGGTGCTTTTAAAAGCGCCTTATGCGTTGTTGTGCATTTAAAGATATCAGTTTGGAGTTCAATATGGTAACAAACATTGTAAAACGCATATTACAAACGGTGCTGATTCTTATCGGTGTTGCGCTGCTTATCTTCCTCATGCTGCGTATAATCCCCGGTAATGCTATCCTCACCATGATGGGTGATAAGACAAATCCTGAAGCCGTTGAGCGTATGACAGCGGAACTGGGACTTGATAAGCCCTTTTACGTCCAGTTCTGGATGTATATCAAGGGTGTGTTTACAGGCGACCTGGGTACAAGCTATTCCTTGAACCGCAGCGTCTCTGAGCTTATCAGCACATCTTTCCCCAATACAGTAAAACTGGCTATCGCTGCAGCCTTGGTTGCCTGGATAGTTGGTATCATCTGCGGAATTATTGCCGCAGTTAAGAAAAACGGCATAATCGACCATCTTTTCATGGGCGTTTCACTTTTGGGTGTATCTGTCCCCGTGTTTATGGTTGCTATGGTGCTGCAGTATCTTTTGGCTTATAAGCTTCAATGGTTCCCTATATCCTCGGGAAATGCAGGCTGGGTCGGATATATTCTGCCTGCAATTGCTCTAGGCTGGAACTCAGCAGGAAGCATAGCAAGACTTACCAGAAGCACTCTGCTTGAGGTTCTGCAGGAGGACTATATCGACACGGCGAGAGCCAAGGGCTACCGCCAACTCTATGTCATAATCCGCCATGCCCTGAGAAATGCCGTGCTGCCTGTTATCACAATGATGGCAGTTCAGCTTTCGAGCCTTCTCTCCGGTGCCGTTATCTGTGAGACGGTTTTCTCCATAAACGGCATCGGCCGTCTGGCAGTCGCAGCTATTGAGGCTCGTGACATTCCTCTGCTGCAGGGAACAGTCCTGTTTTCCACAGTCATAGTCATTCTGGGCAACCTGCTGGCAGACTGTCTGTACAGCGTGCTTGATCCCCGTATTCGCAAGGAGGTGTGACCGTGGAGAAAAAAATAAAGAACACTGTAGAGGACGGACACGGCTTCCGCTCAGTCTGCTATCGTCTTTGGAAAGAGAACAAGGTAGCAGTATTCTGCGCCCTGCTTATTGTCATTTTCGCCCTTGCGGCAATCTGTGCCCCGCTGCTGACGCCCTACGGATATGACGAAATCGTAACTGATACTTACCGCCTTTCCCAGCCCTCTCTTGCCCATCCCCTCGGTACAGATGAGGTCGGCAGAGACGTATTTACACGCCTGCTTTACGGTGCACGTATTTCCCTTATGGTAGGTATCGTTCCCACCATAATCTCTATGATTGTCGGTGCGCTCCTCGGTATCATTGCAGGTTTTGTAGGCGGCAAGGCAGATGCGGTTATAATGCGTCTTGCAGACATTATGCTGGCTTTCCCCTCCATGCTTCTGGCAATGGTAATCATGTATACTCTTGGCGACGGCATTATAAATATTTTCCTCGCTCTTGCGCTCGTTAACTGGGCAAGTGTTGCCCGTATCGTAAGAGCTGAAACACTTAAGCTCAAAGAGACGGAATATGTTGAGGCAGCTCGTTCTATCGGCGTATCAAAATGGAAGATCATGATGCGCCACATTCTGCCCAACTGCATTCCTTCACTTATCGTTCTGTTTACTCTTAATATTCCCTCTGCCATCCTCTCCGAAAGTGCCCTCGGCTTCCTCGGTCTGGGCATCGAAAAGCCTATGGCGTCATGGGGACTTATGGTAAACACAGGCAGACAGTATCTCTACACAAATCCCTGGCTGAGTCTTGCACCCAGCGCCGCTATCATGCTGGTCGTGCTCGCCTTCAACTTCCTTGGAGACGGTCTGCGAGATGTACTTGACCCCCACCTGAAAAATCAGTAAGAGAGGATGTTTGAAATGAAAAACACAACACTTTTGGTCGAACATCTCTCTGCCAGTTTTTTCACGGGCAGGGGAGAGATAAAGGCTGTTAACGATGTATCAATAACGGTTCCCCGCCGCAGTATTATCGGCATCGTGGGCGAATCGGGCTGCGGTAAGAGCATGACAGCACGCAGCATTATGCGCCTTCTTAAATACCCCGGCAAAATCGTCGGCGGAAGCATAAGACTTATGGGCAAAGAGCTCACAGCTCTTACAGACGCTGAAATGGCAAATGTAAGAGGTGAGGAGATATCCATGATATTTCAGGAGCCAATGACAAGCCTTAACCCAGTTATGAAGGTGGGCAAGCAGGTTCAGGAGGCAATACTTCTTCACCGTAAGATAACAAAGAAAGAAGCAAAAGAAGAGGTTTTGAGAATGTTCCGTGAGGTCGGCATCTCAGAGCCCGAAAAGAGATACAACTGCTATCCCCATGAGCTTTCCGGCGGTCTGCGTCAGCGTATTATGATCGCCATGGCGATGATATGCCGGCCTAAGCTGCTTATTGCAGACGAGCCTACAACGGCTCTGGACGTAACGGTAGAGGCGCAGATACTGGAGCTTATGAAGGGACTGCGCGATACAGTTGACACCAGCATTGTTCTCATCTCCCACAATCTGGGCGTAATCGCTGAGGTGTGTGACTATGTTTACGTTATGTACGCAGGACAGATAGTTGAGCAGGCGGATACATTTACCCTGTTTGAAGATCCCCGTCACCCCTACACAAAGGGGCTTATGGCATCTGTAAAATCACTTGAGGATAAAAATACTGTCCTCGAGACTATCCACGGAACAGTTCCCAATCTTCTTGAACTGCCCGAAGGCTGTGCATTTTCTCCCAGATGCGGCGAAGTCTGCGAAAACTGCAGGCAGGCGCAGAGCCTTATAGAGGTCGCACCCAACCACTTGGTGCGCTGCTATGCATCAAAGGAGGTGCAGCATGGATAAGAAAATACTGCTTGACGTGCAGAACCTTAAGGTTGAATACGCTCTGAAGGGCAAGAAAAAGGTATCTGCCGTCTCTGATGTATCCCTTAATGTCTATGAAAATGAGATACTCGCTCTTGTTGGCGAATCGGGCTGCGGTAAGTCAACTCTCGGTAAGGCTATGATACGCCTCGTACCTCCTGTTTCAGGTCAGCTTTACTTTAAGGGAGTAAGAATCGACGATCTTGACACAAAGGCATTTATGCCTTACCGCCGTCAGATGCAGATGATTTTTCAGGACCCTTATGCATGTTTAGATCCTCGAATGAGTGTCCGTGATATTGTGGCTGAGCCGCTGGACACATATAAGATATGCGAAAGCAAAGAGGCAACAACACAGCGTGTAACGGAGCTTTTGGAAGCTGTTGGACTTAAAGAAGACCACCTTTACCGCTATGCCCACCAGTTTTCCGGCGGTCAGCGTCAGAGAGTGGGTATTGCGAGAGCTATTGCCTTAAATCCTGCTTTTATTGTCTGCGACGAGCCTGTTTCCGCTCTTGACGTTTCCGTTCAGAATCAGATACTCAATCTGATGAAAGAGATAAAAGAGCAGTACGGACTTACTTATCTGTTCATAAGCCACGACCTCTCCGTTGTGCGCTTTATTGCGGACAGAGTGTGCGTAATGTTCCTCGGCAAGCTGTGTGAGATCGGCGATACAGAGCTTATTTACAACGATCCCCAGCACCCCTACACAAAGTTCCTGCTGGATGCTATTCCCAAGGCAGACCCGACGCAGCGCAGAGCATCACGTCTGCTGCTTCCGGGAGAACTGCCCAGCCCCGTAGATCCACCTGCAGGCTGCCGCTTCCACACAAGATGCCCCTATGCAACGGCTGAGTGTAAGAACACAGAGCCTAAGATGAAGCAGGTAAAGGGGCGAATGGTGGCTTGCCACATGTTTGACTAAGGATGACTTATATGAAAAAGATAAGATATTTTGACGCCCATTGCGATACGATATTCCGCAGCTTTTTCACAGGCGAAGGACTTCGTACGAATGGTGGACATATAGCACTTGACAGGGCAGATGTGTTTGAGGCTTACGCACAGGTGTTCACGTTCTTCTTTTCTGCAGACGATGCCCCCGAAGAGGGTATGCTCTCAATTGCGAAGAAAATGTACGACCTGTTTACAAGCGAGCTTGAGAAAAACCGTGACCTGATGACCCACTGCAAAACAGCAGCAGACATAAGCAAAAACGCGGAAACGGGAAAAATAAGTGCAGTACTGTCCATTGAGGGCGCAGACCTTTTAGAGTGCGATCCCGACAATATTGAACTTGCGAAAGAGTGGGGCGTAAGACTTATAAACCCCACATGGAACTGCGCAAACGCCCTTTCGGGAACACATTGCCGCGAGAGTGACCGCGGTCTGTCTGATTTGGGTCGTGCTTTCGTGAAAACTGCGGAGCAGGCAAATATTATGATGGACGTTTCCCACCTTTCCGAAAAAGGATTCTGGGATCTTACGGAAATCGCGGAAAAGCCTATTGTTGCATCTCACTCCAACTCCCGCGCTGTGTTTGACCACAGCAGAGGACTTACGGACGACCAGTTCAAGGCTATCTGTCAGACAGGCGGCGTTGTGGGACTTAACTTCTACACCGACTTTGTGGGTGTTGATCCGTGCATAGATGACCTTATACGCCATCTGGAGCACTTCCTTGACCTCGGCGGCGAGAAGCACGTTGCATTGGGCGGAGACCTTGACGGATGCGAATCAACCGTAAAAGAAATCACAGGCTTTCAGGATGTGCCGAAGCTCTATGACGCACTTGAAAAACGCGGCTACTCAAAGGAGCTTTTGGAAGATATCTTCTGGAACAACTGGCTGAGAATTTTTTAAACAAGAAAAACCATGTTTTGTGATGAGGTGATTTAATGAAGAAAAACAAATATCGCAAAATGGTTAGGTTTTGGGAAATTATGATGGTTATTGAAGTTCTGTTGATTATTTCCTTTGTTGTACCTTTGATTTTTGGAGTAGGACATCCACTTGAATGGATAGTATTAATAATTGGTGATATATGTGGTATACCTTCAACAATACGTCTCAAGCAAAAGTATGAAGAAGCGGCAAAGGCGGCAGAAGAGACAGAAGAACGATCATCTGAAATTTTTTAAACAAGAAAAAACCTTGGTTCATATGAACCAAGGTTTTTATTATATTCCCAAAAGTGCGTATATTACCGCAAAAATGATGGACGGTAAAAGGTTTGCAACCCTTACTGTGTTTTTCCAGATGAGGTTAACGCCCACGCAGAAGATAAGCGCAGACCCTACAAGGGAGAGATTGCACAGGGCAGCCTCGGTTAAAAGCGGCTCTACAAGTCTTGCCAGCAGTGTTACACCGCCCTGAAGGATAGCGACAGGGATTGCAGAGAAAATGCAGCCCTTGCCCATGGAGGACGCCATAACAAGGATTATTACAAAGTCTAAAAGCGCTTTTGCTGTTAAAACAGTGTAGTTGCCGTTAATGCCGTCTTCAACAGAGCCGACTATTGCCATGGCACCGATGCATACCGTCATGGTGGCAGTTATAAACGCATCGAGAAAGCTGTTGTCTCCGCTGTTTCCCGTCTTGCGCTTTAAAAACTCGCCGAAACGCACCATTGCGCCGTCTATATTAATAAGCTCGCCCACAAGACCGCCGAGGGCGATGCACACGATGAACATAAGTGTTCCCTGTGTGCCGATTTTGCCGTCTGTAACAGTGAGCATATTCTGCATTACGCCTGCAATACCGATGAACATGACGCAAACCGCCATGCCTTTGATTATTGTCTCCTGCCAGCGCTCTTTAAGCCACTTTCCTCCCGCAAGACCCAAAAATCCGCCGACGATGATAGCGGCAACGTTTATTATTGTTCCAAGTCCAGTCATCTATATCACCAATCAGTATTCAAGAGGCTCAAGGCCAACGGTTGCGCACATGACATGGTAAAACTCTCTTAAAATTTCGCGGCACTCATATATACCGTCAAGATTTCCTTCAAGTGCGTAATTACACATTTGATCACAAATTCCCATATACTCCCACATAATGCCGTCCAGCTCGGGATATACCTCAAGAACAAGCTCGGGGATTAACCCGGGAGCACCGACGTTTAAGTAAAATTCGCCGTCAAGATTTGGCGATGTTGCGGGACTTGCGCATGCACCACCGAAATAGAGGTTGGGGAGGTGGTCAATGTCTGCGTCGAATATCCAGGGATCGCCTGACTCTTCTGCGCGCTCGGAGAGGATTTTTGCTGTGTACTGAGCAAAGTCCATGCTCCAGAGGAATGTTGCTGCTGCGTGGACTGCTTCGTAAGAATAGCCCTCTTCCATGTATACGCTCAAAAGCTCGTCTAAAAGATATATTTCCGCGTCAGCTGTCATGGGAATGTAGCTTTCCCCGACCTTGACGAGAAATTCCTCGCCTGCCAGCATGTATGCATAAGCCTCTTCGGAAATGGCAAAGCAGGCGAACATACGGTCTGCGGTGCCCTGCGAGAGAGTTTCGTGATTAACAGAGCTGTTAAAGCCGAAGTAGCGGTCGATGTTGTATACAAAGTGGTCGGGATTTGCGTCCGGGTCAACCTGAGAGAAGGTACCGATGCCCTCAAGCTCAATATATTCAACATATGTGCGGTGAGAATCAGGCAGAACTGCCAGTTCCTCGTAGTCAAATGCCAAAATGAGATAAGGTGTCAGCGGTTCGGTGGAGAAATCGCTGTTGTAGCCGCGCTCGGAAAAGCGCCCTAATGAGACCATGCGGAAGTTAAAAGAAAAGCTGCCGTATGTGTCGTAAAGATCTTCGCCTGAGGGCTCAAAAGGTAAGGGCTCTTCAGCAAAAGCTTCTTCTGCAGGAGCTTCAACGGCAGGTGCGTCTGTTGCGGGAGCATCAGCAGCCGTTGAGTTTCCTGACCAATCTGGATCATAACCTGACGGGGTACCGCCTCCGAAATGGAATGTCAAAGGACCAATATCCACACTTCCACATGCACAGAGCGTGGATACGATAGCTATAGATAAAAATATGGCAAATAATTTTTTCATAAGTGTCATTCCTCAAAATTCAGATACGATGATTATAGCAAAGCGCAAGACATGTTTCAACAAATAAAAAGCAGGAGCAAAGGGTGTACCCGAAAAGAAAACATAAGCTTAAAAAGAAATCCTTTGCCCGTAAACATCGTTATCAAAGCTCGTAAGACACAAAGTATTACATCGCTTTTCTGCCTCGTTTACGAACAAAACCTATCTTTTTAAGTGCAAGCAGTTTTGCCAAAAGCTATTCGAGATAGAAACAGCTTATAAAAATCCGCCAATACTGGTATGTATTGGCGGATTTTTTAAGTTGCATTATAGCCGAATAGATAAAGGCAAAACCTTATGTTT
>JAFTYM010000052.1 GCA_017461585.1 Oscillospiraceae bacterium | reverse complement strand
AGCCTTCTGAGAAATCATACTCTACATCCGTTACGCCTTCCCAGTACAGATAGTTGTATTCCTGCCCGTTTGCATCGGTCAGAGTTCCGTCAGGATATGCTGTTACGCTCCATGTACCGTTGCTCTTGGGGTATGTGCAGGCGAGTTCGCCGTTAAGATCAAGTGTTACAGTTACATCTTTTGTTTCCTCGGGGTAAAGGTAGATTACAGGTTTGGCAACAAGGTCATTTGCCGGATCTTCAGTTCTTTCTTCTCTGCACGCTGACAGTGAAATTAAGACAAGCACCGCAAGTACAATAGTAAATGTCTTTCTTTTCATCATAAACACTCCTTTCCATACCATTATGACGTATTTATTTCAAAAAAGTTCCACTAAATTTCCAAATTCTTACAAACGACCTCGGCACATCTTATTCCGTCTACCGCGGCGGACATGATTCCGCCTGCGTAGCCTGCACCTTCGCCCGCAGGGTAGAGCCCCTTTACATTTACGGAAACACCGTTTTCACGGTCGATTTTCACAGGTGATGATGAGCGGCTTTCAACGGCTGTGAGCACCGCATCGGGGTTGTCAAACCCCTTTATTTTTTTGCCCATTTCGGGCAGCGCAGCAGCCAAAGACTCACAAATGAATTTCGGCAGGATTTCCCACATGTTCCCCCACTTTACGCTGGGTTTATAGGCAGGAACTACACTTTTCGCCTTAAAACTAGGTCTTTTATTGAGAAAGTCCCCCACCAGCTGCGCAGGCGCTGAATAATTTTCTCCGCCGCCGACATAGGCTTTTTCCTCTATTTCCCGCTGAAAAGCCATGGCTTTTTCCGTGTCGTTTTCAAAGTCCTCCGGACTTACTGTGACAAGTAGCGCACCGTTGATATTTACATTGTCACGGGCATACTCGCTCATGCCGTTTGTGACAACACCGCCCTCCTCCGATGCAGCAGCAACGACATAACCACCGGGGCATACGCAGAAGGTATAAACCGTTCGTCCGTTTTCAAGATGAGCTGCCAGCTTATAGTCAGAGTGCGGAAGAGTTCCGTAACGGGAGCTTTCGCCGTATTGCGCCATATCAATATCTTTCTGCAGATGCTCTATACGTACACCAACGGCAAAGTTTTTACATGAGGTCACAACTCCCCGTTTACTCAGCATACGGAATGTCTCTCTTGCGCTGTTGCCGGGACAAAGCACAAGGTGGTTTGTTTTGAGTGTATATTCGCCATTTTCATCCTGCAGAGTGCAGCCTGTTACCGCGCCGTCTGTTATTTCAATATCTGTAAGCTTTGTGGAAAAGCGCACATCGCAGCCAAGGGAGATAATGTGCTTTCGCATATTGGAAACGACAGTTTTCAGAACATCTGTGCCGATATGGGGTTTTGCCAGATATTTTATATCCTCGGTTGCACCGAATTTTATGAATGTGTCAAACACAAAGGGGATACGCGCATCGTTTATTCCCGTGGTGAGCTTACCATCGGAAAACGTGCCCGCTCCACCCTCTCCGAACTGGACATTGGAGGATGTGTTGAGTACAGCTTCACGCCAGAATTTTTCAACATCTTCCGTGCGCTCTTCTACGGCTTTGCCCTGCTCTATGAGAATGCATCTCGCCCCCGCTTCGCATAAAGTCAGCGCCGCAAAAAGTCCTGCAGGTCCCATGCCGACGATGACGACAGGCTCGTCGCTTTGAGCTTTATACGGGAATTTATAGCCTTCGTTTGGTTTATATTCGGACGCTTCTTTGCATCTTTTCAAAACCTCTTTTTCGTTGTCTGCGGAAAAGGCAACAGAATAGATGAGGTTTACATCTGTTTTCTTGCGGGCATCTACGGATTTTTTGAGGATCTGCAGATTTTTTATTCCTTTAGCACCTGTTTTCTGTGCCAAAGCAGAAAGCAGCTTTTCCTCACCCGCTTTTGCCGGTATTTTTAAATTCGAAAGCTTTATCATAAGTTTCCCCCGAAGTTATATTTCTGATTTGATTTTACCACCTATTGTGTCTGTGAACAATCGTATAATTTTGCTCAATATTATGCTGTATACTTATATTTACAAATAATCTCTTCGGTGGTATTATATTATGGATTAATTATGATTTGAAAAGGATAGTTGTTATGCTTGAAAAGCTTAGAGAAATTGAAGAAAAATTTAACTCTTTAGAAGAGCGTATGCAGACACCTGAGGTGTATACCGATCCTGCACTTTACGCAAAGCTTGCAAAGGAGCAGAAGGAAATCGCACCTGTTGTTGAGGCATACCGCAAATACACAAAACTGAAAAATGATGCAGAGGGCGCACTTGAGCTTATGAATGACCCCGATTTCAAGTAGATGGCTCAGGAGGAATACGAGGCAGCCAAGGAAGAAATGGAGAAAACCGAGGAAGAGATCAAACTTCTGCTTCTCCCCCGTGACCCCAACGATGATAAGAACGTTATCGTTGAGATCCGCGGCGGTGCAGGCGGTGATGAGGCTGCACTCTTTGCCTACAACCTCTACCGTATGTACTCCATGTATGCAGACTCCCGTCGCTGGAAGGTTGAGATTGCCAACATAAACGAAACCGAAATAGGCGGCATCAAGGAAGTCAGCTTTATTATCGAAGGTGACGGTGCTTACTCCCGCTTTAAGTTTGAAAGCGGCGTTCACAGAGTTCAGCGTGTTCCCGAGACAGAGACTTCCGGCCGTATCCACACAAGTACTGTTACCGTAGCTGTTCTTCCCGAAATGGAAGAGGTTGACTTTGAGATCAATCCTGCCGACCTGCAGATAGACACTTACCGCGCATCCGGTGCTGGCGGTCAACACGTTAACAAGACAGAGTCCGCCATCCGTATCACTCACCTGCCCACAGGCACAGTTGTTGAGTGTCAGGACGAGCGCAGCCAGCATAAGAACCGTGAGCGCGCAATGAAGATTCTTGTCTCCCGTCTGTACGAGGCTGAGCGCGAAAAGCAGAACGCAGCTTTAGCTGCTGAGCGTAAGAGCCAGGTCGGTACAGGTGACAGATCTGAGCGTATCCGCACCTATAACTACCCTCAGGGCAGAATCACAGATCACCGCATCGGTCTTACTCTGTACAAGCTTGAGCAGGTTTTAAACGGCGATCTTGACGACGTTATTGACGCTCTTATTATGGCAGACCAGGCTGAGAAGCTTAAGTCCACAGAGGAATAATCCATGAAAACTGTTATCATCTCTGACGGTGATATATCTTATGCAGCCCGGCTCATTTCCGAAGGCAGACTTGTAGCTGTTCCTACCGAAACAGTCTACGGGCTTTCTGCTGACGGACTTTGTGAAAGCGCAGTTGAAGAGATTTACAACGTTAAGGGACGTCCCGAAACAAAGCCTATAAGCCTTTTGGTTTCAGACATTGAAACTGTTGAGCATTTTTGTGATGATATACCTCAAGAGGCGTATATATTGGCTGAAAAGTTCTGGCCCGGGCCGCTTACTATGATACTTCGCAAAAAGAGCATAGTTCCTGACATAGTAACCGCAGGCGGCAGCACCGTTGGCGTGAGATGTCCCGACCATCCCCTGACACTTGAGCTTTTAAAAACATGCGGCAAGCCCCTGGCTACACCGTCTGCGAATATTTCGGGGATGCCAAGTCCTAAGTCAGCAGACGAGGTCCTTTCCTATTTTGACGGAAAGATTCCCTGCGTGATCGACGGTGGAAAGTGCTCTGTTGGAATAGAGTCTACTATAGTGGACATGACAGTCACCCCCCCGAAAATTTTAAGACAGGGCGGACTTTTGAAAAAAGACATAGAAACAGCACTCGGAACGGAGGTCATGTAATGTTCATAGTTGGAATTACAGGCGGTACAGGCGCGGGAAAGACAACTGCACTTGATGTACTAAAGGAAATGGGCGCGCTCATTATTGATTGCGACGCTGTTTACCATGACCTCACCGCAAACAGCAAAGAGATGCTTTCCGAAATAGGCACACGTTTTCCCGGTGTTGTGGTTGACGGCATTTTACAGCGGAAAAACTTAGGCAAAATTGTTTTTGACGATTTTGAAGCCCTGCAGGATCTCAACGCAATTACACATAAGTATGTCAAACTTGAAGTACGCAGACTAATTGACGCTTGGGAAGCTGACGGCGGTAAACTCGCCGCTATTGACGCTATTGCCTTAAACGAAAGCGGTCTTGGCAAAATGTGTAATTTCACCGTTGCAATCATCGCACCTGCCGAAAAAAGAGCACAGCGCATTATGGCAAGAGAAGGTATTGACTTTGACTACGCCATGAAGCGCATCAGAGCACAGAAAAACGATATTTACTTCATAGAAGAAAACACATATTCGCTTATAAACGATTACGATACAAAAGCTGAATTTGAAAATAATTGCCGCGAATTTTTTGCGGAGAAAGTGAGTGTATAAAATGTCCAAAGAACTCTATTACGAACAGAAACACATTTCTGACATCATTTGCGACGAGGAGAAGGCTGCTGCTGCGGAATATTCCAAGGGCTATATGGCTTTCCTTGACAACGGCAAAACAGAGCGCGAGTGCGTTTCCTACGCTATTGAGCTTGCAAAGGCTAACGGCTTTGTAGAATATGCTCCCGGTATGGAAGTTGTTCCCGGCGCAAAGTTCTACAGAAACAACAGAGATAAGGCTCTCGTACTGGCAGTTATCGGTACAGAGAAACTTGACCGCGGCTGCAACATCGCAGGCGCACATATCGACTCTCCCCGTCTTGATTTAAAGCAGAACCCCCTTTACGAGGACAGCGAGATGGCTCTCTTCAAGACACATTACTATGGCGGCATCAAGAAGTATCAGTGGGTAACTCTTCCCCTTGCACTTCACGGCGTTGTGATTAAAAAGGACGGCACAAAGGTTGTTATCAACATTGGTGAGGATGAAACAGATCCCGTATTTGTCGTAACAGACCTTCTGCCCCACCTGGGTGCTGACCAGAACAAGAAGTCTCTGGGCGAGGCATTCACAGGCGAAAACCTTAACATCCTCGTAGGCAGCACTCCTGTTTCCGGTGAGGGCGCAAGCCGCATGAAGGATCTTGTTCTCCAGATGCTCAACGAAAAATACGGTATCGTTGAGGAAGATTTCCTCTCCGCTGAAATCGAAGCTGTTCCCGCAGGCAAGGCAAGATACACAGGCTTTGACCGCAGCCTCATCACAGCTTACGGTCACGATGACCGCAGCTGCTCTTATGCAGAGCTTAAGGCTATTTTCGATATCGACACACCGGTAAAGACAGCAGTATGCATTCTCTCCGACAAGGAAGAGGTTGGCTCTGACGGTGTTTCCGGTATGCAGAGTGCTGACTTTGAATACTTTATGGAAGAGCTTTGTGATGCTCAGGGCGTTAAGCTCCGTCATTGCTTTGCAAACTCTTTCTGCCTGTCTGCCGACGTTTGCAACGCTTTCGACCCCAACTTCCCCGAAGTTTCCGAAAAGCGCAACAACGGTAAGATCAACTACGGTATCGCTCTCATGAAGTATACAGGTGCACGCGGCAAGTCCGGCTCCAGCGATGCTTCTCCCGAGATCATTGCAATGCTCCGCCGTCAGTTCGGTGAAGCTGAGGTAGTATGGCAGATGGCAGCGCTCGGTAAGGTTGACCAGGGCGGCGGCGGAACTATCGCAAAGTTCATGGCTAACCGCAACATCGACACTATTGATGCAGGTATTCCCGTTCTCTCCATGCACGCACCTTTCGAGACAGTTTCCGTTTACGACTGCTATATGACTTACAAAGGAGTTAAGGCTGTTTATGGCATCAAATAACATGAAAGAAATAATCAACAGCTGGTTTGACGCTCATAAAGATGAGATGATTGCAGACCTTGCAAAGCTCATCTCCGTTAAAAGTGTCGCAGGCGCACCTAAGGGCGACATGCCCTACGGCGAGGGCTCTTATGAGGCTCTTATGACAGCTAAAGAAATCATCGAGGCAAAGGGATTCGGCACACAGGTTTACGGCAATGCAGTTCTCTCTGCAGATATGAATGTCGGTGAGGCACAGCTTGCCATGCTGGCTCACGTTGACGTCGTACCTGAGGGTGTGGGCTGGACAACAGATCCTTACACAATGGTAGAAAAAGATGGCGCACTTTACGGACGCGGCACATCCGACGATAAAGGACCTGCAATCGCAGCTCTCTATGCCATGGTCGCTGCCCGTGAGCTTGCTCCTGAACTCACAAAGAACTGCCGCCTTATCCTCGGTTCTGCAGAGGAGACAGGCATGGGCGATCTGCACTTCTACGAAAAAGAAGCCACCTATCCTCCCATGGTATTTTCTCCCGACGCAGACTTCCCTCTTATAAATATCGAAAAGGGCAAGTTTGGTCCTGACTTCTATTGCGACTGGGTTGAGAGCACAGCTCTTCCCCGCATCGTTTTTGCACAGGGCGGATCTGTTTCCAACATCGTTCCCAGAGCTGCAGATGCCCTTATTGAAGGTCTTACAGCAGAGGATGTAAAACCCATGTGTGATGAATTTGCTTCCCGTTTCGGCACAGAGATAACATATCGCGACACAGACCGCGGCGTTATCATCACAGCTTACGGTGTTGCAGCTCACGCATCTGTTCCTGCAAACGGACTTAATGCAAATACTGTTCTTTTAACAGTTCTCACACATCTTCCCATTGCAGAAAGCGAGCCTTTCTACCGCTTAAAGCAGCTTGCCGCCCTTGTTCCTCACGGTGATTTCAACGGCACAGCGCTCGGCATCAACTGCAAGGATGAGGAGTCCGGTGAGATCTCTGTAAATTTCGGTATTTTCAAGTTTGATCTCCACGGCATGTCCGGCAATCTTGATATGCGTACACCTATCTGTGCTGACAGCATGCCTTTAGCAAAAATGACAGAGTCGGCATTTCGAAAAGCAGGCATCAACTGCAATGTTGACCACCTTCTCCCCTCTCACAGCGTGCCTGCAGAATCTGAGTTTGTAAAAACTCTTCTCGCCATCTACGAGGATTACACAGGACTTCCCGGCGAAGCTCTTTCAATCGGCGGTCTGACTTATGCTCACGGCATTCCCGGCGCTGTAGCTTTCGGCTGTTCCTTCCCCGGTCGTGACCCCGGCATCCACGGCATCAACGAGAACTTCCTTGTAGACGAGCTGTTGGTAAGCGCAAAAATATTTACTCAGGCAATTATAGACCTCTGCAAATAAGCTAATGCTGTCACAACCAATAGGTTGTGACAGCACTCGATTGTCATTCTTTCACAAAACCTGGGTTTAAATTATAATAATCCCAAGAAACTGATTTAAGGAGCAGATATCAATGTTCTCAGATTGCTTCAAATATCCCCACCTGTTTCAGCCCATAACTTTGGGCAAAACAACTTTTAAAAACAGACTTTTTGCTTCTCCCATTTCGGGTAGAAACCTTGATTATAACAACCGTCCCGACGATAACTATACCGCATTTTACGAGCGTAAAGCTCGCGGCGGCTCTGCAACTATTTGTCTTGGCGACTGCGTTGTAGACTCTGTACACGGTCTTTTCGGCGAGCCAATGATCCGTCTTGACGACATGGCAAACCACACACCTTTAAACCGTCTTACAAATGCTATCTCCCGTCACGGGGCTGTAGCTTCCATTGAGCTGCAGCACGGCGGACTTTACTCAAAATTCTCTCACATGCAGGGCAATACCATTTACGGTCCTTGTGCAGGCATCAATGCTGACGGCATGGAATATTTTGAAATGCCTGAAGAGATGATCATCGAAACTATTGAAAAATATGCAAAGGCTGCTGCTTTCGCAAAGGCTTGTGGTTTTGGCATGGTAACTATCCACGGCGGTCACGGCTGGCTTATGTCCCAGTTCATGTCTTCCAAGGTAAACCTTCGAAAGGACAAGTGGGGCGGCTCTTTGGAAAACCGCATGCGTTTCCCTCTTGCTGTATGCGACGCGGTTAAGAAGGCTGTTGGCAAAAACTTCCCTGTCGAGATCCGTATGTCAGGCTCTGAGGTAACACCCGACGGCTACGACCTTGACGAGGGTATTGCCATTGCCAAGATGCTGGACGGTCACGTTGACCTCATCCACGTTTCTGCAGGGCACCACGAAAATCCTGATGTGTTCTGCGTAACACATCCCAGCATTTTCATGGAAGACAGCTGCAATGTAAAATTTGCTGCTGCGATCAAGCCCCATGTAAAGACTCCCATTGCAACCGTTGGCGCACACTCCGATCCCGAGCTTTTAGAGGAGATCATCGCTTCCGGCAAGGCAGATGTTATTGAAATGGCACGTGCTCTTATGGCAGACCCCGACCTTCCCAAGAAGGCACGCATGGGCAAGCCTGAAGAAATTCGCCCTTGCCTTCGTTGTCTTGCATGCTTCTCTCACCTTATCACAAACGGTCAGGTATTCTGTGCCGTTAACCCCGAAATCGGCCGTGAAACAGAGCATAAGTATGCTCGTCCTGCCAAGGAGAGCAAGACTGTTCTTGTTGCAGGCGGCGGCATCGGCGGTATGCAGGCAGCTATCGAAGCTTCTGCCAAGGGACATAAGGTTATCCTCTGTGAAAAGTCCGACCGTCTCGGCGGCGCTCTTAAGTGCGAGGAAACTGTATCCTTTAAGGGCAAGATCAAGGCTTACATAGAGTATCAGGAGCGCAAGGTAAGAGAGTCCGGTGCTGAGATCCGTCTTAACACCGAGGTTACACCTGAGCTTGCAGACAGCATCGCGCCCGATGCTATCATTGCCGCATTCGGTGCAACACCCATGAGGCCTCCCATCCCCGGCATTGAACTCACCATGACAGCCGAGGATGTATATGACCACATCGACAAAACAGGTGAAAATGTCGTTGTTCTCGGCGGCGGTCTTGTAGGTACCGAGCTTGCTATCCATCTTGCAAGAAGCGGTAAAAAGGTCACCATTATGGAGATGGCTCCCATGCTCAACAGCGGCGGCAATATTCTCCATCAGAACGCACTCAACACAGAGATCCGCGACAACGATATCAAGCTTGCACTCGGCACAAAAGCTTGTGAAATTACCGCAGACGGTGTTTACGGAGACAACGGTGAGAAGGTATTCTTCCCCGCTGACACAGTTGTATGCGCTATGGGTCAGGTTCCCCAGACCGAAACCGCTTATGCTCTTCGCTACTGTGCTCCCGAGTTCTTTGTTATCGGTGACTGTGTAACACCTAAAAACATCATGCAGGCAACTGCAATGGCAAACGCCGCAGTTAACGATCTGTAAATTTATACAGGCATGATGGTAAAACATCATGCCTGTTTTATTATTCCATGCAAACAAGGAGGAAATGTAATGACGACCGACCTTACAACAGGAAAGGTATCAAAGGTTATACTCACCTTTGCACTACCGCTGCTTCTGAGTACTGTACTGCAGCAGTTCTATAACGTAGCCGACAGCATCATAGTAGGACAGTTTACCGGTGCAGGCGGTCTTGCAGCTATCGGTGCTGCTTACCCCATCACCCTGTTCTTTATTGCAATAGCTACAGGTGCTTCCATGGGCTGCTCTGTTATCATCTCTCAGATTTTCGGTGCGAAACGTCTTGGAGATATGAAGCAGGCTGTTACAACATCGCTTGTATCATTCGTAGTCCTCGGTATCGTTCTCGCTGTTGGCGGTGCGCTTCTCGCAGGTCCCCTGATGCATCTTCTCAATGCACAGGAAGATATTTTCGCTGATGCAAGAGCATATCTTTTGATTTATGCCATCGGCGCATTCCCCATGCTGGTTTACAATGCCACAACAGGTATTTTTACAGGCTTGGGCGACTCTAAACTTCCTCTCCTTTTGCTGTGCATTTCCTCTGTTTTGAATGTAATTCTTGACTATATCGCAGTAAAATTCCTTTTATGGGGCGTTATCGGTGCTGCATGGGCAACAACATTCTCGCAGTTTGTTGCGGCACTTTTGTCAATTATCATTCTCGTAAAGCGACTCAAAAAGATTTGTCCTGTCGAGTCCAGAGGCGGATTCAGCAGTGTAATCCTTAAAGATATCACAAAGGCAGCCATTCCCTGTATTCTGCAGCAGAGCTGCGTTGCGATCACTCACACCATCGTTCAGAGTATCCTCAACACTTATGACACAGCCATTATCGCAGGCTATGAGGCTGCATCCAAGCTTCACAATTTCGCTTACATGGGCATGAACACAATAGGCTCTGCTTTTGCAACCTTTACCGCCCAGTGCTATGGTGCTAAAAAGCACTCAAGAATCAAAGAAGGCTTTAGAGTTACAGTTATCACTCTTGCAATCATTACTGCGTGCATAATTCTACTGTTCCAGATACTTCCCAACCAGCTCATCGGTATATTTATTGACGGTGATGCTGCACCGCTGGTAATCGAATCCGGAACCAATTATCTGCGTATCATCTCCCCTGTTTATTCCATTATCTGCTTTATTATCGCAACAGGCGGTCTGCTGCGCGGCGTTGGAAACAGTCTCGCATTTTTTATTGAGACAATGATAGAGTTCTGTGTACGCGTTACAATGTGTTTTGTACTTACAAGCGTTCTTGCAAGCTATACAGGTCTTATGTGGGCATGGTATTTCGGCTCTACCGTCGGTTTTCTCATGTGCCTCGGACTTACCATCAAAACATTTAAAAAGAAGCTTTCAAGCGAAAGACTTGAAGCATAAAAAAATCCCGCTGAGATTTAGGGTGTACCCGATAAGAAAACATAAGGTTTTGCCTTTATCTATTCGGCTATAATGCAACTTAAAAAATCCGCCAATACATACCAGTATTGGCGGATTTTTGTAAATTGATTCTATCTCGAATATCTTGTGGCAAAACTGCTTGCACTTAAAAAGATAGTTTTTGTTCGTAAACGAGGCAGAAAAGCGCTGTAATACTGTATGTCTTACGAGCTTTGATAACGATGTTTACGGGCAAAGGATTTCTTTTT